>NZ_BAGN01000236.1 GCF_000308835.1 Nocardia vinacea NBRC 16497 | reverse complement strand
CTGCGCTTCAAGCGCGAGGCGCAGAACGCCGCCGCACTGAACCACCCGGCCATCGTCGCGGTCTACGACACCGGTGAGGCGGAGGTGGACGGCGGCCCACTGCCGTACATCGTGATGGAGTACGTCGACGGTGACACGCTGCGTGACATCGTGCGCGGTAAGGGTCCGATACCGCCGCGCCGGGCCATGGAGGTCGTCGCCGACGTCTGCGCCGCACTGGATTTCAGCCATAAGGCCGGAATCGTGCACCGCGATATGAAGCCGGCGAACATCATGATCAATCGGGCCGGTGCGGTGAAGGTGATGGACTTCGGCATCGCGCGGGCGATTGCCGACAGCTCCAACCCGATGACCCAGACCGCGGCCGTTATCGGTACTGCGCAATATCTTTCGCCCGAGCAGGCACGCGGTGAGACCGTCGACGCCCGCTCGGATGTCTATTCCGTCGGCTGTGTGCTGTTCGAAATCCTTACCGGCGAGCCACCTTTCACCGGTGACTCGCCGATCGCCGTTGCCTACCAGCACGTCCGGGAGGATCCGCGGCTGCCATCGCATGTCCACAACGGAGTGCCGCGCGAGCTGGATTCCGTCGTGCTCAAGGCGATGAGCAAGAATCCGGCCAACCGGTACCAGTCCGCCGCCGAGATGCGTGCCGATTTGATCCGGGTGCTCGGCGGCCAGAAGCCGAGCGCGCCGATGGTGATGACCGACGAGGACCGCACCACCATCCTCGGCTCGAACGAACCGGCGCCGCGCAGCTTCCGCACCGTCGAACGCAATGACGACACCGCCGAGCAGGAACCCGCCGAACCGGCGAGTCCGCGTCGCAATCTCTATATCGCCCTCGGCGCCGCCGCGGCGGTCATCGTCGCGTTCGCCCTGTTCTGGGTATTGATCGGGCCGGGCGCGCGCCCGGATCAGGTCGCCATACCGGATCTTTCGAACAGATCCGCGCAACAGGCCCAGGACTCGCTGCAGAAGCTCGGCTTCACGGTGGCCATCCAGCAGAAGCCGGATAACAAGGTCGCCACCGGCAATGTCATCTCCACCCAGCCGCTCGGCGGCTCCCGGGTCGACAAGGGCAGCACGATCACCGTGCAGGTGTCCTCCGGACCGGCACAGGTGCAGATTCCTCGGCTCGACGGCATGACCCAGGAGCAGGCGGAGCAGCAGTTGAACGCCAGTGGCTTGCGGATGGATCCGAACGTGCAGCGCAAGCCGTCGAGTGCGCAGGAGACGGACAAGGTGATCGGCACCGATCCCTCGGCGGGCTCGCGCGTCGATGTCGACCGGGCCATCGTGGTGATTCTCGGTTCCGGACCGGAGCAGATCCGGGTGCCGAATGTGGTCGGTCAGGACATCAGCGTCGCACAGCCGAATCTGGTGGACAGCGCCGGTTTCAAGATCAATATCCAGGAGGTGCCGTCCTCGAAGCCCAAGGGCGAGGTGCTCTCGACCAACCCGGCGGGCGGCGCAAGCGCGGACAAAGGGTCGACGGTCACCGTGCAGGTCTCCAGCGGTGACATCGTCATGCCGAGCCTGGTCGGCCTGACCACGGCGCAGGCGGTGGACAAGCTGCGGCAGGCAGGTTGGACCGGTACATCGGCACAGATCAGCCAGACCACCCAGGGCACCTTCGATACCAACAGCGTCGGCCGGGTCGTCAGCCAGCAGCCCACGGCCGGATCGGCGATCGCGAAGAACGGAACGGTATCGATCACCACCTACGTCCTCGGTCCGCCGTAACAGCAGCCGACCCCGGCACGCCACCTCGACGACGATCAGCTCAGCGAATTCGTCACCGCGGTCCGCGGCAGGCCGTCACGCCGATCAGGAAAGATCCAGGTGGCGATTCATCGACATCGCCTCCTCGGCCAGTTCCGCCAACTCGACCACCTCGACGCCGTGCTGCCGCAACTGCTCCACCCCGACGCAGTTGGTCACGAAGGTCGTCGGTTCCCGCCAGGCGATGACGACCCGCGGAATCCCGGCCCGCAGGATCCGGTCGGTACACGGCAGCCGGGTCGCGGTGGCGCGCTGGGAGCACGGTTCCAGGGTGCTGTAGATCGTCGCCCGCGCCAGCCGAGGATCGTCCACGTCGAGCTTGTCGAGCGCGGACTCCTCGGCATGGACCTTCTCGTCGGTCTCGCGCGAGTAGCCGGTCGAGATCTCGACGCCGTCGGCCACGATGATCGCGCCGACGGAGAATGCGGTCGGGCTGGGCGGGCACAACCGCGCCAGTTCGATTGCCCGGCGCATGAATCGGATATCGGTCTGTTCCTCGGACTCGCGCGGCAGGTAGCGCAGTAATGCGATATCGCCGATCCGAGTGACATCGGCCAGGTGCATTCGGCGGGCCGGGTAGCTCGCGGGGCCGAGAAAGCGCGGCGCCGCGGCATGTCCGACGACGATCGGCGCGACTGCCATCTGCAATTCGTCGGCCAGGTCCGCCGCCAGGAACTGCGTGTGGATGCGGGTGCCGCCCTCGACCATGAGCCGGGCGATGCCGCGGCGGCCGAGATCGTCGAGCAATGCTCCGAGGTCGATATCGGCACCGAGCGGGACCACTTCGGCCAGACCCGCCAACCGATCGCCGAGCTTCGCCGCACCGGTATGTGTGGTGTAGACGAGTTTGTCACCGCCGTGGTGCCAGAACCGCAGCTCGGGATCCAGATCGCCGCGTGCGCTCACGGCGATCTTCAGGGGGTACTCCGGTTTTCCTGCCGCGATACGCGCGGCCCGCCGGTCGGCACTGTTGACCAGCAACCGCGGATTGTCGCGTCGCAGTGTCTGCGCGCCGATCAGGATCGCGTCGGACTCAGCGCGCACCTGATCCACCCGATCGAAATCCGCGGCATTGGACAGCTTGAGCCGCTCCGGACTCGCATCGTCGATATATCCGTCGACACTGACCGCGACAGACAGCAGGACATAGGGCCGACGCGTCACTGGGTCACCAGTGCCGCGACCTCCGCCTCCAGCATCTCCACCAGCCCCTCGGACGGACGCTCGCCGCATACCTCCAGCCAGTTCGCCAACATCCGGTGCCCGCCCTGGGTCAGCACCGATTCGGGATGGAACTGCACGCCGTGAATCGGCAGTGTCCGATGCCGCATCGCCATCACGATCCCGGACTCGGTGCGCCCGATCACCTCGATATCCGCGGGCAGGGTGTCCTCGAGGACGGTGAGTGAGTGGTATCGGGTCGCGGTGAACGGGTCGGGCAGACCGGCCAGCACGCCCGTGCCGAGATGGAAGACCGAGCTGGTCTTGCCGTGCAGCAACTCCGGCGCGCGAGTCACGGTGCCGCCGAACGCCTCTCCGATGGCCTGATGGCCCAGGCACACCCCGAGCAGCGGAATGCTGTGGCGGGTGCAGGCGTGTACCAGATCGATGCTCGCGCCCGCTCGATCCGGAGTGCCAGGTCCGGGGCTGATCAGAATGCCGTCGTATTCGGTGACGACCGCGTCCAGATCGGCCAAGTTCGGGTCGTCATTGCGCCAGACCACGGCCTCGGCACCCAACTGGCCGAGGTACTGCACCAGGTTGAACACGAAGCTGTCGTAGTTGTCGACGACCAGTACACGCATGCTGACGAGATTACGTGGCGACCCGGCGGACCGTCGCCCGCATTACCAGTTGGGATAGCCTAGAGGCAGACCGGAGGGGACCTGAGCCCTCACCCGGACCGTCTCGGCCCCCGCCGGATCGGGTTCTGTGGTGCGCGAGCTCGGCCATAATTCAACCGAATCCTGCCCGCCGGTACCCGACCTGAACGCCGAACACGAGGACGACATGCCCAAGTCGAAGGTCCGAAAGAAGACCGACTACACGATCAATCCCGCCAGCCGCACGCCGGTCAAGGTGAAGGCAGGGCCGTCCCCGGTCTGGTACGTCGTGATCATGCTCGGCTTCATGCTGGCCGGGCTGGTCTGGCTGCTCGTCTACTACCTGGCCAACGACCGCATCACCTGGATGGCGGATCTCGGGGCGTGGAACTTCCTGATCGGCTTCGGCCTGATGGTCGTCGGCCTGATCATGACCATGCGGTGGCGGTGACCTGGCGCAATAGCCGGCCTTTTCGAGCGACCTGCAAGCAGTCGCTACGGCAAGGATTACAGACGTGTCATTCATGCACACCTGTGGATAACCATGTGGACAACTCGAGGAACGATTGGGGAAAGTGACACGTGGATCCCGAATCCGATTCGCCTGATCCGCATCCCGAACCACGCACCACCTGGACCACGCCGATGGCCGCACTCATTGCGGTCACCATCGGCGGCTTGGTGCTGGCCGGTGCCGCCATCCTCGCCAAGGATGGACCGAGTCGGCTGCTGATCGGATTCGCGGCGCTCGGCCTGCTGGCCTTGGCCGGACTCGGATTCCGGCAGCGCCCGCGCCTGAGCATCACCGCCGATCCACAGCCGCGACTGGTGGTCCGCAGTCTCACCGGGCCGACCGAATACTCCCGCGATCAGATAATGCGGGCCCGAGTCGTCGGCTATCGACGCCTCGGCCGCAAGAATCCCATGCTCGAAATCGATGTCGAGCACCACGGCGACGAACGCCTGCTGATTTTCGGCCGCTGGGACCTCGGCACCAGTCCGGACGAGGTCTTCGAAACCCTGGTCGCACACGGACTCGCGCAGTAGCCGCGCGCCGAATGCGCGCGGCGGCAACGTTTCACGTGAAGCATCCCCGTCCATTGTTGTGCGCGCGACACCTACCGGCCAGGGCTTGCGCGGTTCTACAGGGGTGGTTTCAGCCCTGCTTGTGTTGATTGCGGAAGACCCGAAAGCTCGCCGAGCGAGTGGGCGGCATGAGCCAGGAATCTCCCGCCTTCGGGCGGGCGAGGATTCAAGTGAAGCTTCTACCGAAGTGATAGCGCCGCGGCGACGATGACGGCGAGTGCCGCCACGGTGACCGCGGCAACTGCCGCCCAGCCGATCAGCCGTGCGTTCTCTTGGGTTTTCGCGCGCAGCCACTCCGGCAGGAACAGAATGCCGAGTGCGGCAAGGGTGCCCGCGGCGAGTCCGCCGAGGTGTCCGGCCAATGAGATACCGGGCAGCGAGAAGCTGATGAAGACATTGATGCCGATGAGGATCAACATCTGATTCGGATTCTGTCGCACCCGGATCAGGATCACGGTGATCGCACCGAACAGTCCGTACACCGCACACGATGCGCCCGCGGTGAGGCTGTCCCTGGCGAAAACCATCACAGCGGCCGAACCGCCGAGCAGTGACACCAGGTAGACCACCAGATAGCGCACCCGCCCGAGCACCGGCTCGATACTGCGGCCGACCACATACAGCGCGAACATATTGAGCAGCAGGTGGATCGGACCGTAGTGCAGGAAGCCGGAGCCGATCAGCCGCACGTACTGACCGTCCGCGACCGCGGGCGGATAGAGCACCCAGTCGACGTACAGCGCGGAATGCCCGGTGTTCTCCACCAGACTCTTCGATTGGCCCGCGGTGATCGCGAAGACGATCGTGTTCAGCGCAATGAGCGCATAGGTGACATAGGGAGTCGGCGTCCGCACGGTCTGCGCACCGGCGACGGTTCGCACCGGCCGGACCGCACGCTGTCCCTGACGGACACAGTCGACACAGTGCTGTCCGACCGCCGCGGGTCGCAGACATTCCGGACAGGCCGGCCGCCCGCACCGAGTGCAGGCCAGGCCCGTAGGACGGTTGGGGTGGCGGACGCACGTCGGTGCGGGCGGTTGAGCGTTCATCGGATTATTCGATAGTGATCTTGGAGATGGTGACGGCTTCCTTGGGACGGTCGTTGCGATCGGTCGGCGCGGTCGCGATGGCATCGACGACCTTGCGCGAATCGGGGTCGACGACCTCCCCGAAGATGGTGTGCTTGCGGTTCAGATGCGGCTGCGAACCGACGGTGATGAAGAACTGCGAACCATTGGTGCCCGGTCCCGCATTCGCCATCGCCAGCAGGTAGCCGCGATCGAAGCGCAGCTCCGGGTGGAATTCGTCGCCGAATTCGTAGCCGGGCCCACCGCGTCCGGTGCCGGTCGGGTCACCACCTTGAATCATGAACCCGTCGATCACCCGGTGGAAGCTCACGCCGTCGTAGAACGGGCCGGAGGTGCCGCCGCTGGCGTTCTCCGTCTTGTACGGCGCCGATCCGTCGGCCAGGCCGATGAAGTTCCGCACCGTCTTCGGGGCGTGGTTACCGAAGAGCGAGATCTTGATATCGCCGTGGTTGGTATGCAACGTGGCCACGGCGGTCTGGTTCGGTGAGGTCACGCCGCCCATCGTGCCACGATCCTCGCAATCTTCGCCGCACCGGGCCGGGTGCGGCTGTGATCTGGGACTACTGCGCGATGCGCAGGTATGTGCCACAGTTGTCCAATGACCTTGGGGCGCCTACTCACCTCCGCACGTTCTCGTAACCGTCTGATTGCCGCGGTCGTCGTCGCGCTGGCCGGTGGCGTGGCCTGGTTGGTCCGCAGCAAGCGTCCACAACCGCCGGAACCGGCGTCCGCGCCGCCGCGAATCGGCTACTCCCGCAACGGTTCCGCGCCGACTCCGTTGGCGGGCGCCGGCGCGGACAACGGTCGCTGACTCCCCGCTCCGATCCCGGTCAGCGGCTGACTGTGCGCTTGTACTGCCGCAGCGCGAGCGGGATGAACACCAGCAGGATGATCACCACCCACGCCAGCGTGGTCGCCACCGGATGCTGCATGGACCAGGCGTCCGATTTCGGCGCCATCGGACTGGTATTGCCGAACAGATCGCGGGTCGCCTGGGTGACCGCCGAGACCGGATTCCATTCGGCGAATACCCGCAGCGCCGTCGGCAGATTCTCGAGCGGGACAAAGGTATTGGCCAGGAATGTCAGCGGGAAGATCACCATGAAGCTGGCGTTGTTGAACACCTCGGGCGCGCGGACCAGCAGGCCGACCACGGCCATGATCCAGGAGATCGCGTACGCGAACAGTAGCAACAGCACATAGGCCAGCACCGCGTCGAGCAGTGATCCGCGAATCCGCCAGCCGACGACATAACCGGTCAGCGACATCACCACCAGGCTGACCACATTGATCACCACATCGCTGATGGTGCGCCCGACCAGCACGGCCGACGGCGCCATAGGCAGCGAGCGGAACCGGTCGATAATGCCCTTCTGCATATCCTCGGCCAGGCCCAATCCGGTGAACGTCGCGCCGAACACCACCGACTGCGCGAAGATGCCCGCGATCAGGAACTCCCGGTACCCGCCCGACATGCCGGGCACCTCGATCGCCGAGCCGAAGATATAGGCGAACAGCAGCACGAACATGATCGGCGACAGCGTCGAGAAGATCAGCACGTCGGGTACGCGCTTGATCTTGATGACATTGCGCTTCGCGATGGTCACGCTGTCGGTGCAGACGATGGTGAGACGTTCGCCGAGCGGCATGCGGGTTCTGGTGTCCACGGTCGCCGCGGTCATCGCTTGTGTCCTTCCGTTGCTTCTAGCCGATCCGCGGGCTTGTCGCCATTGCCGTTGATCAATTCCTCGGCCTCGTGACCGGTGAGCGTGAGGAAGACATCGTCCAGCGACGGGCGACGCAGACCGACATCGTGGATCTGCACATTGTGGGTGCTCAGCCTGCCGATGGCATCGACGAGCGCCTGCGATCCGTCACTGACCGGAACGGTGATCCGGCGCAGTCCGGGTTCGAGATGGATCTCCCCGTCCGCCAAGCCCTTCAGCGCCTCCTGGGCGGTCGCGAGATTGTCGGCGTGGTCGACGGTGAGTTCGATGCGGTCGCCACCGACCAGGGTCTTGAGTTCATCCGCGGTGCCGCGGGCGATCACCTTGCCGTGGTCGATCACCGCGATGGCATCGGCCAGTCGGTCGGCCTCCTCCATGTACTGCGTGGTGAGCAAGAGGGTGGTGCCACCGGCGACCAGTTCCTCGATGACATCCCAGAGGTCGAGGCGCGCACGCGGATCGAGTCCGGTCGTCGGCTCGTCGAGGAAGAGCACCGGTGGATTGGCCACCAGCGCGCCGGCCAGGTCGAGCCGTCGGCGCATCCCCCCCGAATAGCCCTTGACCGGTCGATCGGCGGCATCGCTCAGTCGGAAGCGCTCCAACAATTCCCGCGCGCGCTCCTTACTGCGCTGCACGCCCATGTGATAGAGCCGGCCGACCATCTCCAGATTTTCGAATCCGGTGAGGTATTCGTCGACAGCGGCATATTGCCCGGACGCGCCGATACGCGAGCGCAGGGCCTGTGGATTGCGGAGCACATCGATACCCGCGACGGTCGCGCGGCCGGCATCCGGAATGAGCAGGGTGGTGAGCACCCGGACCGTGGTGGTCTTGCCCGCACCGTTGGGTCCGAGCAATGCGGTGACGGTGCCCTCGGGCACCGCCAGGTCGAGTCCATCAAGGGCGACCAACTGGCCGTATCGTTTGACCAGACCCTCGGCGACGATTGCGTCGGGCATGCTTCTCCTGAGATTCGCTCGCTCCGGGCGAGGTGACCAGTACCCGAGTCAGTATTGCCCTGTGCACCGACAATTTCCGGTGATTTTTCGTCGACCTGGGGCTTTACCAGCGATCGTTGGGTGGAGTTGCCATCGAACACAAAGCGGTCGCATCCCGTTCCGGGCGGTGCTCGGGGGTGCCGGATCGGGATGCGACCGGTTTCGATCCTGCCGCCCGGTCCCCGTCCGATCGCGCGTAGCGCACTACCCGATTCGAGCCCGGCCGGTACTCGGGTTCGGTGGGCCCGACATGCCCGTGCCCGAACGACACGCGACAAATCCGACCGAATCTGCCGCCCGGTCGAGGAACCCCAGGAGTGATTCCGGACGCACAGCAACCGGTCGGCATGGTTTTCACATTCACATCGACCACTCAGTGAGCTAACGGCCAGGCCGTAAATCCCTGCGAGACAACATTTTTGACAACAGTCACCGAATCGGCAAGCAGGCCGACAACCGACCGGTCCGGCTACCTGGGCGGCGTCCGCGCCCGCCGCAGGTGAGCCGTCCCGAAAAATCTTGGAAAGTGGTGATCCCCACGCACACACAATTCCGGAACATCGCGTAGGATCATTCACGTCGGCCCCTCCCCCCGGGCCGACCTTACGCGGGCCTCGGCTAACTCCCCCCCTTCGCCGAGGCCCGCTCCCCATTTCCGGGGCAGGTCAGCCCCGCTCAGCTATCTGTCGGCACCGCCGGATTCTCCGCCGTGGCCACCGATAGCCAGGCCGCCGTCAACCGTTGCGCCCGTACCTTTCCGGCGGTCCCCAGCAACCGACGATCCCGCTCCCACAGCTCGCGAACGACCGGATCGGCCTGTGCCCACAGCGGCTCCAATTCCATGAGTACCTGTTCGAAATACGCGTACGCGCCACCCAGTGCGATATGCCCACCTGGCGAGGTCGGCCGATCCATATCGAGACCACGCACGAAGGCCACCGCGGCGAGTAACCGCTGCAGCGTCGCCTGTGGCCAACCGGACTCGCGCCCGACCCGCACCAGCCAGCCGAGGGTAGCCGCGAGCACATGGACGTCCTCGATGGTGCGGAACGGTTTGAGGTAATCCGAGTACCCGTCGCCGGCCAGCGGCTCGGCCGCGGCATCGGTGAATGTCACCGAGGCGTGTGGGATTTCGGGTGCGAAAGGTACCGCGGGCAGATTCGTCACATCGACACCGGGCTGTGCCGCATCGACGAGCACCGCGCGCAGCCGGTTGCGGCCGTCGGCCGCCTTACCCGCGCTGGCGATCACCAACATCCGCCGCGCGAGTATCCCCAATGTGGTGAAGGTCTTGGTACCGTTCACCCGCCAACCGCCGTCGGTCTCGGTCACCTCGGTCGCGATCGCGGACGGATGCGCGCCACCCGCCTCGGTCGCGGAAACCGCGACCAGCTCATCGGCCGGGAGTTCGGGCAGCAACGCACGCAGCGCCTGCTGATATCCGGACAGGAATGCGAAACCCAGTCGATCCGCACCGAATCCACCGGCGATCGCTATGTCGATCGTGGTGCCGAACCGCTCGGCGGCCGCCCGATGCCGCGTCCACGCATCGGTGATCGACTCGAGCGGTGTCGGATCGAGCGCCTCGGTCAGCAGATAGTCGAACACGGAGTCCACTCGTGCACGCTAGCCGAGAATCGTCGCCCGGCTCGCACCCAGGAAGCCGGCGACTACACCGCAATCCTTATCCGGAACGCGGCGATGCGACAGCAGAATCTCAGGATCACCAGGTATCACTGACTCGTCATCCCCCTCGTGAGGAGTCTGACCAGTGACGAAACCAGATCTCGCGCGTCGAAGGGCGCTGTACAACGCCGAGGCGAGACTGTCGTGGGTGCTCGCCGCACTGGCCGGCCTCATCGGAGCCGCGGCCTTCATGCATACCGAGGGCTACTTCGTCACGTTCATGACCGGCAATACCGAGCGCGCCGTTCTCGGCTACTTCCACGACGAACCCGATATCGCCGTCGCCGCGGCCCTGCTCATGCTCTCGTTCCTCGCCGGCGTCGTGGTGGCGTCCTGGTGTCGCACGCACTACTGGTCCGGTCATCCGCACGGCCCGACCCTGCTCACCACGCTCAGCCTCGCCGTCGCGTCCCTGCTGGACGGCATCATCTACTGGGCGACGAGCGCCACCAATATCGACCTCATCCCGATCCTGTTCGTCGCCTTCGGCGTCGGCGCGCTCAACACCTCATTCGTCAAGGACGGCGAGGTCTCGATTCCCCTCAGCTACGTCACCGGCACCCTCGTCAAAATGGGCCAGGGCATCGAACGCCATATCAGCGGTGGCGATTACGCCGACTGGCTCAACTACTTCCTGCTCTATACCGCGTTCTGCGCGGGAGCGCTGCTCGGCGGATTGCTGAGCCTGATCGTCGCGGGCTGGGCCATGCTGATCACCGCAACCGTAGTGTGTCTGATCACTACCTGCTACACCTACCTGCACCTGGACCGCCACGGCCCGCCAACGACGAGCTGACCCACGTGCGCGCCATCGAGGCGGCGGATACGGTTGTCCGGTGGGGAGTTTCGAGGATCCGACGCCGGATCACCTTGCGGCACTTGCACAACAGAGCACCTGGGCCGAAGTCCGACCGCTATTGCGGCCGATTCTGCGTCCGACGACCTACAAGCAGGCCGCACTCGACAACCTGCTGCACCGCTGGCCCGAGGCCGCCGAGATCGACATCCGATTCGTCAGCCGCCCGGCCTTCCCGTTCGTCGACGAATTGGTCGCGATCGACCTGCCCGACACGCGAACAGTCATCACCTACTCGACCATGGCGCTCTGGCCGGTTTCGGCCGACGAGGTCTTCGCGGCGGCCCGCGAAAATCTGGAAGTCATTGCGCAGCCCCATGATCCGCGCGGCAATGCCATCCTCACCCGCACCGATCGCGACGGCAGCGCATACCTCACCTCCTGGCCGCTCGCCCCGGGTTGGTTGGCAAGCTTCAGCCAGCGCTACGCCGGTCGCCGCCCCGTCGTCTTCATGCCCGATATCGACACCCTGATCGTGGTCCCCGATATCCCAC
Organism: Nocardia vinacea NBRC 16497; assembly: GCF_000308835.1. Classification (GTDB taxonomy): domain Bacteria; phylum Actinomycetota; class Actinomycetes; order Mycobacteriales; family Mycobacteriaceae; genus Nocardia; species Nocardia vinacea. The sequence goes on along the minus strand of NZ_BAGN01000236.1, from coordinate 103,038 downwards.
ACCTGCTCGCCCGCATCTACCGCCAGGTCGAGCAACAGTATGTGGATGCACGCCAACGCCTCTCGCCCCAGGGCTACACCCTCGACGAGGACGACACCGTCGTCCCCTTCGATCGCGCGGGCCGACACGAACAACACCAGGCTGCCGTCCGCGCCGGATACCGGCTTGCCATGTGGGAGTACGCCGTCCAGGCCCACTGGCTCAATCAAGCGCTCGAACGCGACCTCGAATTCACCCGCTACGACCTGAAGATGGCCATCGTCGGCGATATAAAGCCGGCAGGCACCGACACCCACCCCTACACCTACACCGTCTGGGGCCAAGGGGTCGACTACCTGCTCCCCGCCGCCGACTACATCATGTTCGCCGACAACAACGCCGTTCCCGTCTGCACCGTCCCGCTGACCGCGGCACTCGAAATAACCGGCCTCACACCGATTCCCGGCATGTCCCCCATTCGCTTCGAGGCCCGCTTCTGGCCCGATGGCACGATGCTCACCCAGTTGAAGCAGGCCGCGGTCGCCCTGTAATCAGGCCGGGACTCGGTCCGCATATCCGAACTCCCATGGCGAACCTGTGCAAAGATGGCACATCGCTCGAACCGCACGACCTTGCACGATGCAGGCCTAGTCGATTACGCGCAGAGCTTCACGCGTCGGCCGTCCGCCCACTCGGCGCGACGCCCGGCCTTATGGACGCAGCGATCACCGCATTTCGCGTCACTCAAAGCTGTTGATGAGCAAGAGATTTCGTTATGTCCACGGGAAGGCCGAAACCGTTCGAACCCGGAGAGGATGTATGAATACGTGACACCTGCGGATGAGATCCTCGAGCTGACCGATGAGTTCTACCAACATCCGCACGAGGTCTACGAGGCTCTGCGTAAGCGCGGCCCGGTCCATCGCGTCCGCTTGGACGGGGTGCTCGGCTGGATGATCGTCGATCACGATGTGGCCAAACAAGCCTTCGTCGAGCCGACCATCAGCAAGAAGATCGGATCGCCGCGGGGCCGGGCCGTCATGGCCGAACACGGCGCCGACGGCCAGTACAACGGCGCCATCAACGACAACATGCTTTTCGCCGACCCGCCGCAGCACACCCGCCTGCGCAGCCTCGTCGCGAAGGCGTTCGCGAGCCGCGCCATCCGGGATCTCGGACCGCGAATCGAGCAGATCGCCGACACTCTGCTGGATGACGTGACCACCCGCGAATCCGCCGACCTGATCGACAGCTATGCCTTCCCGGTACCGATCTCGGTGATCTGCGAATTACTCGGTGTGCCGGACGCGGACAAGGACGAATTCCGAGCCTGGACGGCCGTCCTCGTCGACGACTCGGCCGACATCGAGAAGCGCACCAGCGCCGGCCTGAGCTTCTTCACCTACCTGACGGACCTGATCGCCGAGCGCAGCGAACACCCCCTCGACGATCTGCTATCGGAACTCATCATCGCGAAAGACGACGATGACCGACTCGACCAGCAAGAACTCATCTCCATGCTGTTCCTGCTGCTGACCGCCGGCCATGAGACCTCGGTCAACCTGATCGGCAATGCACTACTCGAGCTGCTGATCGACCCCCGAGCGGCCGACCTCCTGCGCGCCGACCCGAGCAAGATCCCCGGCTTCATCGAGGAAACGCTCCGCTACCAGGGCCCGGTCCACTTCGGCACGGCCCGCTACACCACCGCCCCGATCACCTTGGGAAACCAATACATCGACGCGGACGAATTCATCATCATCTCCATCGCAGCAGCCAACCGCGACCCGCAACGATTCACCGATCCGAGCCGATTCGACCCCAACCGCAGCGACATCCGGAACATCGCGTTCGGCCACGGCATCCACTACTGCCTCGGCGCCGCCCTGGCCCGCATGGAAGCAACCATCGCCCTCACCCGCCTACTGGCCCGCATCCCAGCAATGTCACTTGACGTACCGGCCACCGACCTGATGTGGCGCAAGAGCCTCCTCATCCGAGGCCTGACCACCCTCCCCGTCGACCTCTCCACCACCGCCGAGATCGCTACCGAAGCCGCAAAGATTCCCGACACGGCGGACCCAACCGCTCCCTGGACGGAACCCGACAACCTCGACGAGCCGCAGTTTTCAACGGTCTAGCCAGCCCCCATCGTGCCCCTGGAGTGGCCGCCCCACGCAACCACGACGGGCTGGGGCCGGCGCAGTATCCGGGCGGGAGAGCCGAATTCGACCCTCGATAAACGATGCCGCCTCGAGCACTGCGGGCAGTGAGAACATTGCGGAGACTCGATTTCATCGAAATGAGAGACTTCTCGAGCCGCGCCATGCTGAGTGCATTTGCCGCCGGGGCGATTTCGCTGACGATCGGTCTGCCGTCGGCGCCGGCCGCAGCGTCCCCGGACGCGCATGCGCCGGAATCCACACCGACCATCCGAACCGAGGTGACGAGCTCCTTTTGATCCCATTTGCCCCGTCTGTTTCCAGCGCGAACTGCTCGAAAGCCGCTCCAGTCACCCATAACGATCTCGTCTACGGTCGTCAGTGACACACCCCGGGTGTCCACCAGTTACGGCATCTAGGCGTGCGAGGCGCAGGGGCTGGGGGTACTGGACAAGCGAGCCAAGTGAGAGAGCCCGGGGCCGGGCAAGCGAGCCAACCCGGGGCCGGGCAAGCCACCTGGACAGGCGAACCAGAAGCGGGGGGTTCCGGGGGGGCGAAGCCCCTCCGGGTGGGGTGTGGGGGCTTCGCCCCCACAAAATACGCGGAACAAACAAAGGCGAGCGCTCTCCGCGAGCACTCGCCTCCCAGTTTGTGGAGCCTAGGGGAATCGAACCCCTAACCCCTGCCTTGCAAAGGCAGTGCTCTGCCAATTGAGCTAAGGCCCCGAATCCCTACTGTCCGAAGACAGTTCAGCGGGTGGTGACTTCGTGCCACAGGTCCGCATCGTCACGCTTGCGCAGCTTGGTGATTCCGATGAGAACCGCGACCACGACACCGACCGTGAGAAGAATTTTCATGATTCCCACCCTACTGTGATGTTCGGGAGTGGGCCTAGGAGGACTTGAACCTCCGACCTCTTCGTTATCAGCGAAGCGCTCTAACCGCCTGAGCTATAGGCCCCTGTTCTCGTTCGGATTACCCGCCGGAGCTGCTAACCGAACCGAGGCACGAGATTACCTTACCCCCCTGCCGATGACCAAAACGGCCGGTCACCGCCCTGCGCGAGGACAGCAACCGGCCGCGTGGACACCGTTTCTAGTCGGGGTCGGCCAGGGTCACCTGGATGCCGCCGACGAGGTCACAGCACTGGTTGTAGATGAAGACGCCGACGGTCGCCAATGCGGTGAAAAGCACCACATTGATCAGCCCGATGACACCCGCGTAGCCGAATACCGAACCGGCATCGACCAACCCGACCGAGCCGCTGTCGGAGGAGACCATATCGGTGAAGGTGCTGTTGAGCCGCTCCCACACACCCATGCCCTCGAGCACGATGTAGAGCAGACCGACCGCGAGCATCCACACGAAGAACATGGCCACGCTGATCACCAGCGAGATCTTCAGGGTCGACCACGGGTCGATCCGGCGGATCTGCACCGTGGCCCGCAATGGCTCACCGGAGGCGACGGCCGCCGCGACCGCGACCGGCACCGCGGGCGACACCGGTACGGACTGCGGGCCCGGGGTTTCGACGGGTAGCGGGTGCCGGATGTCGGACAGGTCCGGCATGTCCTTGATCAATTCCGGGCGGGCGATGCTGCGGGTCGGTCCATCGATGCCGACGGACTTCACCATCGCCGCTTCCTTGCGCGCCGCCTTGGCCGCGAGATCCGCGGTGGTGCGGGCATTGCCGCCACCGAGACCGCCGCCGCCACCGAGGCCACCGCCACCGCCGCCGCCGCTGAGCCCACCGCCACCGAGCCCACCGCCGGTGGAATTCGGGCGACCGGTCACCGGCGACTGTCCGGGGCGATACAGGTTCGACTGCGGCTCCCGCTGCGGCAGCTGCGACCAACCCTCCTGGAAGGGCGACTGGCCGCCGCCGTTCGATGCCGAGCGGTCGCCTGCTTCCGGCGCGGCCGACTCGCCGGAATTACCCGGCCGAGCCGCCCGCTGGTCGAATGCCTCGTGCCCGTCCGCACCTGAGCTCGACTCCGGCGCTTTGAACGCGACTTCGCCTTGCTTGCTGTGCATTTCGTGCGGTTTGGCCCCTCCCTGCGGGCCACTCGGCTGGCCGTTCTCGGCCGATGCGACGGGCCGTGGGATCGGCCGCGGCGGAATCGGTGACGGTGCGATCCGTTCGGTTACACCGTTCGTCTGGTGCCGCTCGTCGTTCGGCTGATTCGTGGTCAATGGGAATCCTTAGATCCGTTCGTTGCCGCCGCTGTGGGGTTACTGCTCAGAGGAACCGGTGTCGCCGTCTCCGCCGACGAGCGAATCCGGATCGGGTTCGTCGGCATTGCGCGCGATAGCAAGCAACGTATCGCCATCGGCGAGGTTCATCAATCGCACGCCCTTGGTCTGTCGTCCAGCCTTACGAACCTGCTTCGCCGCCGTCCGGATAACACCACCGCCGGATGTGATCGCATACAACTCATCCTCGTCGTCGACGATGAGCGCACCGACCAGGGTGCCACGCTTGGTGTCGTATTGGATAGTCAATACACCTTTACCGCCACGACCCTGCGGGGTGTACTCCTCGATCGCGGTCCGCTTGGCATAACCGCCCGAGGTCGCGACGAGCAGATAGGTGTCGGCGCGAACCACATTGAGCGACAACAGTTCATCGTCGGCATTGAACCGCATGCCCTGCACACCGGAGGTGGCGCGGCCCATCGGACGCAGTGCCTCGTCGGTGGCGGAGAAGCGGATCGACTGGCCGCGCGCCGAAACCAGCAGCAGATCGTCATCGGCCGAGCACAGGACGGCGCCGACCAATTCGTCGTCGTCGCGCAGGTTCACCGCGACGATGCCGCCGCTGCGGTTGGAGTCGAAGTCGGACAGCTTCGACTTCTTGACCAGGCCGTTCTTGGTGGCGAGCACCAGATAGGGCGCATCCTCGTAGCCCTTGATCTGGATGATCTGGGCGATCTTCTCATCCGGCTGGAAGGCCAGCAGATTCGCGACATGCTGACCACGCGCGGTCCGGCTGGCCTCGGGCAGTTCGTAGGCCTTGGCCCGGTACACCCGGCCCTTATTGGTGAAGAACAGCAGCCAGTCGTGCGTGGAGCTGATGAAGAAGTGCTTGACGATGTCGTCCTGCTTGAGGCCCGCGCCCTGCACGCCCTTGCCGCCGCGCTTCTGGCTGCGGTACAGGTCGGTCTTGGTGCGCTTGGCGTAACCGGTCTCGGTGACGGTGACGACCACGTCCTCGCGGGCGATGAGATCCTCATCGGCCATATCGCCGTCATTGGCGACGATCTTGGTGCGCCGCTCGTCGCCGTACTTCTCGACGATCTCGGCCAGCTCGTCGCGCACGATCGCGCGCTGGCGCTCCGGCTTTTCGAGAATGTCCTTGAGGTCGGCGATTTCGGCCTCGATCTTGGCCAACTCGTCGACGATCTTCTGCCGCTCCAGGGCGGACAGCCTGCGCAACTGCATATCGAGGATGGCGGTGGCCTGGATCTCGTCGATATCCAGCAACTGCATCAGGCCGGTGCGCGCGGTGTCGGTGTTGGCCGAACGCCGGATCAGCGCGATGACCTCGTCCAGCGCGTCCAGCGCCTTGACCAGACCGCGCAGGATGTGGGCGCGTTCCTCGGCCTTGCGCAACAAGTACCTGGTCCGCCGGATGATGACTTCCAACTGATGCTCGACGTAGAGCCGGATCATCTGATCCAGGCGCAGCGTGCGCGGCACGCCGTCGACGATCGAGAGCATGTTGGCGCCGAAGCTGGTCTGCAGCTGGGTGTGCTTGTAGAGGTTGTTCAGCACCACCTTGGCAACGGCGTCGCGCTTGATGGTGACCACGATCCGCATACCCGCGCGGTCCGAGGACTCGTCGTGGATATCGGCGATGCCCGCGATCTTGCCGTCCTTCACCTGCTCCGCGATGGAGTTGATGAAGTTGTCGGTGTTGACCTGGTATGGCAGTTCGGTGATGACGATCGTGGTGCGGCCGCGGTTGTCCTCTTCGATCTCGACAACACCGCGCATCCGGATCGAACCGCGACCGGTGGTGTAGGCATCCTGGATGCCCTGACCACCGACGATGAGGCCGTAGGTCGGGAAGTCCGGACCCTTGACCCGCTCCATACAGGCGGCAAGCGTCGCCTCTTCATCGGCGTCGTAGTTCTCCAGCGCCCAGTAGATCGCCTCGGCCAACTCGTTGAGGTTGTGCGGCGGAATATTGGTCGCCATACCGACCGCGATGCCGTTGCTGCCGTTCATCAACAGGTTGGGCACACGGCTCGGGAGAACCGTCGGCTCTTGTGAGCGACCGTCGTAGTTCGGCGTGAAATCGACCGTCTCGTGGTCGATTTCGCGCAGCAGCTCCATGGCCAGCGGGGTCAGGCGGCATTCGGTGTACCGCATGGCGGCCGCGCCGTCATTGCCGCGAGAGCCGAAGTTGCCCTGACCGTCGACCAGCGGATAGCGCAGCGACCACGGCTGGGCCATCCGGACCAGGGTGTCGTAGATCGACGCGTCACCGTGCGGGTGGTAGTTACCCATGGTCTCGGCGACCGGACGGGCGGACTTCACATAGCCGCGGTCGGGCCGGTAGCCGTTGTCGTACATCGCGTAGAGCACGCGGCGATGCACCGGCTTGAGGCCGTCGCGGACGTCGGGCAGCGCACGGCCCACGATCACGCTCATCGCGTAATCGATGTAGCTGCTCTGCATTTCGTTCTGGATATCGACCGGCTCGATCCGGTCACCCGCTCCGCCGTTGGGTGGCAGGGTGGTTTCAGTCATCTAAAAGTCTCCTTTGGAACCGGACGTGGAAGATGGCGTCACGTCGGTTACACGTCGAGGAAGCGAACGTCCTTGGCATTGCGGGTGATGAAGCTGCGACGTGCCTCGACGTCCTCACCCATCAGGATGGAGAACAGCTCGTCGGCCGCGGCGGCATCGTCCAGGGTGACCTGGCGCAGCACCCGCACCGCGGGATCCATGGTGGTCTCCCAGAGTTCCTTGGCGTTCATCTCGCCGAGACCCTTGTAGCGCTGGACACCGTCGTCCTTATTGATCTTCTTGCCCGCGGCCAGACCCGCCTCGAGCAGGCCGTCGCGCTCGCGATCGGAGTAGGCGAACTCCGGATCGGACCGCTGCCACTTGAGCTTGTACAGCGGCGGCTGCGCGAGGTAGACGTGCCCGTGCTCGACCAGCGGCCGCATGAAGCGGAACAGCAGCGTCAGCAGCAGGGTCGAGATGTGCTGGCCGTCGACATCGGCGTCGGCCATCAGCACGATCTTGTGATACCGCAGCTTGGCGATATCGAATTCGTCGTGGATGCCGGTGCCGAAGGCGGTGATGATCGACTGCACCTCGTTGTTCTTCAGGACGCGGTCGATGCGGGCCTTCTCGACATTGATGATCTTGCCGCGCAGCGGCAGGATCGCCTGGTACATCGAGTCGCGGCCGGATTTGGCCGAGCCACCGGCGGAGTCGCCCTCCACGATGTAGATCTCGGACTTGCTCGGATCCTTGGACCGGCAGTCGGCCAGCTTGCCCGGCAGGCCGCCGAGGTCGGTGGCGCTCTTGCGACGCACCAACTCGCGCGCCTTACGTGCGGCGACGCGCGCCTGTGCCGAGGAAACCGCCTTGTTCACAATGGTCTTCGCATCGGCCGGATTGGCCTCGAACCAGTGCGAGAGGTGCTCGTTACAGGTGCGCTGCACGAACGACTTCACCTCGGTGTTACCGAGCTTGGTCTTGGTCTGGCCCTCGAACTGCGGCTCGCCGACCTTCACGCTGACGATCGCGGCCAAGCCCTCGCGGATATCGTCACCGGTGAGGTTGCCGTCCTTGTCCTTCAGCAGTTTCTTGTCTTTGGCGTACTTGTTGACCACCGTGGTGAGCGCCGCGCGGAAGCCCTCCTCGTGGGTGCCGCCCTCGTGCGTGTTGATGGTATTCGCGAAGGTGTGCACCGACTCGGAGTAACCCGAGTTCCACTGCATGGCGACCTCGAGCTCGTGGCCGGTGCCCTTGCCGGTGAAGCTCACCACCGAGTTGTGGATGGGCTGCTTGGTCCGGTTGATGTGCTTGACGAAGTCCTCGAGCCCACCGGGGTAGTGGTAGGTGCGGGTCTTCACCTTGTGCGCGGGCGCGGGCGCTTCCTCGTCGGCGTGCTTCGGCGCCTCGGCGGTCTCGCTGACCACTTCGTCGGTGACATCGGTATCGCTCACCCGCTCATCGGTGAGGACGATGGTGAGGCCCTTGTTCAGGAACGCCATCTCCTGCAGCCGACGGGCCACCGTTTCGAAGTTGTAGGTCGTGGTCTCGAAGATTTCCGGATCCGCCCAGAAGCGGATGGTCGTGCCGGTCCGCTTGGTCGGCTCACCCTGCACGAGCTTGCCGGGCTTGGCGTCCTTGTAGGTCTGGCTCCAGTGGTAACCGTCGTGGTCGATCTCGGCTTCGAGCCGGTGCGACAGCGCGTTGACCACGGAAATGCCGACGCCGTGCAGACCACCGGACACCGCGTAGGAGTCGGAGTCGAACTTGCCACCCGCGTGCAGCTGGGTCATGACCACCTCGACGGTGGGGATGCCCTGGGCGTGCATGCCGGTCGGGATGCCACGGCCGTCGTCGATGACCTCGACGCCACCGTCGGCGAGCAGCGTGACCTCGACCTTCGTGGCGTAGCCCGCCATCGCCTCGTCGACGGAGTTGTCGACGACTTCCCAGATCAGGTGGTGCAGGCCGCGCTCGCCGGTGGAGCCGATGTACATGCCCGGGCGTTTGCGGACCGCCTCCAGGCCTTCCAGAACCGTGATGGAGGAGGCACCGTAGTCCTGCTTGCCCGATGTTGCGTTCGTCGAGCCCGATGCGTTGGAGTCCATGGCAGCCACTGGTCGGTAGCTCTCCTTACTTGCTGATCCTTTGCGCAGCGGTCGGACAGCACGCGTGGGGCCCCGGTCTGATTCTGGTCGTGAAATACGGGTCCACGCGCGGGCTGTACGGAACGCGCCGAAGGTTCGCCGCTAGTTACCCCACCATCCTACTGGTAGACCCAAGCCACAATGCACCTACGACACCCCTGACAGCTCCGTGGATGCGAGAAATCGGTCGAGCACGGGTCGGTTCCGCCTTCAACCCCTTTGAGTCCGCCATTCCGCCTCCCCGAGCCTTTTGCCGGCCGTTAAGTGAATCGAGGGTTTCGTCGCGGGCCGGCGGACGAGTAGGTGGCCAAGTCTTGGTCGTACCCGACGAGTTACCCATGTTCTCCCGAAATCAGTTGTCCGGTCAGATGGGTTTCACGTGGAACGACCTCGAACAACAAGATTATCCGTAGGTGTCCCGTGGACCTCGGCCTTTGATGTGCCGCTCACCCTTGCGCCAGCTCGGCGCCGCCGGACCGGTGATCTTCAACGATGTGACCACGCCCTGTCCCACCGCCGCATTGATCTTCGCCAAGATCTGGCCCTGCAGCATGCGCAGCTGGGTGGCCCACGCCGTGGATTCGGCGGCGATGCTCAGCACGCCGTCCTTCAATGTCATCGGGGTCGCATGGGAGGCGATGTCCTCGCCGACCACACCGGCCCAGCGGCCGAAGACCATGCCCTCGGCGACCTTGGCCGACCAGCCCCGATTCTTCGCGATGGCGCCGGTCAGGCTCGAAAGCAGTTGCGGGTCACGGTCATCGGGCCGCGCGCCGGACCAGCCGGTGCGGCGGCGGGCTCCAGTGCGCAGCCGGCGCGGCGATGCCCGGCCCTGCCCCACCGATTTACCACTCGCCTTGGCAGCAGCCCGCGCCTCCTCCAGCGCACGCCGCGCCAGATCGATACCGCGCAACTCCGGTTCCGGCTCGGATGCGGAAGCATTCGACGCTGTCGGATCGCTCACGCCTGCGCCTCGCTGGCGCTCGGCTTCGTCGTGCGCGATGCGCGCTGTGACATGGTTCGCTCGCTCACAAGGTCCGCCTCTCTCCCCGCCGCCGTTCGCGCGCTGGTTGCCGACCGCGTCGCATTGCAATCGGCGCTGATCTTACCGACGCGACAGAGATCCGACGGTGCCCGATCAACCGGTGGCGGCGTCGGATTCCCGGTCGGCGATTCGGGAGATGCGGCCGTCCGCACCGCCGTTCGTTTCAACCCGGAGCGGAACCGCGGAAAGTTCCACGGGCACATCCTCGGAGACCGCCGCGGTGATCAGCACCTGTTCGGCACCGGCCGCAACCTCGGCGAGTGCCGTGCGTCGGCGGCGATCGAGTTCGGCGAATACGTCATCGAGCAGCAGTACCGGTTCGGCGCCGGTGGCGCGCAGCAGTTCGAAGGCCGCGAGCCGCAGCGCCAGTGCGAACGACCACGACTCACCGTGGCTGGCAAAGCCTTTCGCGGGCGCAGTGCCGAGCATCAGATCCAGATCGTCGCGGTGCGGTCCGACCAGGCAGACCCCGCGTTCCAATTCCTTCGGCCGCGCCGCCGCCAGTTCGCGCAGCATATTCGCCTCCAGCGCCTCGACGTCATCGGGCTGCGGTGCGCGCGCCGGATCCAGGAACTCCGGTGGCAGGCTCGCGCTGCGGTAGCCGATTGCGGCGAGGCGTGATTCGGGCGCGATCGATGAGTACGCCTGTGCGAGATAGGGATACAGATCGTGCACCAGGCGCAGTCGCTGTGCGAGCAGCACCGAGGCGTGGGTCGCCAAATGCCCGTCCCATACATCCAGGGTGCTGAGTTCCGCCTTCGAGCGGGCTTGGCGCCCGGCGGATTTCAACAGGGCCGAGCGCTGTCGCAGCACCCGGTCGTAGTCGGCGCGCACGGCGGCCAGCCGCGGCAACCTGGCTGTGCACAACTCGTCGAGGAAGCGCCGCCGTTCACCCGGATCGCCGCGGACCAGGGCGAGGTCCTCCGGTGCGAAAAGGACTGTCTGCAGAATGCCGAGGATTTCTCGCGGCCTGCGCACCGGAGATCGGTTGATCTGCGCGCGATTCGCGGCGCCCTGGTTCAATTCGAGATCGATGCGCAGTTCGCGGCCCGCGTTCACGACGGTCGCGCCGATCCTGGCGCGATCGGTGCCGATACGGATCAGCGGTGCGTCGGCGGCGACCCGATGCGAGCCCAAGGTGGCGAGGTAGCCGACCGCCTCGAGCAGGTTCGTTTTGCCGTTGCCATTCGCCCCGAGGAAAACCGTTCGGCCTGGGGATAATTCGAGCTCGGCGTGCTCCCAGGAGCGGAAGTCGCGCAGTGACAGCGTCCGGATGAACACCTGTCTACTCCGCTCCGGCCGTCGTTATCGCCGTTTTTCGCCGCTGATGGCGCCGAATCGGGCCCAGACCACAACATCTTGTGGTCCATCCACTGTCTGTGGACGAACTGTGGATAAATCGCATCTCCGCCGATGCTCAGCCCGGCAACCGAACCGGCATCAACAGGTAGATGTACGCGCTCTCCAGTGCGGCGAACGCACCCGATTCCGTCACCTTGGGTTCCTCGTCGCTCGCGGGCAGCAGCACCGCGGGACGACTCGGCGTGGTGAAGCCGAAGGTGACCCGATCGGTGTGCAGCGCGGAGAGTCCGTCGATGAGGTAGCCCGGATTGAACGCGATTGTCAGTGGCTCACCGCGGAATTCGGCCTCCAGCCACTCCTCGGCGCGGCCCGCGTCATCGCCGCCCGCCGAGAGCAGCAGCCCCTCGTCGGCGAATTCCAGCCGCACCTGTGCACCGCGCTCGGCAACCAGCGCGACGCGCTTGATGGCGTCGGTCAGTGTGGCGACCGGGAGGGTGGCGATCGAGGTGTGCTCCTTGGGGAGCAATTGGCGGAACTTGGGGAATTCCGCATCGAGCAGTCGGGTGGTGGTCCGACGGCCCGCATTCACGATGCCGAGCAGACCGTCCGCGCCACTACCGGTGCCGAGCGAAAGCTGTACCGGAGCATCGGAGGGACCCAGCGTCTTCGCGGCCTCCGACAGTGTCCGGGCCGGAATCAGCACCGAGGTCTCGATATCGGTGCGTGCGGGCTGCCATTCGATGTGCCGGACCGCCAACCGGAATCGGTCGGTGGCCGCGAGCACGACCTGCGGTCCCTCGATCTCGACCCGGATACCGGTGAGCATCGGGAGCGTGTCGTCACGTCCTGCGGCGACCGCGACCTGGCCGACCGCCTCGGCGAAGACCTCGACGCTCAGCTCACCGGTCTGCTGCGGCACCTCGGGCAGCTGGGGATAGTCCTCGACCGGCATCGTAGGCAGCGAGAACTTCGCACTGCCACAGGTGATCAGCACGCGGGTGCCGTCGATGGCGACATCGACGGGCTTATTGGACAGCGCCTTGGTGATATCGGCGAGCAGTCGGCCGGAGACGAGCACCTCGCCGGGTCCGGCGACCTCGGCCGCGACGCGCATCTGCGCGGAGACCTCGTAGTCGAAGCCGGAGACGGTCAGTCCGTCCTCGCCCGCCACCAGTAGTACGCCGCCGAGTACCGGAACCGGAGGCCGCGACGGGAGGCTGCGTGCCACCCATGCAACGGACTCGGCGAAATCCTCTCGGGCGACCCGAAATTTCATACTCGCCAGCTCCATCGCCCGATCTGTCCTCTCCCGGTTCCGTGATCTCTGTCGTTGATTCTCGAAAGGGGGTGCTGTACCTGCCGCCTTGCAGTCTGGCATAGGCGACCGACATTGAACCGTACTCGTCCGGACCAGCTGAACCTAGCCCGACCCTCCGGTTGTTCTGTGTAGCGAACCCGATCCGCGCAGCGAAATATCGAGCAAGGAGAACAGGTGCGGGTGAATCGCGCGGATGTGTCGCCCGCTCTTCTCCTTGCCTGTCTCGGCGAGTGGCTCGGGTGCCGATGCTCACTGCTCGACTTTCCACACATCCTGTTTTGAAGAGAGTTCTTCAAGAAGAAGAACTGAAGTAGTAGTAGGCACTGTGGAATCTGTGGACTGCGGCCGAATCCGCAGGTCCGAGGGCGTGGTGCGGTGGGGATGACCGCTGGGTGACTCGAGGATGAACGGATGGGGGTTGTGGACGTTGTGGGTTTGTCCCCCATTCATCCTCGAGCGCTCCTCGAGTTGTTCCACCAGATTCAGGAGGTTGTTCACACATGTGCACCGAATCGTGGACAGCTCGAGGAATCCTCGAGGACTCCACATGGACTCCTCGAGGATTCCCCAAGCCGCTGACCGAGCCCGTTGCTGGTCAGGGCCTGTGTGTGGATAAGGCTGTGGACTCTGTTGATTCCACCCCTGTTAGCAACCGAAGCACGATCATCCGCACAGCCTGTGGACGAACCGGTGCACAACTCGGAGTTTCCTCGAGGACTCCACAAGAATTCCTCGAGGAGTCCACAGGGCATAAAAAAGCACCGCCCCAGGTCAGGGGCGGTGCCGAGGTGTTAGTGCCGGTCAGCGCGAACGCTGTTTAATCCGGGCTGTTAGTTCTTGCACTTGGTCGTACACGCGGCGCCGCTCGGTCATCTCCTTGCGCACTTTTTTCTCCGCGTACATGACCGTGGTGTGGTCGCGACCGAAGGCCTGGCCGATCTTGGGTAGCGATAGATCCGTTAGTTCCCGGCATAGATACATCGCGATCTGCCGGGCCTGGGCCAGCGGCCGGGCCTTACCCGGCCCGGTCAGCTCCTCGAGTGTGGTGTTGAAGTATTCGGCGGTGACGGCCATGATCGTCGCCGCGTTGATCTCCAGCGTGGCGGTATCCGGCATGAGATCGCGCAGTACGACCTCGGCCAACGGCAGATCCAGCGGTTGGCCGTTCAGCGAGGCGAAGGCCGTCACCCGGATCAGCGCACCCTCGAGCTCGCGGATATTGCGCTCGACCCGACTGGCGATCAGTTCCAGCACGTCGTGCGGCACGTCGAGCCGGTCCATCCGTGCCTTCTTGCGCAGAATCGCGATGCGCGTCTCCAACTCGGGCGGCTGCACATCGGTGATCAGACCCCATTCGAACCGGGTCCGCAGCCGCTCCTCCAGTGTGGCCAGCTGCTTGGGCGGCCGGTCGGAGGACACCACAATCTGCTTATTGGCGTTGTGCAGCGTGTTGAAGGTGTGGAAGAACTCCTCCTGGATGCCTTCCTTGCCCTCGATGAACTGGATGTCGTCGACCAGCAGAATGTCGGTCTCGCGGTAGCGGCGTTTGAACGCCACCTTGCGGTCGTCTCGCAGACTGTTGATGAAGTCGTTGGTGAATTCCTCGGTCGATACGTACTTCACCCGCATGCCGGGAAACAGCCGCTGGGCATAGTGTCCGGCCGCGTGCAGCAGATGGGTCTTGCCGAGACCGGAGGCGCCCCAGACGAACAGCGGGTTGTAGGCGCGCGCGGGCGCCTCCGCGATCGCGACCGCCGCGGCGTGCGCGAAGCGATTGGATGCGCCGATGACGAAGGTCTCGAAGGTGTACTTGGCATTCAGGCTCGCCGAGGAATTCGACGGCGCCGGATTCTCCTGTGACTTGGTGAAGTAGGTCGGCCACGAATTGCGGACATTGACGACGGGTTCGTCGTCGTGCGAGTTGTCCGAGATCGGCTCGCGGACCGATTCGTGCGCGGCCGCGATGGCCGGATCGGTGCCCGGCCGGGATTCCCGCGCGGATGCCGGCTCCCGCATCGGCGCGCGACCCTGCGCCCGCGCCGGCTCCGGTGTCGGCTCCGGATTGAACAGTGATTCCTGTCCGGGCGGCACCGAATCGCGTCGCGGTGGGAGTCCGGATTCGCGGCGGGGCCCGGGCGGCTCCTGCCGTTCGCCATTGCTCTGGCCCGGATAGTCGCCGCGGCTCGGGTATTCGTCGGTCGGGTACTCCCCGGCCACTTCGTATCCGGGCACCGGCAGGTACTCGGGTGCGCCCGCGTATTCGGGTGCGGGCTCATAGTCGGGTGCCGCCGAGTACTCCGGTCCGGACGAGTATTCGGGCGCCGCCGGATAGTCGTTGGGCTGTGCATAACGCGGCGGGGCGTAGTCGCTGCGTCCGGGATAGTCGGGGGCGGGATAGCCCGCCGGACCGCGACCGTTGTCGCGACCACGCTCGGGCCGACTGGTCATGCGCGCGTGACGCGGATTATTGCCGGGGCGTTCGGTCGGCTGCGTCGCCGGCGCCGCGATCCGGACGCCGAGGCCCTCGACCTGCGGACCGAGACGACGGCCGAGTGAGCGCAGAATGGGTTCGCGCAGATCGCGTTCGATGGCCTCCTGGGCCAACGACGATGGCACCGAGAGCAAGGCGAACCCCTGCGCCACGGTCAGCGGCTTGACCAATTTGAGCCAGGCCTGCTGTGCCCGGGACACCGGCGGGATGGCACCATCGGCCGAGCCCGTGGTGAGTTCGGCGACCACCTCCGGCCACACCGTGGCCAACACGTTCTGCTCGTCGTCCATGCAGTTTCCTCCCCGGAAGTAGGCGATAGGAGCAGACGGTCGGAGCCTGCGGAGTATCGGCCGTGGCTGAGTCGATGTTGTGATTCCGCGTACGTCCGTAACCGGTTCGGACGCTGCCCGGGTCCCCCATCCGGGCGGCGGCGTGGCACCGTCGGCCCTACGAATATGCCACTCCAGGGGTCTTTCCACACAATTATCCACAGATGTGGAGAACCCTGGGGAAATGTGAAACGAGGTTGCGCTCCGCCGCTATACGGCCTGGACCTGCGGTTCTGCAGCAATCTTCTGGCTACGTACGTTAGTCGGTGTGTCGGCCGACGGCTAGGGGTGTGGACGAACTCACGGTTATACCCAGGATGCGTGACTCCCGGGAGCGGTCCCGAGCAGGTCACGGGATGGGTGGGCCGAGTTTGACCCGCACTTTGCCGATCAGTACCCTCGTACAGTCACCCCTTGGTGCGGTGGCGGTCCTGTGCTGACCGTGTCAGGTCGTATCGACCTCGTGCGCCAGGACCGACGCGCATCGATGATGACCACCCCGCGATTCATCGCGCAAAGACGTATCACTGACAAGCTTTGGGCGCCGCACGGCGCCCACCTACTCGAGGAGTGTTGACCGTGGCCAAGGGCAAGCGGACGTTCCAGCCGAACAACCGTCGTCGGGCGCGGGTCCACGGCTTCCGTCTCCGGATGCGCACCCGCGCTGGTCGCGCGATTGTTTCCGCGCGTCGCGGCAAGGGCCGCAAATCCCTCACTGCTTGATCCTCGCTCTCGGACGCTCGGGTGTTGCCTGAGCCGTATCGGTTGCATCATCGTGCCGACTTCTCCCGGACGGTGCGCCGCGGCCAGCGAACCGGGAGGCGAGATCTGGTCGTACACGCGCTCGTGCACGGGTATGACGGAACTGTGGGCGCGAGTGGACGACGAAGCGATGCGGCTGAGGCCGGATCGTTGGTCCGCGTGGGCGGTCCACGGTTCGGATTGATTGTCAGCAAGGCGGTGGGCAACGCGGTGATTCGACACCGCGTCGCCCGCCGCCTGCGTCATATGTGCGGTCAGGTGATCGCCGAGTTGCCCGCCGATGCCGACATCGTGATCCGCGCATTGCCCGGCGCTGCGACCGCCGACGCGACGGAGTTGCTTCGCCAGCTGCGTGGCGCGCTGCGCAAGCTCGATATCGCCCGCCCATCGGCTACCGTGGCCGGTGCGGGATGAGTGCGCGCTCCACCGTTGCTCGGCTACCCGCGAACACGGTGATCTTCCTGATCGAGCTCTACCGGACGTATGTCTCCCCCATGCGCCTGCCCGTGTGCCGTTTCACCCCGACGTGTAGCGAGTACGCGGTGACCGCGTTACGCACCCGCGGCCTGTTCATCGGCCTCGGATTGACGGTCGTGCGATTGGCGAAATGCGCACCCTGGCACCCTGGTGGGTGGGATCCCGTTCCGGAGCGAAAAACGCGCGAACGGAACGAGTCAGCCGCCGACCAACAGGCGTCGGCGCCACACGCTTGTAAAGGATCACCGCGCGCGGTGATCGGCGATACGAACGACGGGAGTGCATAGAGCCGTGCTCGACTTCATTTATTATCCGGTGTCCTGGATCCTCTGGTTCTGGCATCGGGTCTTCGGGTTCGCGTTCGGCGCGGACAACGGACTTACCTGGGCGCTGGCCGTGGTGTTCCTGGTGTTCACACTGCGCGTGCTGCTCTACAAGCCGTTCGTCAAACAGGTTCGCACCACCAAGCAGATGCAGGAGCTGCAGCCCCAGATCAAGGAGCTGCAGAAGAAGTACAAGAACGATCGCCAGAAGATGGCGACCGAGATGCAGAAGCTGCAGAAGGACCACGGCTTCAATCCGTTGATGGGCTGCCTGCCGATCCTGGCGCAGGTTCCGGTCTTCCTCGGTCTGTTCCATGTGCTGCGCTCGTTCAACCGCACCGGCACCGGCATCGGCCAGCTCGGCATGTCGGCTTACGACAATGCGCACACGCCGAACTACGTCTTCAGCGCCGCCGACGTCCAGTCCTTCCTGAGCGCCCGCATTTTCGGTGCCCCCATCTCCGCCTTCATCACCAGCCCGCCGAGCCAGCTGCAGGCCTTCGCCGATTACGGCGGCGTGCCGACCAAGCTGAGCATCGCGCTGGTCTCCATCCCGCTGATGGTGATCGCCGGTCTGGCGACGCATTTCAACGCGCGCGCCTCGGTTGCCCGGCAGAGTCCGGAGGCCGCGGCCAACCCGCAGTCGGCCATGATGAACAAGCTCGCGCTGTGGGTGTTCCCGCTCGGCGTGCTGGTCGGTGGCCCGTTCCTGCCGATCGCCATCCTGCTCTACTGGGTGTCCAATAACATCTGGACCTACGGACAGCAGCACCTCGTCTTCGGCCGCATGGCGAAGGAAGAGGAAGTCAAGAAGCAGCAGAAGCTGGAGCAGCGCGCACAGAACGCGCCGAAGCCTGGTGCGAAACCGGTCAATGTGAAGAAGAAGCAGTCGCCCTCCGATGCGACGTCCGTCGACGCGGATGCCGATGCCGCCGTGGATGCGGTTGACGCGGCGCCGTCGACGAACGGCACCGCGAAGTCTCCGACCAAGGCGGGACAGCGGCGCTCGGGCGGGCAGAAGCGACCGGGCAACCGTGGGCGACCCAACCAGAAGCGACGGCGCTGACACATCGCGCGCCTGCGAGATCTCTGAGCAACCCTGTTCGCGTTCACCGATCGGCGCCGGTCGCCGGTCGCGCGCGATGAGCAGATGAAGGAAATCAAATGACTGTTGAAACCGACGGAGGGGACGCCACTGTGGCGACGACGACGATGGTGAACGGCGAAGCCGATGCGGGGGCCGAATCCACCGAGGCCACGAACGATGCCGAGGAAGCTCTCATCGAAGAGGGCGAAATCGCGGGCGACTACCTCGAGCAGTTGCTCGATGTACTCGACTTCGACGGCGATATCGATCTCGATGTCGAGGGCGACCGCGCCATCGTGAGCATCGACGGTGGACGCGATCTCTCGAAGTTGGTCGGCCGCAACGGCGAGGTGCTCGACGCGCTGCAGGAGCTGACCCGTCTGGCCGTGCAGCAGGCCACCGGGGTGCGCAGTCGCCTCATGCTCGATGTAGCCGGCTGGCGCGCCAAGCGTCGCTCGGAGTTGAGTGCACTCGGCACCGCCGCCGCGCAGCGGGTGGTGGAATCCGGTAAGCCGGAGCCGCTGGCGCCAATGACTCCGTTCGAGCGGAAGATCGTGCACGACGCCGTCGCCGCCGTCGACGGTGCCAGCAGCGAGAGCGAGGGCGTGGAGCCCAATCGGCACGTTGTTGTGGTGCCTGCCTGAATCGCGCGCTGTGATTGGATTAGGGCCTTCGGTCTTCGGACCGGAGGCCCTCTTTATGTCTCCCCTGCCCCCGGCCCCATCGCCGCACTTATCGACTCGAGTTCGGAAGGATGTTTCACGTGGAACGAGATCTCGGTGGCATCACCGCGTTGCCGAATGAGCTGGAGCCCCCGGCCGCGGCCGCGGTGGTTTTCGGAGACCGGTTGGATCTCGCGCGTCGGTACTGCGCCGCCCTCGCTGCCGCCGGTGTCGAGCGCGGACTGATCGGTCCCCGCGAGGTGCCGAGGCTATGGGATCGGCACATTCTCAACTGTGCGGTGGTCGGTGAGTTGATGGCGGAGGGCACCATCGTGGTCGATATCGGCAGCGGCGCCGGACTGCCCGGAATTCCATTGGCGATCGCGCGTCCAGATCTCCGGATCACCTTGGTCGAGCCGCTGTTGCGTCGCACCATCTTTCTGAGCGAATTCATCGAGGCGGCCGGACTCGATGTGACCGTGGTGCGCGGTCGGGCCGAGCAGTCGGGCGTGATGAAGGAAGCGGGCGGCGCGGATGTGGTGACCTCTCGCGCGGTCGCCCCGTTGGCGAAGTTGGCGCAGTGGTCCCTCCCCCTGTTGCGCGATCACGGACGGATGCTTGCGCTGAAGGGAGTCAGCGCGGCCGAGGAACTCGAGCGTGACAGCGAGGCTTTGGCGAAGGCTGGCGCTGGGAATGCGACCGTTCTGGAATGCGGCGCCGGACTCGTCTCCACCCCCACTCTGGTGATCAGCGCCGAGCGGCTGCCGCGCGGCGAGCGTCCCTCGCGCCGAGCGGGTAGGTCGGCGCGGAAGTCGAAGTAGCAGTATTCGATTCGCGGCAATGTTTCATGTGAAACCGTGCGCCGAGCCATCCGCATCGCAACAGACTCCAACACGAAACTTCACGTGACGTTTCGAACCTGGTGCCCTCGGATGGGGAGATCGATGATCCCTATTGCGTGAGGCTCATTGGACGCGTGAGCGCCCGGCGTGGCCGTCTACTCCCGCTCCCGGACACGTTGACCCCTATCGAACTACGCGGCGCCTTTCGCGCCGTGAGTGGCTGGAGCGATCTGTGGCGACGGTGCGGACGTTGGTGTCGGACTGGTGTGTTCACCGTCGGCGACATGAGACCGCGGTGTAGCCGACCAAAGGTCGCCCCTGCCTGTACTCGTCGTCTCGATTGTTTTGGTGGCGCCGATGTTGAAGCGTGTCCGTGGCTGCGCTGGGTCACCCGGAACCCCATTGACTATTGCGCGCCCGGAAGGTCTGGAATGGCGCGCCGGACTCGTCGCCGCCACCGATGTTTCATGTGAAACAGGATTTCGGTGTCGGTCCGGGACTTCATGTTTCATGTGAAACAGCGAATCCAGCTCGTGAATCTTGTTCGCGGCGATGTGATTCGGTGCAGATTTGCATGTCCTTTGCGCGAAGCCGCGATTCAGCTTTCTAATCGCGCTGAGTGCTGGCAAGCTAGTGAGCGTCGGGCGTGAGAGTTGGTGCCACGGAGGGATGTGGGTTTGTCGCAGCGGCGAGAGCTCCGCTCGTCGATCGGGCGCCGCGGTCCCGATTGAGCATCAAGTTCGATCCGACACAGCTAGTGATGACACGGCGCCGAATTCGGTCGGGCGCATGTGATCTGAGGTTCTCGCGTTAGGAGCTGTCTATGTCGAGCGGTCCGGCGAATGTTTCACGGGAAACAACGTCGCGCGTGCCGGGGATGCTGGACTCCAGCACCTTGGATGCGGAGGCATTCGGAAGCACACCGTTCGGGCACATCTCCCCCAGTGAGACCCCGATAGCAGCCGAAGCCCAACGTGCAAGCCAAATATTGCATCCAGGAAAGGTGACAGTGCCGAAACCGCACGAGCAACGGATCATCACCATCGCCAATCAGAAGGGGGGCGTCGGTAAGACGACAACCGCCGTGAATCTCGCGGCCGCCCTGGCGCACACCGGGATGACGGTTCTCGTGATCGACCTCGATCCCCAGGGCAATGCCAGCACCGCCCTGGGCATCGAACATCACTCGGGTGTCCCGTCGAGCTATGAACTTCTCATCGGCGAGGTGTCGGTGAAGGATGCGATTCAGCAGAGCCCGCACAGCGAGCGCCTGCTGTGCATTCCGGCGACCATCGATCTGGCCGGCGCCGAGATCGAACTGGTTTCCATGGTGGCGCGGGAAGGGCGACTCAAGGCCGCCATCCAGGAGGCCAATATCGCCGGGTACGACATCGATTACGTCATGATCGACTGCCCGCCGTCGCTCGGTCTGCTCACCGTCAACGCGATGGTTGCTGCCAAGGAAGTGCTGATCCCGATCCAGTGCGAGTACTACGCGCTGGAGGGTGTGGGGCAATTGCTCCGGAATATCGGTCTGGTGCAGGCGCACCTGAATCCCGAACTACACGTGTCGACGGTGCTTCTCACGATGTACGACGGTCGGACCAAGCTGGCCGACCAGGTCGCCGAGGAGGTGCGCGGGCACTTCGGCGATGTGGTGCTGAAGTCGGTTATCCCCCGCAGTGTGAAGGTCTCCGAGGCACCGGGCTACGGCATGACGGTGCTCGATTATGATCCAGGCTCCCGGGGTGCGATGAGTTATCTGGACGCCGGTCGCGAGATGGCCTCCCGGTCGGTGATCCGGCCGGGTGCGGCAGAGCGCGCGCAATGACGAACGAGGAAAGGGTCGGTAACCGATGACTCAGGCGAAGAAGGGCGGGCTAGGCCGCGGACTTGCCGCGTTGATTCCGACGGGGCCGACGGCCACACCGGGACTCGGTGCCGCACCTGGACTCGGCAGCGCCGCAGCCAATGTCGTCATCGGCATCGATCCGATCGGACCGCAACCGGCTTCCGCCTTCCTGCACCGGGTCCCCGACCCCAGCGATGAGCAGCTGTCGGATGGCGGTGCGTCCTATCGCGAGATTCCGCCGGAGCAGATCGAACCGAATCCCAAGCAGCCGCGCCACGTCTTCGAGGAAGAGGCGCTCGCCGAGCTGGTGCACTCCATCAAGGAATTCGGCCTGATGCAGCCCATCGTGGTGCGTCGGCTGGAGCCGGGGGTGGACAAGTATCAGATCGTCATGGGTGAGCGTCGTTGGCGCGCTTGCCAAGAGGCCGGGCTCGCGGCGATTCCAGCCATTGTCCGCGAGACCGCGGACGACGCGATGCTGCGGGACGCGCTCCTGGAGAACATCCATCGGGTACAGCTGAACCCGCTCGAAGAGGCGGCGGCCTATCAGCAGCTGCTCGAGGAATTCGATGTCACCCATGAGGAATTGGCCACCCGAATCGGTCGATCCCGACCGGTGGTGACGAATATGATTCGCCTGTTGAAACTGCCGATTCCGGTGCAGCGCCGGGTCGCGGCCGGCGTACTGTCCGCCGGACACGCTCGGGCGCTGCTCGGTCTCGAGGCAGGCGCCGACTCCCAAGAGGTACTCGCCGCCCGCATCGTTGCCGAGGGATTGTCGGTCCGGGCCACCGAGGAAGCCGTCACCCTGGCGAACCGGGATCCGGATATGGCCGCTCCCCCTGCCCCCCGGCGCAAGCCGATTCATATGCCGGGTCTGCAGGATGTGGCCGAGCGACTGTCGGAATCCTTCGACACTCGCGTCACCGTGAGCCTCGGCAAGCGGAAGGGCAAGATCGTCGTCGAATTCGGTTCGGTCGAAGACCTCGAACGCATCGTAGGCATGATGGAGCAGCAGCAGCTCGGCAAGTGACAGAAGTGGCAAAAATAGCCGTGTGTTTCCGGTAGGCACGTATTCGGCGTCGAAACGTCACTGTGACGGCGCAGAAAATCGGCCTACGGAGGGGCTCCTTACCAACAGCACAGCGACGTGGAATGAGGCGGGTTCGCTTTGATCGCATATTCTTGCTGGCGAGTGAATGCAGCGTGAGTGTGGATGAATCGGATAGCTGGAGGCTGAGCAGAGCGGTGTCGACCAGCGTCACAGCACTAACCCTGGGTGGACTCGACAGGCTACCCGCCCATGCGCGGCGTTGCGTGTTCTGGGAGATCGATCCGGCGGTGGCCGCGACCTCCCGTGAGTTCAGTGATCCGGTCTTCGAGAAGGAGGCCTGGCTGTCCACGGTCATGCTGGAGTGGGGTTCGTGCGGTCAGGTCGCGAACGTGGACGGCAACATAGCGGGGTGTGCGCTGTACTCGCCGCCGAGCGCCGTACCGCGTGCCGGCCTGTTCCCCACATCGCCGGTTAGCCCGGATGCGGTCCTGCTGACCACGCTGCGGGCCGAATTCCCGTATCAGGACGCCGACATAGCCCACCGCCTCATGACGGCCGTGGTGGCCGATCTGGTGCGTCGTGGTGTACGCGCGTTGGAGGCATTCGGGATTCGCACCGAGCCCCCGGCCACCGCGATGTCGGATCGTTCGCTCGGATCGATGCGGTTGATGGAGCGGATCGGTTCACCGGTCCGGGATGCGGCCTCGGCCGGTAAGGCGACCGGATGTTCGCCGGAGACCTGCATGATCGAGGCGGACTTCCTGGAGGACGTCGGTTTCGAAGTGGTGGCGCCGCACCACCGCTTCCCCCGGCTGCGCTTGGAACTCGACTCCGATCACGGTTGGAAGGAAGATGTGGAGCGCGCGCTCGATCAGCTGCTCGCCGCCGCCTCCCTGACGGTCCCCTTCCGCGTCGGAGCCCCCTGAGACTCCGCATTCGGCAACAGTGCGCCCCTGCCGCCGGTCGGCAGGGGCGCACTTGTATCGGAAGTATTTTTGTTGTTCGTAATCTAGTGAGCCAGAAGGTAATTCACTACATCCGGTCGGCTGCGGCCAATTCCTCCGCCAGCAATTCGGCGAAAGTGTATGTGCCTGTTGGCTGATCGTCCTGGCCGAGCAGATAAAGCCGCTTCACCGAAATGAGGATGGCCTCGGCGATCACATCGCGCATCCGCGGGTTGGTGAGTACCGTCGCATCGTATTCGTTTGTGAGATAACCGATATCGACCTGGACGGTCGGCATCTTGGTGAGCCGCAATAGATCCCAGGTGCGCGCGTGAGTTCGGCAGTCCTGCAATGAGGTTCGAGCGACCACCTCACGCTGGATGAAGCCGGCGAGTACCTGGCCGATCATCGATACCGAGCCGTGCGAATTGCCGAAGTGGAAGCCCGCGACACCGTTGGCGGACGGGCTCGGATTGGTCGCGCAGCGTAGCGAGATCATGAGATCGGCGTCGAAGGCATTGGAGGTATCCGCGCGCTCGGCGTCGGTCGGATTGGCGCCCCACGGCCGCGACAGGAAGGTTTCCATGCCGGTGGCGGCCATTCGGCCCTCCAGCCTGCTGGCCAGATCCCAGAGGATCTCCGACTCGTAGACATCGCCGTATTCGGTCGGCACCGCGAAGCCCTTGTCCGGGCCCCCGAGGCCCGGATCGATGACGATCCGCTTCCCGGTCAACTGCGGCCCGGCCCGGTGCACGACCTCTTCCTCGGCGATCCGATGCGGATTGCCGCCGGTGACGCGTGCGCCGAGCAGCTCGAGCGAGCGCAGCGTATCCGGACCGCAGATACCGTCGGCCGCCAAGCCGATCTCCCGCTGGAATGCGGTGAGCGCCTCATGGGTGTGCGGGCCGAAGTAGCCGTCGACACGGTGCACGTAGAAACCGAGGTCCTGTAGCCGGCGCTGCAGGGTTGCCACATCGTCGCCGTAGAGCGGCGCGGAGAGCTGGTAGATCAGTGTGCGGGCACCCAGGCGATAGGAGGCTTCCTTGAGCGCGCGGTAGGTAGCCGGTCCGACGACCCCGTCGACCAGCAGTCCGCGATGCTGTTGGAAGGCGCGAACCGCCGAGTCGAGCTGGCGATCGAAGGAAGCGTCGGTGTCCATCCAGTACTCTCGCGCATCAGCGTGTCCTGTTGCGGCGGAGTGCGTATGCAGAAACCCGAGACTTGCCAGGGTGCTCCGAACCTCGGCGACGGCTGGACCGGTATCGCCGTGACGAAGTCGGTGCATGCGTGAGAGCCCTTTCCTTCCGTCAACCCGGGTACCCACTCATGCGATGGCTCACACCCTCGCACGACCGGAGGTCGGTCGATTGTCTCAGACCCGGACCGGAATACGACAATTCCCGGCGTCCAGGCATCCTACGGCGCGTCGTCGATCGACGGCGTTCTTTGACGAATACGTCAGATGATGCCGTCGAGTTCACGCAGCAGGGCGGCTTTGCCCTTCGCGCCGACGATCTGCTTGACCGGCTTGCCACCGGAGAACAGCATCATAGTTGGCAGCGAGAGGATCTGATAATCGCGGGCGACGCCCGGATTGGCATCCACATCCAGCTTGGCCACGGTCAGCTTATCCGCGTGCGCGCCCGCGATCTCCTCCAGCACCGGGGCGACCATTTTGCACGGACCGCACCAGTCGGCCCAGAAATCGACGAGTACCGGCTTCTCACTGAGCAGCACATCGTCGGCGAAGGACGCATCGGTCACGGTGACCGTGTTCTCGGACATGGGGTATCTCCTTGTAGTGCAAAAAGTGATGAGATCAGTTGGCGGGCACGGCAACTGAGTTGCCGGCGTGATCCAGGGTGTTCGAGGTGATGTCACCCTGGTCGGCCAGCCAGCGCTCGGCGTCGATCGCGGCGCGGCAGCCGGTCCCCGCGGCCGTGATGGCCTGGCGGTAAGTGTGGTCGACCAGATCGCCCGCGGCGAAGACACCGGGCACCTCGGTAGCGGTCGACGGATGCAGCACCTGCACGTAGCCCTCGTCGTCCAGCTCCACCTGATCCTTGACCAGCTCGCTGCGCGGGTCGTGACCGATCGCCACGAACAGGCCGGTCGCGGCCAGTTCGGAGGTCTCGCCGGTGCGGGTATCGCGCAGTGTCAGGCTGGTCACGCTGGTATCGCCGTTGACCGCGGTGACCTCGGCGTTGAGCACGAACTTGATCTTCTCGTTGGCCTTGGCGCGCTCCAGCATGATGCGCGAGGCGCGGAATTCCTCACGGCGGTGCACGATGGTCACGGTGCTGGCGAACTTGGTGAGGAAGGTCGCTTCCTCCATCGCCGAGTCGCCACCGCCGACCACGACGATGTCTTGGCCCTTGAAGAAGAAGCCGTCGCAGGTAGCGCAGGCGCTGACACCGCGGCCGAGCAGCTTCTGCTCACCGGGGACGTTCAGATAGCGCGCGGCTGAGCCCATGGCGAGGATTACGGCATAGGCCTGGTACGTCTCATCGCCGACGGTGACCGTCTTGATCGGGCCGGTCAGGTCGATGGCGTCCACATCCTCGGTCCGGATATCGGCGCCGAACCGCTTGGCCTGTTCGCGCATCTCCTCCATCAGATCCGGACCCATGATGCCGGCGCGGAAGCCGGGGAAGTTTTCGACCTCGGTGGTGGTCATCAGTGCGCCGCCGAACTGGGTGCCCTCGAACAGCAGGGGCTGGAGTTCGGCGCGGGCTGCGTAGACGGCGGCGGTATAGCCGGCGGGTCCGGAGCCGACGATGATCAAGTCGCGAACTGCGTTGCTCATGCCTCCGCCTCGCTGGCGCTCGGCTCCACCATGACCAACAGGTTGGCTGTGTTGATTGTTCGCTCGCTGCGCTCGCTCACGGGTGACCCTTCCGAGGGAGATTCATTAGACGTGTCGGTCAACAACAGGGTAAACGGTGTTGTTCCCGACGTGATGTGGGACAACCGCACGACGTGACGTCGCCCACTCGTCAACCGATGTCGGTGCGAGCCAACTGTTGCGGATCGTCGGTGCCGCAACCGATTCCGACGACCAGTGCGGTGATCTTGTGCGGACGTGGGCCGGCGAGCAGTATCAGCACGGCGTCCCTGCCCTGGAAGGTGGTGTCGGTCGAACCGAGGACGGTGCGGTCCAGGCCGTTGGCGTGGACGCAGCGGTTCAGGGCCGCCGCGGTGCCGAGTGCGCCGGTGACGTCATTGCGACCTAGGGCGCTCAGTGCGATGGTGGCGTCGAGTTCGTCACCGAGTTGGACGTTGCTGGTGGTCGGTTGGGCGCTCGGGGCCACCTCGTGCCCACGCAATGCGTCCGCCGCGACCGCGACGCAGGCCACGACCGCGATCACAGCGGCCGCGGCGGCGAGCCAGCGGAGTGCGCGTGTGCCGCGTCGCGTCAGCGGGATGGCAACCTCGCGCCCGGAATCCTTTGCGTCATCGGCGGATTCGGGCCACACCGCAACCGAAGATTCCGGCCGTGTGGTGGCCGAGGGCAGCCGATGGACGGTTGCGACCTGCTCGGTGGGCTCCTCCGCCACATCGAGGCCTTCGACGAACTCCTCCAGCCGGGCCGCGATATCGGCGGGCATGGCGTGGATGACGCGCTCGTCCCGGCCTAGTGCGCGCAATTCGGCGCTGACATCGTCGAGCGAGTTCAGGAACCGTAGGGCGTCCGGATCATTGCGGACCACCGGCCACAGCTGCTCGCTCAGCTCCGGCGCCACATTGTCGGCGTGTAGATCCGCTAGCAGTTCGGGTGAGAACGGAGGCTGCGGATCGGATCGGGTCGCCATCGCACCTCCGGATTCTCGAGTAGATGCCCGCCCGCACGTCGCGGGCGGCGCTGCCTGTACATCGTCTTGTTGTCCGTCACTATTAATGACGCATCTCGACTACTTCCGGTTCCCCGGATCACGCAGAAATTCCAAACGTTCTTGGAGCCGCTGTCGGCCGCGTGCGCATCGGCTCTTGATAGTGCCCTCCGGAACGCCGAGCAGTGCCGCGGTTTCCGCGACACTACGCCCCTCCAGCTCCACCGCGACTAGCGCCGCCCGCTGCTCCTCCGGCAGCGTGAACAGCGCACGATCGATGACGAGTGACATTTCCAGTTCGGCGATATTGTCGCGGGTGTCCTTGGGTTCCGGCATGGTCTCCGGCGACAGCGATACCGCGCGACGGGTCTTATTGCGCCGGATCCGGTCCAGGCAGGCGTTCACCACGATGGCGTGCAGCCAGCTGCGCACCTCGGCCTCGGCGCGGAAGGTGGCAGCGGTGCGGTGTGCCGAGAGCAGAGCGTCCTGCAGCGAATCCGCCGCGTCCTCGCGGGTATAGGAGGTGCGCAGGGCGGTCTGCCAGAGGTGGTCGTTGTGGCGGCGCAGCAGTTCGGCGAAGGCATGCCGCTGACCGCGCACGTGGGCTTGCAGCAGTTCGACATCGGTGAGCTCGTCGGGGACGAACGAACGCTCGCGGAACGCAACGGGCCGCGACTTTCCCCCGTGGGAATCCTCGTTCAGTTCGGACGGCAAAACCAACCCCTTGGACAGCTCTCACGGCGATGACGGACACGAGCGACCATCATCGAAATTTCGCAGCATCCAGGATCGAACAACCAGAACCCGGGGAGCTCCCCCTGAGTGAGAGCGCGGCTAGATCATATCGTCAGTAAAGAATTGGCAGCAACCAGACCAGTCGGGGCCGAATTGTGCGGTGCGCCCGGGGAAATCGACACCGGCGGGCGGAGCGAGCGAAGTCCAGCGACGGCACGGGGCGGACACGTGCGGCGAGGGCAGAGCTGAGCGGCGCTTACGGCGCGGCGTCGAAGCGCAGGTCGGCGATCGAGGTCTGGAACTGGCCACCGGAGTTGCCGAGTCCGGTGATCCATACGAGCACATAGCGGGCCGCCTGATCGCTGCGGACCGGGATTTCGGTGATGCCGTTCTCTAGTCGCGCCGAGCCGATCAGCTGGGTCTGGTCCAGCGTGGGCGAGGCCGTCGGGGAGGTGCGGATCTCGACCGCGGTGCCCGCACTCGGTGATTCGATCGAGACGCTCGTCAGCTTGGCCGGACTCGGCAGGGTGGCCAGCAGCCCGACGCCCTTCTTGAGCGCCGGGAACTGCTGGAAGTACTGATCGGTGCGCCAGACGGTGCCCGGATCGTGATCGAGCACCGCACCGGTTCCGCTGACATTGTCCGGTGTGCCCTCCGGGGAGAACACCGACACACTCGTCACCGGAACCGGCACCCCGCCCGCGGCCGTCCCCGTCGTACCACCGGAGGTGGGCGCGGGCGCGGGTGAACTGTTCGTGGTGAGGCCGATATTGCGCTGCTCGTTGAGCGGTGCGTCCGAGGCGGTCGGCGCGAAGACGCTGACCATCCACCAGATGATGATGCCGACCACGAGTGCGGCCAGAATGCCGAGCCCGACCATGATCCACATCATCCGCTGCGAGCGTTCCCGTTCCGCCGCAAGCAATTCCGGATCGGCCAGCGATTCCTCGGCGCCGGTCGGCGGACGCTGACCGAGGCGGAGTACCGGGATGAAATCGGTCTTCTGATCGACCACCGAGGCCTGTTCGAGCACATGCTGCACGGTCGCGGCGGTGCGCACGCCCTTATTCGATTCCAGCGAACGGACCGCGACCGCCGAGATCTCGAACGGCACCTCGGGCCGGATCTGCCGCGGTTCGACGGGGGTGCCGTCGGAACCGAAATCGGCCAGCCGCAAACCGCCAACCGTCGCTGCCGTGCCGGTCATGCCACCGGCACGGATCGGCCAGCGTGCGGTGATCAGGGCGTAGAGCATGGCGCCGAGGCCGCGCACATCGGATTGCGCGTCGGAATCGGACAGCGTGCCCGGGAACGCGAGCACCGCATCACCGGTGGCACTGATCCGGACCCGGTCCGGATGGTCGATGGACAGCGAGCCGCCGCCGCGATGAGCCAGTTCGGCGGCCGAGGCCAAAGCCCGGATGGCACGGGCGGCACCGATCGGCGACGGCACCGTCTCGGCCATTTCGCGCAGCGAACGGCCCGGAGTCCATTCGGCCACCACGATGCCGCCGGAGCTGCCACGCACCACGTCGAGCACGCGAGCCAGGCCCGGCGAGTTGATCCGGCCCAGGCGCAGCGTGCGCGACAGGATGGCCTGCGGACCGTCGTGACCGGAGTTGTCGGTCGCCTTCTGATCGGCGTCGACGAAGGTGAGCGCGACCTCGCGGTCGAGCTTGATATCGAGCGCCTGCCAGAACTTGAGTCCGCGGGATCCACCGTGACTCGCGAGCAGCCGGTAGCGGCCGCCCGCTACGGAAGCGCCCGGAATCAGCTTGGGGCCGCGCGGCGTTCTTCGACCCGCGTCCTCCATCGGCGGTAGCTGCGGCGGGATCGGGATCATCCCGGTGTCGTACATCGGATCGCGCTGCGGGGCCTCCCGCGGTTGCTCACCGGATCCGGCCGCCGAATCGTGCTCCGGCGGACCGTTATCGGCACCCTGACTCGCGTATGCGGGATCAGAGGTCTCCCCGGTGGGCGGAACATCTGTGGAGAGCCCGCCTGCCTTGGTCGCAGCAGATTCGGCGGCTGGGACGCCGCCCAGCGCCGCGTCGTCGCTCACCCTCGTTCCTCCTTCGCCCTGATATGTCGAAGTTCCGGCGAACTCGCCACTTGTGCTTCTCTGCCGAACAGGGTACGGGAACTCACCCATACCGGTGCTGTCAACGGTATGAGCTCGGATCACGGGTAGCACCATGGTTTGGGCATCCATGTACGGGTCGAAACCAGGGTATGCCACATACGGCTCGGGCCGCCGGAATACCTGTGTCGCGTACTCGTCCTCGACCGGACCCTCGAGATCGAGATCGGGGGCGGGCGGGGTGAAGCCGAGGCGCCGGGAGACGGCGACGGTGATCGCAACGATCTCCGGGATACCGGCCAGGCGCATCAGCCCGAAGGCGACCGCGAACATCACGATGGCCGATACGATCACCCGGATCAGCGAGCCGGGTCCGCCGGAGAGGCGGTCGAGTCCGAGCACCTTGTCGACGATGAGCATGACCGCGCCACCCGCGATCGAGGACAGCAGTACGCGGGTAACCGTGCGTCCGACATTGACCATGCGCAGATCGCCGAGGCTCTGGTGCAGCAGATAGCCGCCGATGACGGCGCCGGCCAGGAAGCCGAGTCCGGTCGCGACACCAAGGATTTTCACGACCTGACCGCTGTCGCTCGCCAGCGCGGGCGCGAGTGCCGAGAACAGGATCTTGATCGTCGTGATGGCGAGGATGATCCAGGTCGGCGTCCACGCCTGCTCCCTCGCGTAGAAGACGCGCAGATGGATGAGCACCAGGGAGTACGGAATCAGCGTGAAGGCCGACCAGCTCACCGCCTCGCCGAGGCGCGCGGCGTCGCCGGTGAATCGCGCATAGCCGAACAGCGCCTCGCCGACCTGCGGGCCGGCCAGCGTCAGGAAGGTGACCACCGGAACGAGGGCGATCATCGTCAAACGGGTCGCGACGGACAGATCGTCCACGACGGCGGGAGTGTCATCGGCGGCCGCGTTGCGGCTCAGCCGCGGCATGATCGCGGTGAGCAGTGTGACACCGAGTACGCCGTAGGGCAGCTGGAGCAGCAGCCAGGCATTGGTATAGATCGCCGGGCCTGCCTCATCGGCCGTCGAGGCGATGTGGTTCGAGACGATCAGACCGATCTGGCTGATCACCACGTACAGGATGATGGCCGAACCCATCTTGCCGAACTGCCTGAGTCGCGCGTCGATACCCCACAGCGGCCGGAGATCGATCTGATTGCGCTTGATCGCGGGCAGCAGGCTCAGCGCCTGGGTGGCCACACCGAGGGTGATGCCGCCGCCGAGAACCAGCAGTTTCGGATCGCTCATCCGGACCGGATCCAGGGTGATCTCGCCCGGCGTCAGGGCGTAGAGACCGAGCACGACCAGCACGACGAGGTTGTTCAATACCGGCGCCCAGGCCCCGGGTTTGAAGTTCTGGCGGGTATTCAGGATTGCCGTCAACAGCGCCGACATGCCGTAGAACAGGATGGCCGGCACCAATAGATAGGTCAGCGCCGTGGTCAGTTCCGTATTGACCTTGCCGTCCGAGGAGACGAAGACCCGGGTCGCCAGCAACGGCGTCGCCGCCGCGGCGAAGAGCGTGGCCGCGGCGAGCACCGCGAAGGCGGCGGTGACCAGCCTGCGGACGAATGCGACGCCCCCGTCGTCGTCCTCCTGTTCGGCTCGCACCAGCGTCGGCACCACCATCGCGGTCAAGACCGCGCCGAGGACGAGCTCGGTGATCATGTTCGGGATCAGGTTGGCCGAGGTGTAGGCACTCGCGACGGCCGGGCCGAGCGCGGTCAGCAGCAACAGCTGTTTGCCGAAGCCGGTGACGCGGCTGATCAGGGTGGCGATCGCGATCGATCCGGAGTCACGCAGCAGACGCGAGCTCGCGTTCTGTTTGGTTTCGGTGGCGACCGGGCCCGATGCGGGTGCGGCGGGCCATTCCTGGGTCCGTGGCCTGGCCGCTTCCCTGGGAGCGGGACGTTGCGGCTGCTCCACCGGTTGCCGCCGTTCGACAGGCTGCTGGCGATCGATCGGTCGCTGTTGTTCGATCGGCGGCTGCCGCGTCGCCGGGGGCTGTGGCGGCGGTGTCTGATAGCTCGGTCGCGGCGCCTGGTAGTTCGGCGGCGGCGCGAAACGCTGGGGCGGGACCCGAGGAGGTGCGCCCGGCGGTCCCGGTACCGGTTGACCGGGCGGCATCTGTTGACCGGGCGGCATCGGACGCGGCCGACCCGGACCGGGCTGCTGTGGCGGCGCCGGGTATTGCCGCTGCCCCGGATGTGACTGCTGCCCCGGATGCGGCCGGGGTTCGGGGTATTGCTGCGGTTCCGGATATTGCGGAGGACGGGGTACCGGCCGCTGCTGCGGCCGGGGTTGCCTGGGCAATGCGCCGGAGGGCGGTGCCATCGGTCCGGTCGGTGGCTGCGAGACACGGGGTGTCGGGCGCGGCGGCGGCACCGGGCGCTGCGGCTGACCCGGACGACTCACCTGCGGGACGTGCGGCGAACCGCCGAAACGCTCATCGGGAGTCATCTCGGCGTCCTCCGGTTCTGCCGGTGGCTGCGCCAGTTGCCGTTCCCAGGGTGCCGAAGGCGCCCGGCGGGCCTGGGGTCCGTCGGGCCGATCAACAGGTGGTTGCCGATGAGCGGATAGATCATCGTCGCTCATCGTGCCTCCTGCGCCATGCCATCCCCCGCCGACGGGCCGATGACGCCCAGGGTGTTACGCGATTGTCCTCCACGATGCCATGAGTAGTGCGGGGGTCGGTACCGATCAGAGGTTTCGACGGCAGCCGAGCACGAGCGAGGTGTCCTCGTCCTCATCCCGCCTCCTGCTGCTCCTGCTGCTGTAATACGCGCCTGCGCGCCCGTCGGTACCTGTTCACCCGGCGTCGGGTGCCCGGATCGAAACCCTCGTCGGCCGGATCCGGCTGTCCGCGGAACCGACGCCACAACCGGCGCCCGGCCAACAGAAACAGCAGTATTCCGGCACACGCCGTAATTATTGCCAAGGTCTGACCGTAAGCGTTCGAACGCACCGAGACCGAGGTGGGATTGCCGAGTGGGACGCCGTCGGACGTGGTAAGGGAGATCGGAATGACCAGATTACGGCTATCGGTGACCTCGGTCGGGATCTGGAACGACCGGCTTCCGGTGGGCGGCAGCGTCTCCTCGCCGGGATCGGTGATCTTCGTCTCCGTCGGCGCCTCGATCCGGAACCGGACCCGGATGGCGACCGGCAGATCGTTTCGTGCGACCAATAGCAATGGGCTCTGTTCGGAGGCCAAGGTGTACACCCCGCCGGGCGGCAGCACGGTGACCGAACCGTAGAGCCGGTCCAGTGTGCGTGTCGTCTGGTCGAGTCGGCGCTGGGCATAGGTGTCCGGCTGTGCGGAATCGCCGGAGCGCCGGTCCGAGAGGGTCAGGACGCGCAGCAGATCGTCGCGCAGCGGGGTCAGATATTGGTTCGGCGTCGGCTCGTTCTCGGGCACCTCGACGAGCGAACGCATGAGATCGGTGATCCGGCGGCCCTGGTCGCGGATCGGGAGCATGAAGCGGTCCGGAACCGCATCATGGGCCGCCTGCGGCAGATAGTCGGGTTCGTGGGGCTGCGCGTCGGGCGATTCGGCGACCAGCTCGGCGAGCGTGCGCGTGGTCGCGAGGTTGTTGTGCAGCAGCAGGTCGACCTGCTTCAGGATCGCGGTGGCCTCGTCCCGGTTCGCGCTCCACTGCTGCGGCGGCACCAGCAGCAGTGAGCGCGGGCGGCTCGGGTCCGGGTTCAGCGCGGACCAGGTGATGGCGCCGAGCGCATCCTGCAGGCGGGCCATCCGGGAGTCGTTGGTGACGTCGTAGCGGACGCGTGCGGGCGTGAACGACGGGGTGGGCGGGTTGGAGCCGACGGCTGCGAGGGCGGTCGCGGACCAGATATCGAAGGTCGCCGCGTGCAATGCCGGATCGGCGGGCGGGGCCTGGGTGCCGGAGGGGGCAGCACTCGTCGTCGGGGCGGATGTGCTCGAGGCGGATGTGCTCGGTGTCGCGCTGGTCTGCGGTTCCGGTGTCGACTCCGGCGTGACCGGCATCGGGGCGATCTCGGCGAGCCGGACCACATCCGGCGTGCTCGTCTCCGGAAGCGGCTGACTCGAGGTGGTCTGGTTGGTGGTGCTCTGATTGCCCGCGCCGCCGCGTCCGGTGGTGATCGGCTGCGAATCCGTCGAGGTACCGGCGGTGCCGAGCGGGACGGCGGCGTTATCGGCGAGTACGGCGGTCCCGAAACCGTGGCCGCGCAACAACATTCCCGCGCTCTCATCGATACTGCCGGAATCCGGCACGCTGACACCGCGCACCGATTTGGTGGCCAGGATCGAATCGACGATATCGGCGGGGTCGTTCAATGCTCGTGTGGACAGTTCGGGATCGTCGACCGCGGCCAGTGCCGTGATATCGACCTGCGCGAACGGCAGCGCGACCGTACAGGTCGATGCGGCGACCGCGCGCAACCGGTCCAGCCAGGTCTGGGCCTGATCGGCGCCGGTGCCCGCCCTGGTCGCACCGTCCGGATCGGAAGGGCTGGCCAGCACGCGATAACCCTTGGTCATCACCTGCGCGGTGATCAGCAGATCGGGATCGATCGCGATGCAGACCGCCGAGTTCAGCGTGCGATCGCGACTGGTCGGGTTGGTGCCAAGCACCGATTCCAAGGCTCCGAGCAATTGGTCCAGACGCCCGCCCTTGCCCAGCGATGCGGCCAGTTCGTCATCGGTGAGCTCGGCCTTCCCATTGAGCGGGCCGGTGACACCGGCGACCAGCCGAGGGCGGTCGGCCAGCGGCCACAGCAGTGTCGTCGCCACCGGCGTATCGGGCGCGGCGGGCACCGGCGAGCTGATATCGACCGCAGGCGGTACGCCCAGCACCGGGAGCAGGAACCGTGCGTCGTCGAGGCGGGCCTGGGTGCCGTAGGCCGGTTCCCCGTTGACATTCAGCAGCAGCGGATAAACGCCGGGCTTGGTGATATCGAGCGCGGCCGTACCGCCACCGGAGCGCAACGCGATGCTGATCGTGAACTGTTTGCGTTGGCCGGGACTCAAGCGGTCGGCGACATCTTCGAACGGACCGGTCACGTCGTAGTTGACCTGGTCCAAGCGCAGGGTCGAGCGCAGCGCGCTCGGTGCCGACACCGCGGCGGCGCGTTGGATGCGGACACTGATGTCCTCCACCACCCGATCGCCGATATTGGTGACGGTGCCCGCGACCGTCAGTGTCGGATCGCTGGTGGTCGTCACCGCGGACGGATTCACCGAATCCAGGGTCAGCTTCAGGAATTTCGGCGACGACGAACTATTCGGCGTCGCCGGCTGGGCGGCGGCGGGCTGGGCGAGCAATACCGGAACCGCCGTCGCCGAGCCGAGAATGGTCAGGACCGCCGCGATGATCCGGAACAGGTCCACCCGTCGCCCGACCACCATCCCCCACGGAATCGCTGCGCGATGCCGGAAAGTCTGGGTCATCTCTTGCCGGTCTCCATCCGGTCGATCATCCGGTTCGCCACTTCGGCGAGGCGCCGTTCATCGGCATAGGCGAGCCGAGAATCCAATTCGCCCAACGGAACCCACGCCACCTGCGTGACCTCGACGTCGGCATCGGACAGCTCACCACCGATGGAGCGCAGCAGATAATGATGCACGGTCTTGTGTACCCGGCGACCCTCGGTGACGAACCAGTAATCGATGCTGCCGAGTTCGGCGACCACTATCCCATTGATTCCGGTCTCCTCGGCGACCTCCCGGATCGCGGTCTGCTCGGGTGTCTCCCCCTCTTCGATATGTCCCTTGGGCAGCGACCACAGCAGTCTGCCACGTCGATCGGTCCGCCCGATGAGCGCCGCACTGCGTTTATCGCTCGGGCCGTCCAACCCGTCGACGACGAGTCCACCCGCCGAGGTTTCCCGTACCGTGCGCATGCGCGGTTTCGCCGCGTTGGCGGCCGAACCGCGGCGCCGGGGCTGGCGGCGTCGACTGTTCGCGCGATCGGCCGGAGACACCACGCAATCCTACTGTGCTGAATTGCCGCGCCTTCGGCGCGGCGTGTTGGCGGCCCCCTTCTGTCTCGCGTCCGAGCCGTCGAGACTCGCGACTACGTCGCATGCGCTTCGACGACTCGGCTGTGCTCGATGGACGCGAGACGGGCCGCCAACGGTCGCTCGTAAGACTCGCTCTGTCGGGGTTGCGTTGGGAGCCGAGGTCGCGACCTGAGTGTTTGTATCCGAGAGCGGTGCTGGATGTTCGAATTCGGACTGAATCTCGGCACCTCCACCCCCACGCATGTGCTCGGCCTTATATATCTGTACGCGCTGCGGAGGTCGCGCTGGAATATCGGTTGTGCGGGCTCGGTAAGCTGCTACTTCGTGGTTTCGCCCAAGTCCGAGGATGCAGCGTTGGATCGACGTACCCGATTGCTGGCCGCGGCCGCGGTCACGCTGGGACGGTTGTCCGATGTGTTGACGCCGTTGGGCGAGTTGTTCGCCGCGCGGGGGTATGAGTTGTACCTGGTCGGGGGCAGTGTGCGCGATGCGGTGCTCGGACGGTTGGGGACGGATCTGGATTTCACCACCGATGCCAGACCCGAGCAGGTGCAGGAGTTGTTGCGCGGGTGGGCCGATCATCTGTGGGATACCGGCGGGTTGGCGTTCGGCACCGTGAGTGCGTCGAAGGCCGATCAGCAGTTGGAGATCACCACCTTCCGTAGCGATACCTATGACCGGGTGTCGCGCAATCCCGAGGTCACCTTCGGCGATTCGCTCGAGGGCGACCTGGTGCGACGCGATTTCACCGTCAACGCGATGGCGGTGAAGATCGGGGCCGACGGGTCGCTGGAGTTCGTCGATCCGCTCGGCGGGATGGACGCGCTGCTCACCGGAGTGCTGGATACGCCTGCGGCGCCGGAGGATTCGTTCAACGACGATCCGTTGCGCATGCTGCGGGCGGCGCGTTTCGTCGCGCAGCTCGGCTTCGAACTGGAGCCGCGGGTGCGGGTCGCGATCGTCGCGATGGCGGGTGAGATCGAGCGGATCACCGCGGAGCGGGTGCGCACCGAACTGGATAAGCTCATCGCCTCCGCGCATCCGATCGACGGCATCAATGTCATGTGCGAGACGGGCTTGGCCCAGCTGGTGCTGCCCGAGGTGCCCGCGATGAAGCTGGAGATCGACGAGCACCACCAGCACAAGGATGTCTACTGGCATTCGCTGACCGTGTTGCAGCAGGCCATCGACCTGGAAGAGGGCGACCCGGATCTGGTGCTGCGCTGGGCCGCGCTGCTGCACGACATCGGCAAGCCCGATACCAAGCGCAATGAACCGGGCGGCGGTGTCAGCTTCCATCACCATGAGGTGGTCGGCGCGAAGATGGTGCGCAAGCGGATGCGCGCGCTCAAGTACCCCAAGCAGTTCACCGAGGACGTGGCGCGACTGGTGTTCCTGCACTTGCGTTTTCACGGCTACGGCAAAGGACAGTGGACCGATTCAGCGGTGCGCCGGTACGTCACCGACGCCGATGACCTGCTACCTCGGCTGCACAAACTGGTCCGCGCCGACTGCACCACTCGCAATAAGCGTCGTGCCGCCGCGCTGCGTGCCACCTATGACGAGCTGGAGACGCGGATCGCCAGACTGCAGGAGCAGGAGGATCTGGATCGGGTGCGTCCGGACCTGGACGGTAACGCGATCATGGAACTGCTCGGCATTCCCGCGGGTCCGGAGGTCGGCAAGGCCTGGCGGTTCCTGAAGGAGTTGCGCCTGGATCGTGGACCGCTCACCAGGGACGAGGCCGAGGCCGCGCTGCTGGAATGGTGGAAAGCCCAGGTCTGAGCGGGACCTCGCTGGTCGATCAGAAAATGATCAGCGTGGTGCCCGCCACGATGGCCGAGCGGATCTGCGCCAGATCGAACGATCCGGTGATCCCCGGCAGCTCCACCCGGAACCGGACCAGATCACCCTCGCGGGTGGCGTGCACGATGCGCGCGTCGTTCGGTAGCC
Source organism: Nocardia vinacea NBRC 16497 (assembly GCF_000308835.1). Lineage (GTDB taxonomy): Bacteria > Actinomycetota > Actinomycetes > Mycobacteriales > Mycobacteriaceae > Nocardia > Nocardia vinacea. Next base: position 64,912 of record NZ_BAGN01000236.1, on the reverse strand, counting down.
GATCCAGCAGGATCGCCGGCGCGGTCACCAGCTTCCGCGGGATCCGGATGCCCAGCCAGTTCGCCCGGTGAATATCGACGGTCAGCAGGTTGTCGCGCACCTGCGCCTCCACCAACGCGCTGATCCGGCGTTTGCGATGCTTCGCCCGGATCAATCCGCTCGCGTCGACTTCGAGTTTCCAATCGGGCTGCTGGGTATCGAGCCAGCCTACGAGCGCCTCGGCGGTGACGGTCCCGTTCAGATCCAGCTGCTGCACCCGCGCCTTCGTCGGCACGCCGGGCACCAGCCGGACGCCGTGCGCGATCACGGTGACCTGCTCGATCGGGTGATCGTCCCAGCGCAGCCGGGACAGCACCGTCTTGGTCTGGAAATGCGCGCCGCGTCTGCGCACCTTGAGCACCTGCAGGGTCGCGTGCAGATCGTGGCCGAGCAGGGTGGCGGTGACCTCCTGGCCGCCGAACCGGCTGAGAATGCCCTCGCTGAGCACGGTCATCAGCACGTCCGGCATGAGCGCGGTCACAGTGCCCGCGCCGAAGTCGGCCAATGGATCCACCCAGGCGGTCGTGTAGGCGAGCCATTGTTCGAGCAGTGATTGATCGAAGAGGCGTTTACCCATGTCGACGGCCCGCATCGGTGACCATGACGTCGGATCGAAGTACGTGGCCATGATTGCTCCGAGCGTACTTGGCGGCGGCGCACCCGACCACGTTCGCGGCTGTGACGATGCGGGCAATTGTGCGTATCCACGGAATGACGCGCCTCGGCGTGCTCGCGGCTCTACGCGCTGATCGGCTAGCTGTACTGCGCGGCGGCCAAAGCGCGCATGCCATCGGCGCAGGACGGATAGCGCGGTGTCCAACCGAGCTCCGTCTTCGCTTTGGCATTGGACACTCGCATACTTGCCTGCGTCATGCGGTAGGCGTACGACATGGGCCGCATCATCCAGGCGGGTACGGTCAATGGCTTTGGTGTGCCGAAGGTTTCGGCTACCAGCTTGACGTATGCACCGAAGCCGAGCGGGGTGTCGTCCACGATGTTGTATGCGGCACCGGGCTTTCCGCCCTCGACGGCCAGCGCCACCGCCGCACCCGCATCGACCAGATCGACCCACGGCAGCACCCGTCCGTGATCGTTCACCGTCGGCAGCTGTCGCTTGCGCAGCATCTCGATAATGGTCTCTGTGCCGCCCGCGCCATAGAACATGCCGTAGCGCAATGAGATCCCTTCGATTCCATCGGCATTCAGCGTCAGCTCTTCCTTGACCCGCATGCCTTCGAGGTGGGGTTCCACCGCTTTGTCGCCGGTCGAGGCGAAGGGGTCGTCCTCGGTGAACTGGTGATCGCCGAAATCGCCGTAGCCGTAACCGAGGACAACGGATTCGGCGATGATCCGCCGGGCGCCGACGACGCGTGCGGCCTCCAGCAGGTTGGCGGTGCCGGTGATCCGCAGCTCGTTGGTCGCGTACATATCCTTGTGCCGCATCGGCGCCTTGCGCAGAGCCGTCGCGGCATGCACGACGGTGTCGATCGTGCGGCCCTCGACCGCGCGCAGCAGCTGGTCGCGATTCATCAGATCGGCCTGGACATCGGCCCCGGCGCCGCGGGACAGCGAAATCACGGTGTAGCCGGACTGCCGGAGAGCGGTGGTGATGTGGCCGCCCAGCACTCCGCTCGCCCCGGCCAGCAATACGTTCTTGTTGTCGTTCATGACCATCAGACAGCTGACCTCCTTCCGACGTGACACAGTCGAATGTGAGCTACCTCACTCTCGAAAGCATGCCGGGCACGGCGTCGAACGTGATCAGTTCCCGTACCCGCCCCCGCCGGGCGTCTCGATGACCAGCACATCCCCGGGTTCGAGGTGGGCCGAATCCGCCCCGCTCAGGTCCTGCACCGTGCCATCGGCACGCTCGATCCGGTTTCGGCCGAGGGCGCCCGGCGCGCCGCCCGCCATGCCGTACGGCGGCACCCGGCGATGACTCGACAGCGTCGAGACCGTCACCGGCTCGGTGAATCGCAGCCGACGCACCGCACCGTCACCACCACGCCATCGACCGGTACCTCCGCTCCCCGCGCGTACCGAGAACTCCTCGAGCAGCACCGGCAGCCGCCACTCCAGCACCTCCGGATCGGTGAGCCGGGAGTTGGTCATATGGGTCTGGACCACCGGAGCGCCGTCGAAACCGTCGCCTGCACCCGATCCGGATCCGATCGTCTCGTAATACTGGCTGCGCTCATTGCCGAAGGTGATGTTGTTCATCGTGCCCGAGCCCTCGGCCTGCACCCCGAGCGCCGCGTACAGCGCGCCGGTAATCGCCTGGGAGGTCTCGACATTGCCCGCGACGACCGCGGCGGGTGGTTCGGGCGCGAGCATCGAACCGGGCGGCACGATGATCCGCAGTGGTCGCAGGCAGCCGTCGTTGAGTGGAATATCGTCGGCGACCAGCGTGCGGAAGACATACAGGACCGCCGCGTTCGCAACGGCATAGGGGGCGTTGAAGTTACCGTCGAGCTGCCCGGAGGTGCCACTGAAATCGATGGTGGCGCTGCGGTTTTCCCGATCCACCGTGATCCGAACGCGAATGGTCGCACCCAGGTCGGTCTCATAGGCGTATTCGCCGTCGTCGAGCGCATCGATGACGCGCCGCACCGATTCCTCCGCATTGTCCTGCACATGCCGCATATACGCCTCGACGACATCGAGCCCGAAGTGCTCGATCATCTTCCGGACTTCTTCGACGCCCTTGGCATTCGCGGCGATCTGGGCGCGCAGATCGGCGAGGTTGGTGGCCGGATTGCGGGACGGGTACGGCGCTTCGGTGAGCAAGCGCAGCGTCTCGTCCTCGCGGAACCGGCCGTCCTCGACGAGCAGCCAGTTGTCGAAGATGACGCCCTCTTCCTCGATGCGACGGCTGTTCGCAGGCATCGAACCGGGCGCGATACCGCCGATTTCGGCGTGATGGCCGCGGGATGCGACATAGAAGAGGATCTCGGCGCCCGCGGTGTCGAATACCGGCGTGATCACCGTGACATCGGGCAGATGGGTGCCGCCGTGGTAAGGATCGTTGACGGCGTAGGTGTCACCGGGGCGCATGCCCGCGGCCTGCCTGCGCCGGATGACCTCCTTGACGCTGGTCCCCATCGATCCGAGATGGACCGGAATATGCGGCGCATTGGCGACGAGATTGCCGTCGGGATCGAAGAGCGCACACGAGAAGTCCAGGCGCTCTTTGATATTGACCGACTGCGCGGTCGACTCCAGCCGCGCGCCCATCTGCTCGGCGATGGACATGAACAGATTGTTGAAGACCTCCAGCAGCACGGGATCCGCTTCGGTACCCGCCTCTGGTCCGGCCACCGCTTCGACCCGTTCCATGATCAGATGTCCGATGTCGTTCACCACGGCCTGCCAACCGTCGTCGACGACCGTGGTGGAGTTGGCCTCGGTGATGATCGCGGGCCCGCGCACCGCTTTCGTCGGCACCAATTCCGCGCGCCGGTAAAGGAATACCTCGCGCAGCACGCCACCGGTATGCAGTCGCACCGACTCCGGCTCGCCTGATGGCGCGCGCGGCCCGGCCAGGTCGGCGAGATCGGGTGGTTCGGTGAGCCCGGTCGCCTCGACCGAAAGCGCCTCGATCACGATCGGGCGGTCCAGCACGAAGGAGTAGGTGCTGCGGTGTCGTTCGACGAAATCCGTTGCCATCTCCGCCGGTTCGGTGAGTTCGACGGTGAGTGTGGTGTCGGTGCCGTCGTAGCGCAGCTGGGCGCGCCGCACGACACGCACTCGGTGCACGGGCACGTCCTCACCGAGTAGTTCGGCGCGAGCGATGGCCTCCAGATCATCGGCGATCTCGCCGACATGGTCCATCGACTCCTCGTGCAGCGGCAACTCCACCGAACGCTCGCGCATGGCGGTGGTATCGGCGAGACCGATACCGAGGGCCGAGAGCACACCGGCCATGGGCGGCACCACAACGGTGCGAATACCGAGGGAATCGGCCACCTTGCAGGCGAGCTGGCCGCCCGCGCCGCCGAAGGTGGTCAGCGCGTACCGGGTCACATCGTGGCCCTTCTGCACCGAGATCCGTTTGATGGCGGCGGCGATATTGGCGACCGCGATTTCGAGATAGCCCTCGGCGACCTGTTCCGGTGTGCGATCGTCACCGGTGCTCGCCGCGATTTCGGCGGCCAGTTCCGCGAATCGGTTGCGTACCAGCGCATCATCGAGCGGCGCATTGCCGTCCGGTCCGAAAACCCTTGGAAAATGTGCCGATTGGATGCGGCCGAGCATCACGTTGGCATCGGTGACCGTCAGCGGTCCGCCGCCGCGATAACAGGCCGGTCCGGGTGCCGCGCCCGCGGAATCGGGTCCGACACGGTAGCGGCTGCCGTCGAAATGCAGGATCGAACCGCCACCCGCCGCGACGGTATGGATATCGAGCATCGGCGCGCGCAACCGGACACCGGCGATCTGCGTGATGAACACCCGCTCGTACTCGCCCGCGAAATGCGATACGTCCGTGGAGGTTCCACCCATATCGAAGCCGATGACGCGGTCGAATCCGGCGAGTTCGGACATCCGCACCATACCGACGATGCCGCCCGCTGGACCGGACAGGACGGCGTCCTTACCGCGGAACTGTCCGGCCTCGGTGAGTCCGCCATTGGACTGCATGAACATCAGCCGTACACCGGTGAGCTGGTCGGCGACCTGCTGGACGTAGCGGCGCAGCACCGGTGAGAGATAGGCGTCCACCACCGTGGTGTCCCCGCGCGGCACCAGCTTCATCAGCGGGCTCACCTCGCTGGACAGCGAGATCTGCGGAAATCCGATCTCGCGGGCGACCCGGCCGATCGCCTTTTCGTGTTCGGGATATAGATGCGAATGCATGCAGACGACGGCGACGGCGCGGATACCGCTGTCGTACAACGGCTTCAGTTCGGCCGCAAGTGCGTCGAGATTCGGCGAGGTCAGCACCGTGCCATCCGCCGTGACGCGCTCGTCCACCTCGATCACGTCCTCGTGCAACAACTCCGGCAGCACGATCTCTCGCGCGAAGATCTGCGGCCGATTCTGATAGGCGATGCGCAGTGCGTCGCGGAAGCCGCGCGTAATTACCAGCACGGTGCGTTCGCCTTTGCGCTCGAGCAGTGCGTTGGTCGCGACCGTCGTGCCCATCCGGACGGCATCGATATCGGCGGTGCCGCCCGCGTCGGCGAGGATTTCGCGAATGCCTGCCACCGCGGAGTCGGCATAGCGCGCAGGGTTCTCCGAGAGCAGCTTGTGCGTGACGAGCTTGCCGTCGGGTCGACGGGCCACCACATCGGTAAATGTGCCGCCCCGATCGATCCAGAACTGCCAGCCCGGTGTCTCGCTCGTCACCGGCGCCGCCCGTGCGGAGTACGTATGCGCTGGTCGATCACATGCGCACCATACCGAATCGGCGCCGGCGCGGATCCGAGCGCGCTCAGTGCGGCGGATCGAGCTTCGCGTGCATGAGATACACGTTGTAGCTATCCCACGCCGAGATGGTGAAGTACAGATCCTCGCTCGTCGACCACGGATGGATGAAGCCGCCGTAGGCCTTCGGGTAGTCGTCGGTGGAGACCAGTTGGACACCGTCGGTCCAGACGCCCTGCGGGCTCGCCGCGGTGCGCATCACGATCGCACCGCGCGCCGAATCCAGATAGACCATCTGCCACTGTTCGGTGTCCTTGTCGAAGCGCACCGACAGCTCGCTTGCCATACCGAGAACCAAAGGCGTGGCCTGATTTTCGGCCGCAGGTGCCCAGGTTCCACCCACCCAGTACTGGTAGGCCGATTTGTTCAGCACCTCGGTCCTCGGCACCCTGGCCAGGCCGATCACGCCGACCCGGCCGTTGGGCGTGCCGAACATATAGACGTAATTGCCCTGCGGGACCATGGCCGCCACCTGGAACCGGCCGAGCCCGAAGAAGTTGTCCCACCGGGCATGCTGATCCTTGACCCAGGTGCGGCCGTTGTCGTCGGAGTACGCGAGCCCGCCGTAATTGGTCGACCACATGCCGGGGATGCGGCTCCAGTGGTTCACCGACATATAGCTCATGAACTGGCGCTGCCCGATCGCGAACCCGGAGGTCGGGATGGTGGTCGTCTCCCAGTTCTTGATCTTGCGGCTGGACAGCAGTTCGGTTGCGTGACAACGGCTGTCCTGCACCATGGTGTCGATGCTGAGTCCGTCGGCGAGATCGTGGTCGGTGCTGTAGCCGAGTACATTGCTGCGCCAGTCGGGTCCGCCCACGCCGCCACTGGTCCAGCCGTCGCCGAAGGTGTCGCCGAAGGCCACGGCGACCTCGCCCGGTTTGGTCTCCCACGTGATGCCGAGGTCGGTGCCGTCGACCTGCCAGCGCATATCGGTGCGGTTGGCTGACCCGTGCCCGGTCACCTGACCGACCAGGTCAACCGACTCGACCAGCGGCGGGGCGATGGCGGCTGTCAGTGGTCCGGGTTCGGCCGGGTGCACGATCGGCGGTGGTGCGGGTTGCGGTTCGATTCCGTCGGGGCCGGGCACCGGGATCGGAATGGGTTCGATCTCCGGGCGGAACTCTATGCGCGGCAGGCGGATCGAGCCGGAACCCGAAGTCGAACCGGAGCTCGAGCCGGATCCGGAACCGGAGCTGGACCCGGTGTCGGGTGCGCCTTCGGGTTCCGGATCGGTGGCGGGGTCCGACGGCTTCGGTGTATCCCGAATGTCTGGGCACGGATTGCGGCACGGGTCGGCGGGCAGCGGTTCCGGATCGATCCGGGTGTTGTCCGGCGGCGGATCAGGGACCGGAACCGGCGTGATCTCGGGAACCGGTACCGGGATATCGATCTGCGGGGGCAGGGGAGGCAGCGGCGGAGGCGGCGGTGCGTTCGGGTCCGGCGCCCGGTTCAACGGGTCGAATCCGATCTCGCCACAACTGTTCACCGGCGGCGGCGCCCACGGATGCTGTGCGGCCTGCGCGACGGGCGTCGGTACGGTCAGCGCTCCGGCGAGCAGCACGCCCAGGATTACGGGCGCACAGGGATAATTGGCCGACGACGCGAACACACGCGCACTGCTCGGCCGAAATCCCATCCGTTGTTGACTCCCTGTCGGTTCGGGTCGATGGGAGATCAACTTACCCGACCGAATCGCGCGAAGGGTGGAACCGGATGGGGCGCATTCGCGTCCAACCAGATATGAACGAGATCGAGTACGTGTTCGGAACCGGTGACGGCACGGTGCACGTCTGGACCAGCCAGGCGGATCTGGACCTATCCGGGTCGGGCGTTGGCGATGCGGTGGGACTCGACTTCGACGGCGACGGCCTGGTCGATGATGTGCTGTGGGATTCGCACGGCACCGGCATTGCCGATGTGGCCGGGCTGGATCTCGACGACGACGGTGTACTCGACCATTTCTTCACCGATCCGACCGGCAACGGCACCTGGAATCACCAGATCACCGGGAGCCAGGCCGATGCGGACAGCGAACACCTGGCCTGGATCGAGCGTACCGAGCCCGAGCCGGATCATCTCGCCGCTGATCAATTCGGCGCTGCCTTGTCGAATCACGATGAGCCGACGCGGGATTCGCGCTGGTTCGATCCGCAAGCTCCGATCGAGCATGTCGCCGCGCTTCGGGATCACCGGACCTGGTCGGGCGATGAATCCACTTATCCGACAATGCCGTTCAACGAGTAACCGGCACCCGCCGGCTGTTGACGGCAATGGCCACTATTCCGGCGCAATAGATCCCGGCGCCGACCAGCACCACGCCGATAGAGCGCCCATCGGCCGGTATCACCGATGCGGTGAGCGCGATCGCCAGCACGAACGCGATATTGAATACGGTGTCCTGCAATGCGAATACCTGACCGCGCCTGGTGTCATCGATATCGATCTGCATGGTCGCATCGCCGGTCAGTTTGATGGTCTGCCCCGCGAGCCCGAACAGGAATGCCGCGACCAGCAGCAATTGATGCGCCCGATGCGCCGCGGTCCCCGCCGTCGCGATCGCGGTCGGGGTGACCAGCGCCAACTGCACCACGGTCGCGGTCAACAGCCCGAGGACCACCGTGCGTGAGCGGCCGAGCCGCGGAATCAATACCGGTGCGACGACCGCCGCCACCAACATCCCGGCGGCGGTACAGCCGATGGCGAGCCCGAACCGGGTCAGTCCGGTATTCGCGCCGCCGCCGTCGACGGGCGCCTGCCGCAGCACCAGCACCATGATCAGCGTATTGGTTCCGAATACGATTCGATGCGTGCCGATGCCGATCATCGCGGTGGTGACCTGAACCGCTCCCCAGACCGCGGCCGCACCGTGGCGCAGACCGGTCGCGATCGCCCGCACCGCACTGTCGCGCGTCGCAGTACCCGGTTCCGGACCGAGCACCCCGGCCCCGAATCCGGCCGCGAATACCGCACCGCAGACCGACCACACGGCACTGATCGCCACCGCCACTGCCGACGCGAAATCACCTGCACCGATCAGCCCGATGATCGCGACCGCAGCTGCGGCGCCGACACCGGCACATCCGGACGCCACCGTGGCCAGCACCGAATTCGCGGGCACCAGCCAGTGCAGATCGAGCACTCGGGGCAACGCAGCCGATACGCCCGAGAGCACGAACCTGCTGATCCCGACCACAGCAAGCGCGAGCAACAACAACGGCGTCGCACTACTGCCCGCCAACAGCCCGATGCTCACCGCACCGATCAGCACTGTCCGCAGCACATTGGCGACCAGCAGCACCGCCCGCCGATCCCAGCGGTCCAGCAGCGCACCGGCATACGGCCCGATCAGCGAGTACGGCAGCAGCAATACCGCGAACGCGGCCGCGATGGCGAGTGGATCGGTCTCCCGTTCCGGGTTGAACAGAATGGCACCGGACAGCGCCGCCTGGAACATGCCGTCACCGAACTGACCGGTAAAGCGGATCAGCGCCAAACGCAACACGCCGGGACTTTCGCGCAGCGCCGTCTGTAGCGAAACCGGCCGCGCGTCCGCGGGGGTGTTGCCGTCGGGGCGACCAGTAGACACGCCCAGAGGCTACTGTGCTCGATTTGCAGCGCCTTCGGCGCTGCGTGTTCGCGGCCCCCTGTGTCTCGCGTCCGAGCCGTCGAGACTCGCGACTTCGTCGCATGCGCTTCGACGACTCGGACGCGAGACGGGCCGCGAACAGGTCGCTCGTAAGACTCGCTCCGTGGCGGTCAGCAATGTGGGCCTGTGACAGATCAAACGCAGTTCACCAGTGTGGAGATTGTTTCGCGCATATCCGGTGCCATCGGCAGATCGGCGAGCGCGGCCGCATCGATCCAGGCGAAGGCGTCGTGTTCGCCCGGGGCCAGCGCGACCTCGCCGGGCTCCACCTCGACGATGAAGCTGTACTTGCGCACTCGGGGCTTGGTCCTGGTGGCGTAGTCGAAGTCGCCGAGGAACTCGGTGATGGCGCGCACCCGCAGCCCGGTCTCCTCGTACAGTTCCCGTACCACGCATTCGGCCAGGGTCTCCCCGGATTCGACTCCGCCACCGGGCAGTTCGTACATGCCGCCGTGGTAATCGTCGGGTACGCGGCGCACTACCAGGAGTTTGCGATCGCGGAATACCGCGACACCGACGACGAAATCGCTGATCCCGTCGCGCTCTGCCGCATCGCGGAGTTGCTGCTCGATGCGTGCGAGCACCTCGGTTCGCATCCGTTCGTCACCTCCGATTCCGTTGTGGCACATGATGTTACGAATCCGCCGTGCACGCGTACAGACCCCCGTCGTGTGCTGGCGGGCCGTGCCGACCGCCGACTCGACTAACCGGTCGGTACTGCTCGCCTGCCGTTCACCCGCAGCCGCGAGTGACTGCTTGCACGTCACTCACGAAGATCAGCTCGCGTAAAATGCCGAGTGCAGGACAATTTACTAGGAATTCGGAGTACCACGTCGTAAGTGCTCCTACCCTGAAAGGTGATCGGTGCACGGTCCCGAGAGGAGGACCACGATGTCCACACTCACGACACCACACATCGATGTCCATCGCGGCGGCGATCGCATGAAAACGCGCGTGTCCTGGCTGGATTCGAAGCACTCGTTCTCCTTCGGGGAGCACTACGATCCCGACAACACCCATCACGGACTGCTGCTCGTCAATAACGAAGATATTGTTTCCCCTGGTCAGGGCTTCGAAACCCATCCGCACCGGGATATGGAGATCGTGACCTGGGTGCTCGGCGGCTCGCTGGTGCACCAGGATTCGCTCGGGCACAGCGGTGTCATCTATCCCGGTCTGGCGCAGCGGATGAGCGCGGGCACCGGAATTCTGCATTCGGAGAAGAACGACTCCTGGCGTCTGGACCACAGCACCGAACACGACCAGCCGGTCCATTTCGTGCAGATGTGGGTCGTGCCGGACGAACCGAGCCTGGAGCCCGGATATCAGCAGCTCGAGATCGACGACGAATTGGCCCGCGGCGGCCTGGTGACCGTGGCCTCCGGCCTGCCGCGCTATCGCGATCGGACCGCGATCGCCATCGGCAGCAGCCATTCGGCGCTGCATGTGGCGCGGCTGGCGGACAGCGGGGAAACCGAGGCGATCGACCTACCGGATGCGCCGTATCTGCATCTGTTCGTCGCGAGGGGTGAGGTGGAGATGGAGGGCGTCGGTCCGTTGTACGCGGGTGACGCCGTGCGCCTGACCAGATCGGGTGGGCAGCTGGTGACCGCCCACGGGCCGGCGGAGATCCTGGTCTGGGAGATGCACGCGCGGCTCGGCTCGAAATAACTCGCTCGTCATTAACATCCCTGCTCAGGAAGTGCGATCAGAAGGCGACTGCAGCGCAAGCGCACCGGCTGAGAGGAAGTCCTATGGCGCAATATCCGCCGCCCGGTCAATATCCGCCACCGGGTCAGTACCCGCCGCCGGGCCAGGGGCAGCCGAACTACTGGCAGGAATCCCCCAAGCGCAAGGGCATGGCGATCACCGCACTTGTGCTCGGCATCCTCGGCTTCCTGAGTTGCTGGACACTGATCGGCGGCTACCTGTTCGGCTTCTTCGCGCTGATCTTCGGCATCATCGCGCTGGTCAAGATTCGTTCCGGCAGTGCGGGCGGCACCGGCATGGCGGTCACCGGATTGATCCTGGGTGTGCTCGCGCTGGTCGCCGCGGTTGTGCTCAGCATCATCGGCTGGCGCTTCTTCGTAGACTCCGGTGGCAAGGACTATCTGGACTGCATGCAAAAGGCGGGCGACGATCAGACCAAACAAAACGAGTGTCGAGACAAGTGGGAGCACAGCATCGAGCAGAGCTTCAGCGTGACGCTCACTCCGCGGCCGACCCCTTGACGACACCCTTGACGACCGACCGGCCGCCGCTGTGCGCGCACGTCCGGGTGGCGGCGATGACATCGCCGAGTTCGGGGCGGTAGTCGCCTTCGGGCGGTGCGATCCAGATCCGGTAGCCGCTGAGCTCATCGGTCGGTGAGGGCAGCACGATCCGGGTGCCCGGCAGCACCACCGAAGCGCAGACCCGGAACAACTCCGGGAACAGCGTCATATCCAGGTACGAGTTATCGGTTGGACCGGTCAGGAATGACCAACGGCTGGAGCGCGGATGCGCGATGATCGGTCCGGTCCGCCCGTAGTTGGCGAGGAGGTAGGCGCGCACCCGCTTGCCGAGTTCGGCGGGCATGACGACCGCGCCGACCGCGCCGACTTCCAACAGAATTCGCCCGAGTCCCGGATCGACCACCCCGTAGAGACCGTTGTCCTTGCGATAGCGGCGACATCGCGCCAAGGCGTCCTGGGCCGCCGCGAAATCCTGGGCTGCCAGGTAGCTACCCGATTCCATTCGCGACGTACTCATGAGGAACCTCGCCTCGACTCTGAGTGGATCGACGTAAAAACCAAAGTTGCCGCTGAAATCGACCCTAGACCCGCACAAGTTCCTTGACAATAGTCACACGCCGAGTAAATTTCCGGCGTACCATCTCGGGCCATGGCGCCCGTTTCCCCGACCGTTGCTCGCTGGGAGCTGGTCCTGCGCCTGCGTGAATTGCGCGAACAGCGCGGCTTCGATTCGGCCACCTTCGCCAAGCGGGTCGGCTTCACCCCGGCCAACTGGTCGCATGTCGAGAAGGGGCGACGGGTGCTCACCACGAACACCATCGGCCCGGTGCTCGAACTGCTCGAGGTGGATTCCGAAGAACGCGGGGAGTTGCTGACACTGCTCGAGGCGAGTAAGCAGCGCGGCTGGTGGGCCAAATCGTCGGCTCTGATCGGGCCGGAACTGCAGCGGCTGTACGGCATGGAGTTCGGCGCGCAGAGCATTCGCAGCTATGACAGTTTGGTTTTCCCTGGTCTGCTGCAGTCCGAGGACTACGCGCGGGCGCTCATCAGTGCCGATGTGATGATCCGGCCGGTTCAAGTCGAGCAACTGGTAGCCATTCGGATGCGGCGGCAGGAGCGGTTGCGCGGTAAGGGCCGGGTGGAACTGACCGCGGTCATCGGCGAGGGCACCCTGCTGCAGCAGACCGGTGGGCCGGAGGTGTTGCGCGGGCAGTTGGAGTATCTGGCGAAGACGATCGAGCAGCTCGACAATATCGAGGTGCGCGTCATCCCGTTCGCGGCGCGGGCGGGCGCGGTGCTCGGCGGGTCCAGTTTCCACCTGATCGACTTCGCCGGGGAACAGCTGCCGACCTTCGCGTGGGCCGAGAGCGCGGTCTTCGGTGGCGCGGTCGACGATCCGGAACAGGTGCGCGATTTGAGCTTCGCTTACGTTCGCGCACTGGAACAATCGTTGAATCGTGCAGCATCATTGGCCCTGATCAGCAGGTATGCACGAGTGTAAAATCCTGCCCATGGCCACCACCGCTACCCTCCGGTCGGTTTTCACTGACTGGTTCACGTCGAGTCGATCGAACAACGGCAATCAATGTGTCGAAGTCCGGTTCGATGGTGACGCGGTGCTCATCCGTGACAGCAAATACCGCCGCAACCCGGCCAACCGCCCCGCTGAAGAGCCCATCATCACCGTCACCGCGAGCCTCTGGACCTCGTTCATCAACCTTCTCAACAGCGGCCGATCGCATAACGAGCTGATCGCACAAACTTGCGCCGACGGCAGCGCCACCCTGCGCCACGGCGATATCACCCTCTCCTACACCCCCGAAGAGTGGGATGCGTTCATCGCCGGCGCGCGCGACGGCGAATTCGATCGCATCATCCTGCCCGCCTGACCGCCTACCCCGGCCGTGACGCGGCCGGGGCCAACCTCGGCGACGGCAGCCTTCGCCCCATCTCTGCATACTGGAGATCGTGACTTCCGATCTGAGCAGTCCCTCCGGTATCGATCTCTCTCACCTCGACCACGCCGTGCGCGTTCAGGACGATCTGTTCGCCCATGTCAACGGCGGGTGGCTGGATACCTATGAGATACCGGCGGATCGTGCGGTCGACGGCGCTTTCCGGACGCTGTACGACCAGGCGGAGCTGGATGTGCAGACGATCATCCGGCAGGCCGCGGAATCGGCGGCGCCGCACGGCAGTGACGCGCGCAAGATCGGTGATCTGTATTCGAGCTTCATGGACACCGATACGGTGGCCTCGCTCGGGCTGGCGCCCATCGCGGGGGAACTCACCGAGATCCACGAGGTCGCCGATCGCAGTGCCTTCGCCGCGCTACTGGGTCGCCTGCAGCGCACCGGCGTCGGCGGCGCGCTCGGTTTCTATGTCGACACCGACGACAAGAACTCCAACCGGTATCTGGTGCACGCCACCCAGTCCGGGATCGGGCTGCCCGACGAGTCCTACTACCGGCAGGACGAATTCGCCGAGATCCGGGACCGATATGTCGAGCACATCGGCCGGATGTTCGCGCTGGCCGCCGCCGAACCGCAGATCGCCGCGCTGCTGCCCGCCGACCTGGCGACGGTCGGACAGCGGATCTTCGAATTGGAGCGCAAGCTCGCGGCCGGGCACTGGGATGTGGTGCGTCGCCGCGATGCCGAGTTGAGCTACAACCTCACCACCTACGACGCGCTGGTCGCCGCGCATCCGGAATTCGATTGGCACGCCTGGACTGCCGCGCTCGCCGAGGGTATCTCGAAGTCGGGTCCCGAACTGTTCGCTGAAGTGGTTGTGCGCCAGCCGGACTACGTGCGCACCTTCGCGCAGACCTGGGCGGCCGAACCGCTCGCCGACTGGCAGGCGTGGGCGATCTGGCGGCTGTTGCGTTCGCGGGCGGCCTATCTCACCGATCCGATCGTCGAGGAGAACTTCGACTTCTACGGCCGCACCCTCACCGGCGCGCAGGAGAACAGGGAACGCTGGAAGCGCGGTGTTTCGCTGGTGCAGGATCTGCTCGGTGAGGCGGTCGGCAAACTGTATGTCGGCGAACACTTTCCGCCAGAGGCCAAGGCTCGGATGGTCGAGCTGGTCGCCAATCTGCAGGAGGCCTACCGCCGCAATATCGCCGAGCTGGACTGGATGGGGCCGGATACCAGGGCGGCCGCGCTGGCCAAACTGGAAAAGTTCACCCCCAAGATCGGCTATCCGGACAAGTGGCGCGACTACTCCGCCATCGTCATCGTCCCGTCCGATCTGGTCGGCAACTACCGACGCGGCTATGCCGCCGAACACGATCGCGATCTGAACAAGCTCGGCGGTCCGGTCGATCGTGGCGAATGGTTCATGACCCCGCAGACGGTTAACGCCTACTACAACCCGGGCATGAACGAAATCGTCTTCCCCGCGGCCATTCTGCAACCGCCGTTCTTCGACATGCACGCCGACGACGCCGCCAACTACGGTGGCATCGGTGCGGTGATCGGTCACGAGATCGGCCACGGTTTCGACGATCAGGGCGCCAAGTACGACGGCGACGGCAATATGATCGACTGGTGGACCGATGCCGATCGCACCGAATTCGGTAAGCGCACAAAGGCTTTGATCGACCAGTACAACGTGCTCTCACCCAAGGCGCTGTCCGACGACCACACCGTCAACGGCGAATTCACTATCGGCGAGAACATCGGTGATCTGGGTGGACTGTCCATTGCCCTGGCCGCCTACCGGATTTCGATCGAAGGCGAGGAGCCGCCGGTCATCGACGGACTGAGCGGTCTGCAGCGCGTCTTCTACGGCTGGGCACAGGTGTGGCGGACCAAGGCCCGCAATGAGGAGGCCATCCGCCGCCTGGCCACCGATCCGCACTCGCCGCCCGAGTTCCGTTGCAATGCGGTGGTTCGCAATATCGACAGTTTCCACGAGGCCTTCGATGTGAAGCCGGGCGACGAGCTGTATCTGGAACCCGCGCAGCGCGTCAAGATCTGGTGAGCACGCGGCGGGCCGAGGACGCCGAGCGCTCAGCGCAGGCGTTCCTCGGTTTCGCCGTCGAAGAAGAAGATCTCGTCGATTTTCGGGCGCAGGCGCAGGCGGTCGCCGAGGGCCACCTGGAAGCGGCGGTCCACCCGGGCCACCACCTTCCCGGAGCGGCTGTTCCATTCATCGGTGACGCCGTGGCTGTAGATGAAAGATTCGGCGCCGAGTTCCTCGAGCAGTTCGGCGGCCACGGCGAGACTGTTATCGATCTCGGTGGTGGTTTCCCACGATTCTGGACGGATGCCGACAATGACCCGCTCGCCGGTTGCGGTGCGTGGCAGGGGAATTCGCAGGTCACCAAGGACGGCGGCACCGTCCCGAACAGGGGCGTCGAGCAGATTCATGCCGGGTGAGCCGATGAACCCCGCGACGAAAGTATTGACCGGATCGTCATAGAGCTCACGGGGTTTGGCGATCTGCTGGAGTTTCCCTTCGCGCAGCACCGCGACCCGATCGCCCATGGTCATGGCCTCGACCTGGTCGTGGGTGACGTAGACGGTGGTGGTGCCGAGGCGCTTCTGCAGCGCGGCGATCTGGGAGCGGGTGCTCACCCGCAGTTTCGCATCCAGGTTGGACAGGGGTTCGTCCATGCAGAAGACCTGGGGTCGGCGCACGATGGCGCGCCCCATCGCAACGCGCTGGCGTTGTCCACCGGAAAGTTTCGCCGGTCTGCGGTCGAGCAGATGCTCGAGTTCGAGCATCTTCGCCGCCTCCTGCACCCGAACCGCGGTGTCCGCCTTGTTCATTCCGGCATTGCGCAGTGCGAAGCCCATATTCTGCGCGACCGTCATATTCGGATAGAGCGCGTAGCTCTGGAATACCATCGCCACATCGCGGGCGCGCGGCGGCAGTCCGGTGACGTCCTTACCGCCGATCAGTATGCGACCCGCCGCTACGGATTCCAATCCGGCCAGCATCCGCAGACTGGTCGATTTGCCGCAACCCGATGGGCCGACGAGGACGATGAATTCCCCGTCGGCGATATCGAGCTCCAGGTTGTCGACGGCGGGCGCCGGCGCACCGGGATACAGATGCGTCACCCCATCGAAGTGCACTGTTGCCACGGCGTCGATCTCCCTCTTCGTCGGTATTACTTGGGCAGCTTCGGCGTGATCTGCCGGTCGATAATGGTCTGCAGCTGACTGGCGACATTCGCGAAAGCCGTTGCCGGATCGGCATTCTGCAGACCGATCTGCTCCAGACCGGTGCCGATGATCTGGTCACCGCCGGGTACGAACACCCGTGCGTAATCCTGCGATTTGGTCACCGCGAGCTGCTCGATGGCGACCTTCGAATTCGGGTTCTTCGCGAGGAAGTCGACCTCGCTCGGATCGGTCACCGCGGACTTGCGCACCGGCATATATCCGGTGCCCTGCGAGAAGTACGCGGTATTCGCGGCATTGGTGATGAACTCGATGAACTTCAGCGCGTTCACCTTCCGCTGATCCGAGATCCGGGACGGAATCGCCAGCCCGGCACCGCCGGTGGTGACGCCGGGGCCGTTGGGATGCGGCAGGAATGCGGTGCCGAATTGCAGTTTGCCCTCGGCGTTCTTCTGGATGCCCTTCAGATCGCCGGTGGAGGCGATAGTTGAGGCGATGACGCCGGTGCCGAAGTCGACGGCGATCTGCGGTTTGATACCCGCGTACTTCTTGGTGTGGATCATATCGCGCAGGAATTGGCCCGCCGCAATGGTTTTGGGATCGGTGAACTTCAGCGTCCACTGGTCCGAGTAGGCGCCGCCGAAGGTCCAGTTCGGACCCTGGAAGGTCCAGGCCAGGTAGTTCTTGGCGTCACCCCAGCCGTGCGCGAGCTTGCCGTCGCCGACCACCGACTGGATCTTCGGGCCCCACTCGTCGAATTCCGGCCAGCTCTGCGGGCCGCGGTCGGGCAGACCGGCCTTCGCCCAGACATCCTTGTTGTAGTAGAACAGCGGCGTCGAGCGCGCGTACGGCAGTGCGTAGTGCTTACCGTTGAAGACGTAGTCGGCGGCCAGCGAATCGACGTAGTCGTCGAGCTTGACCCCGGCGTCGGCGAAGTGCGAATCGAGCGGTTCGATGGTGCCGTTCAACGCGTAGTTGAACCACCAGACATCCGACAGCACAACGACATCGGGCAGCTCGCCGCCGGATAGCGCCGCATTGAACTTCTGCGACACCTCCTCGTAGTTCTTACCCGCGTCGACCAGATTGACCTTCAGATCCGGATACTTCGCCTGGAACCGGTTGATCAGCTCGGCCTCGAGTTCCTTCGAGGTGCCAGGGTGATTCGACCAGAAGGTAATGGTGTTGGCGTCACCGGACTGCTTGCCGCCACCGCCGCTGCCCGCACATGCGGTCAGTGCGGTACCCGCCGCAAGCGCACCGGCCAGGCCGATGAATCCGCGCCGTGACAGTGCCGGGAATTGTGAATTGGACACTGGAATCTCCTTGTCTCGGTATCGCGTAGCGATTCCTTGAGGGGTGGCGGGTGGGCTCAACCCTTGACCGCACCTGAGGTGAGGCCCTTGATCATGTGGCGCTGTAGCAGCAGGAAGACGACGAGGATCGGCAGCATGGTCAGCAGCGTCCCCGCCATCACCGGTCCCCAATTGGTGACGCTCGGATTCTCGGTGTTCTGCAGCAAGGTCAGGCCGACCGGCAGTGTGGCGACCGTGGTGTCGTCGGCCATCAGGAACGGCCAGAGGTATTCGTTCCACTCGTTGACCAGCGTGACCACCGCGAATGCCACCATCGTCGGTCCGGACATCGGCAGCACCACCCGGGTGAGCAGGCGCCACCAGTTGGCACCGTCCATCCGGGCCGCCTCGATCACCTCCGAGGGCAGCGAGAGGAAGTGATTGCGCATCAGGAAGGTGCCGAAGGCCACCCCGCAGAGCGGAATGATGATGCCCTGAAAGGTATTTCGCCAACCCAACTGGGCGATCAGCGCGTAGTTGGAGATCACCGTGATCTGGTTTGGCACCATCAGCGCCGCGATGATCACCAGGAACACCAGGGTCTTGCCCGGAAACCGCAGGAACACCAGGCCGTACGCGCTGAACACTCCCAGCACGAATTTCACCAGCGCGATGATCCCGGTGATGATCAGCGAATTGCGCAGGAACGTCCAGAACGGCAGCGTCGTGGTGGCGTCCTCGTAGTTCGCCGGATGCCAACTGTGCGGCCAGTACACCGCGGGCTGGGTGTAGATATCCGGACGTGCCTTGAACGAGGTGATGAAGATCCAGAACAGCGGAACACCGACGATGATCAGCACGCACACCATCGCGGCGTATCCGAGCACCGTCACCGCGCGCTGTCCGCGGCGATACGAAAGAGTCTCGTTCCCATGGCGGCCCGCGCGGGTCGCTACGCGGTTACGCATGCTGCCTCCTGGGCGCCCGTCGCTCCGGGTGCACGTGTTTCACTGGTCGCCCCGATCCATGATGCGTACCTGGACCAGCGTGACGACCAGCAGCACGAGGAACATGATGGTGGCGACCGTCGCGCCGTAGCCGGCCCGGAAGTTGCGGAAGGACTCTTCGTAGACCTGGTAGACCATGGTCGTGGTGCCGGTGCCGAGCGGCCCGCCGCGCGTCATCACATTGATGATGTCGAAGACCTGCAGCGAGTTCAGCAGCACCGTGATCGACAAGAAGAAAGTGGTCGGGCGCAGTTGTGGCAGTAGCACTTTGGTGAAGGTGGTCCAGCGGCCGGCACCGTCCATCTCGGCCGCTTCCATGAGATCGGCCCGGGTGCCCTGCAGCGCGGCCAGGTAGATGACGAAGGTGTAGCCGAGGTTCTTCCAGATATAGGTGACCGTCACCATGAACAGCGCCCAGTGCGGGTCCTGGTAGAAGTCCGGGACCTTGTCGACGCCGATGCGGTGCAGCACATCCTGGATCAGCCCGAAGCTGGGATCGAAGATGAACTGGAAGGCCACGCCGATGGCCGCGCCGGAGATGACGAACGGGGCGAAGATGGCCGAGCGAACCACATTGCGGCCGAACAGCTTACGGTCCAGCAGCAGGGCCAGCGCCAGGCCGAGCACCATGCTGCCGACCACCGCGGCCAGGGTGAAAACCACCGTATTGGTGACGATCTGCCAGGAGTCGTCGCGGCCCCACCATTCCCGGTAGTTCGCGAACCCGATGTAGGTCACGAAGTTGTCGGAGATATTGAAGTCGGTGAACGAGAGCCGGATATTGTCGGCCAGCGGGCGGTAGACGAACAGCGTCAGCAGCACCAGATTGGGTCCGAGCAACACCAGGAACAGCGCATAGTCCTGCCACGGCCGACTGCGTAGGCCACGCCCGCGCGGTTGGGGCAGTACTCGTTCCGGCCTGGTTCGCACGGCCGAGACTCTACGGCGCACAGCAAACAGTCGGTTAACTCTGAACGCCGACGCGCTGAACTTCTCGCGCGCTCCCCCGCCTTCCGGAACCTCTTGACGGTCGTGGGGTGCGAGGCCACCTTCGTCGCGGGCCGACGGTCGGGCTGGTGGCTGGATGCTGGGCGTACCCGACGAGTTACCCATGTTCTCCCGCAATCAGTTGTAGCGTTGCGCCACTCGGGAGATTAACCGGCAACTGGTCTGTCGTCCGGGAATTCCGGAACACCATCAGTTGAACAAAACGAACTCGGCCCAGGCGATCGCGCCTGGGCCGAGTTGAGCTTGGACTTCCGAGGTGCTACCTCAGTCGTTCCAGTCGCCGTAGCCGTCGCGGGCGTTCAGGGTGCCGCCCTTGGTGTTCTGGACGATGACCGGGTCGCCCTTCTTGGCGTTCTCGAAGAACCACTTGGCGTTCTCGGTGCTGACGTTCAGGCAGCCGTGGCTGGCGTTCGAAACACCTTGCTGCGCAACCGACCACGGGGCCGCGTGCACGAAGATACCGCTGTTGGAGATCCGGGTGGCGTACTCGACGTCGACCTTGTAACCCTCTGGATCGGTGGTCGGCACACCGTAGGTGGACGAATCCATGGTCATCTTGCGCAGCTGCTCGCCGACGAAGTAGGTGCCGTTCGGGGTCTCGTGCTTGGTCTTACCCATCGAGGTCGGCATCGTCATGATCTCCTCGCCGTTGCGAGTGATCGTGATGGTGTGGGTGTCGTCGTCGGCGGTGGTGATGAATGCGTCACCGATCCGGTATGCGGTGCGGGTACCGCCCGCCTCCACGGTCACATCGGTATTGGCCGGCCAGAACTCGTTCGGCCGCCAGCGCACCTGCTTGTCGCTGAACCAGTAGAAGTGACCCGGCGCCGGATTCGAGGAGGTGATCTTGATGGCCTGCTCGGCGGTGGCGTGATCGGTCACCGGTTCCTGGAAGTTGATGATGACCGGCTGCGCGACACCGACGGTCTCGCCGTCACCGGGGCTGATACTCGGCGGTGCGAAGTTCGCCGTGGCACCCGGATCGGTGGCGGTCGAGTTGGCGGAGCCGGTGCCGACACCCGGCAATGCCGGATCGGCCTGAGCCGGCGCGACGGCGGTGATGCCGACCGCGGCGATCGCCGCCGACAATAGGATGCCCTGCCGGAGTCGGCGGGCTAGCGCTCCCCGACGGGGAGCAGTCGACGTCCCGGTGTGCAAAGCGGCATGCATAGGTTTCTCGTCCAATCCATCTCTCGCCCACGCCGGTGGCGCGGTGAGATCTCTCATCGGTGTGGAGCTCGCAGGGCGGTTTCACGAAGACGCTTCGTGGATTCCGTGCGAACGCCCACGGAAAAACGGCGCGGGGCACACGAAGCACCCCACGGGTATATGACGCACCCGACCCTGGCGTCCTTCCTACCGTCCAGAGCCATCCGCGGCCACCGGCGTTTCGGATTGATTCGTGCTGACCACGTGATGTGGCGAGCGACACATATGCTGTTGGGGGTCATGATCATTCGCGAAACTGGCCGGTCAGGTCCGTGAGCCTCGATGGCTCAGGACGGCCGTCAAGTCTTTCGACCCCCGGATGGGCGAAACTCCTTCGTGAGATAAATCACGAAACGACATCGAATGGGATCGACCGATGCGGCCCCGTCGCGATGTTGTGCGGCACCGACAGCGGCGCCCGCCCGCGCGCATACCGCGGTGGCAATCGCAGCCGCCGTCGACCGAGAATGGTCGCGAGCACGATCCGCAGTTCGTAGTCGGCCAGCGATGCCCCGACGCACCGACGATGTCCGCCGCCGAAGGGTGCGAACTCGTACGGCCGGTACTTGCGCTCGATGAACCGCTCCGGCCGGAACAGCTCCGCATCCGTCCACACCGCGGGATCGGAATGCAGCAGCGGCAGCGCGATGCCCATGGTGTCGCCCGCCGCGAGCTCGACACCACGCAGTGCGAACGGCGCGGTCAGCCTGCGCAGCACGATCGGCACCGCGGGATGCAGCCGCAGTGTCTCCTGGCAGACCGCGTCCAGAAACGGCAGCCCGGCCAGCTCGAGCGGGGAGGCGTCGGGTCCGGCCGCGTCCAGTTCGGCGCGCAGGCGCTGCAACGCCTCGGGTTCTCGATGCAGATGGAACAGCGCCCACACCAGACCGGTCGCGGTGGTCTCGTGTCCGGCGACGAGCAGGGTGCGCAATTGGTCGCACAGATCGTCATCGGTGATCGAGCTGCCGTCGTCATAGCTGGTCGCGAGCAGTAGACCGAGAATGTCGGCGCCGACCGAGCCGACGGCCCGACGCCGCGCGATATCGGTCAGGATCAGCTCGTCGAGCCGCTCGCGCGCGGCCACGAACCGATCCCACGGCGCCCGACCGAACAGCCCGCGGCGCAGTGCGGGCACCAGCATCAGCGGTCCGGAGTAGGCGGTGAGGAATTCCGCGACCGCGGCGGTGTACTCGGCGCGGCGCTCGCGGCTGTCCACCCCGAATACCGCCTCCAGAATCACCCGCAAAGTGATCGCCCTGGCTGCCGCCCGCGAGTCGATGCGCGTGCCCGGTGTCCAGGCCGGGCGGGATTCGCCTGTGCTGCCGGACATTTCGGCGATGGTGGACTCGCGGATGAGTTCGCCGTAGGCGCGGATCCGCGTGCCGTGGAAGGCGGGTGCGAGCAATGCCCGATCGCGTCGATGTCGTTCGCCGGCGGTCAGGATGAGTGACGCGGAGCCGACCAGCGGTTCGATCGGATTCGGTCGCGGCGGTTCGAGCAGATCGATCGGCGCTCGGAAGAATTCGCGGGCGCCGTCGGCCGTGCCGGTGAACAGCGCCGCGCCGAAACCGGGAAACCGCACGTAGAACGGGTCGCCCTCGCGTGCGCGTCGCCACCGGAAGTACCGCTCGAAATCGATGCCCGCCGCCAACGCGTGCGCAACCACCATTCTCGGTGCGCGCGGCGTCGAAGGCGCGGTGTCCAGCGCCGCTTCCTCGGGTGCGCCCGCCTGCTCCATATCTATAGCTACGAACTCACGCCGGTCCCGGTTCGACTGCCCCCTTCGGGCGCACCCTGCGCACCGTATTGCCGGCGAGGGCGGCCAAGCGCGCGAGCCGGGCGTCCCCGAGCGCGGTCACCGCATTCCCGAGCCGGTTGGTGACGAAGGCGATCGACATGCCCAGTTCGGGATCGGCATAGGCGCCCGAACCGCCGAGTCCATAGTGGCCGAAGGCTTTCCGCGGCTGCTGTTTGGACATCACCACCGGACGGTGATAGCCGAGGGTGAATTTCAACGGCACCCCGAGCACATAGTCGCGGCTATCGGCCCGCTGCGTCTCATTGATGATCGCGATCGTCTCCGGTTGCAGGAACTGCACCGCGTCGATGGCGTGACCACCGCGTTCGGGATCGAGCGCCTCGACCCGCCCATCATTCGCAAGGGCCCCATACATTCTGGCCAGTGAGCGCGCCGAGAAGACACCGTTCCAGCCGGGCATCACCGCATCGTGCACGCGCGGATCGCGGACGAGTTCGTCGAAGCTCTCCGGCATCCCCGCCTCGGCGAGTCCGCGCACCGGCCGCACCCAGGACAGCACCGATGACGCGGTATTCCAACGGATTCCGGGTGGATTCAGATGCGGAAAGATCTTGGCGATCCGATAGCGCTCGGATTCCGGTACCCGGAACCAGAATTCGTCATAGCCGAGTGGTTCCGCGATCTCGCGCCGCACCACATCGGTGAACGGATCACCGGTGACGCGCTGCACGATCTCGGCCACGAGCCAGCCGAAGGTGATCGCGTGATAGCCCGATGTGCGGATGCGCCGCGGGTCGGCGGGACTCTCGGCCAGCGCCGCCACCACGGCGTCGTAGTCGAGGATGCCCTCCCGGCCGGGGACCAGGCCGCGCACCCGGTGCAGTCCGGCGCGGTGCGAGAGCACATCGCGCACCGTTATGTCGTCCTTGCCGTGTGCGCCGAACTCCGGCCAGTAGGTGGCGACCGGGGCTTCGTATTCGATCTGCCCGCGCTCGGCCAGCCGGTGCACCACGGTCGCGGCGACGCCCTTGCCGGTGGAGAAGGTGAGCGCGACATTCTCACCGTTCCAACGTCGATCCTTGGCCGCCCAGCCCGCCCAGATATCGACGACGGGCCGACCGTCGAGATAGATCGCGAGCGCACCGCCACCACGCGCCGGCTGGGCGAACATGCCGAAGAAATGGTCCGCGAGGCGGACGAATCTCGGATCGACGAGCATCTCCAGTGGCGCGGCTGGCCACCGGTCCGGTGCGGGGAAGGCTGAAACCATGGGTCACACCTCCTGCTGGCTGGCTGGGGCCGAATTCTCAGCCTAACTCGGATCGTGGCGTTTGCCAGCGACCGAAAGGGGTGGTCAGACAGGTCGCGCCGGTTGCCGAATTCCACGCGAAGGCTGCCGCGCCCAGGCACACCACCGCGCTGTCGGCCGTCGTGACCTGTGCGCGCGAGCCGTCGAAGGCGATCGATACCGCGAACAGCGGGGTGGGCGGGCTCGGTTGGTCGGTCTCCGAATCCGTTGCCGCAGCGGCGATCGAGGTCAGCGCGACGGCATCGGCGCCGAAGCCGAGCGCGATCGGAATTCCACCGACTCCGTCGCTGGCACCCACACCGCCCGCCGCACCGATACCGAACGCGGCGGCACCCAGGCCGGCACGGGCGTAGCCGACTCCGTCGTATCCGGCCGCCCGTGCCCGGCCGAGGGATTCGGCCGAGGCCCGGCATGCGGTGCTTCCGTCGATCACGGTGACATCCGCCCCGCCGTCGGAAGCGCAGTGCACATCGGTTGCCGAGGCCGTCGCGGGGAGGATCAGCGCGGCACCGAACGCAGCGGCGGTGCAGGTGATCGCGCTGATCAGCTTCACGGACGAATTCCTCTCACACCGGAAACCCCACCATACCCAGATCGGTTGCTGTGATACCGATTCCGCTGGTACGCCGCAGTGCCACAGTGATCGAACCGACATTTGGGCCGGCACAGTGCTTCTCCGATGCGGTTGCTGTCGACTCGACGCACCTGCGCTCGGTGGTGTATGCATGGCGTGGTATTTCACGCATTGCTAGATCACTTCGGATTCCGACGGGGGTATGAGTTCGGAGCGTTACAGCCGGGAGGACTGTAAGTGTCTCGTCAACCGATCTCTGGTCGCCTCGCGACGGCGGCCGTCGCCGCGGTCGCCGTCGTCGCCGCGCTCTCGCTAGCGGGCTGCGGCAATAAAATCAGCGGCAATGCCCAGCCCGCCATAAACGGGACCATCGATGCGGTCTCGTCCACCAACACGCCGAAAACCTCAGGGGCCAGGCCCACCACCAGCGCGCGTCCGTCCTCCGGTAAGCCGACGGCGACCACCTCGGCGACCAAGGGCGGCAGCACCGATTTCCAGGCCAATGTCGGTGACTGCGTGACGCTCGGCGGCACCACCGATAACGCCACCATCGCCAAGGCCTCCTGTGGCAGCCGGGCCTCGAACTACAAGGTCATCGGCAAGGCGGCGACCAGCTCGCAGTGCGTCGCCGACCGCGACTCCGCCTACTTCGAAACCCTGAACGGTGTGCAGCAGGGCGCGATCTGCCTGGATATCGACTGGGTCGTCGGTGGCTGCATGGATATCAGCGGCGAGGATCCCAAGCGCATCGACTGCACCGAACGCGTCAGCCAGGGCGTGAAGGTGACCAACATCCAGCAGGGCGCCGACGATGCCAGCGTCTGCGGCAGCAGCAGCGGCTTCGAGTACCCGACGCGGCGCTTCGTGGTCTGCGTCCAAAATCTCTGACGCCCACGATAATCGGCCGGTAGCGGCTACGTTTGGTCAGTGCGCGAGCGAACCATAGACACAGCGTCGGAACGAACGGCGGAACCGAGCCCCAGCGAGGTGCGGCCGTGAGTTCTGAGCTACCCCGTCTGGGTTCGGCAACCGGCCGCTGGATCCTGCTGGCCACCATCCTCGGTTCGTCGGTGGCCTCGCTGGATGCCACCGTCGTCAATATCGCGTTGCCGCGCATCGGCGAATCCCTCGACACCGATGTCGCGGGGCTGCAGTGGACGCTCAACGGCTACACGCTGACCCTGGCCTCGTTCATCCTGCTCGGCGGCTCGCTCGGCGATCATCTCGGCCGCCGCAAGGTGTTCGTCTGGGGTGTCATCGGATTCGCATTGGCCTCGGTGCTCTGCGGTGCCGCGGTCGATATCGAGATGCTCGTCGTCGCCCGGATCCTGCAGGGTGTGGCGGGTGCGATGCTCACCCCAGGCAGCCTGGCGTTGATTTCCTCATCCATCGATCAACGGGATCAGGGTGCGGCGATCGGCCTGTGGTCCGGTTTCGGCGGTGTCGCCGGCGCACTCGGTCCGTTCCTCGGCGGCTGGCTGATCGAGCTGGCCGGCTGGCAGTCCATCTTCTTCATCAATGTGCCGCTCGCGGTGGTCGTCGTACTCGTCACGTTGCGGCATGTGCCGGAGAGTCACGACCCGAATGCCTCGGCGCGACTGGATATTCCGGGTGCGGTGGTGGTCGCGGTGGCCCTCGGCGCGCTGACCTTCGGTCTGATCGATGCGATGCCGCTGCTGGTGGTCGTCGGACTGCTGCTGCTCGCGGTCTTCGTGGTGATCGAAATGCGCAGCGACCATCCGCTGGTGCCGCCGTCACTGTTCGCTGGGACATTTTCGTCGGGCGCGGGGTCCTCCGTGGTTCCGCAGACTGCCTCCTCCGGGCCCGTCGCATCCGGCGGGCGGGTCTTCACCGCCGCGAATCTGGTCACCCTCGCGGTCTACGCCGCGCTCGGCGGTGTCTTCTTCCTCCTGGTCATGCAGCTGCAATTGGTGGCGAAGTACACGCCGCTGATGTCGGGGGTGGCCACCGTCCCGGTCACTTTGATCATGCTGGTGCTTTCCGCGCCCGCGGGTCGTTGGGCGCAGGTGCACGGTGCGCGCATTCCGATGACGGTCGGTCCGCTGCTCGCCGCGCTCGGCCTGATGTTGCTGCTGCGCATCGGACCCGACACCACCTATCTGACCGATGTACTCCCGGGTGTGCTGGTGTTCGGTCTCGGCCTGTCGGTATTGGTCGCTCCACTCACCGGCGCGGTACTCGGCGCGGTGCCCGCCAGTGAGGCCGGTATCGCCTCCGGGGTGAACAATGCCGTGGCCCGTACCGCTCAGCTGCTCGCGGTCGCCGCGCTACCCGGCCTCGCCGGCATCTCCGGATCGCTCGGCGACCCAGTGGAATTCGACCGCGGCTTCGGTGTCGCGATGTGGATCTGCGTCGGCCTGCTGGTGGCCGGTGCGCTGATCGCGGCAGTACTACTGCGCGCGCCGCGCCGCGCCGCGACACTGGACAATGTCGACTGTATGCCGCAGTGCGGGGTGGCGGGTCCGGCGCTGGCGCCGCTCCACAAAACAGAATGAGCGGGTCATTCGACCCGCTCATTCGGTATTCGACTGATCTTCGCTAGATCGGGTTGAAGCCCGCCCCGACGCTGCCACGAGCATTGATATCGCCCATGATCGAGCTCATATTGGTGCCGACCTCGGGTCCGAAGCAGGCGATGGCGAGATACGCGTTCACCATCCCGACCAGGGTGGTGCCGACGACGACCGGCGCCCCGGAATCGCCCTCCACCACACACATCTGCGACCAGGTCTCCATATTCGTGCCGAACAGGTCACCGTAGGCGATGCCGCAGGTATTGCCGGTGGTGCGGCCCTCCTTGCAGACGATCATCGGGAACTGGGCCGGGCCGCCGATCCCGGTGATGGTGACATTGCCGATCCGGTTCACCGGGGTGATCTTGGCCGGATCGAATTGGATGATGGCGTAGTCGAGATCGTGGTTGGAGTAGACGAACCGGCCGATCACGCCTGCGCCGCGGTCGATTTCGGCGTACACCTGAGCGCCCGGGTCGCCGCAGTGTCCCGCGGTCAGTCCGACCAACCGGCCTCCGCCGTCGTAACCGACCGTCGTGACAGTGCACTCGAACTGATTATCGATAATGATTCCCGACCCACCGCCGATGACGGGCGGCCCCGGCGCGGCGTCCGCGGTGCCGGCCCCCGTCGCGACCAGTGCCGCACCAAGAGCTACGGCGAAGGCAGCGTTGGCCACCTTGGCGAGTTTGCTGAACATGTCCCTCCAGACGTCGGAAGTCCGCACGATATCAATCTGTCGCACCCATCGTGTCAGTATTCGGCTCCGGGCGCGTCCTGTACTGCCCTCTGGTGTCGAGCGCGTCGGTGTAGACCGCACTTTTCGACATTTATGATGCAGCGTCTCATTTTCTCGCGATAGCGAATCACTATTACTGTAATCCTCGCAATGCGACTGATTGCGTTTCAGTTGTATGTTGATCGGTGTCGCAGAAGCCATTCGAATCGCGCGCAGATTTTGCATGAATATTATCCGCGAAAATGGTGGAACAGGTCATATGCGGGGCTGATCGGAGCCGGTGGAACTGTAGCTTGTTCCGGAAGTATCACCGTTAACTTTGGGACCGATCCCAAGCGTCGGGGCACTGCTCATAGCGTTTTCCCTACAGTGACTCCAATCTATGACTGCAATCACACGGTGGTGGGTGTGTTCTGCACTACTCCGTAGTAGGGTGCGTCAAGCAAACAAGTCGTCGGGGTTTGGTTACCGGCGTCGAGAGGGGTTAGCCAGTGCAGTCGACCAAGAGTCCACCAGCGCAGTCACGGATGAGTGACGCGGTTGATTGGACGAAGGCCTACTGGGAAGACCATCCGAAGCGCTCCTTGGAGACCTTCGGCAGGCAGATCACGATGGGGTTCGCAGCGGTAGCGGAGTTGTTCATCGCGATATTCCGACGCCGCTTTCCTTATCGTGAGTTCATCCGCCAGTGCGCGTTCATGTCCAGTGTCGCCGCGGCACCGACGCTGCTGGTCGCCATCCCGATCGGCGTGATCGTTTCCATCCAGGTCGGCGCGGTCGCGAGCCAGGTCGGTGCGACCTCGTTCATCGGTGCGGCGAACGGTCTCGGCATCATTCAGCAGGGTGCGCCGCTGGTCACCTCGCTGATGATCGCGGGCGCGGTCGGATCGGCGATCACCGCCGATCTCGGTTCGCGCACCATCCGCGAAGAGATCGACGCGATGCGGGTGATGGGGGTGGATCCGCTGCGTCGTCTGGTCGCGCCCCGGCTCGGTGCGGCCATGCTGGTCAGCGTATTGCTGTGTGGTTTCGTCGTATTCGTCGGATTTTTGACTGGCTACATTTTCAATATTTTCGCGCAGGACGGCACCCCGGGTTCCTATATCGGCACCTTCTCCTCGTTCGCCGTCACCATCGATCTGCTTGTCGCACTGGTGAAATCGTTGATCTTCGGGTTGCTCGCGGCAATCATCGCCTGTGATACCGGGCTCAATACCCGGGGCGGTCCGGGCGGAGTCGCCAACTCGGTGAACTCCGCGGTGGTCAGTTCCGCCATCATGTTGTTCGGCGTGAACTTGATCATCACCCAGATCTACAACGTTCTTCTCCCCCCACAGGTGGTCTGAGCCGGTGTCAACAACCTATGTACCGCCGCTGCTGCGGCCACTTCGGCAAATAAAGAAGTCCGCGCAGGTTCCGGTGGATATGGTTGCGCGCCTGGGTCACCAGGTGTTCTTCTTCCTGCGGTCGGTGGGCTCGATCCCGTTGGCGCTGCGGCACTATCCGAAGGAAGTCTGGCGGCTGCTTTCGGATGTCACCTGGGGCAACGGCAGCCTGGTCGTCGGTGGCGGCACCATCGGCGTCATCCTCATCCTCAGCGCGTTCGGCGGGATGACGGTCGGCATCCAAGGCTATACCTCGCTGAATCTGCTCGGCCTGAGTCCGATCACCGGCGCCATCTCCGCATTCGCGACCACCAGGGAGTTGGGTCCGCTGCTCGCGGCACTCGCCTTCGCCGCCCAGGCCGGCTGTCGATTCACCGCTCAGCTCGGCGCGATGCGGATCTCCGAGGAGATCGACGCGCTCGAGTCGATCGCGATCCGGCCGCTGCCGTATCTGGTGAGCACCAGGATGTTCGCGGCGATGGTCGCCATCGTTCCGCTCTACTGCCTGGGCCTGGCGATGGCCTACATTTCCTGCTCGCTCACGGTGCAGCTGATCGGCAACACCTCCAGCGGTACCTACGCGCACTACTTCTATCAGTTCCTGATACCGGGAGACGTGCTCTACTCGCTGCTCAAGGCGATGGTGTTCGTCGCGATCACCACGTTCATCCAGTGCTACTACGGCTTTTTCGCCTCGGGCGGTCCGGAGGGTGTGGGTGTCGCGGCTGGTCGGGCCATCAAGATGTGCATCATCATCGTGGTTTTCGCTGACCTGTTCATGACATTGGCGATCTGGGGCGTCAATCCCGGCATCCGGATCTCGGGGTAGGACGAGATGATCATCGATCCCAGTGGGCGTGGCCCCACCATGCGACAGTTGTTGGTCGCCGGCGTATGCGGACTCATCGTCTTCGCGCTGATCCTCGGCTTCCTGATGGCCAGATACCGTGGCTATTTCGTACCCAAGGTGCATGTGGTCGCCGAGCTGAAAAGCACCGGCGACGGGCTGCCGAGCGAGGCGGATGTGAAGTTCCGCGGCGTGCTGGTCGGTGCGGTCAAGGATGTCGATGTCGTCGCCAAGGGCGAGCGGCAGAAAGTGCAGATCGACCTGAAGCCGGAGTTCGCCGGCGACATTCCGTCGAATGTGACCGCGCGGGTGGTACCGAGCAACCTGTTCGCCGTCACCTCGGTGGAGCTGGTCTTCAACGGTCCGGCCGATAAGTACCTGCACGAGGGCTCCACCATCGCGGAGGACACCAGCCAGGGCACCATCGCGCTGCAGGACACCCTGACCACCGTTCGGACGATCCTCACCAAGCTGGATCCGGTGCAGTTCGGCCGGGTGCTCGGCACGCTTTCCCAGGCGCTGGACGGCAGCGGCCGGATGCCGGGCTCCACCATCGAGCGGTTGGACAGGTGGCTCACCTCGGT
Source organism: Nocardia vinacea NBRC 16497 (assembly GCF_000308835.1). GTDB lineage: Bacteria > Actinomycetota > Actinomycetes > Mycobacteriales > Mycobacteriaceae > Nocardia > Nocardia vinacea. The sequence continues at coordinate 34,181 of NZ_BAGN01000236.1, read as the reverse complement.
GGACGAGTCCATCCCGAATCTCGGTGTGCTGCTCGACGATTTCTCGGCCTCCGCCCATGCGCTCAACGAGTCCGCGCCGGAATTGCTCGATGTGCTCAACAGTTCGGTCAAGACCGCGCAGACGATCGCGGATCACCGGTCCGCCCTGGTCGCGTTGATCAGCGGAACGGCGGGCACGGTGGATACGGTCAACGGCCTGTTCGCCCGCAACGGTGATATCGGTAAGCAGATCACCGCGGGCACCAGCGATATGTTCGGCGCGCTCGCCGCGGATGCGAATTCGATCCCGGACACCATCGCCTCGCTGAACAACTCGCTGCGCAAGTTGAGCACGACCTTCCACTGGGGTCCACAGCGGCAGATGGTCTGGAATGCCGGTGCGACGCTCACCCCGTACCGGCCATACGAACAGGCGGACTGCCCGCGCTACGGCAATCTGGCAGGCCCGAGCTGTGCCACCGCGCCCGCGGTCTCCGATCCCGGCTACCTGCCGGAGTCTATGAAGCCACGCTCGCTGGAAACGGCGCAGGGTTTGGCGAAACTGCCACTGCCCGCGGGTTTCCCGGAGATCCCTGGTCTGACCTCGCCGGGTGATCCGCTCGCGGCGAGCTCGGCCGAGCCGAAGCCGGCCAGCCCGTTCGCGGGTACGCCACTGGAGGGGTTGTTCCCGAATCCGGCGCCGCCGGCGCCGAATGCACAGCCCTCCGCCGACCAGCCCGCGGCTCCGGTCGTGCCCGCCCAACCAGCGAGTGCGCCGGTTACCGCCGGTCCGATTTCGTACGAAGGAGATGCCGCGATCGTGGCGCTGCTCGGTCGTCGGCCGACCGCGGCCGAATATCTGCTGCTCAGTTCGGCAATGCGCGGGGGCACCCTGCAGGTCGGCGAAAGCGGTACCGACAAATGAGCGTTCGTAAACCATTGATCGGCTTCGGCCTCTTCGCGATCGTCTCGATCCTGGTCACCGTTGTCGTCTGGAATACGCTGGCGCGGGTCGTGGAGGGTGATACCAACACCTACACCGCGACTTTCAGCGATGTGCTCGGCCTGCACGAGGGCGATGACGTCCGGATGGCAGGCGTGCGGGTCGGCAAGGTCGAGAAGATCGAACTCACCCGGGATACCAAGACCAAGAAGTCCCTCGCCAACGTGACGTTCATCGTGCAGCGCAACCAGACGGTGTACGACGACACCAAGGCATTGGTGCGCTACCAGAACCTGATCGGGCAGCGTTATGTCGCACTGGCCCCGGGCAAGGCGGCGAGCCCGGCGGCGTTGAAGAACAAGGCCACCATTCCGCTCGAGCGCACCGAACCGTCCTTCGACGTCTCGGGTCTGCTCAACGGATTCCAGCCGCTGTTCCAGGTGTTGCAGCCCGAACAGGTGAACCGGCTCTCGGAGACCTTCATCCAGGCATTGCAGGGTGACGGTGTTTCGTTGAGCTCGTTCATCACCCAGGCCGCGACCCTGGCCACGGATTTCCAGCGCAGGGATGCGATTCTCAGCGATGTGATCACCAACCTCAGCGGCGTGATGTCCGGGTTGGCCAAGCGAGGTGATGAATTGGAGACCCTGGTTACCCAGACCCGGGCACTGATCGGCGGCCTGTACGACCAGGGCCAGTCGCTGCAATCGTCCACGGTGCAGATCGCGGACGCGACCAGCTCCCTGGTCGACATGCTGGGCAAGATCCAGCCGAAGCTGGCCACCGCACAGGATTCGACGAGCGCGGCGCTGACACTGTTGATCGCCAACGGCGCCAAGCTCGACCAAGCCGCGATCGACCTGCCCGCGGCGCTGGCCGACCTCGGCAAGTTCACCCAGGACGGCGCCTACGCGAATGCGTACTTCTGCAAGCTGGACGTCTCGCTGTACAACATCCTGCTCCCCCGCGGTCTGCTCCCACAGATCGGTGGCAACGGACAGTCGGCGGTGTGCCGCCCATGACCAAGATCAAGGACAGGTTCAACAGCAACCGTTACTTCTGGCTGGGTGTCATCGGTGGCGTCCTCATCATCGTGCTGCTGATCGGCTCGAGCGCTTACAAGTTGATCGGTGTCGGTGAGAAGACGGTCAAGGCCGAGTTCGTGCAGACCGCCGGGGTCAAGGTCGGCGACAAGGTCAATGTGGCCGGTATCCCGAGCGGCCATGTGGCCGGTGCGAAGCTGGAGAACGGGCATATCCTGCTCACCCTCAGCGTGAACAATGATGTCAAACTCGGGCCCGATGCCAAGGCCTCGATCAAGATGGCGACGCTGCTCGGCGCACGCTATGTCGATCTGGACCCGGGTGATGGATCGGGACTGAAGGACAGCCGAATTCCGTTGTCCAACACCTCGGTTCCATACAACCTGGCCGATGTGGTCGAGTACGGCACCCCGAAGTTCGAGGCGCTCGACACCAAGCAGTTGGCCACCTCGCTCGATCTGATCAACAAGCAGATGGGCGATTCGCCCGCGCTGACGGCGCAGGCGCTGGACAGCATCGGCGCGCTGGCGAAGGTGATGGATTCGCGCAAGGCGGAGGTCGACAGCCTGCTCAAGGATCTCGACCGGGTCACCAGGATTCTCGGCGACAACCGCAACAGCGTGCTGTTGGTGATCACCCAGGGCGAGGCCATCGCCAACAGGGTGATGGAGCGTCAGGGTCTGCTGCGGCAGCTGCTCGACAATGTATCGACGCTGAGCCGCCAGCTGCAGGAGATCGGCGCGGCCAATAACAACCAGCTCGGCCCGACCATCGAGCAGCTGAACACCATGGCCGAGGGCCTGCAGAAGAACAAGGACAACCTCGACCGGATGCTGCAGATCATGCCGGTGTCGGTGCGCACCTTCAACAACGCGTTCGGCAATGGTCCGTACGGTGAGGTCGCCATTCCGTGGCTCTTCCCCGACAACTGGTTGTGCTTCGCCCACGTGATCGAGGGGTGCAAGGGATGAGACTGATGCGAATCAACCTGCGCCTGCCGAATGTGCGGCGGATGGCCAAACCACTGATGATCAGCGCCGCAGCCCTGGCTGTGGGCAGTTGCTCGCTGATTCCGAGTTCGATGAACAGCGCACTGGGCAACACGATGACGATCACCGCGGACTTCGAGAATATCGCGGGTGTCTTCGAGGGCAATCCGGTTACGGTGCTCGGCCTGGAAGTGGGCAAGATCGACAAGATCATTCCCAAGGGCACCATGGTCGAGGTGCACATGACGATCGATAAAGACGTCAAGATCCCGAAAGACGCGATGGCAGCGATCATTTCGCCGTCCATCGTGACCGACCGGCACGTCGAACTCACCCCGGCCTATACCCAGGGCGAGGCCATGTCCAACGGCGCGCATCTGCCGAAGGCGAAGACCAAGACACCGGTCGAGTTGGACACGATGCTCAAGACCATCGATCAGTTCGCTGCGGCGCTCAAGCCGGAACCGGGTACCGAAGGCATCGGTCCGCTGTCGGGTCGAGTGCTCTATCCGATGTTGAACGGCAACGGCGAGAAGATGCGTGACACCCTCAAGGCGCTCTCCGGCGCGTTGAAGGTCGGCGTCGACAATAAGGACGCGGTCTCCAGCATCATCGTCAAGTTGAACGAGCTGACCACGATGTTGGCCGAAAACGACCAGTCCGTACGCGATTTCAGCAATCGGATGACGCAGATGACCGGACTGCTCAGCGATCAGGCCCCCGGTCTGGAGGCCACGCTGCAGCAGCTCAACGACTTCCTGGCCAATACGAGTTCGGTCTTCGTGCAGTACCAGGATCAGCTGGGCAGTTCGCTGGAGGGTCTGACCAAGGTGACCGATCAGCTGCGCGCCAACGCCCGCGGCCTCACCGAGGTCGTCGACCTCGCACCGCTGCTCATGCAGAACCTGGACCGGTCGATGAACCGGGAGTTGGGGTACGTCCGGCTGCACGGCAACCTGCCGACTTTCCTCAACGGCGAACTGCTGAGCGTGTTCTGTGAACGGATTCAAATGCGCTCGGATGGTTGCCGGACCGGCAAACTGGAGGATCTCGGCCCGGACCTCGGTATTACGGCGGCACTGCTGGGGATGACCAAATGAGCGACCGGTTCGTATCCAAAGCCCGTCGCGCGGTGATCACGCTGGCCGCGGCATCCGGGGTGGCCATCACCTCCGGCTGTGGTCTCACGGTGGAGAGCCTGCCGCTGCCCAAACCGGGCACGGCCGGTGAAACCTACACCCTGCACGCGAAATTCGAGAACGCGCTGAACCTGCCGGATCAGGCGAAGGTGAAGATCGGTGGTTCCGATGTCGGCGTGGTCTCGAATATCCAGACCAAGAACTTCGAGGCCATTGTCGATCTGAAGATCAGCAAGGACATCGAGCTTCCGGTCGGCAGCACGGCCGAACTACGGCAAGCCACCCCGCTCGGCGATGTGTTCATCGCGGTGTCGAAGATCAAGGCGGATCCGGGCGCGCCGATGCTGCACGACGGCGACACTCTCGGTTTGGACAAGACCTCGGCGGGCGCCACCGTCGAGGAGCTGCTGATCTCGGTATCCATGTTGTTCAACGGCGGTGGTGTCGCGGCACTCACCAAGCTGACCTCGGAGATGGACTCGATCGTCGGCGGCCGCGGTGACCAGATAGCGCATCTGATCACCGAAATGACCGGCGTGGTCGGCAGTTTGAACGACAACAGCGCTCGGATCGACAGTGTGCTCGCCCAGTTCGGCTCGCTGGCCACCACCATCGAGTCGAGGCATTCGGAGTTGGGGCAGGTCGCGGACACCCTGCCGCAGATGATCGGCGCCATCGCGGAGAACAACCGGGCGATCGGTGATCTGCTGCAGAAGATTTCGGTGACCAGCGCGGCCCTCGGTGATTATGCGAATACCTCCAGCGACCAGCTGGGCGATCTACTCGACAATGTGCACAAGCTGATGGACGCCCTGTCGCGGACCGAGCAGAACTTCGGTCCCGCGTTGGATGCGCTGCACGAGATACGTGGCCCGATCGATGCGTCCTTCCGCGGTAACAGCCTCGCGGTCTACGCCACCATCACCAATATCCACAACTTCAGCTTGTTGTCGGATCCGGCGCAGGGCAAGTTCTTCGACGGCCGCGATCTCAGCGACCTCGCGGGCAGCCTGATCACCGTCCTGCAGGCGATTCAAGGACGACTGCAGGGGGGGCACCGATGAGCTGGCTCGGCAAACTGATGCAGCGCAAGATGCTGCTGTCCAGCATCGGCCTGGTGCTGGTGTTCATTGTCGGCGCGAGCTACCTGTTGGTGAGTGTCATGCGGGTGAATCCGCTGAAGTCGACCTATGCCGTCACGGTGGACCTGGACCGCTCCGGCGGTCTGCAGCCGGGCAACGATGTGACCCTGCGTGGCTATCGCATCGGCAAAGTGACCTCGATCGAGTTGGTCGATCGCGGACAGTCCATCGCCGCGAAGGCCGAAATCGACTCGAAGTACAAGATTCCGGTCGACACCAAGGTCTCGGTGGGCGCGCTCTCCGGTGCCGGTGAGCAGTACATCGACTTCCGGCCGAATACCGAGCAGGCGCCGTTCCTGAAGGACGGCTCGGTCATCGAATTCGATGCGGAGAAGATCAAGACCCCGACCCCGATCTGGTCGGTGCTCGACAACTCCAGCGCGCTGATCGCCCAGGTCGATCCGGATAAGTTCAGTGTCATCCTGGCCAACCTGGACACCGCGCTCAGCGGTGGCCCGGATCAGTTGCGCGGCATGGTCAATGGCATCAGCCTGGCGATGGCCGGTTTCGACAATCTGCTGCCGCAGACCCAGAACCTGATTACCAACCTGCGCACCATCGCGAACACCACCTCGAATGCGCAGCCCGATCTGGGGACGCTGACCCGCAATTCGGGTCAGTTGTTCGATCAGTTCAATAATGCCAACGCCGAATTGCAGGCGATCCTGGAGAAGGCGCCGGGACAGCTGACCAGTCTCGGTGCGGTACTGGACAAGACGGCCGATCCGATCACCAGTCTGGCGGCCAACTTCGCGGCGATGACCAGGGCCGCGCAGCTGCGGATTCCGGCGCTGCAGGCGCTGTTCCCCTCCCTTAACATCGGGTTGTCCGCCGCTGGTGTGCCTGCGCACGACAACGAGTTCCACGCTGTCGCGGATATCTGGATTCGGCCGATCTGCCAGTACAAGCATGTGCCGATCCGCAATGAGGTCGTCCAGGACGGCTCACTGCCCAAGTGGAACTACTGCGAGAATCCGCCGCCCGGACTGCAGGTTCGCGGTTCGGCGAATGCGCCTCGGCCGAATGTTCCGGACAACGGCGCGCAGATGCCGCCGGGTGCGGATCCAAATGAAATGACCCCGCCGCCGCTCCGGTGATCCGAACATTGCGGTGAGTTGACGCAGTGAGCGGTACGTATTCGATGGTGAGTTACCCCGGCCCGGGCGTGCGATCCCGGGCCGGGAATACTCCCCCGCAGAGTGCGAGCGGTTCGTCCGACGCGGACCGACAAGGCAATATCGGTGCGCTCGGGTGCGCCGGGAAAGTGCAGGATTGTATCGATGGCCACTGATGATGTCGGCGCCGAGAAGCAGAACTCGGATGCCGAGGAAGCCGATGCCAAGAAAGCCGACGCCACCGTCGACGCGTCCGCCGAGGACAAGACGGTCGAGATCGGGAAGTCGGGCGATGCGGTAGCCGCCGCGCCGCCAGCGGCGCCGAAGCAGGCAACCGACAAGCCCGCCAAGGGTGCGTCGCAACCGGTGGCCAAGGGCGGCGCGCTGGTCCCGATTATCGCGGCGTTCGTCGCTGGTGTGCTGCTCGTCGCGGCGGTCACCGCCGTCGTGGTGTTCTACCGGCAGGCGAGCAATCGCGGCGACGAGTTGGACGCGCATGCCGACGCCACCGCGGCGGCGTGTGAATACGGCAAGCTGATCTCCACCTACGATCCGCAGACCATCGACGAGTACCTGAAGAAGGTGGATGCCGCGTCGACCGGTGACTGGAAGGATCAGTTCGCCAAGCTCGGCCAGGACCTCAAGGGCGTCGTCATCGATGCCAAGGCCACCTCGTCTACCTACGACATGCAGTGCGGCTTCCAGTCCGGCGATATCGAGAACGCGAATGTGCTGGTGGTGATCGGTCAGACCACGACCAACGTGAATATCGCCGCCGCGAACAAGCCGCCGAGCAAGGTGGAGCTCGTGGTGGTGGCCGGTCTGAAGAAGATCGGCGACAAGTGGCTGGTCGACAAGTTCGACCTGCCCATCCTGAAGCAGATGGGCAACTGATCGGATTATCTACTCGGAAAAGCGCCTCCGGGCGGGTGGGAATGGCACCACCCGCCCGGAGGTCTTTCCGGCGGTCTTGCGTCCGGTCGCGCCCGGCGGGCTCAGAACAGCGTCAATGCCTGAGGTGCTGGCGCGACCGGCTTCCCCGCTGACCGCGGCCGGGCGGATTTTGTGGTCTTCTCGGAGGAGTCCTCGAGCACCGGTTGCAGCTCGGGGAGTTCCGCGGTCGGGACCTCACCGGCCGCCGCGGAGGCCGCGGCCTGTCTGGCCGCCTCGCCCGCGAGGGTGTCGGCCATCTCGTTGAAGTAATTGCCGACGTGTCCACGCACCCAACGGAACCGGACCGGTCCCGGCCGGGAGGCGATGGCCCGGTCGATCTGTTTGATGAGTTCGATATTCTTCACCGCGCCGCCGCTGGCGGTCCGCCAGCCGTTGGTCCGCCAGCCGAAGATCCACTCCGAGGCGCATTTGATCGCGTAGAGCGAATCGCTCTCGATGAACAGCGGTTCCTCGCCGGGATGGGCGAGTACCGCCTCCAATAGCGCGCGCAGCTCCGCGACCTGGTTGGTTCCGGTGGCGGCTCCCCCGCTGCGTGAACCGCCCTGATGATTGACCCAAGCCCAGCCGATAGCGCCGCCGGGATTGCGGAGGCAGGATCCGTCGGTGCTCACGATGATCATGGATGGCACCCTACGCAATCCGACCGACAAGATCGGTACCGTGGAATTCCTCTATCTCCCTTCGCAACTGGGATTCGGTGCGGCGCAGCGCCGAACGCACGGCGGAATCCACCAGGCGCAGGCACAGCCGACCGAACAGCCCACTCGGTGGAGCGTACTCCGCCTGCGAGGTCAGCACCGAGCGTCCGTAGCCGAGCGGGTCGAACCGCAGCGTCAAAGTGCCCGCCAACCGCCCGTGCAATGTGTAGCCGATCACGACATTGCGCCGGTATTCGGTGATTTCGCATTCGATGGCCGGCCGCCACAGTCCCAGCCTGATCCGAGTCGTGAAAACCGCACCGAGACCCTGGTCGAGCTCGCCTTTCGGCTCGAACGCGGCGACGGCGAACATCCAATCCGGCACGAACTGATGATTGTCCGTATAGGTGAAGGCCACCTCGACCGGGGCTCCGACGTCGCTCGCGTACTTGATGTGGCCCATAGGGCCCCTCCCTGTTGGCTGCCGCTAAAAGTACTACAGCTCTCCTCTTTATTCGAGGTGTTGCCCGGAATTTGGTTGGCGGGCTTACCGCATTCATGACCGGGTGGTCGCTTGGTTTGCTGGAATGCGCAACCCAGCTAACTCGGCGGAGTCACAGTTGGTCGACGATGTATTCGGCGATCGGCATGGCGGAGGTCGCCGCCGGTGACGGTGCGTTGAGCACGTGAATCGAGCGCGGTGTGCGTTCGATCAGGAAGTCGTGTACGAGGGTGCCGTCGCGCAGTACCGCTTGCGCGCGGATGCCCGCCTCGCGTGGTCGCAGATCCGCGATCGTGAGCTCCGGGCAGTACCTTCGGCATTCGGCCAGATAACCGCGTTTGAACAGGGAGTTGCGCAACTCGCGCAGTCCGGTGCGCACATGGGCGCGGGCCACCCGGTGGAAGCCGGGAAAACCGAGCACCGCACGGGCGTCGCGGGCGTCGAAGCTGTTCTTGCGGTAGCCCTCCCTGGCCAGGCCGAGCACCGCATTGGGGCCGACGGTCAGGGTGCCATCGATCATCGGGCTCAGATGAACCCCGAGGAAGGGCAGATTCGGATCGGGAATCGGATAGATCAGCGTGCGCACCAGTCCGGATCGGCTGGGCGGTAGCTGGTAGTACTCGCCGCGGAACGGCACGATGCGGAAATCGGTGTGCAGACCGGCGAGTGCGGCCATCCGATCGGCCTGCAGACCCGCACAGACCACCAGGGTGCGCGCCGTCCAGGAACCCGCGGGACCCGCCGCCGCGGTGATCGCGTCGGCGGTTTCGGTGAGCGCGGTGACCTCGGCATTCAGCACGATTTCGCCGCCCGCGGCCCGGACCTCCTCGGCGAGTGCGTTGGTGACGCGGGTGAAGTCGATGATGCCGGTGGCGGGCACGAACAATGCGCCGACGCCGGCCACGTGCGGTTCGCGGCGAGTTAGTTCGGCAGTGTCGATGAGTTCGACATCGACATCGTTGCTGACCGAGCGTTCGTGCAGCGCGAGCATTCGCCGATATTCGGCGGCATCGGTGGCCACCAGCAGCTTTCCGCAGACCTCGAACGGAATGCCGTGTGCCGCGGCGAATTCCTTGGTCCAGGCGGCGCCTTTTCGGCACAGGCGCGCCTTCAGACTGTCCGGCGGGTAGTAGATGCCGGAATGGATGACGCCGCTGTTGTGTCCGGTCTGATGGGTCGCGAGTGCGTCGGCCTTATCGACGAGCACCAGGCTCGCACCCGGATGACGGCGCAGAATCCGATGCGCCGTCGCGACTCCGACGATCCCGCCCCCGATGACACAGAAGTCGTACATGGGACGCAGCGTAGGCGGACTAGACCGCGATGGTGTGGTTCGCCGTCGTCATGGTCGGATTCGGGGGCGCGTCGCCCGTTCCCGACGTGGCCGAATCTTCAACGTTCGCAGCATATTCGGTGCTCGGCGCGGGATTGCGATCGAGGCGCAGGCCGTGTTCACCGAGGGTCGGATCCGAGAAGGTGAATGTCACTTCGCCGTTGTGCGTATCGACCTCGGTGCGCAACTGGGTGACCCCGCCCGGCTCGGCGTGGATGCCGAGCCGGTTCCGAACCGGTTCGGTGAGCAGGAAATCCGTCAGTGCTGTCAGCGCATTGGTATCCACCGTGAAGGCGACGGAATTCGCGCGGCCCGGTGCCACCTCCGCGCCGACATAGGCGGTGCCGAGGCGCAGTTTGCCGCTGATTCCGGCGGAGGCGGGCGAATCTGTATGGGCCTGAGAGATTTTCACCACGCCATCGCTGGATTCCGCGGGGAAGCGGCCGAATAGTGCGGGCAAATCGCGAGTTCCACCGGTCAATACGGCATCGGAGAGCACAGGTCCGTAGTCGGTGTCGACATCTGGAATCCGGACCGCAGGTGGTGCGGCCACGTCGTTGGTGGCGTGCTGGGTGTCGGCCATCTGGTGGCCGATGTAGGCCCCCGCGGTAACGGTGAGACTGAGGCTGGCGGCGCCCGCGAGCACGATGGCGGCATGCCGAGCGATTTGGGCAGGCTTATGTGCCACGATGCGTTCCTTCCATCCGCCCCTGATCCCCTCACAACGTGGCCCGCATCGTTGAAAGCCGTACGCTTGTCCAGGTTACAGGGGCGGCCGCAGGTAGCACCGCATGGGGGAGATCAGCATCACAAAGCCGGGACGCCCGCGATACCGATCTCGAGCCGAATGGCGTCGTCAATGTTTCTACAAGCTGACGAGCGGGTAAATACACTTAGCTGGCGAGCGCCATTCTCGACTGCCACATCGAGACACCCGGCCAACGGCGTCCGGCCGACACGAACGGCGCACCCAAGTGTGGCGCTCGCCCGCACTCAGAATTCCGGTCGGACCCGATGGTTCGGATGCGGCGGGTCAGGCGAACTGGCCCGCCGACCGCCCGTCACCCGTCGGCCCCGCGAAAGCCTGTGCGATGGTGAGCCATTCGGCGGCGTCCGCGCCCACTGTTGCCAGCGCGAGATCGTCACGGTGACGTCGCTGCGTCACCAGCAGGCAGAAGTCGACTGCCTGACCGGTCACTTTCTGCGCGGCATCCTCGGGACCCCAGGACCACACGCTGTCGTCCGGTGCGGTGAGTTCGACTCGGAATTCCTCGGCCGGCACGGTCTTACCGCGCACTGTGTAGGCGAAGTTCCTGGTCCGCACGCCGATATGGGCGACCGTGCGCAGCCGAGCGGTCGGTGTCCTGGTCAACCCGAGTGCGTCGGCGATGTCCTGGCCGTGCGCAAAGGTCTCCATCATGCGCGCGCTGACCATGGATGCCGGGCTCATCGGCGGTCCGAACCACGGCAGTTTGGTGCCGGACGGCAGCGCGCGCAGCGCTTCGATCAGACCGGCACGGCCGCGGCGCCATCGGTCGAGCAGTTCGGCGGCGGGTGCGGTGGCCGCCTCCTCGGCGGCCTCGTCGACGAAGGTGAACACCTTCGGGCCCGCCTCCTCGACCAGCTTCGCGAAACCGTCCGGATCGGTGGCGGCCAGTGCGGCGACCTCGTCGGTCCAGGCCAGATGGCCGATCTGATGCGCGACACTCCAGCCGGGCGCCGGTGTCGGCGCGGACCAGTCCGCCAGCGGGGCGACGATTCGTTCCAGTTCCGCGCAGTCGTCGGCGAAATCGCGCAGAAGCGCGTCTAGGTCGGCCATCAGATCCCTGTCCCGTCCAGGCGCACTGCTTCGTACACCGTCGTGATTCAGCATCGCAGCGGGTCCGAAAAAATGCAAGCATGCGTGCTTGTATTTGCCCCGGGTCCGCCAACGACCGGATTCGGGCCGGTTACCAGCCGAAAATCGTCAGGTGGGCGGCGCCGACCAGCAGGCCGAGCAGTGCGCCGTGCAGGTATAACAGCCAGGCATCCTGTTCGACGGAGGCGTAGAACATCTCCATGAACTCCCCCGGGGTGAGGTCCTGGAGTTTGCGTGCGGCGAACTCGTCGATCTTCTTGGCCTGTTCGAGGGTGAACGCCTCGTCCTCGACCAGGCTGGGAGCCAGTCCGACCGCCGCGCCCGCGGCGCCGACCTTGAGATTGTCGAACTGGCGGCGGCCGAAGGCGACGCGCACGATCGAGGTGGTCGGGCCGAGTTGGCGATGGATCTCATCGGAGACCAGCCGCTCGATCAGCTGCCTGGTCTTATCGCCGTTCGGACCGTCGAGCAGTTCCTTGGACAGGTTCGGCAGGGTCAGCACCTGGTAGGCGAGGATGTGCGCGAGATCGGTCGCCGCCTGCGGCTGCCGCTTGGCCAGCAGCGCCTGCTTCCACAAATACTTGTAGCGCGGCTGCGGATCACCCGGTTCGAAGACCATTTTGACCGCGATGACATTCACGATCACACCGATCGCCGCCGAGGCAAGCAGCACGATCACCCAACCCGGCACCCAACCGAACACCGGAATGGTGTGGTGCACATGCATATACAGTGCGAGCAGCAGGCCGAACGGCGCACCGAGCAGGCCGATGCGCACCATGAAACGCAATTCGGGGGCGGCAATGGTCGTGGTCAGATCCTTGAGGATGTACGGGTTTTCCTGCAGGTACCGGATGACGAAGGTTTTGATATCGATGAGCTGGTCGACATTGTCGCCGAGCGATTCGAAGGCCCGCCTGGTCAATCCGGGCAACTCCCGGTCCACCCGCTGATAGATGACCTGCTTCATCGTCTTCGGCACACCGCGCCACAGGTCCGGATTCTCCCGGTACATCACCTCGTCGACGAGCGGTTTGACCTGCTTGCTCGCGAGTATCGCGATGTAATCGGCAATACTCTCCAGATCCAGTTCGTGGATGAAATCCCGCGGACTGCCGATGCGCATCAGCGCCTTGTCGACGCAAATACTCGCCATCTTCTCCGCACGCGCCGGAATGAATCCCTGGAATCCGAACCGGCGGCCGTCACCGGAGAATGTCGGCAGCACCTGGACTCGGCGCGGAAAATACGGATACAACACCTGGAGGCCAGGAATCCGGATTCCGCGAAAAACGACCGGCCAGAACAGCATCAGCACACCGGTCCAGTTGGTGAGCCAACCGGCGAGCGCACTGAAGATCGGAAAGGTGATCAGATCGACGGAGAACTTGGACAGGCCGGTCAGCGCTTCCCAATCGATGAACACTCCGGAGGTGAGTGTTGTCATCGTGGGATCCCCCTGAAGCCGCCCAAGTGGTGAGATATCTAGCTGCCAACATTCTCATTGGCTCCGACGGGGTGTCAATGCGGGATTACCTCGATCGACGGTGACCGGACTCGGACGTATCAGCCCGGGTGTGCAGTGCGGTCGCCGATCGCGAGCCGACCTCGGTAGATATCGAGCTTGCGGTCGATGAGCACGAGGTTCTCCTGGATCTCGGCCAGCTTGGCGACCACCTCGGCGCGATGTGCCTCCATCAGCGCGATGCGTTCCGATTCGTTGCCGTTTCCGGCGGCCACGAGTTCGGCGTAGCGACGGATGGTCTGGATGGGCATTCCGGTGGCTCGCAGCCGGGTGCATACGTAGATCCAGTCCAGGTCGAGCTGGTGGTAGCGCCGCCGGCCGCTGGCGGTGCGGTCGACGGGGGTGATGACCAGGCCGGCGCGCTCGTAGTAGCGCAGGGTGTGCACGCTGACACCGGTGCGGCGGGCGGCCTCGCCGATACTCAGCCCGTCCGGGTTGTCGCAGCGAACAGGTCCGGATACCGGCCGCGCATCGACTTCGAACACGCTCTGAATTCTAGTGCCGCATCGAACACTGATCGCCCTGAGCGAACGTGGGCAGCGGTGTGGAACAAACGTGGAATGCCCGGGGTTGACTGGACATCGCTCAACTTTTGGAAGGGTCGAACACGTGACTACACCACAGAACCTGCCGGTGCTGTTCCTGACCGATCCGATCGTGCTGCCGGGCATGGTCGTGCCCATCGAACTGGACGAATCGGCGCAGGCCGCCATCGACGCCGCGCGCGCCGCGAATACCGACGCGGTGCTGCTCGCGCCCCGATTGACCGAGGGCTACGCCTCCTACGGCGTCGTCGCCACCATCGAACAGGTCGGGCGGATGCGCGGTGGCGCGCCCGCCGCGGTGCTGAAGGCCGAACGGCGTGCCAAGATCGGCCACGGGGTCACCGGGCCGGGCGCCGCGCTGTGGGTCGAGGCCGAACCGGTCGAGACGCCCGTCGCCGACGGTCGCACCAAAGAGCTTGCCGCCGAATACAAGAAGCTGGTCGTTTCGGTGCTGCAGCGTCGCGAGGCCTGGCAGATCATCGACGCGGTCAATCAGCTGACCGATCCGTCGGCGATCGCCGACACCGCGGGCTACGCGCCGTACCTGACCGCCGACGAGAAGCGTGAGCTGCTCGAAACTCCGGATACCGCACAGCGTTTGACCAAGCTGATCGAGTGGACCAAGGCACATATCGCCGAGGCGGAGGTCACCGAGAAGATCAGTGAGGATGTCCGCGAGGGCATGGAGAAGAGTCAGCGCGAATTCCTGCTGCGCCAGCAGCTCAATGCCATTCGCAAGGAACTCGGCGAGGACGAGCCCGACGGTGCCGACGACTACCGCACCCGGGTCGAGCAGGCCGAACTGCCCGATGACGTGCGCGCCGAGGCGTTGCGCGAGGTCGGTCGACTGGAGCGGGCCAGCGATCAGAGCCCGGAATCCGGCTGGATCCGGACCTGGCTGGACACCGTCCTCGACCTGCCGTGGACCGTGAAAACCACCGACAGCGCCGATGTTTCGGCCGCCCGCGCGGTGTTGGACGCCGATCACCACGGCCTGGACGAGGTCAAGGATCGCATGGTCGAGTACCTGGCCGTGCGATCCCGCCGGGCCGCGCGCGGACTCGAGGTCGTCGGCGGACGTGGTTCCGGCGCCGTGCTCGCGCTGGTCGGCCCGCCCGGTGTCGGCAAGACCTCGCTCGGTGAGTCGGTGGCACGGGCCATGGGCCGCAAGTTCGTTCGCGTCGCCCTCGGTGGTGTGCGCGACGAGGCGGAGATCCGCGGTCACCGGCGCACCTACGTCGGTGCGCTGCCGGGCCGGATCGTGCGTGCCATCAAGGAGGCGGGATCGATGAATCCCGTTGTCCTGCTGGACGAAATCGACAAGGTCGGCTCCGACTTCCGCGGCGATCCGGCCGCCGCACTGCTCGAGGTGCTGGATCCGGCGCAGAACCACACATTCCGCGACCACTATCTGGATCTGGATCTGGACCTGTCCGACGTGCTGTTCATCGCGACCGCGAATGTCATGGACACCATTCCCGGCCCGCTGCTGGACCGCATGGAAATGATCACCGTCGACGGTTACACCGAGGACGACAAGGTGGCCATCGCCCGCGACTTCCTGGTGCCACGGCAGCTGGAACGCAATGCGCTTACCGCCGAGGAGGTTTCGATCACCGACGAGGCATTGCGCGAGGTCGCGGCCAACTACACCCGGGAAGCCGGTGTGCGGCAGATGGAGCGGTTGATCGCGAAGGCATTGCGCAAGGCCGCGACTCGGCTGTCCGAGGATGGAAGTGGTTCGGCCGACAATGTGGTGTCGCTGGGTTACGACGCCGAGCTCGGTTACGACGCGCTGGAGTCGTTGACCATAGACCTGGACAACCTGAAGGACTACCTGGGTCGCCCGCGCTTCACCCCGGATTCGGTGGAACGCACCGCGGTCCCCGGTGTGGCAACGGGTTTGGCGGTCACCGGTCTCGGCGGTGATGTCCTCTACATCGAGGCCAATGGCGCCGAGGGCGAGCGTGCGCTCACCCTGACCGGTCAGCTGGGTGATGTCATGAAGGAGTCGGCGCAGATCGCCCTCACCTACGTGCGGTCGCACCTGGCAGAGATCGGCATCGAACCGTCCGTGCTGGATCGCAATATCCACATCCACTTCCCGGCGGGTGCGGTGCCGAAGGACGGGCCGTCGGCGGGTGTCACCATGGTCACCGCCCTGGTGTCGCTGGCGCTCGGCCGGCAGGTGCGCGCGGATGTCGGCATGACCGGTGAGGTCACGCTGAACGGCCGGGTGCTGCCGATCGGCGGTGTGAAGCAGAAGCTGATGGCCGCGCAGCGTGCGGGGCTGAAGACGGTGTTCATCCCGGCCCGCAACGAGCCGGACCTGGACGACGTGCCCGCCGAGGTGTTGGCCGCCCTGGATGTGCGCCCGGTCGCCGATGTGGCCGACATCCTGGCCTACGCCATCGAGCCGGTCGCCGAACCGGCCCTGGGCGCCCCCGCCTTCGCGGCGAGCGCCTGATATTCGCCTGAAACGGGCCGTACCTGCGGGTACGGCCCGTTTCGTATGCATGGTCGCCGTGACCGCGACGCAAGGGCGGTGCAAGCCTGTGCGCACACGATCGTGGCATGACTCCTACGCAGCGGATTCCCGTTCTCGTTGTCGGTGGCGGCCTGGTCGGACTATCGGCCGCGCTGTTCCTCGAATATCACGATGTCCCTTATGTTCTCGTCGAAAAACGGACCAGGGCATCGGCGTTGCCGAAGGCGCGCGGCCTGCACACCAGGACCACCGAGCTGTTCCGTCAGGTCGGCGTCGAGGGGCGGGTCGAGCAGGCCGCCGCGACCGCATTGCGGGCGGGCAGCTTCGGTGGCGCGAGCCGAGGCACCAGTCTGATCACCGCCGAGCCGCTCGACCTCGGTCACTTGCGGGCGGCAATGGCGGCGGCCGATCCCAGCCCGTCGCAGTTCTGCTTCCTGCCCCAGGTACTGCTCGAGCCGGTGCTCGCGGAGCAGGCACGCGAACGCGGTGGTGACCTCCGATTCGGGGTCGAGCTCATCGACTTCGAAACCGATGACGCGGGTGTCACCGCAACCCTGCGTGACGAGTCGGGCCGCAGCTCGGTTATCCGGGCCGACTACCTCATCGCGGCCGACGGTGCGGCCAGCCCGATCCGTCGGGCACTGGGTATCGATGGTTGGGAGCTGCCGCCGACGCGCTACTACATCAATGCCTTTGTGCGGACGGATCTTACGGGGGTGCTGGGCGGTCGCACCTTCAGCCAGTGCGAGATCAGCAACGACACCGTGCGCGGACTCGTTTTGTCCAAGAACAACACCGACGAATGGTCCTTCCAGCTCGAATACGATCCGACCCGTGAGACGGCCGCGGACTATCCGGACGAACGCTGCGTCGAGCTGATCCGCGCCGTGATCGGCGTGCCCGATATCGAGGTCGAGGTGCTGGCGCGAAGTGCTTGGGACACCGGCAGTTTCGTGGCCGACGAGTATCGGCGCGGCCGGATCTTCCTCGCCGGTGACGCCGCCCACCGGCACGCGCCGTGGGGTGGTTTCGGCGGCAATACCGGTGTCGCCGACGCACATAATCTGGTCTGGAAGCTGGCCGCCGTGCTGTCGGGTACCGGCGGACCCGCACTGCTCGATTCCTATCAGGCCGAACGCTGGTCACGTGCGATCATCGCCGCCGAACAGGCCAATCTGGGAGACGACTTCGAAACCCGCTACGGCATCGAAACCCCTGACAATGCGGAGATTTTGGCGCGTCGATTGGATTTCGGGGCGGTGATGTCGCGCTTCCGGTACGCGTCGAGCGCGGTATCGCGTAAGCCGGCGGATTGCGTCGAATGGGTCGAGCCGCACGTCGATCGGCTGACCGGACAGGTCGGAACGCGACTGCCGCACCTGTGGCTCGACGCCGAGCGCACCACGTCGACCTTGGATCTCTGTGGACCCGGTTACGCGATCCTGATCGCCGGAAACTCGGCTGCCTGGCGCGATGCCGCGGCCGATGCGCAGCGCGAGACCGGTATCGAGATCGCGGTGCACGGCTTGGGCGCCGAATGGGGTGCCTGCACCGATCTGCCGGAGGGCGGGGCGCTGCTGGTGCGTCCGGACGGGCATGTGGCGGCACGCTCCGATCAGGGCCTGTATCCCCGGTCGCTGGTCGCGATGTTGCGGTCGCTCGTGGGTTTGTCGGCGTCGGTGCTGGACACCAAGGCCACGGCTTGATCCTGAGGGGCGTTTCCGCTGTGCCGCACAATGATCCGTAATGGACCTCAGCTGCCGTCGGGCCCTGGTTCGCGCTCGACGGAGCGCGCATTGCCCTGGGCGACCGCGCACAGCACTGGTTCGGCGTCCGCACTCTCGGCATAGATTTCACACGCGACGACGGCCTGCCGCCGCGTCGACCCGGTGACGGTGGCTTCGGCGCGCAGCCGGGTACCGGCGGCAGGCCGCAGGTAGGTGATGGTGAAGCCGCCGGTCAGCACATTGGCGCCGAGCACCGTGCCCGCGGCGAAGGTGAGGGCGTTGTCGGCCGCGTAGGACACCACACCGCCGTGTACGAAGCCGAATTGCTGGCGCAGCTCGGGACGGATGGGAATGATGAGGGTCGCCGCGCCGTCGCCGAAGGCGGTGATCTCGGTGCCGACCAACTGCGCGAACGGCTGCGCGGCGAGCACCTGCTTCGCGAGATCCAAGTCGAGGGTGATCGTTGGCATAGATGACTCCGTTCAGTCGTTGGTTGTGCCCAGCGCCTGCCAGGCGGCATCGGCAAGCTCGCGCGCGACATCGATTGGGGCGGTGCGGATTTCACCGCCGAGCCAGTGTCGCGAGTACTCCTGCGCGGGGCCGAGCCACAGTGCGTAGACGAGGTCGAACTCGAGATCGCGCACCGCGCCGTAGCGGGCGTGGGTACGCCACCAGCGCAATATATTGCGCAGGAATTCGCGGTTGCTGTCGCTGTCGCGGACGCCGGGCGGCCGGGCCGAGGTGAGAACCTTTGCGCGGTACTGATTTTCGGTAACCCACCGCAGATGCTCGATGACGCCCGCGGTGACCCCCGCGCGCGCATCGGTGCTTTCGCCGACAACCACCCAGAAGTGCTCCTGATAGTCGGCGAGCGCATGCGTCCACACCTCGCGATACAGCTCCGCCTTATCCGGAAAGTGGTGGTAGAGCGCGCCGACACTGGCCCCCGCCGCATCGCGGATCTGGGTCAGCGTGGTCTCCAGCGTCCCCCGTTCCGCGAACTGTCGCTCGGCCGCCAACAGCAACCGATCTCGAATCTTCATGACCAGAATTTAGTTCTGTTTTGTGGGCGGCGCAATGCCGTTTCCGAGTCGACCACGGACGTTCGTGGCCAATTTCCGCTGCTTGTCATGGTCATGCGGTAAGACCTATATATGCCCAGGTGGCTGCTGCACGTCGATCTCGACCAGTTCCAGGCGGCGGTGGAATTCCGCCGCCATCCGGAGTTGCGCGGTCTGCCGGTCATCGTCGGCGGCAATGGCGATCCCGACGAACCGCGCAAGGTAGTGACCTGCGCTTCATATCCGGCCAGGGCATTCGGAGTGCGCGCGGGGATGGCATTGCGCTCGGCCAAGCGCAAATGTCCCGACGGGATCTTCCTGCCGTTGGATATGGCCACCTACGAGGAGGCGTCCGACGAAGTCATGGCGCTGCTGCGGACCTTTCCCGGCCGCGTCGAGGTGTGGGGCTGGGACGAGGCCTTCCTCGCCGCCGATACCGACGATCCGGAGCAGCTCGCACGCGAAATCCGCAGCGCCATCGCACAATTGGCACTGACCTGCGCCATCGGCATCGGCGACAACAAGCTCACGGCCAAGCTGGCGACCGGTTTCGCCAAATCCGCAGGCAAGTCCTCGGCCGCGCCCGCCGATACCGTCGGCGCGGCGGCGGGGATCTTCCGGCTCACCGCCGCGAACTGGGTCGAGGTGATGGCGCACCGTCCGACGAATGCGCTGTGGGGCATCGGAAATCGGATCGCCGCGCGGATGGCCGAACTCGGCATCGAAACCGTCGCCGACCTGATGGCCGCCGATCGCCAGCGTCTCGCCGCCGAATTCGGTCCGAATACCGGCCCGTATTTCTGGGTGCTCGGCCACGGCAAGGGCGATACCGATGTCACCACCGAACCGCGAATTCCGGTGGGCCGCAGTAAATCCGAGACCTTCCCACACGACCTGACCGATCCCGGGGAGATCCGCGCACAGGTGGCGCGACTGGCCACCGAGGTCGGCGAGGAGATGGCCGCCGCGGGCCGCACCCCGCTGCGCGTCTCGGTGACCGTCCGCAGCAATACCTTCTATACCCGCAGCAAACAGGAGAAACTCCCCGAGCCGACCACCGATATCGCGGCCATCGTGGAAACCGCCCTGCGTATCATCGACCGGTTCGAATTGGATCGCCCCGTCAGGCTGCTCGGCGTGCGCCTCGAACTCGTACCGCAATAGCCACCGGCGAAGATCCACCCCGGCACCGCCCGACGCTCGTATGCTCGTCGGCATGGAGTTCTGGGCGATGGTGGCACACGAATCGGACAGTGGGATCGTGCTCACGCGGCAGCAGGTCAACGAGGACTTCCTCGGGCCGGGTGAGGTCACGATCAAGGTGCACTACTCGAGCGCGAACTACAAGGACGGGCTTGCTATCACCGCGGGCGGTGGCGTGGTCCGGAAGTATCCGATCATCCCCGGCATCGATATCACCGGCGAGGTCGTCACCTCCGAGGTCGACGATTTCGCGCCCGGTGACCAGGTGGTGGCGCACGGCTATGACATCGGCGTTTCGCATCATGGTGGCTTCGCCGAATATGCCAGGGTGCCCGCCGACTGGGTGGTCGAACTCGATGGTCTCAGCACCCGTGACGCTGCCGCGCTCGGTACCGCCGGTTTCACCGCCGCACTCAGCGTGCAGGGTCTGCTCGATCACGAGCTCACCCCGGAGACCGGCGCGGTGCTCGTCACCGGAGCGACGGGCGGTGTCGGCAGCGTGGCCATCGATATCCTGTCGGGCCTCGGTTTCGAGGTGATCGCCTCCACCGGAAAGACCGATGCGGGTGATCTGCTCGCCGAACTCGGTGCGAACGAGGTGATCGGTCGGCTGCCGGAGGATCCGAATGCGAAACTGCGTCCACTGTCGAAGGCCACCTGGGCCGGTGCGGTGGACAGCGTCGGCGGCAAATCCCTCGCCTATATTCTCAGCGCGATCGGCTACGGCGGTGCGGTCGCGGTCAGCGGCCTCACCGGCGGCTCGGATCTGCCGACCACCGTCATGCCCTTCATCCTGCGCGGCGTATCGCTGCTCGGCATCGACTCCGCGTACGTCCCGATCGACAAGCGGCGCGTGCTGTGGGCGCGACTCGCCAATGAGCTGCGGCCACAACACCTTTCGACCATCGAGAACTTAGTTCCCATCACCGAGGCCGAGAGGGTCCTGCACGCCATTCAGCAGGGCAGCCACTCCGGCCGCACCGTATTCGGCGTCGCAGGCGAATTCTGACGGTAACCACCGAAGCCCGGAACGAGCCGGGCTTCGGTGGGTTCGGACTCAGGCCGCGACTTCGACCGGCTCGTCCGCGAACTGTGTGCGGTACAGCTCCGCATAGCGTCCATCGGCGGCGAGCAGTTGGGTGTGCGTGCCGCGCTCCACGATTCGGCCGTCCTCGAGCACCAGGATCTGGTCGGCGGCCCGAATGGTGGAGAGGCGATGTGCGATGACCAGTGCGGTTCGACCGTCCAGCGCTTCGGAAAGCGCCTCTTGGACAGCGGCTTCCGAGGTCGAGTCCAGCGAGGCGGTCGCCTCGTCCAGGATCACCACGCGTGGTTGCTTGAGCAGCAGCCGGGCAATGGTCAGACGCTGGCGCTCACCGCCGGAGAGGCGGTAGCCGCGTTCGCCGACGACGGTATCCAGGCCGTCCTGCAGTGACGTCACCAGCTCACGCAACCGAGCCCGATGCAACGCATCCCACAGCTCGGGCTCGGTGGCCTCCGGTCGGGCCAGCAGCAGATTGGCGCGGATGGTGTCGTGGAACAGGTGGCCGTCCTGGGTGACCAGGCCGACGGTGTCCCGGATCGAGGTCGTGGTCAGGTCGCGCACATCGGTTCCGTTGAGCCGCACCGTACCGCCGACCACATCGTAGAGCCGGGAAACGAGTTGGGCCACAGTAGATTTCCCGGCACCGGAGGAACCGACCAGCGCGACGAGCTGACCTGGCTCGGCCCGCAGCGAAATATTGTGCAGCACCTCCACCCCGCCGCGGGTATCGAGTGTCGCGACATCCTCGAGCGAGGCGAGCGACACTTTATCGGCCGACGGGTAGCCGAAGGTGACATTGTCCAGTTCCACCGCGACCGGACCCGCGGGCACCGCGACGGCATCCGGTGCATCTTCGATCAGCGGTTTCAGATCCAGCACCTCGAAGACCCGCTCGAAGCTCACCAGCGCGGACATGATCTCCATCCGGGCACTGGCCAGTGCGGTAAGCGGCGTGTAGAGGCGGGTCAGCAGCAGCGAAAGCGACACCACCGCACCGGCATCCAACTGACCGCGCAGCGCGTACCACCCGCCGAGTCCGTAGACCAGGGCCAGTGCCAGTGCCGAAACCAGGGTCAGCGAGGTGACGAAAACCGTCTGCAGCATCGCGGTGCGCACCCCGATATCGCGTACCCGACGTGCGCGGAGTGCGAATTCGTCCGACTCCTGCTGCGGCCGTCCGAACAGCTTCACCAGCGTCGCGCCGGGCGCGGAGAACCGTTCGGTCATCTGGGTGCTCATCGCCGCATTGAGGCCCGCGGCTTCGCGCTGCAATCCGGCCAGTCGATTACCCATCCGCCGCGCCGGAACCACGAATACCGGTAGCAGCACCAGCGCGAGCAGCGTGATCTGCCAGGAGATGCGGACCATGACGGCGAGGGTGAGCGCGAGGGTGACCAGATTCGTGACGACACCGGAGAGTGTGTCGCTGAACGCGCGCTGCGCCCCGATCACATCACTGTTCAAGCGGCTGACCAGCGCACCGGTGCGGGTCCGAGTGAAGAACGCGACCGGCATCTTCTGCACATGATCGAACACGGCCGTGCGTAGATCCAGGATCAGCCCCTCACCGATCCGCGAGGACAGCCAGCGAATGATCACCCCGAGTGCGGCATCGACCACCGCGAGCCCGCCGATCAGGACGGCGAGGGTGACCACGGCGCGCGGCGCCGCGCCGCCGACGATGTCGTTGACCACCCGTCCCGCCAGCACCGGCGTCGCCACCGCGAGCAATGCGGACACCACGCTGAACAGCAGGAACGCACCGATCCGGCGGCGGTGCGGGCGCGCGAAGCGCAGAATGCGCTGCGCGGTCGCGAGCCGGAACGGCCGCTGCTCCTGCGGCGCGTTCGCCCGCCGATACATCTGGCTCCAGGCCACCGATTCGATACTCACTGTGTTGCTCCCTCTCGTCCCCACCCATCGAACACCTGGTCACCGACACTAAGACCTCAACAAAGGTTGAGTGCAAGCCCATTCCGCATCGATTCCGCGCACAGCGAACAGAGTGCTGATCTTGCGTCGCGCGGGTGCATAGGCTGGCGGGGTGGGTGTACATAGGCTGGCGGCGACGTTGGGGCGCGGGATTGCGGGCGAGGTCGATGCGTCCGCGCGTAGGCGTGCCGAGTACTCCTCCGATGCGTCGAATTATCGGGTGCTCCCGGTCGCGGTCGTTTTTCCGCGTGGTGCCGAGGATGTGGCGCGCACGCTCGAATTCGCCAGGGGTAATGGGCTGTCGGTTACCGCGCGGGGTGCGGGGACCTCGGTGGCGGGCAATGCCATCGGGCCCGGGATCGTGGTGGACTTCAGCCGGTACATGAATGGCATCGGTGAGCTGGACCCCGAGCAGCGCATCGCACGCGTCCAGCCTGGTGTCGTCCTCGGCGAGCTCCAGCGAAGGGCAGCTGTGCACGGGCTGCGGTTCGGACCCGATCCCTCGACGCAGAACAGGTGCACGCTCGGCGGGATGATCGGCAACAATGCGTGCGGACCGCATGCGGTGGCGTGGGGGCGCACCTCGGATAATGTGCGTGAGCTGCGCATTCTCGACGGAACAGGAGCCGAGCGGAGGCTGGCGGCCGACCCGTCCGCAATTCCTGGCCTGCCCGAATTCACCAGAGCCGGTCTCGCGGTGATCCGCACCGAACTCGGCCGATTCGATCGGCAGGCCTCCGGCTACGGGCTGGAACATCTACTGCCGGAACGTGGTTCGGCGGTTGCGAAGTCATTCGTGGGCACCGAGGGGACCTGCGGGTTGCTGCTCGAAGCAACGGTAGATCTGGTCCCGTTGCCGCGGGCCACCGTTCTCACAGTGCTCGGCTATCCCGATATCGCAACGGCCGCCGACGATGTCGCTGCGGTCATGGCCTGCGACCCGATTGCGGTCGAGGGTATAGATGCGCGACTGGTCGATATCGTGCGCGTGCACCGAGGGGCCACCAGCGGTGTGCCGGAACTGCCGCGCGGTAGCGGCTGGCTGTTCGTCGAGTCCGCCGGTGATACCCCCGCCGAGGCGTATGCCGCGGCCGAGAAGCTTTGCCGAACCGTCGGTGCGCTGGACTCCAGGATTGTCGCCGATCCCGGTGCCGCCGCAGCACTTTGGCGCATTCGAGCCGAAGGCGCGGGCCTGGCCGGTCGCACTCCGGCGGGTCATCCGGCCTGGCCGGGCTGGGAGGATGCGGCCGTCCCACCGGAGCACCTCGGTGCGTATCTGCGCGATTTCGCCACGCTGACAAAGGACCACGGCGTGGACGGACTGCTCTACGGTCACGTCGGTGACGGCTGCATCCACGTCCGTCTCGATCTGCCGATTGCCGATGCGCCGCAACGCTTTCGGAACTTCATACAGGATGCGACCGAGCTGGTGGTCCGCTACGGCGGCTCACTCTCCGGCGAGCACGGCGATGGCCGGGCCCGCTCGGAATTGCTCTCGATCATGTACTCCCAGGACGCGCTCGACGCATTCGCGGGGTACAAGGCGCTTTTCGATCCAGATGATGTGTTGAACCCGGGCGTCCTGGTTGCGCCGCGCCCCATCGATGCCGACCTGCGGCTGGTCGGAGTGCGGCCGATCGGAGCGGGCGGTTTCGCATTTCCACACGACAACGGCGATGTCGCCGCCGCCGTCCATCGCTGCGTCGGTATCGGCAAATGCCGTGCCGACACCCGCGCGACCGGTGGTTTCATGTGCCCGTCGTATCTGGCCACCGCCGACGAGAAGGACAGCACCCGCGGCCGGGCGCGTGTGCTGCAGGAGGTGGTGCGCGGTGCACTCCCCTGGTCGTCCGAGGCGGTCGCCGAATCGCTCGATCTGTGCCTGTCTTGCAAGGCATGTCGCTCCGACTGCCCGGCCGGGGTCGATCTGGCGACCTATAAATCCGAGGCGCTCTACCGTCGTTACCGGCACCGCCCGCGTCCCGTTGATCATTACACGCTGGGATGGCTGCCGCGCTGGCTCGGTGTCGCGGGTCGCATGCCGCGAGCGGCGAATGCGCTGGCCGAAATCGGGTGGTTGCGCCGAATCGCCTTGCGTGCGGGCGGAATGGATCCGCGACGTCCGGTACCGCGACTCGCCGACCGCGGTTTCCGCAGGAGCTGGCACGACCGGGGGAATTCGGACGGGGCACCCGAAGTGCTGCTGTGGATCGATACCTTCACCGATGCCTTCGACCCCGAAATAGCCCAGGCCGCAGTGCAACTGATGGAATCCCTCGGCTACCGAGTCCGCATACCGCGGCGGCGCGTGTGCTGCGGGCTCACCTGGATCAGCACCGGACAACTCGACGGTGCTCGGGCTCGGCTGCGCGCGACACTGACCGAACTGGACGAGCATGTGCGCGGCGGCGGCATAGTCGTCGGCCTCGAACCGTCATGTACGGCGGTGCTGCGCTCGGACCTGCCGGAACTGCTACCGGACGACCCGCGCGCGGCCGCTACCGCAGCGGCTGTGCGCACACTCGCCGAATTCCTTGCCGAACAGCCGAACTGGCGGCCGCCATCGCGACCGGGACAGTCGGTGGTCGTCCAACCGCATTGCCATCACCATGCCGTAATGGGCTTCGACGTAGATCGCCAACTATTAGCCAGCATGCAGATAAATGTGACAGAGGTCACCGGATGCTGCGGTCTGGCCGGAAACTTCGGAATGCAATCCGACCATTACGACATTTCGGTCGCTGTCGCCGAGAATGGCTTGCTCCCGGCGCTACGGAATGCCGACGATGATTCGATCTTGATAGCCGATGGCTTCTCGTGTCGAACCCAGGCCGTGCAGCTGAGCGGCCGCCGAGGCATACACCTCGCGCAATTCTTGCTCGGCGAATGAGTCTCAGCTGCCGAACGGCAGCGTGCCGGACGGAATCTGGTAGCCCGAGCTGCCCGCGGAAACCGCACCCCAGGCATTGAGCAACCAGTTGAGCGCGTTGGTGATCATTTCGTACCTCCGATATGGCGACTGCCAGCTGTTTGCCGAACGCATCAATATCGCCACGCTAATTATCCGCGTTACAAAATAGCGGCGATCTGCGGTTATGCCGAATCTGTATGACAAATCGCGCATTAGGACCGAAATAATTGTGAGCCGGGCAACATTCGAGACCCGCGCGCTCGCCGCCCACCTACGGGGGCACAATGAGGCGGTGCGCAATCAGACGGCCGCGCCGGACCTGAACCGGACCGGCCTGACCAGGACGATCACGGCCGAGCGGCCGATCGATCTCGCGCCCACCCTCGCGCCACTGTCCCGCGGCCGCGGTGACCCGTGTCACCAGGTCGCCCATGACGGCGCGCACTGGCACGCCTCTCGAATGCCGACCGGCCCGGTCACCTACCGTCTTATCCAAGCCGATCGCCAAACCGTCGACGCCCGCGCCTGGGGTCCAGGAGCGGCCGAATTCCTCGACGGCCTCGATCACATGCTGTGCCTGGACGAGGACGTTTCCGACTTCGCCCCCGAACATCCGAAGATCGTCGACGCGCACCGCCGCTTTCCCGGGCTGCGCATGCTGTGCACCGGTCTGGTCTTCGAGGCCTTGGTCCCGGCCGTGCTGGAACAGAAGGTGCACACCGTCTCCGCCCGCGCATCCTGGCGAAAGCTGGTGCGACAGTTCGGCTCTCCCGCACCCGGCCCAGCACCGGCCGGACTGCTGCTGCCACCCGACGCCGATACCTGGCGCAAGATCCCGTCCTGGACCTGGCACCGCGCCAATGTCGGGCCGCAGCGCGCGCAGACGATCGTGCGCGCGGCCCGGGTGGCGGACGCGCTGGAGCGGGCGGCGGCCGAAAGTCCGGCCGAAGCCGCCCGCCGCCTGCGCACGGTGCCCGGTATCGGCGTGTGGACCGCCGCCGAGATCGGGCAGCGCGCCTTCGGTGACGCGGATGCCCTCTCGGTCGGCGACTACCACCTGGCGGCCATCGTCGGCTGGACGCTGCTCGGTGAACCCATCGACGACGACGCGATGGTCGAATATCTGGAACCGCTACGGCCACATCGCTATCGGGCCGTCCGCCTGCTGGAGATCAGCGGTTACGCGCACAAGCCGAAGTTCGGCCCGCGCACCCCGCTCACCGATCACACCTGGCACTGAGCGGATCCGCCGGACAGCTCGTTTCGGCAGGCCGTATTTCGTCTGCGCGACAGCGTGACGTCGATATGACACAGACTCGGCGGTCACCCAGCGCAGCACCCGAATGCAGTCGGCAAGCACCTCCGGGACACCCGGTGGTTCGGCAGCGGGCCTCATAACGGCAGGGCGCGCTCGTCCAGCACACATTTGCCCGCCTCGACCAGCGTGGTCCGCGCCGCACGGCGGACCCGGCACCGGTCGACGGTGCAGTCGATATGCAACTGCATTGCGGCGTGGGCTTGTTCGGTTGTCAGCACACCAGGGTCGTTTCCGCAGGCCAATAGGGATGCGACCGGCATGTGCAGGTTGGTGAGTTGCATCAGGCGACGACCTCCGCCCGGCGGCGCACCGCCCGGACTTGTCGGGTGTACCGGGAAATCGGTCCCTGGTCCCACGGGGCCTGTCGAACGGCCATACCGAGCGCCTCGAGTACGGTCAGGCCGACCTCGTCCGCGAGATCGCCGACCGCGGCGAACAGCGATGGCACCACCTCAGCAACCTTCAACGCGGCAACCGCCTGGTCGCAGGTCAGCGTGCGTCCGGGCAAATAGGAAACCACCCAGCTCTCCTGCCCGACGCTGCGGGCACGATGCGGGGTCAAATCGCTGGTCATCAAGGACGACGCTATGACACTAACAGCCATGACTCCTCGTTCCTTCGGTGCGATTCCTGCGACGCTCGCGACGCGCCCGGAGGCGGTAGCTTGCGTGACCACGGAGGGCGCCGCGAGCGTCGCCATCGAATACTGTGCGCGCCCGGAGGTTTCACAGGAGGAGGGAAAGGCGCCTGTTCCGCTCCGGGCACACTCCCAGCACACCATCGCGGCAGGTCACGAACAGCGTCCTTCGTGGATATCCAAAGATTTGAGGCGAATTCCCAGCACAAAACCCAGCAGGGAAGGGAGGATTCTCCATAGTGGACGAAAGAGCTCTCTGCCCAAGCGAAGTGCCGGGGAAACCGAGCTTGTGGGGGTCGACCCGGAGCAACCGTTGGGTTTGCATCCGAGCCCGCGACGTGAGCGAGCGTAGCGAGCGAACCATGTCGCAGGGCGCATCGCGTGAGCGACGGGCCCGGTGGCGGAAGCCTGCGCAACCACGTAGGCGCCCGCGAACATCGCAATTGAATACAGAACGGAGCGTGCTGTGTCAGCGAATTCGGCAAGAGCGTCGGCAACCCCGGACCGGCTATCCCCTGAGAACGCCGCCTCCACTCTACCCAGACGCCAGCTCGGCAGGTATCTCCGGGACTGGCGCACCCAGTCGGGTCTCACCATCGCGGAGGCATCCAGGCTGATGGAGTGGGGCGCAAGCACGTTGCAGCGCTTGGAAAAAGGCCAGGCCGACCGCATCCGAACGATCGATATCCAAGAACTGTGTCGTATCTACGGCATACCGGACGAATTGTCCGATGGTCTGAAGGGCCTGGCCCAACAAGCCGCCGTCAAGAGTTGGTGGCATGCCTACGGCGATCTCATCCCCGAAAACTTCGACGTCTATGTCGGTTTGGAGGCATCGGCTCAGAAACTCACCTCCTACCAATCCGAAATCGTACTCGGCCTACTTCAGATTGCAGACTACGCAAGGGCACTCAATCGTCTCGGCTACCCGGATGATTCGGACGCGGAGATCGAGCGCCGGGTCCAATTGCGTATGCAGCGGCAGGCTTTGATCACCCGCAAGGTCGCACCGGCTACGGTGAACGTAATCCTGCACGAGTCGGTTTTGCGCCGGGTGGTCGGTGGCGCCAAAGTGATGGCGGCGCAGCTACGTCATCTTGCCGATATCAGCACCCAACCCAATATCTCCCTGCGTATTCTGCCGTTCGCGGCCGGTGTTCCGCTCGGAGTGTCCACCGGACCGTTCACAGTTCTCGAATTCGGTATCGATGGCAAAGGCCAGCCGGTCGAGCCGCCGGTTGTGTACGCAGAGGGCTTCACGGGGGATCTCTACCTCGAAAGACATGCTGATGTACGGCGGTACGAGCGTGCGCACGAGTGCCTCCAGCGCTGCGCGCTGGATATTCAACCCAGTAGACATCTGCTCCGGCAGATAGCGAAGGAGTATGTGGCATGAGTATGGATTTGGTTGGCGCGCAATGGTTCAAGAGCATGCACAGCGGTGCGGGCAAGGACTGCGTCGAGGTCGCATTTCTCGCCGGCGGCCGGGTCGGCGTGCGCGACAGCAAAAATCCCGGTGGACCTGCCCTCGTCTTCGGTACGGGCGCATGGGACGCTTTCACCGCAGGTGTTGCGGGCGGCGAGTTCTGAGGAGTTGCGGGCGTGAGCATCAATGACGGGGCGAAAGTAGATTTGACCGGTGCGGTCTGGCGTAAAGCCGGCGAGGGCGCGGGTAAGGACAGCGTCGAGGTGGCGCTATTGGATGCCGGGCACGTGGCGCTGCGCGACGGTAAGGACCCGGACGGGCCGGTTCTGGTCTTCACTCCCGGTGAATGGGCCGCTTTCACGGCGGGTGTGCACGATGGTGAGTTCGACCGGCCCGAGTCATAGGGCGACCGACCCGGCGGTGTCGTGTCCGCCGGGTCCTGTCACCTGACGGCAGACTGGGTCCCGCCGTATTGATCGGATGTGCTCGGAAAGATCACGAATTAGCGCAGATTCGACAACGAAATCGCGTTTGCCGAGGGTCATTACGGGTAGCCCACATCTTGTGGACCGTGGGCTCAAGAGTTCCCATCCCCGGTACAAGAAATTGCGGCCGGGCGATTGGGTTGAATGGCTGATCGTGGCACTGCTTTTCGCGGTGTCCGCGGTCGGCGTATTCGTCCTGACCGGCTCGTTCCTCTCGGCGCTTTTCGTCGGGGTGCTCGTGTGGGTCGTCGCCGTCGGGGTTGTCGCGTTGTTATAAGGGTGCGCCAACCGGCCGGGTGTTCTTACCCCGGCCGGTGGTCCAATATCGGTTGATCAGCGCCGGAAGAGCTTGTTGCCCAACCAGACCAGTGGATCGTACTTCTTGTCCGCCACCCGCTCCTTCATCGGAATCAGGGCATTGTCGGTGATCTTGATGTGCTCCGGGCAGACCTCGGTGCAGCATTTGGTGATATTGCAGAGCCCGAGCCCCTGATCTTCCTGAGCCAGATCGCGACGGTCGGCCACGTCGAGTGGATGCATCTCCAATTCGGCGATCCGCATCAGGAAGCGCGGACCGGCGAACGCTTCCTTGTTCTCCTCGTGGTCGCGGACCACGTGACAGGTGTTCTGGCACAGGAAACATTCGATGCACTTGCGGAACTCCTGGGAGCGCTCCACATCGACCTGCTGCATCCGGTAGTCGCCCGGCTTCAGATCCTCAGGCGGCGTGAAAGACGGTATCTCCCTTGCCTTCTGGTAGTTGAACGACACATCGGTCACCAGATCGCGGATCACCGGAAAGGTGCGCATCGGCGTGACGGTGATCAGCTCGTCCGGCTGGAAGGTCGACATCCGGGTCATGCACAGCAGCCGCGGCCGACCGTTCACCTCGGCCGAACACGAACCGCATTTGCCCGCTTTACAATTCCACCGCACCGCGAGATCCGGGGCCTGGGTGGCCTGCAGCCGGTGGATGATGTCGAGCACCACCTCGCCCTCGTTCACCAGGACGGTGAAGTCGTGCAGTTCCCCGCCGTCGATATCACCGCGCCACACGCGGAATTTGGCGTCGTAACCCATTCTTACGCCTCGCCTTCCGTGGCCGAAACCGAACCTGCCGGATGGGAGGCGAGATCGGCTGAGTTGTAATACTTTTCGAGCTCACCCAGATCGAAGAGCGCGAGCAGATCGTCCCGCATCGGGATCTGGTCCTCCGGGGTGACCCGCACGCCGGGCACCGGTCCGTCCGCATCGGCTGGATCGATCGCGCACACCAGCAGCTTGTTGCGCCACTCCGGATCCATCGCGGGGAAGTCGTCGCGGGTGTGTCCGCCGCGACTTTCGGTTCGCAAAAGTGCCGCCTGCGCGACACATTCGCTGATCAGCAGCATATTGCGCAGGTCGAGGGCAAGATGCCAGCCCGGATTGAACTGCCGATGGCCCTCCACCGTCACGCCGTTGAAACGGGTCCGCAGTTCCGCGAGGCGCTCGATCGCCTCTTGCAACTCGTGTTCTTTGCGGATGATGCCGACCAGATCGTTCATGGCCTGCTGCAGATCGGTGTGCAGGGTGTACGGGTTCTCGCCGGTCCCTTCGGCGGGCGGATCGAACGGCGCCACAGCGGCTTTCGCGGCCGCGTCGATATCGACATCGGCCACCGCGGGGCGCGCGGACAGTTGTTCGACGTAGGTCGCGGCGCCGAGTCCGGCCCGTCGACCGAATACCAGCAGATCGGACAGCGAATTGCCGCCGAGCCGGTTCGAGCCGTGCATACCGCCGGAACACTCGCCCGCGGCGAACAATCCGGGTACGGTCGCCGCGCCGGTATCCGGATCGACCTCGATTCCGCCCATCACGTAGTGGCACGTCGGACCGACCTCCATCGGCTCCTTCGTAATGTCCACGTCCGCAAGCTCTTTGAACTGATGGTGCATCGAGGGCAGCCGCCGCCGGATCTCCTCGGCGGGCAGTCGCGAGGCGATATCCAGGTACACACCACCGTGTTCGGTGCCGCGTCCCGCCTTCACCTCCGAGTTGATGGCGCGGGCCACTTCGTCGCGCGGCAGCAGATCCGGTGTGCGGCGGGCGGAGTCGTTATCGCGCAACCACTGATCGGCCTCTTCCTCGGTCTCGGCATACTGCCCCTTGAAGACCGGCGGAATGTACTCGAACATGAACCGCTTGCCTTCGGTGTTCTTGAGCACCCCACCGTCACCGCGCACACCCTCGGTGACCAGAATGCCCTTCACACTGGGCGGCCAGACCATGCCGGTCGGATGG
Source organism: Nocardia vinacea NBRC 16497 (assembly GCF_000308835.1). Taxonomy (GTDB): domain Bacteria; phylum Actinomycetota; class Actinomycetes; order Mycobacteriales; family Mycobacteriaceae; genus Nocardia; species Nocardia vinacea. The sequence goes on along the minus strand of NZ_BAGN01000236.1, from coordinate 1,963 downwards.
AACTGCAGGAACTCCATATTGATCAGCGTCGCGCCTGCCCGCAGGGCCAGCGCGTGGCCGTCACCGGTGTACTCCCACGAGTTCGAGGTGACCTTGTAGGACTTGCCGATGCCGCCGGTCGCGACCACCACGGCGGGCGCCTCGAACAGCACGAACCGACCGGACTCGCGCCAGTATCCGAATGCACCGGCGATCCGGTCGCCGTCCTTGAGCAATTCGGTGATGGTGCATTCGGCGAAAACCTTGATGCGTGACTCGTAGTCGCCGGTCTCCGCGAAATCCTCCTGCTGCAGCGAAACGATCTTCTGCTGCATGGTCCGGATGATCTCGAGTCCGGTGCGGTCGCCGACGTGCGCCAGCCGCGGGTAGGTGTGGCCGCCGAAGTTGCGCTGGCTGATCCGGCCGTCGGCGGTCCGATCGAACAGCGCCCCATAGGTTTCCAGTTCCCACACCCGGTCGGGTGCCTCCTGGGCGTGCAGTTCGGCCATCCGCCAGTTGTTGAGGAACTTGCCACCGCGCATGGTGTCCTTGAAATGGACTTGCCAGTTGTCCTTTTCATTGGCATTACCCATCGAGGCGGCGCATCCGCCCTCGGCCATCACGGTGTGCGCCTTGCCGAACAACGACTTGCACACCACCGCGACGGAGAGACCGTGTTCGCGTGCTTCGATCACCGCGCGCAGTCCGGCGCCCCCGGCACCGATGACGACGACGTCGTACTTGTGCCGTTCCACTTCTGGCATGGCCGCGAAACTCCTGGTTTGTGAGGGCGGTTAGTTGATGAACCGCAGATCCGAAATCGTGTCGCTGGCAACCAACATCACGTAGAAGTCGGTCAGCGCCAGCGTGCCGAGGGTGGTCCAGGCCAGCGCCATATGGCGGGTATTGAGCTTGGAGACCTGGGTCCAGAACCAGTACCGCACCGGGTGGGCGGAGAAGTGCTTGAGCTTGCCGCCCATGATGTGCCGGCAGGAATGGCACGACAGCGTGTAGGCCCACAGCAGCACCACATTGCCGACCAGGACGATATTGCCGAGACCGAAGCCGACGCCGCCGGTCTTGCCGTGGAACGCGGTGATCGCGTCATAGGTGTTGATCAGCGAAACCAGCACGGCCACATAGAAGAAGTAGCGGTGCGCGTTCTGGATGATCAGGGGCAGTTTGGTTTCGCCGGTGTACTTGGCGTGCGGTTCGGCGACCGCGCACGCGGGCGGGGAGAACCACACCGCGCGGTAGTAGGCCTTGCGGTAGTAGTAGCAGGTGAGCCGGAACCCGAGCAGGAACGGCAGCACCAGGAAGCCCAGCGGCAGGATCGCCGGGATGTGGCCGAACCATGCGCCGAAATGGCTGGAACCCTCGACGCAGTCGCTGCTCACGCACGGTGAGTAGAACGGGGTCAGGTAGTGGTACTCCGGAACCCAATATGCCGTTCGCACATACGATCTGATCGTCGCGTAGATGACGAAAGCGGCTAGTCCGACGGCGGTTGCTAGCGGTGGGACCCACCACCGGTCGGTGCGCAGTGTGCGCGCGGAGATGGCGGCCCTGGTCTTGCTGAAGACGCCGGTGCCCGTTTCCGGGGCGGCGGTCGGTGCGGCACTCACAGGTGGATGCCTCGCTGATCTGCTGTGCGGATGGTCCCCGTGACCTCCGCAATCGAATGTGATGCTGAGCACCATACGACACCCCCGCTATGGCTCGAGCGGGGTCCCGGCAAAGCCGGCCCGCCTAGGGGGCCGTGATTTCTGCCACATTCGATCCAGGTTTGGTCGCCACACAGGGTGGTGAACCCGTTACACCGCGCAGATCAGAGCGGTATTGCGAGCAGATACGGTCGCGGGCCCGCTCGGCGTCGAGTCGGGGCCGCGAACCGGATTACTTTGTGCGCGGGCGGGAATGGAAGCCGAGGCCCTCGTCCTGTGCGCCCATCCACGCGGCTTCGTCGGATTTGCTGTCCGGTACC
>NZ_BAGN01000237.1 GCF_000308835.1 Nocardia vinacea NBRC 16497 | reverse complement strand
TTGGAGAGGGCACCTCATGAGCACCATCGACTTGACTCCCACTGTCGACATCCGCCGCGCCGAGGACCGGTTCAAGTCCGACTTCGGCTGGCTGGATTCCAAACACTCGTTCTCGTTCGGCCACCATCTCGACCAGGCCAACACTCATCATGGGCTGCTGCTGGTCAACAACGACGACATCGTCGATCCCGGTACGGGGTTCGACACCCATCCACACCGCGACATGGAGATCGTCACGTGGGTGCTGGAGGGCTCGCTGGTCCACCAGGACTCCACCGGCCACAACGGCGTGATCTACCCCGGCCTGGCGCAGCGCATGAGCGCCGGCACCGGCATCCTGCACTCGGAGAAGAACGACTCGTGGCGGCTCAGCGGCGACGTCCACCAGGACCCGGTGCACTTCGTGCAGATGTGGGTGGTGCCCGACGAGGCCGGTATCACTCCCGGTTACGAGCAGCTGGAGATCGAGGCGGAACTGCTGTCCGGTGGTCTGCTGCCGGTCGCCTCGGGTATGCGCAAACATGACGGTCACGCCGCGATCCGGATCCGGAACTCGCACGCGGCCCTGTACGTC
>NZ_BAGN01000238.1 GCF_000308835.1 Nocardia vinacea NBRC 16497 | reverse complement strand
TTCTTCGAGTTCGTCCCAGGTGTCGGCGTTTTCGTGGGGGATGGTGGCTTGGTCGTAGCCGACGGCCCAGGAGGCGCGGACGGTTTGGACGAGGCATTTAC
>NZ_BAGN01000239.1 GCF_000308835.1 Nocardia vinacea NBRC 16497 | reverse complement strand
CGCTGTTGGGTCGTGACCGAGTCAGGCGCCGAAATCCTCACTTTGCCGTGATGGGTGGACCGCGCAGTTCGAAGCTCGTGATGCAAGCACGGCACGCGCGCG
>NZ_BAGN01000240.1 GCF_000308835.1 Nocardia vinacea NBRC 16497 | reverse complement strand
GGAGCTGCACGCCTTCCCACGCGAACGGCAGCAACGGACCCACACTGGTATCGGTATCGGTGTCGGTATCGTGGCCGGTGGTCATGGCGTGCAGGACGGCATCG
>NZ_BAGN01000241.1 GCF_000308835.1 Nocardia vinacea NBRC 16497 | reverse complement strand
ACTCGGCGGCAAGACAAGATCGGCGCATTGACCGCGGCTGGTGTCGACCACGCACTCCTCGACACCGGTGAATCGCTGACGGCGAGCGTGCACGCGGTATGGCCCC
>NZ_BAGN01000242.1 GCF_000308835.1 Nocardia vinacea NBRC 16497 | reverse complement strand
TCCCACCACCCACGTGGACTGGACCGCGGGCGCGGTGGAATTGCTGACCGAGTCTCGTGCCTGGACTGTCGAGGCCGACCGGCCGCGTCGTGCGGCGGTGTCCTCCTTCGGTA
>NZ_BAGN01000243.1 GCF_000308835.1 Nocardia vinacea NBRC 16497 | reverse complement strand
GACACCGACATCGAGGGCTCCGATGGTGTTGATGTGGCCGGGATCGTGTCGTTGGCTGTGGCGGTGGGGGAGCCTCAGGTTCTGATCCGTGACGGTATCGCCCACATCGCGCGACTGG
>NZ_BAGN01000244.1 GCF_000308835.1 Nocardia vinacea NBRC 16497 | reverse complement strand
GCTCGGCCAGCTCAGGCGAAATTCCAATTGACGCGTGTCTGGCCGCGATCGGTCCCGCAGCGACTATTCGACTGGCCTCGGCTGGTCAGCCGCCCTGGGCTGAGCCGCAACTCGTCGCA
>NZ_BAGN01000245.1 GCF_000308835.1 Nocardia vinacea NBRC 16497 | reverse complement strand
GTGGCTGGCTGATCAATCGTGCCGTTCGGCTGGGGGAGCGGGGTTTGCCGGGCTGTCGGTGGCTGCGGCTGGGCGACCGATGGCTGTCGCTCGGTGCGTGGGTCGCTGTGCCGTTCGGCGGGAC
>NZ_BAGN01000246.1 GCF_000308835.1 Nocardia vinacea NBRC 16497 | reverse complement strand
ATCGGCTTCCCCGAGACGGTCGCCGAGGTCGCGGTAGATTTCGAGAGCTTGCTGGAGCAAGGCGGGAGCCCGCTCATAGTCGTCGGCTAGAAACCGCATGCGCCCGAGGTTTTGAGGGCCTCGGCTTC
>NZ_BAGN01000247.1 GCF_000308835.1 Nocardia vinacea NBRC 16497 | reverse complement strand
AAGGGCGGCGATTCTCACTGGCAAACTTGCCCCAGGGAGCCGGATCCCGTCAGGGCCGCCGCGCGGCGGCGGATCTCCGCGTCCCGCTCCGCGTTCGGGTCGCTGTCTACCGCCTCGACAGCGGCTGTAGA
>NZ_BAGN01000248.1 GCF_000308835.1 Nocardia vinacea NBRC 16497 | reverse complement strand
CGCGGATGTATGGTTGCTGTGTTGCTGGCCGTGTGGGGTTCGGTGGTAGCGATGTGCGACGTGCTGGGCTCGGTGGCAGCAACATTGGTGGTGCTGAGTTCGGTTGCGGCGTCGCGGATGGTGCTGGGCTTGGTT
>NZ_BAGN01000249.1 GCF_000308835.1 Nocardia vinacea NBRC 16497 | reverse complement strand
CGAAGCGCGTGCGGCGTAGTCGCGAGTCTCGACCATCCGACGCGCACATCGGGTGCCGAACGATCCAGCATCAGCACCCGCCACGGAGCGAGTCTTACGAGCGACCGTTCGCGGCCCGTCTCGCGTCCGAGTCGT
>NZ_BAGN01000250.1 GCF_000308835.1 Nocardia vinacea NBRC 16497 | reverse complement strand
TCGATGATCAGCACCGCACCCGAGAACAGGGTGCCTGCGAGCAGGCCGGTGAAGTCGCTGTAGCCGAGTCCGGTCAGCAGGAAGTACGCGCCGATGGGCACCGCGACATCACGGGCGATCGGGGCCAGTACGCGGA
>NZ_BAGN01000251.1 GCF_000308835.1 Nocardia vinacea NBRC 16497 | reverse complement strand
GTGGTGGTGAGGTTTTCGACCGGACTCTGGGTGTGGAGTAGGCCTTGGGCGTTCAACACCCACTCCTGGTCTCGGGTTTGGGAGTACACCGACACTGTGCGGGTGCCGGAGGTTTCGAGCGCGCCGACGAGGACCTGGAT
>NZ_BAGN01000252.1 GCF_000308835.1 Nocardia vinacea NBRC 16497 | reverse complement strand
TCTCGGGTACCAACGCGCATGTCATCCTCGAACAATCACCACCCGTCACACCCGACACCGAATCATCGGCACCCGACACCGATCCGGTGCCTGCGGTGAAGTCCGATGCAGTGGTGTGGATGGTGTCGGGGCGTACCGGTGAAGG
>NZ_BAGN01000253.1 GCF_000308835.1 Nocardia vinacea NBRC 16497 | reverse complement strand
GCCGGTCGTGAGTGCCGGGCGACCAGCGTCGCGGGCCGTCGGTATCGTGATCGGCCCGGTTATGGGCGTGCCCGGCGAGTTACCCATGTGCTAACGAAATCAGTGGTCACCTCCTGGAAGTTTGTCGGATACCCGACACCTGATT
>NZ_BAGN01000254.1 GCF_000308835.1 Nocardia vinacea NBRC 16497 | reverse complement strand
ACTCGGCCACCGGTGCACACACACCGGATCGTCGAGCCCAACGCGTGCGGCACATGCGCTTCGACGACTCGGCTGAGTCGATGGCCGCACCTATCGGCGCGAACGCGAGACGGCCCGCCAACGGTCGCTCGTAAAACTCGCTCCGTGGT
>NZ_BAGN01000255.1 GCF_000308835.1 Nocardia vinacea NBRC 16497 | reverse complement strand
GCGGCGTCGCGGATATCGCTGGATTTGGTTGCTGTGTTGCTGGCCGTGTGGGGTTCGGTGGTAGCGATGTGCGACGTGCTGGGCTCGGTGGCAGCAACATTGGTGGTGCTGAGTTCGGTTGCGGCGTCGCGGATGGTGCTGGGCTTGGTT
>NZ_BAGN01000256.1 GCF_000308835.1 Nocardia vinacea NBRC 16497 | reverse complement strand
GAATGGTCTGCCGCAGCGTGAGTCCGGTCTGGGCGGTATCCCGCCGCGTGACACCGGTTCGGGCTTACCGCAGCGGGATTCCGCCTCCGGTGGTCTGCCGCAGCGTGATGCTCTGGGTGGTTTGCCGCAGCGGGAAAGCACCGGTGGTCTGCCACAGCGTGAG
>NZ_BAGN01000257.1 GCF_000308835.1 Nocardia vinacea NBRC 16497 | reverse complement strand
GGTCGCTGATGGCGGATCACTCGGCCACCGGTGCACACACACCGGATCGTCGAGCCCAACGCGTGCGGCACATGCGCTTCGACGACTCGGCTGAGTCGATGGCCGCACCTATCGGCGCGAACGCGAGACGGCCCGCCAACGGTCGCTCGTAAAACTCGCTCCGTGGT
>NZ_BAGN01000258.1 GCF_000308835.1 Nocardia vinacea NBRC 16497 | reverse complement strand
CGCTTTCGGCCCCACCATCGGCACGGCCGTCAACGTGACAATGACCTCGCACGCCGGAACCTGCTACGTCGCGATCAACGCGGACACCGCCGCGATCCCCGACCTCGCGACCCTGACCGAATGCCTCGCCGCAGGCTTCGCCACCGTGCTTCGCCTAGGCGGCGAGG
>NZ_BAGN01000259.1 GCF_000308835.1 Nocardia vinacea NBRC 16497 | reverse complement strand
AATTTGATTACGGTCTGTGGGCGCGATCGAGCGGCCTCGGTGCCGAACTGTCCGAGGACGACTTCGATCGGATGCGACGGCTGGGTTTCCCGCCGTTCACCGAGGCCGAAGGCCTGGCGTCGTTCGATGCGGCGATACGCCGCCGAGACGGCCCAGGTAGTGGCGCTG
>NZ_BAGN01000260.1 GCF_000308835.1 Nocardia vinacea NBRC 16497 | reverse complement strand
GCTGCGCAGCCCGCAATGCCAACCGGATATCGTCCGGATTGCCCGGCCGGGACGCTTCGGTAGCCACTGCGCTCCTCATTGATGCGTGATCATCTGCTCAGCAGGTGAGCTATTGTTCAGGAGGCTACCATCGGAGTGTGACGTACACAACAGTCGAAGGGGCGTTATGC
>NZ_BAGN01000261.1 GCF_000308835.1 Nocardia vinacea NBRC 16497 | reverse complement strand
GTCGCTGCAGACTCATCCGTGGCTGGCCGACCACGCCGTGGGTGGTGTGGTGTTGCTGCCCGGGACCGGGCTGGTCGAGCTGGTGATCCGTGCCGGTGACGAGGTCGGATGCGGGGCGATACGGGAACTGACGTTGCTCGCACCCCTGACACTGCCCGCCGAGGGCGGCACCGCC
>NZ_BAGN01000262.1 GCF_000308835.1 Nocardia vinacea NBRC 16497 | reverse complement strand
CCCGATGGTTCGGCGGCGGTCTTCGATTTGGATGGCGGGGGACAGGCCATCCACGTCCTGGCCACCGGTGACGACCCGATCCACCATGCGCACCGCAAACTGGTGCTGCCCGCGCTTGTCGCGAAACGCATTCGCGCTCTGGAACCCACCATTACCGCTGCGGCGCATCGACTATGGGAGC
>NZ_BAGN01000263.1 GCF_000308835.1 Nocardia vinacea NBRC 16497 | reverse complement strand
TCACCGCCGTCGAAGCCCGCAACCGACTCAAAACTGCTACCGGGGTGGCGGTCGCGGCGACGTTGATCTTCGACTATCCGACCCCCAGAGCCGTCGCCGAACACCTGCACCAGCAGCTGGCCGGAGCATCCGTGGCCGCGGAACCGGTTGTGGTGGTGGGTCATTCGGCCGAGCCGATCGCGATTGTTGG
>NZ_BAGN01000264.1 GCF_000308835.1 Nocardia vinacea NBRC 16497 | reverse complement strand
CCGGTTGACGGCCGGTTGACAGGGTGGACAGGGTGGACAGTGGCTGTCGAGTTCATCGGTCATATCCCTCTCGGTCGGTGGACGCGGCCCACGGGCTCCACGCCGGTGTGCGGATCAGGCGTTCCTGCTCGGCGTTCGCGTAGGGCCGTGGCCCCGTTGACGGACGTCCGGTCGGGACCTTCCGACGGGTCGGTACGTTACCG
>NZ_BAGN01000265.1 GCF_000308835.1 Nocardia vinacea NBRC 16497 | reverse complement strand
CACCACCTCAACCACGGAGAACACAATGACCAACACACTCAGTGACCTGGACCAGATCAACGCCGAGCTGATGGGGCAAGGTGCCCGGAATCCGTTCGGTCGTGATGTCGAGATCGGCGCGATGGTGTCCGGCGAGATCGTCGCCGTCGTGCGCCGGCATCGGCACAACAGCCAGGGGCAGCCGCTGTTCTGGGTGAACCGCAA
>NZ_BAGN01000266.1 GCF_000308835.1 Nocardia vinacea NBRC 16497 | reverse complement strand
ACCGGCCCGAACACCGACAGCCCGAACACCGATGCCCAACAGGCGGATTCACCGCTGACCACGCCGCAGTACTGGGTCGACCACGTCCGCAACACCGTACGGTTCGCCGACGGAATCACCACCCTCACCACGGCGGGAGCAACCCGATACGTGATCATGGGCCCCGACGGCGGCCTATCCGGACTCATCGACGAAACCCTCCAA
>NZ_BAGN01000267.1 GCF_000308835.1 Nocardia vinacea NBRC 16497 | reverse complement strand
GGCGAGCAGGATCCGGCCCGGTTCCTCCGACTGCGCCGAACGCACCAAACCCCAGATTGTCGACGCCGCCGGATCGACCCGATCACCCGCGGTCGTGGTGACCGCCGCCCGGGTGAGGACCAGCAGCGTGCTGGACGCGAACCGCTGACCAGTCGAGAACTCCTGCAACACACCCAGCACCCGATGGCTGATCGCGTGCGCCCTG
>NZ_BAGN01000268.1 GCF_000308835.1 Nocardia vinacea NBRC 16497 | reverse complement strand
TCGGCCGAGCATCGACGGGCTCGCCTATCCATGCTCGGTCGGACACGGCGATACGGTCAGTCCGGCTTCCTCGATCTTTTCCAGCGCGATCCGGCTGCCGGCCTCCGTGCTCTCGGCTGAGCCGCAACTGGACACGGCAACACGGTCAGTCCGGCCTCCTTGATCGACCTGGCCCCCGCCTCCGCGCCCAGGGCTGAGTCGCAACGGTCGCATC
>NZ_BAGN01000269.1 GCF_000308835.1 Nocardia vinacea NBRC 16497 | reverse complement strand
CTCGGCCGGACACGGGATACGGCTTCCTTGATCTCTTCTAGCGTGACCTGGCTCCCGGCTCCGCGCCCTGGGCTGAGTCGCAACTGGTTGCGCCGGGCGAGCATCATGGGCTCCTATCCATGCTCGGTCGGACACGGCGATCCGGCTTCCTCGATCTCTTCCAGCGACCTGGCCACCGCCTCCGTGCCCTGGGCTGAGCCGCAACTGGTCGCGCA
>NZ_BAGN01000270.1 GCF_000308835.1 Nocardia vinacea NBRC 16497 | reverse complement strand
AGAACAGATCCTGGCGCGGCTCACCGACCGATACGCACTGCTGACCCGCGGCAGCCGCAGCGCGCCGAGCCGCCAGCAGACCCTGCGGTTGTGCATCGACTGGAGTTACTCGCTGTGCACCCCGGCCGAACAACAGGTGTGGGCCCCGTTGTCGGTGTTCGCCGGCAGCTTCGAACTCGACGCCGCCGAACAGGTGTGCCGGAATGACCTCGCAGC
>NZ_BAGN01000271.1 GCF_000308835.1 Nocardia vinacea NBRC 16497 | reverse complement strand
AGCAGGGCGGGGTGTAGTCCGTAGTGGTGTGCGTCGCCGCCGGTTTCGGGGAGGCGGGCTTGCACGAGCCAGTCTTCTCCGGTGCGCCAGACTGATTCCAGGCCTTGGAACGCGGGACCGTAGCCGTACCCGTCCTCGGCGAGTTGCTGGTAGAGGCTGCTGGTGTCGGTTCGGGTGGCGTTTTGTGGTGGCCATACCGCCAACCCCGTGTCCACTGGTGTT
>NZ_BAGN01000272.1 GCF_000308835.1 Nocardia vinacea NBRC 16497 | reverse complement strand
ACAGGGACCGTTGCCGGTGCAGACCGTGTTGTGGATCGGGGTGAAGATCGCGGGCGCGCTCGAGAGCGCGCATCGGCTCGGCATCGTGCATCGCGACGTGAAGCCGGGCAATATTCTGCTCACCGATTACGGCGAGCCGGCGTTGACCGATTTCGGTATCGCCCGCATTGCCGAAGGATTCCGAACGGCCACGGGCGTCGTGACCGCGTCCCCGGCATTCACCGC
>NZ_BAGN01000273.1 GCF_000308835.1 Nocardia vinacea NBRC 16497 | reverse complement strand
GAAGGCCAGCCGACAAGCTGGAGACGCGAAAAAGCCCGGCCGATTTCTCGGCCGGGCTTCCGGTTGTGGTGGATCTATGCGGCGGGCGGAAGGTAGGCGCGCAGGTCGTAGTTGCGGCCGTAACCACCTTCGACCGGACCGGCATACAGCAGCCCGTCCAGCTGCCCGCCGATCGCGACACCACCAGCGCGGGCACGACGCACGCCCGCGGCGATAGCGCGCTGTACATC
>NZ_BAGN01000274.1 GCF_000308835.1 Nocardia vinacea NBRC 16497 | reverse complement strand
AGCACCACGCCCTGCCACGCGACAGCACCACGCCCTGCCACGCGACAGCACCACGCCCTGCCACGCGACAGCACCACGCCCTGCCACGCGACAGCACCACGCCCTGCCACGCGACAGCACCACGCCCTGCCCACGCGACAGCACCACGCCCTGCCCACGCGACAGCACCACGCCCTGCCACGCGACAGCACCACGCCCCTGCCCACAGACCGACTACGTCCTGCCACGCGAC
>NZ_BAGN01000275.1 GCF_000308835.1 Nocardia vinacea NBRC 16497 | reverse complement strand
ACCAGCACATCGGTGTCGATTTCACCGACGGTGTTGTTTTCACCGTCACGGCAGTCGAGCACCACCACCGGTGGCACCGGATCGTCGGCGGACTCGTGCTCCAGGTTGTTCCACTCCACGAATTCCACTTCCCGCAGTTGCGCAGGTATGGGTGTGGGTGTCCAGTGCAGGGTGTGCAGCCGGTCTCCGCCGTCTGCTGCGGTGGTGAGTTGGTCGAGTTGGACGGGGCGCAGT
>NZ_BAGN01000276.1 GCF_000308835.1 Nocardia vinacea NBRC 16497 | reverse complement strand
GCCAACACATCGGTGCCATTTCCACCGTCGTTGTCGGTGTCGTTTCTACCGCTACGGCAGTCGAGCACCACGATCTGTGGTGCCGGGTGGTCGGTGGACTCGGCTTGCAGATCGTCCCACTCCACGAATGCCACGTCCTGCGGCTGTGTGGGTGTGGCTGTCCAGTGCAGGGTGTGGAGCCGGTCTCCGCTGCCTGTCGCGATGGCCAACTGGTCGAGTTGGACCGGTCGCAGG
>NZ_BAGN01000277.1 GCF_000308835.1 Nocardia vinacea NBRC 16497 | reverse complement strand
GCCCGTGGCCCAAGGCCAAAGCAGAAGCGAGAACTCGAACCCTGCGACAGCCAGTTGCGGGCTCGAATCTGGATCCGGTTGGTGCAGGTTCGAGTCCGCGCTCAGTAGGTCGGGGTTTGGGGGGCGTAGTGCGTCGAGTTTCTAGTTCAGTCGGTTAGACCAGCTGCTGCCCGGATCTGCGGCGGCAGCAGGCCGGCGTCGATTCCGTTCCGGGTGCACGCTTCGGTGATGTATTCGG
>NZ_BAGN01000278.1 GCF_000308835.1 Nocardia vinacea NBRC 16497 | reverse complement strand
CCCTCACCGGTACGCCCCGACAACACCCACACCAACCCGCCAGCAGTGACCGGCACCAGCGACTCGGTACCAGGCACCGGTTCAACGACCGCAGGTGCTTGTTCGAGGATGACGTGCGCGTTGGTGCCCGAGACGCCGAAGGAGGAGATGCCCGCGCGCAGGGGGTGCCCGTTGCGAGGCCACGGCTGTTCCTGGGTGAGCAGCTCGACTGTGCCGGTCGTCCAGTCCACGTGGCTGGAGGGT
>NZ_BAGN01000279.1 GCF_000308835.1 Nocardia vinacea NBRC 16497 | reverse complement strand
GCCCGGTCCTCATCATCCTCGAGATCGGACCTGGCCGCCTCGGTGGAAACCTCGGGATCGGACTCCACCGCCTCGGATAACTCCTCGTCATCCCACCGCCCACCGCGAACCGGCGGCTTGCTTCGCCCCGATCGCTTTCCGGACCTCGACGAACGCGGCGAACTTCGGCACAGCTCAGCGTCGGTACGCGCCGGACTTCCGGCACCGATCGTTCGGCTGGCACCGACTCGCTCGGTCAGCACGGTC
>NZ_BAGN01000280.1 GCF_000308835.1 Nocardia vinacea NBRC 16497 | reverse complement strand
TCAGCGATTTGGATTCGGTGAGCGGGCGCGGGTCGGTCATCGTTCGAGGCTATCGGCAGGAGGTGACGCTGCGGCCTGATCGTTCGGTCGGGCGGGCATTGCGGTAGGGCTGTTTGGTCTTGAGCATGGCGTAGAGGACGTCGCAGCGACGGCGGGCGAGGCAGATGAGGGCGGCGTTGCGTTTCTTGCCCTCATCGCGTTTTCGCGTGTAGTAGGCGCGGCTAGCTGGGTCGTGCAGAGCGGCGAAC
>NZ_BAGN01000281.1 GCF_000308835.1 Nocardia vinacea NBRC 16497 | reverse complement strand
CACAGGCCTTCTCATAGCCGACTGGTGATCTCTCATTCCAGTTTCACACGCAGAGGCATCGATGGCAGTGCGCGATGCTAGCTTGCGCATTTGGGGTGGATGCAGCCATACACCCGGCGACACGATGCGCCGCAGGTGTGTTCGGGTCGGGTCCTTGGGATCTTTGAAGGTGGCGACCGCCTTGAAGGTGTCACTGTAGTGTTGCCGAGTACCCGCGTCAGCGACGACCTACGCTTCGCGCCCGCTGCATCGAAACT
>NZ_BAGN01000282.1 GCF_000308835.1 Nocardia vinacea NBRC 16497 | reverse complement strand
GCGCCGCCGCGTCGACATCGCGCTCGGCCTGGTGGCACGGCCCGGCCGCTGATCTATCTCGACGAGCCGACCAGCGGCCTCGGATCCGCAGAGTCGCGCGAATCTGTGGGAGGCACATCCCGGCGCCTGCGTGAGCGAGGCACCACGATCGTGCTCACCACCCACTATCTGGACGAGGCCGACGCACTGTGTGACCGTCTGCTGATCATGGACCACGGCGGCATCGTCGCCGAGGGCTCGCCCGACGAACTCAAGCG
>NZ_BAGN01000283.1 GCF_000308835.1 Nocardia vinacea NBRC 16497 | reverse complement strand
AAACTCGGGTGCGACCGACGGAGGCGACACCGCCCGGCTCGACCCGTATCCACCTGGGGTCCGCGCCGTCAAACCCATACGGTTGCAACAGTTTTTCTGTTTCACGAAGCAGACGGCGCAGTGCCGACTCAGGTCTGACCATGTCCGCAGGTTAACGATGTGCCCCGACAGATTTGTCGCCATGGGGCAATACGCCGACTTCCACGAGGTGGTCCTGGCTGCGTCGGCGATGCGCGCGAACGACTTTCCCCTGCCCCGAC
>NZ_BAGN01000284.1 GCF_000308835.1 Nocardia vinacea NBRC 16497 | reverse complement strand
ATCGAACCGGCCGGTTGACGGCCGGTTGACAGGGTGGACAGGGTGGACAGTGGCTGTCGAGTTCATCGGTCATATCCCTCTCGGTCGGTGGACGCGGCCCACGGGCTCCACGCCGGTGTGCGGATCAGGCGTTCCTGCTCGGCGTGCAGGGCGTGCCCTGCGAGCTGATCCAGGGCGTCGTCCAGGTCGCTGGCCAACTCTCGGTTACGGTCTTCCAGCTGCGCGGCTTCGTGTTCGGCGGCGTCGCGGGCGGCGACCGCTGCGGC
>NZ_BAGN01000285.1 GCF_000308835.1 Nocardia vinacea NBRC 16497 | reverse complement strand
GCAACATTTTTGCTGGGATTGTTGCAGGGGGCGTGCCGTCTGCTAGCGTCGACGGCGTGAAGACGGCGTCGAAAGCACCCCTGAGCCGCGACGATGCGGCCGATCCGGAGACGCGGATCCTCGATGCCGCCTTGGTCCAGTTCTCGAAGGTCGGCGTCAAGAAGACGACGATCGAGGATGTCGCCCGGCAGGCGGGGGTGGATCGTGTCACGGTCTACCGGCGGGTGGGCTCACGTGACGATCTTGTGCAGGCTGTGATCAGTCGCGAGGTCGCGA
>NZ_BAGN01000286.1 GCF_000308835.1 Nocardia vinacea NBRC 16497 | reverse complement strand
TGACAATCGCCTCGAACGACCAGGCGACCCGTTCCAACTCCCCCGCCATCTTTGCCACCGGTCCGGCGTCGGCAATCTTGGTCCAGGTGTCGGCGGCGCGTGCGAGTAGATCGACATTGCCGTCCGGGATGGTGATCCCGATGGCTTCGGCCAGTTTCACACCGCCGTCTATGAGCCCTTGGCCGGGTCCTCCGGCGCTCGGCAGCGGCACCCGGCACAGATATGCCACGGGGCCAGGGGTGGCCGGTTTATCCGGTGCCGGGGTGTCGGTGCCGACCGTCG
>NZ_BAGN01000287.1 GCF_000308835.1 Nocardia vinacea NBRC 16497 | reverse complement strand
CACACCACCAGCGACGCCGTGGATACCAAACCCACCGTGGACGGTGTGGAGGCTGTCGTGGCTTCGCTGCTGCGTAAGGACCGTGTCGAGGACACGACCCTGCTCTCGGCACTGGCCCGACTGGATGTGGCCGGCACCGGAATCGACTGGACACCGATCTTCCACGGCCGCGGCGCGACCCGGGTTCCGTTGCCTTCCTACGCTTTCCAGCACCGCCGCTACTGGCTCGATACGATCACCGGCAACACCGATCCCGACTCGCTGGGATTGTCGGGACTCGATCATCCATTGATCGGGGCGGTGGTGGTGTCC
>NZ_BAGN01000288.1 GCF_000308835.1 Nocardia vinacea NBRC 16497 | reverse complement strand
AACGGAAAGAAAGCGGCATGACACCGGCATCCGAACCGCCTCGGAAGAAGTCGACATTGGCTGGCGCAACGGTGTGGTCGGCACCATCGGTCCCACCGCCTGGCGCCACCCCAACCGCGGCACCGGCAGGCGCACCGGCAACAGAATCCACCGACCGCACGAGCACACCTGTGCCTGCGGCTCCACGAGGCCGCGCCCGCAACCTCGCCGAAGCTCAGGGACGCAAACGGGCCCGCGATGCCGCCTACGCCTGGGCGTCCGCTGAGCAGCGGGCAGGACTGCGCCTGCAAGAGTTCGTCGCCGAAATGGACGCGGCCCTGCAGCGCGGCA
>NZ_BAGN01000289.1 GCF_000308835.1 Nocardia vinacea NBRC 16497 | reverse complement strand
TGGTGTGGCCGGTGAGCGGTTGACCGACCGGTGCGCCGGTGGCCACATCCCACAACCGCACGGACCTGTCGTCACTAGCGGAGGCGAGGCGGGTGCCGTCCGGGCTGAACGCGACGCTGGGAACTGCGTCGGTGTGGCCGGTGAGTGGTTGTCCGACCGGTTTCCCGCTCGCGGGGTCCCATAGGCGCACGGTCTCCCGGTGTGGCCGGTCAGCGGTTCGCGGACCGGCTCTTGGGTTGGGTCCCAGAGCCGCACACCGTCGTTGCCTGCGGAGGCCAGCCGGGTACCGTCCGGGCTGAACGCCACCGCGGTCAGCCTGCCCGTGTGCCC
>NZ_BAGN01000290.1 GCF_000308835.1 Nocardia vinacea NBRC 16497 | reverse complement strand
GCAATTGCACGCCTTCCCACGCGAACGGCAGCAACGGACCCGCTGCGGCCTCCACCCCGGCCTTCCCACTGGTGTCAAAGCCGGTGGTCATGGCGTGCAGGACGGCATCGAGCAGGGCGGGGTGTAGTCCGTAATGGTTTGCCTGGCCGCCGGTTTCGGGGAGGGTGGCTTGCACGAGCCAGTCTTCTCCGGTGCGCCAGACTGATTCCAGGCCTTGGAACGCGGGACCGTAGCCGTACCCGTCCTCGGCGAGTTGCTGGTAGAGGCTGCTGGTATCGGTGTGCACCGCACCCGCTGGTGGCCATGCCGCCAGCCCGGCATCCACGTCGTGTGGTGTT
>NZ_BAGN01000291.1 GCF_000308835.1 Nocardia vinacea NBRC 16497 | reverse complement strand
CGACCATCGCACCACCAGAAGGCAACGCCTGCATCAACCGACCACGCGCAGCCACCAACACACACGCATCCGCCAGCGACAACACCCCAGCCACATGCGCGGCAGCGACCTCACCGATCGAATGACCAGCCACCACATCCGCACGCACGCCCCACGATTCGAGCAACCGGAACAACGCCACCCCGAACGCGAACAACCCCGCCTGCGCGAACACCGTCCGATCGACCGAGTCCTCGTCCGACAGCGCCACATCCAGCGAAACCGACTGCCCCAACAGCGGATCCAACTGCCCGACAATCGCATCGAAATGCTCGGCGAACACCGGATACGCAGTCCGCAGCTC
>NZ_BAGN01000292.1 GCF_000308835.1 Nocardia vinacea NBRC 16497 | reverse complement strand
TGAACCGTCCCCACTTTCCGGCCGGCTTCATGGTTGAGTCATCACCGGCTGGGATGGCTGTTGTTCAGCGTAATAGGCGGTCTCGTACTCGGCGGGTGGGACGTGTCCGAGCAGGCTGTGCAACCGCCGGTTGTTGTACCAGTCGACCCATTCCATCGTCGCGTACTCGACGTCGTCGAGCGACCGCAACGGCCCGGTGAGAAACGGGCTGTCGCGGGCGAGGGCTTCGGTTTTGAACAGCCCGATCGTCGATTCGGCCAGGGCGTTGTCATAGGCATCGCCGATGCTGCCGATCGAGGCTGCGATCCCTTCGGCGACAAGGGTTTCCGCGAATCTGATCGAGGTGT
>NZ_BAGN01000293.1 GCF_000308835.1 Nocardia vinacea NBRC 16497 | reverse complement strand
GGGGCGTTCGCGTGGTCGTTCGCGGCGTTGACCGAACTGAGCCAGATGGCTGGGATTACACACCGTCTAGCGTGGGCCGGACCGATTTTCGTGGATGGCGCGATTGTCCAGTCCGCCGTCGCCCTGGTCTCGCTGCAGCGCCGCGCCCGCCAGAACATCCCGATTCCGACCGCGACTCGTGTGTTCTTCTGGGGTGAGTTGTTCGCCGCCGAACTGATCAGCGTGATCGGAAATGGCCTGCACGCTGCGGAATCCGGGCAACGTATCCTGCCCGCGACCATCGCGGCGTGCGTCGCGGGCGCCGCGCCGCTGTTCGGGCTGGCGGCCACGCACGGCCTGACCGCGCTGATCGAGGTTCCC
>NZ_BAGN01000294.1 GCF_000308835.1 Nocardia vinacea NBRC 16497 | reverse complement strand
AGCATCGCGCCGCCTTCGGGTAACGCACCCATCAACCGACCACGCGCGACCACCAGCGCACACGCATCCTCGAGCGACCACACCCCCGCCACATACGCCGCCACCAACTCACCGATCGAATGCCCGATCAACACATCCGGTGACACACCGAACGACTCGATCAACCGGAACAACGCCACCTCGAACACGAACAACGCAGGCTGCGTGAACTCCGTCCGATGCAACAACTCACCATCACCGACACCGAACACGATGTCGCGCAACGAAACACCCGGCGACGACTCCCCCAGCAACCGATCGAACTCAACACACAACTCATCGAACACCGCAGCGAAAACCGGGAACGCCGCATACAACCCCGCCCCCATACCAACCCGCTGCGCACCCTG
>NZ_BAGN01000295.1 GCF_000308835.1 Nocardia vinacea NBRC 16497 | reverse complement strand
GTTCTTCGGCTTCTACTCGATCGAAGAGCATCAGTTGACCCTCGGCGGCGAGGAGACGGTCATCTGGGACTTGATGGGTAAGAACTCGCTGCTCTTCCATATGGACATCGACCATGGCGACGGCGAGTCGCTGAAATCGCAGTTCGTGCGGCAGGCGCAGACGTGGTTCGACAGCGTCTGGAAAATCAGCAAACCCATCAACTCGAACACGTAGGAGCGGAATGCCGCCGACTGTGGACGATCTCGGCATCGTCATCGTCACGCACAACAATGCGGACGAACTCTCTCAGTGCCTCGACGCCGTGCAGAAACATGCAGCTGGGTCGTATGTTGTTATACGGGACTGCAATTCATCCGACACGACCGTTGAGCTTGCCAAGGCTCACCCGGCCGTGG
>NZ_BAGN01000296.1 GCF_000308835.1 Nocardia vinacea NBRC 16497 | reverse complement strand
TCCGGGTTGCGGGGAACCTCGATCAGCGCGGTCAGGCCGTGCGTGGCCGCCAGCCCGAACAGCGGCGCGGCGCCCGCGACGCACGCCGCGATGGTCGCGGGCAGGATACGTTGCCCGGATTCCGCAGCGTGCAGGCCATTTCCGATCACGCTGATCAGTTCGGCGGCGAACAACTCACCCCAGAAGAACACACGAGTCGCGGTCGGAATCGGGATGTTCTGGCGGGCGCGGCGCTGCAGCGAGACCAGGGCGACGGCGGACTGGACAATCGCGCCATCCACGAAAATCGGTCCGGCCCACGCTAGACGGTGTGTAATCCCAGCCATCTGGCTCAGTTCGGTCAACGCCGCGAACGACCACGCGAACGCCCCCAAACCGATCACGATTGTCATCGCCAACGCGGTCAGCTCGGCCAG
>NZ_BAGN01000297.1 GCF_000308835.1 Nocardia vinacea NBRC 16497 | reverse complement strand
TTTCGTGTCGACGTTCAAGTAATTCCCGCCGCGTTCGTTCAAGTAATCGGGCAGGTGGTGGGTCCTGGTTGATGTTCTACCCGATGGCCTCCTTGTGTGGTTCGTCTTTGGCGCCAGGCCGCTTGTTCGGCCTGTAGGACGGTCCGTTCATGAACACCTGATGGCTGGTGTTGATCAGCCTGTCCAGGAGGGACTCAGCGACAACCGGATTCGGGAACAGTGGATACCAGTCGACCGGCGACCGGTTCGAGGTGAGCACCATGGAGACGCCGGCGGCGGCGCGTTCGGAGATCAGCTCGTAGAGATCGTCAGCCTGGGTGGCGGTGAGTTCTCGCATGCCGAAGTCGTCGACTAATCCCGATCTCGGGATTACTCGACTTATCCCGAACCGGGGATTATCCCGATGTCTGGCGGGATTGACGTGGGAGTGGTTGT
>NZ_BAGN01000298.1 GCF_000308835.1 Nocardia vinacea NBRC 16497 | reverse complement strand
GCGGAAGTTGTCGGCCTCCTCTGGATGCTGCTTGCCGAGCAGGCTCACGGCCGCGGTCAGGCTCGGCAGCACCTGATCGGCGAGTTCGGCAACGGACTTACCTGGCAAGTGAATGTCTTTGGACTTGGCGGCGAGCACATGCCCGACCAACCCGGTCGCCGAAGTCAAGGCGATGCAGCCCTGCGAGATGCCCTTGTGCGCCGCACCGGCGGCGGCCATCAACGACACCGCGCCATAGGCGGCGGTACGCAAGGTGCTCTTGTCCTGATCGGTCAGGGTGATGGTGACAGACATTTCGTCTACTCCTCGAAATCGGTTGTGGCACTGTGTCGGTGCCGGTCGTTTTGTTCGATGAACACACTGTCGCCGGACCGACTGACAGCGACCTGACACACACCTGACACCCCCACTGACACCGCGATCGGCCATCAACACGCCAGCT
>NZ_BAGN01000299.1 GCF_000308835.1 Nocardia vinacea NBRC 16497 | reverse complement strand
AGCCTCCACACCCGCATCACCGAAATCCCCGTACCCACCACCAACAACAACCCCAACAAAGACCCCCTCGCCCACATCCTCGACCAAATCGCCGACCCCGACGACCCCCTCGACAGCGTCGTCTTCGCCACCGACGACGGCACCAACGCCCACGGCTACTTCGCCACCAACGACGGCGCCGGCAACGTCATCATCTTCGACACCAACATCGACCAACCCGACCCCAACCACCCCCACCGCGACCCCAAACACACACCCCGCGTCCGCACCCGCAACCAATGGACACAGTCCTACACCCGAAACAACGGCACCACCCTCATCAAAAAAGCCTTCACCATCGAACTCACCCAAAAAACCAACGAACACACCCACAAACCCGACGGCACCCTCACACCCCGCACCCCAACACACACCAACGAACCCGACCAACAAACCCGCCAACACAAAAT
>NZ_BAGN01000300.1 GCF_000308835.1 Nocardia vinacea NBRC 16497 | reverse complement strand
TCCAGCGACACCGACACGACCGACACGGTGGTGACGTCTTTGCTGCGTAGGGATCGTGTCGAGGACACGACCTTCTTGTCGGCACTGGCAGTGGTGGATGTGGCCGGTGCCGGGATCGACTGGACACCGGTCTTCGATGGCCGTGGCGCGAGCCGGGTTGTGTTGCCTTCCTACGCTTTCCAGCACCGCCGCTACTGGCTCGATACGATCACCGGCAACACCGATCCCGACTCGCTGGGATTGTCGGGACTCGATCATCCATTGATCGGGGCGGTGGTGGTGTCCCCGGAGACCGGGGCCGTGACCGTGACCGGCCGGCTGTCGCTGCAGACTCATCCGTGGCTGGCCGATTACGCCGTGGGTGGTGTGGTGTTGCTGCCCGGGACCGGGCTGGTCGAGCTGGTGATCCGTGCCGGTGACGAGGTCGGATGCGGGGCGATACGGGAACTGACGTTGCTCGCGCCCCTGACACTGCCCGCCGAGGGCGGCACCGCG
>NZ_BAGN01000301.1 GCF_000308835.1 Nocardia vinacea NBRC 16497 | reverse complement strand
TCACCGCCATCGAAGCACGCAAGCGCTTGAAGACCGCCACCGAAGTCGCGGTCCCGGCGACGTTGATCTTCGACTACCCGACCCCTAGAGCCGTCGCCGAGCACCTCCATCAGAAATTAGCCGGTAACGACCATTTCAATGGCCCTTCTCGTGAAGACGAAGCTGTCGTTAGTGAATTCCTCGCCAATGCGTCAATGGAGCGACTCCGTTCGGCGGGCATCTTTGATCATCTATTGAGATTTGCCATGGAGGATAGAAGTAATTCTGTCGCCAAGGGCGGTGATATGACGCAAGACGCGGTAGATGAAATGGATCCCGAAAGTCTCGTGCGCTTCATCATGCAGCGCGACATGAATTGATCGGAAAGAATTAGATATGTCTTTGTCGATAGAAGAACTTGTTAAAGCTCTGCGTGTCTCCGCCAAGGAGAATTTGGCTTTACGGCAATCGAATGAGCTATTGGTGGGTCGTTCGAGTGAACCGATCGCGATCGTGGG
>NZ_BAGN01000302.1 GCF_000308835.1 Nocardia vinacea NBRC 16497 | reverse complement strand
CTGGCAATGCCACGCAACAGGCCGCCGCGCTGCCACCGGTCACCACCGCGGCTGCACCGTCGACGGCGTCCCCACCAGCCGTCACAGCCACAATCTGAGCACCCGATCTCACGGTCGAATCGGCATGGCATGGCAGTACTGCACGTAGTAAGGAGCAATTCGGTCGATCAGTCGCGAGATTGCGACTGGCGCAGCACCAACTGCTGCGGCGTCCCCGTCCGCTGAGGGGTTTGTATGGCAGAAGAGAAGTATTGGCAGTACGAAGGTAACGGGTCGAAGCCCAAAGAGCTGGACTCTGCTCCGACAAATTCAGGCTATTACTACAAGACCACGTATGACGATTCGGGTAATTGTAACGGCGTCACCCTGTATGACCCGAGCGGTAAGGTAGTTGAAACAAAAGGCAGTCTCCACGATCTCTCATATATTGCCAACAAAGACGGCAAGAAATATGAAACGAAGTGGGATGGTAATAATCTAGACCTAAACCCCGACAAACCGCTGAATGAGCCGAATCTCGGGACGCCGACAGAA
>NZ_BAGN01000303.1 GCF_000308835.1 Nocardia vinacea NBRC 16497 | reverse complement strand
CCCCCCACGGCCACAACACGGTCAGCGTGACCGTGACCGACCCCGACGGGCAACCGGTCCTCACCATCGCATCACTGACACTGCGCCCCGTCCAACTCGACCAACTCACCACCGCAGCAGACGGCGGAGACCGGCTGCACACCCTGCACTGGACACCCACACCCATGCCTGCGCAACTGCGGGAAGCGGCGTTTGCCGAATGGGACGATCTGCAAGCCGAGTCCCTAGAAGCCGAGTCGACCGACCAACCGGTCCCAGCGGTCGTGGTGCTCGACTGCCGTAGCGGTGGAAACGACACCGACAACGACGGTGGAAACGGCATCGACGTGCTGGCAAGGGCGCACGCCATCAGCCACCGGGTGCTGACAGTGTTGCAGGACTTCTCTGTTCAGCAGCGGTTCGCTTCCAGCACCTTGCTGGTCCTCACCCGGTCAGCGGTCGCGGTGAACGGTGATGGGGTTGATCCGGCGGCGTCGGCGGTGTGGGGTTTGGTGCGTTCGGCGCAGTCGGAGGAACCGGGCCGGATCCTGCTCGCA
>NZ_BAGN01000304.1 GCF_000308835.1 Nocardia vinacea NBRC 16497 | reverse complement strand
CTGCTGGGATGTGTCGCGACCCGATGTCCGCAGCGGGCCCGTGCCGCGAGTCCGGTGACCTATGTCAGCGGCGATGATCCGCCGGTGTTGTTGCTGCACGGGCGTTTCGACCACGTCGTCCCGTTCGGTCAGAGCGTCGAGTTTCGTGACGCGTTACAGCGAGCCGGGGTGCACACCGAATTCCACGCCTACGACTGCGATCACGAATTCTTCGGCGCCGCACCACCGCCGGAACAGATCCGGGCCACCTTGATCACCTTCCTCGACCAGACCTTCGGCCGTTAGCGCACAATCTGGTCGACGTGGGCTGACGCCATGACCGCAGTGCTGAGTTCATCGGGCACCGTCGGTGGCGCTGAGTTCGGAGGAGTCGCGGCGACGTCGACCGATCGCGGCGACAACCGTGACGGCAATAGCGAGTGCGACCGCCGCGGCGATGAGGTAGCTGGGACCGCGGATGGCGTCTTCGACGTTGTGCCAGTTGGCGCCGACGACGTATCCGAGGATCGCCAGCGCCGCGCTCCAGGGCAGGCATCCGGCG
>NZ_BAGN01000305.1 GCF_000308835.1 Nocardia vinacea NBRC 16497 | reverse complement strand
TGGGATCGAGGCAGCAGCGAAATCCGCACCCTGGGTGCTGCGTACCCTGGTGGAATTCACCTCGCACAGCAGCCTGCGACTCGCGGCGGCGGCACTGTTCGTCCACCATTCCACGCTGCAGGACCGGCTCGTTACGATCGAGCACGAGTTGGGTTGGTCCGTGCGCGATCCACAAGGACGACTGCGGGCGCAGCTCGCCCTTGCTGTGCGGCGATTGCTCTTGCACCCGGCAGCCCCTCATCCTGCATAGCTTTCGTATCACCGCGGACACGTTGCACAGGAACCTGTCCTGCCGACATGGGGTGGCCGCGCGCGGTCGTGACGCCGTCGTCCAATGCCAACCTGGGAACCAACATCTACGCGACCGCAGCCTCTTCGATGCGATATGGCAAATCCCCGTATGTCGGTATCAGCTCGGCAGCAGCCGTTGCAACCAATTCAGCCGCGCCCGATTCGTCGCCTGCGATATCGCCGCCTCCGGGGCCGCGAGATCGTAGCCGTGGTATCCGCCGGGCCACACATGCAGTTCGGCGATACCGCCGGCTTGCCAGATCCGCGACGCGTAGTCGACC
>NZ_BAGN01000306.1 GCF_000308835.1 Nocardia vinacea NBRC 16497 | reverse complement strand
GCAACGATTCCCCGCCTTCGGTCTGCAAATGGTGCTCGGTGCTGCCGAATCCGTCGAAGCCGAGCTCGTCGGCCGAGCGTGCGGTCTCCTCATAGCTGCGCAGCATGTCCTGATACAGGCCCGTGTCGACGGCGACCGGACGCCGGGATCGGCGCTTCTCGATCGTGACCGGGATGGCCGCGGTGCTCATCAGCAATGTTTTCAACGGAATTCTCCTGTAGGCGTTGACGACTCACCGGAACGTCCACCGGTGCCGATACCCTCGGCGGCTTATGGAACATAATGTACCGAAGATATGGCACAGTATGTACAACAATTGGTGTTGGTGCAAGATGTTCTGCGACGACGTTCCAGCCCTCGCGAAGGACGGTCCGATGAGCGACGCGCAGCCTTGGATGAGCCAGTCCGCCCTGACCCGCGGCCCTGACCCGCGCGTGCTGCGCAGCCGGGAGGCGGCGCTGTCGGCGGTCGCGGAGTTGCTCGCCGAGGAGGGCTGGACCGGGGTGACCCATGTGGCGGTCGCGGCACGCAGCGGTGTCGGTCGCACCACGCTGTATCGGCACTGGCCGGATGTAGCCGCGATGATCCGCGACGCGATCGTGGAGCGGATGGGTCAGGCCCGTCGGCTGCGCACGGGACAGT
>NZ_BAGN01000307.1 GCF_000308835.1 Nocardia vinacea NBRC 16497 | reverse complement strand
ACACACTGCCGCCCAGATCAGCACCGGCCTGCGCACCAGCGCCGACAGCGCCACCCAGACCTGTGGACAAACCGCCGCCCAGCTCGGCACCCGTCTGCGCCCCGGCATCGACAGCGCCGCCGAGACCCGTGGACAGGCCGGCACCAAGATTGGTCCCCAGTTCCGCGCCGCCACCGACCGCGCCGCTAAGACCTGTGGACAGATCAGTACCTGCCTGGGCGCCAGCGCCTGCCGCGCCTTCCAAACCGGTTGACAGACTCCCACCCAGATCCGATCCCAGCTGTGCACCGCCGCCGAGCGCGCCACCGATTCCGGTGGACAGGCCGGTTTCCAGACCACCGGACGCCTGAGCGCCCGCATCAACAGCACCACCCAGACCGGTGGACAAGCTGCCACCCAGATCGGTCCCCGCCTGCGCACCGGCGTTTACCGCGCCGGTCAGGCCTGTGGACAGATCAGCATTCGCGTCGGCCGCGGTGCCGATTGCACTGGAGAATCCGGTCGATGCCTGGGCACCGGCGTCCAGTGCGCCACCCAGGCTGCCACCGAGATCGGCGCCCGCGTCGACGGCGCCGCCGAGCCCGGTCTCCAAGCCCGAAATCGCTTGTGCCCCTGCACCAATCGTGCCGCCGAGACCAGCACCGAGATCCGTACCGAGCTGACCACCCGCCCCCACAGCACC
>NZ_BAGN01000308.1 GCF_000308835.1 Nocardia vinacea NBRC 16497 | reverse complement strand
GCGATCGCCGGAGCCACCTCGGCTGAATCCGCCCCGATCGCCCGCGTCGCCGCGTCGGCCCGAATCGCCACTGCGATTGAATCCGCCGCGGTCCCCCGAGCCGCCACGGTTGAAACCACCTCGGTCGGCGGAATCACCGGAGCGCTTGAACCCGCCGCGCTCACCCGAACCGCCACGGTTCAAACCACGGTCACCGGAATCACCGCGCTGGCCGGAGTCGCCGCGCTCGAAACCGCCACGGCCGCCGCCACGGTTGAAATCTCCGCGATCATCGGCACCGCGGTTGTAGCCGCCACGGTTACCGGAGTCGCCACGCTCGCCGGATCCGCTGCGCTTGAAACCACCGCGGTCGCCGGAGCCGCGATCATTGGAATCGTTGCGACGATTGGAGTCGCCGCGGTCGTTCGAACCACTCCGGGTCGAGTCGCTGCGTTTGAAGCCGCGCCGTTCACCGGAATCACCTCGGTCGGAAGAGCCGCGAGAATCGCCGCCTCGATCGCGGTCGGGACCGTCCTGCCGGAAAGACTTCCGGCCGTCGTTCTGTTCCGACACGGTGGCCCCTTTCTAGGTTCCGCCAGAGGTTGTCGAACCCCTGAATTCAATCACGTGTCGGCGGTCGGGCCCGAACACGGCATAGATATAGGTGCAAAAACGACGATAGGGGACCCAGTTCTGGGTCCCCTATCGTG
>NZ_BAGN01000309.1 GCF_000308835.1 Nocardia vinacea NBRC 16497 | reverse complement strand
CCCGCGGCGACGCGCGTCGGAAAGCCGCTCCACGACCAGGACACCGACGCCTTCGGACCAGCCGGCACCGTCGGCGGCCTCGGCGAACGACTTGCACCGGCCATCCGGCGCCAGTCCTTTCTGGCGGGAGAACTCGACGAACGTGTCGGGTGTCGACATCACCGTGACACCGCCGACCAACGCCATCCCGCACTCACCGGCCCGCACGGCCTGCACGGCTTGATGCAGGGCGACCAGCGACGACGAGCACGCGGTGTCCACCGATACCGCCGGGCCTTCCAATCCCAGCACGTACGACACCCGACCCGAGACGACCGAACCACCGACCGCGCTGGCGGGGTAGTCGTGGTACATCACGCCCATGAACACGCCGGTGTCGCTGCCGCGCAACGAGACCGGGTCCACCCCGGCGTCTTCGAGGGCTTCCCACACCGTTTCCAGCAGCAACCGCTGCTGCGGATCCATCGCAACCGCTTCCCGCGGGCTGATCCCGAAGAACCCGGCATCGAACAACCCCGCATCGTGCAGGAACCCACCCTCACGCGTGTAGGACCTACCCGCCACACCCGGTTCGGGATCGAACAACCCCCCATCCCAACCCCGATCCAACGGCCACTGCGACACCACATCCCGGCCCTGGGCCACGACCTGCCACAGCTCTTCGCGTGAGGACACTCCTCCGGGGAAGCGACAGCCCACA
>NZ_BAGN01000310.1 GCF_000308835.1 Nocardia vinacea NBRC 16497 | reverse complement strand
TAGGTTGCATATGCAGCTCAAGAGTTTGCATAGGCAACACAGAAGATTGCCTAGACAGGGCTCTAAACTGGGCGCATGGACGCCATAGATCCCGATGACCCGCGGACGCCGCGACGACAGGTGGCTGACCTGCTAAGGGCGGCGATTCTCACTGGCAAACTTGCCCCAGGGAGCCGGATCCCGTCAGGGCCGGAACTGGCTGAGCGGTACAACGTTGCGAAGGTGACGGCACAGCAGGCCGTAAACGAACTGAGGAATGAAGGCTTAGTCGTCTCACGGCGCGGATCCGGCACGTACGTGCGGGAGCGCCCGGAGAAACCCCTCGGCCTGCGGCCGCACCTCGAGCGAGCATTCAGCAGGCGGCAGGTGACCATCGACTTCGCCGGATTTTCGGGAGAAACGCTGCATAATGCGATCTCCGAACCGCTCGATCAGATCCGAGATGGACGGTTCCGGCCCGACTCGATCGCGGTCCGCATCCTTGTGCCCGACCCGACCGTCCCTTGGACGATGCCTGCGCAGGCCCCGGACCTAAGCGACAGCCCGGCGTTCAGGAAACGCGCGAGCCGAATCATGCACCGTCATACGTTCGGCATCGTCGATGAGGTCCAAGAGCTGCAGGACCTCGACCTCATCGAGTCCTCGACCGCCGAAGTGCGGGCTTATCCTGCTGCGCCGATGTTCAAGGTGTACATCGTCAATGGCGACGACGC
>NZ_BAGN01000311.1 GCF_000308835.1 Nocardia vinacea NBRC 16497 | reverse complement strand
GCGCACGCCCCACGATTCGAGCAACCGGAACAACGCCACCTCGAACGCGAACAACCCCGCCTGCGCGAACACCGTCCGATCGACCAGCTCACCGTCCGCCAACGCCACACTCAGCGAAACCGACTGCCCCAACAGCGGATCCAGCTGCGCGACGATCGCGTCGAAGTGCTCGGCGAACACCGGATATGCCGCACGCAGCTCGGCGGCCATATCGGCCCACTGCGCACCCTGACCCGAGAACACCACACCCGTCGAACCCGGCACCACCCGCCCGGTCACCACACCGGAAGCGGCTTCGGTGCGGCCCAATGCCCGCACACCTGCCAGCAGCCCGTCACGGTCCTCGGCCAGGACGACCGCACGATGGTCGAACACCGCACGCGTGGACGCCAACGAGAAACCGACATCCACCGGATCCAGGTCCTGATCGCTGACACGCGACGCCAAGCGGACGGCCTGCGCTGCCAGCGCCTCGCCACTGCGCGCCGAGACCGCCCATGGCAGCAACCCAGCCGCCGGCGCGACCTCGGGCGCCGGAGCTTGGTCCACCGCCGGTTCGGACACCGGGGCCTGCTCGATGATGACGTGTGCGTTCGTGCCGCTGATACCGAACGAGGAGACACCCGCACGACGCGGCCGATCCACCTCCGGCCACACCACAGGTTCGGTCAGCAGGCGGATATGGCCTTCGGACCAATCAACTTTCGTGCTCGGCCGATCGACG
>NZ_BAGN01000312.1 GCF_000308835.1 Nocardia vinacea NBRC 16497 | reverse complement strand
GTCGGCGGCCTCGGCGAACGGTTTGCACCGGCCATCCGGCGCCAGTCCTCCCTGCCGGGAGAACTCCACAAATGCACCAGGAGTCGACATCACTGTCACCCCGCCGACCAGCGCCATCCCGCACTCGCCGGCGCGCACGGCCTGCACGGCTTGATGCAGGGCGACCAGTGAGGACGAGCACGCGGTGTCCACCGACACCGCGGGGCCCTCCAACCCCAACACATACGACACCCGGCCCGACACCACACTTGAGGTCGCGCCGGTCAGCCGATAGCCCTCGACTCCGGCGTCCCCGTCTCCTCGGCCCACACCGTAGGACTGGTCGCTGACGCCGATGAACACGCCGGTCTCGCTGCCATGCAACGAGGTTGGGTCCACGCCGGCGTCTTCGAGGGCTTCCCACACCGTTTCCAGCAGCAACCGCTGCTGCGGATCCATCGCAACCGCCTCGCGCGGGCTGATCCCGAAGAACCCCGCATCGAACGAGCTTGCATCGTGGAGGAACCCGCCCTCACGCGTAGAGGACCTAGTACCTATGTCCCACCCTCGGTCCAGCGGCCATTGCGACACCACATCGCGGCCCTGCACCAGCAGCTCCCACAGGTCCTCCCGAGACGACACTTCTCCGGGGAAGCGACAGCCCACACCCACGATCGCGATCGGCTCGGCCGAATGACCCATCACCACAACCGGTTCGGCGGCCACGGATGCTCCGGCCAGCTGTT
>NZ_BAGN01000313.1 GCF_000308835.1 Nocardia vinacea NBRC 16497 | reverse complement strand
TGGTCCGTCCGGCGTCGCTCGCGGTGTTCGGATTGTCGGCGATGGCCTCGCTGACGCTGCTGTGGCGGCGGCGGTTTCCGTGTGCGGTGCTGGTCGTCACCACGGTCTGCGGTATCGCGATCGGCGCCTTGGGTTTCGAGGTCTCGATCTTCAGTGCGGGTGCGGCCTTCGTCGCGGCGTACTCGCTCGGGCTGTGGTCGTCGGATCTGCGCACAGCCAAGATCGCGCCGCTGATCTCGGGCGCCGCGTTGTTGATCACCTCCTTCGTCCACAATTTCACGCCGGTGCTGACCGGCGGGCGCATCTCGCTGATCGCCGGGGTCCTGGTGGCGGGCGCGTTCGCCGAAGCCGGACGCAACAGGCGCAACTACCTAGCGGCCCTGCATGCACGGGCGGAACTGGCCGAACGCACCCGCGAGGAGGAGGCTCGACAGCGAGTCGGCGAGGAGCGGCTGCGGATCGCGCGTGAACTGCACGATATCGTCGCCCACCACATGGCCTTGGCGCACGCCCAAGCCTCCACCGCCGCATACCTTTTGCGCAGCCAACCCGACCAGGCGCAGGAGATGCTCGATCAACTGGCCGGCACCACCTCCGCGGCACTGCGGGAACTCAAAGCCACCGTGGGACTGCTGCGCGAGGACGATTCCGACGCCCCACTGGAACCCACCCCCGGCCTGGCTCAACTGCCGGAACTGCTCACCTCTTTCGAGCGAACCGGCCTCACCCTG
>NZ_BAGN01000314.1 GCF_000308835.1 Nocardia vinacea NBRC 16497 | reverse complement strand
GGGGCTGGATGCGGTGGACGTGGGGTGGTCTTTGATCAATACCCGGGCACGGTTGGAGCATCGGGCGGTGCTGGTCGGTGCCGACCGTGAGGAGTTGATGACCCGACTGCAGGGGTTGATCGACGGTGATCCCGCTGTGGCGGCTGGTGTTTCGCGTGACCGCGGCAAGACGGTGTTCGTGTTCCCCGGTCAGGGCGCGCAGCTGCTGGGTATGGGATCTGGTTTGTACGAGGCGTTCCCGGTGTTCGCGGCCAGCTTCGACGAGACCACCGCACTGCTGGAACAGCAGCTGGAATGCTCGCTGCGGGATGTGGTGTGGGGTGTCGACGAGCAGGCACTGCAAGCGACCCTCTACACCCAGACAGGACTGTTCGCCGTCGGTATCGCGCTGTTCCGGTTGCTGGAATCCTTCGGTGTCCGACCGGATTTCGTGGCCGGACACTCCATCGGTGAACTGGCCGCCGCGACCGTGGCCGGTGTACTGAGCCTCGAGGACGCGACGGTACTGGTCGCCGCCCGCGCCCGGCTGATGCAGCAACTCCCCACCGGCGGAGCCATGCTCGCCATGCGAGCCTCCGAAACCCAGATCACCACCCTGCTCGGTGACAGCATCGAGGACGGTGTCGTCGAGATCGCCGCGGTCAACGGACCCGAATCGATCGTCCTCGCCGGCCCCCAGCACGCGATCGACACCACCGAGCAACAACTACGGCAGGCCGGATACCAGGTCAACCGGCTGCGGGTCTCCCACGCGTTCCACTCCGCCTCGATGGAACCCATGCTGGCCGAATTCGCCCGCATCGCCACCGAACTCACCTACACCCAACCGGTCATCCCGATCATCTCCAACCTCGACGGCCAACTC
>NZ_BAGN01000315.1 GCF_000308835.1 Nocardia vinacea NBRC 16497 | reverse complement strand
CCGGGTGGGAATTCGCAGGCGCCGCAGCAGGGTTCGGATCCGGGTAGTCAGAGTGTGGTGCCTGGTCAGTCGCAGTCTGGTTCTGGTCAGGTTGGTTCGGGTAAGGGGGTGGCACCTCCGGTGGGTGGTGCGACCGCGCCGGGGTCGGTCGGGCCGGGGGCTGGGGGGCAGCAGGGCGCGCCCGCGCAGGCGGCCCCCGCACAGCAGAGCGCTCAGGCGGCGCCTGCTCCGGCGGGTGCGGTGGCGCCGAATACCTCGCAGACCACCGATGCGGCGGCCACCGATCCGCTGGGTGGGTTACTGAATCCCGATACCCTGACCGCGATGGCGCCGACGGCGATGATGGCCGGGGCGATGATGCTGCCGATGATCGCCTCCGCGCTGGCCGGACTCGGCGGTGGTGGTTCCGGTTCCGGTAGTGGTGGTTCCGGTGAGAGCGGTAGCAGCGGTGGGCTCAGCCCCGAAGCTCAGAAGGCCATCGATGTGCTCAAACAGATGAAAGACGTCTACGGCAACAGTGATACCGAGGACTCCGAAAACCCCACGAGCGGAAAACAACTCGGCACCACCACCTCCAGCGGCACCGGGTCCGGTTCGACCGCGACCAAACTCAAGGCCCACCAGCTGTATCAACGCAACGCCGCCACCGCGTTCAACAACCTCGACAACGACCTCGTCAACTACATGCGGTCCATGGCGGGCAACCACAAGGTCGACAAGAAAGCCGTCATCGCCCTGCTCCGCGAGGTCGACACCCAACTCGCCGAAATCGGCTCGGCCGCCTACACCAAAGCCGGACAACAAAAAGTCCACCAAATCCTCACCAACGCCCTCGCCAAAGCCGCCAAAATCGTCTCCGGCGGCAACGCCACCGCCACCGGCACCGCCAGCGAAATCAACCGCCTCACCAACCAATACATCTACAACCTCGCCGGAC
>NZ_BAGN01000316.1 GCF_000308835.1 Nocardia vinacea NBRC 16497 | reverse complement strand
CTCGGCGTAATTGATCGTGCGGCCGGGAAACCAAGCGCCACCGATCATTTCGTCCGGCGCGACCGGACCGGTGGCCACGCCACCCATCCTGACATCCTCGAAGTCGGCCATCGCCAGCCAGAACCGATCCGGATGTTCGGTCGACCAGCGCCACAGATCCAGATACTCGGCATCCCGAAGGTCGGGGGGCAGCTCGGCGCGGAAGCGGGTCACCTCCGCCGCGGCCACACGTTCGGCGGTAGGCCACCACACCGCATCGGCCGTCACGGCCGCGCCTCGTCGAACAGCGGCAGCGAGCCGAGCAGGATGAACGCCATCCGGCACGGCTTGTCGCTGCGATTGGACCACGAGTGGCTGGTGCCGCGCTGGACGACGACGTCGCCGGGTTTCATCAAGCACTCGCCCTCGTCGGTCATCAGCCAGACCTCACCGTCGAGCACGATGCCGTAGTCGAGGGAGTCGGTGCGATGGAACCAGAAGTGCCGCGAATCCTCCTCCGCCGCAGCGCGGGCGTGCTCGCCGCCGAACTCGCTGAACATCGTCTGCGCCGCCTGGTCGCTGTAGGCGGCATCCGGCGGGAAGGTGGCGATCCGGAAGATGCTGCCACCGACCTTGGGGTACATGGGTACCTGCGTATCGGCGGTGGCCGTATCCTCGTTGCCGGCATTGGAGATATCGCCGGGCTCGGTGAGCCAGGCGACGCTCGCACCGAAGCCCGGAATATCCTCGGACACAAAAACATTCGGGCAATCGCCGACACTGACAATGATCGATCGGCCGTTCTCGTCGTGACCCGTCACGATCCGGCGAACGGGCGGAATCACAGTGTTCTCACTCATCGGGGCGTTTCCTCTCAGACTGTGGCCGCACCGAAGGGATACGGACGCGGCTGCGGCCACCACGGCGCTGTCGCGGGTTCGGCACTCAGGCGGTTGCGCAGGACACCGACACCGCT
>NZ_BAGN01000317.1 GCF_000308835.1 Nocardia vinacea NBRC 16497 | reverse complement strand
CTCGCTGCACACCCATCCGTGGCTGGCCGACCATGCCGTGGGCGGTGTGGTGTTGGTTCCGGGGACCGGGCTGGTGGAACTGGTGATCCGTGCCGGTGACGAGGCCGGGTGCGGGGTGGTACGGGAACTGACGTTGCTCGCGCCCCTGACACTGCCGACCGACGGCGGGACCGCCGTGCAGGTCCTCGTCGGTGCGCTCGAATCGTCCGGGACTCGGACGGTGTCGGTGTACTCGCAAACCCGAGACCAGGAGTGGGTGTTGAACGCCCAAGGCCTGCTCCAAACCCAGAGCGCCACAACACCACACGACGTGGACACCGAGTTGGCGGCATGGCCACCAGCGGGCGCGGTGCAAGCCGACACCAGCAGCCTCTACCAGCAACTGGCCGAGGACGGGTACGGCTACGGTCCCGCATTCCAAGGCTTGGAATCGGTCTGGCGCACCGGACAGGACTGGCTCGTGCAAGCCACCCTCCCCGAAACCGGCGGTGACGCACACCACTACGGACTACACCCCGCCCTGCTCGATACCGTCCTGCACGCCATGACCACCGGCCACGACACCAGTGCGGGTCCGTTGCTGCCCTTCGCATGGGAAGCAGTGCAGTTGCATGCAGTCGGGGCCTCGACCGTGCGCGCCAGAATCACCCCCCACGGCCACAACACGGTACAGGTGACGGTGACCGATCCTGCGGGTCGACCGGTCCTGACGATCGGATCGCTGACACTGCGTCCAGCACAACTAGACCAGCTGACAGCCGCGGCAGGTACCGGGGATCGGCTGCTCACCGTGCACTGGACACCCACGACCACATCTAGGCAGCCGCAGGACGTGGCATATACCGAGTGGACCGATCTGCAAGCCGAGTCCACCGACCCTGAGTCCGCCGACCAACCGGCACCACAGGTCGTAGTGCTGGACTGCCGTGATAAGGAAAACGGCACCGATGTGCTGGT
>NZ_BAGN01000318.1 GCF_000308835.1 Nocardia vinacea NBRC 16497 | reverse complement strand
CCTTGCGATCCAGCGTCGCTGTGATGAATCAATCCATCCTCGACGGCGTGGCCGTCGTGGTCGCGTCGCCACAACGCCATCTTCAGCGCGGAGGTGACCATCGCGGTGTCCTTGATCGTGGCCGCCTGCCAGCCCACGATCGAACGGGAGAAACAGTCGATCACGAACGCCACATACACGAACCCGCTCCAGGTAGGCACATACGTAAAGTCGGTGACCCACTTGCGATTTGGCTCAACTGCGGTGAAATCGCGGTCGACCAGATCCGGGGCACGGCGATGACCGGCACCTTTCCCCGGGATCGTGGTGCGATGTTTGCCGCCGCGGACCACGCCGGACAGGCCTTCGTCGCGCATCAGCCGGTCGACGGTGCCGATACCGACCCGGTAGCCCAGGCGGCGCAGATACGGGGTCATCTTGCGGCGCCCATACATGCCCTCAGGCGTGCCGACTGTGGCGTGTAGCGCATCGGTCAGATACGCATCGGTCACCGTCCGCGGCGAGGGCGGGGCGGTTTTCCAGTTCCTATAGGTGCGTCCGGCGACCTGCACGCCCTGCTCGGTGAGCACGCGACAGATCGGATCGACCCGGTAACCCTGTGCACGCATCTGATCGATGAATTGGCAGATCACCGGCGGCGCGGGTCGATCTCCCGCGCGAAGAAAATCGAGGCCGCTTTCAGAATCTCGTTGGCCTCCTTGAGATCTCGGACTTCGCGTTCGAGTTCCTTGATCCGCGCCTGCTCCGCGCTCGTCACACCGGGAGCCTTCCCGATGTCGATCTGGGCCTGCTTCACCCAGACACGCAACGACTCCGGGTGGACTCCGAGTTTCGGAGCGAGCGCTTGGCAGGCGGCATACGCCGACGGATAGCCGTCGAGTCGGTCCAGCACCATCTTCACCGCACGCTCACGCTGCTCGATCGGATAACGCTTGGGCATGGCCCACATCCTCCACAGAGAAGGAAGCGGCCGAAAAGTCGGGGCGGTTCA
>NZ_BAGN01000319.1 GCF_000308835.1 Nocardia vinacea NBRC 16497 | reverse complement strand
TCCGTACTGCCGGGCGTGACGACAAGACCACGGCATCGGATATCTCGGATACCGATGACACCGTGTCGGGTGCTGGTCGGGGGACTGTGGTGGTGACCGGTGGTACCGGTGGTTTGGGTCGGATTCTGGCCCGGCATCTGGTGGGTGTGCGGGGTGTGCGGTCGCTGGTGTTGGCTTCTCGCCGGGGTTTGGCTGCGGAGGGTGCGCGTGAGTTGGTCGAGGAGTTGACCGGTTCGGGTGCGCGGGTGGCGGTGGTGGCCTGTGATGTGTCCACCCGTGCCGGGGTCGAGCAACTGCTGGCCGCGGTACCGGACGAGGATCCTTTGGTCGGGGTGGTGCATGCGGCGGGTGTGCTCGACGACGGTGTGATCGCGTCGCTGACACCGCAACGCCTCGACACGGTGCTTTCCGTGAAAGCCGATGCGGCGTGGTATCTGCACGAGCTGACCCGTGGCCTGGATCTGGGCATGTTCGTCCTGTATTCCTCGGCCGCCGGTGTGCTGGGTTCGCCCGGTCAGGGCAACTATGCCGCGGCCAATCAGTTCCTCGACGGGTTGGCCGAGTACCGGCGGGCTCGAGGGTTGGCGGCGACGTCGATCGCGTGGGGTTTGTGGGGATCGGGCACCGGGATGACCGGTCACCTCGATGGTGGCGATACCGCGCGCATGAGCCGTGGCGGCATGCTGGCGTTGACCGAGGCACAGGGTATGGCGATGTTCGACACCGCCGTGACCGCCGAGCACGCTACCGTGCTGGCAGCGCGGTTCGACACCACCGTCCTGGCCGCGCAGGCGCGGGCGGGGATGCTGGCACCGATACTGCACAACCTGGTACCCAACGCCCGACGTGTTGCCGCCGGAAACACCGGTAGCGCAGGTGCTGGGGTGGCGGGATCGCAACTGCGGCAACGCTTGTCGGGCCTGGACGAGGCCGAACAGGTCAAGGTGCTGCTGGAGTTGGTGCGTGGTCAGGTGGCGATCGTGCTCGGACACGACGACGCCACCGCGATCGACGCCGACCGCAACTTCCAGGAACTCGGATTCGACTCCC
>NZ_BAGN01000320.1 GCF_000308835.1 Nocardia vinacea NBRC 16497 | reverse complement strand
GGCGACCCGGCCGCGGCCGCCGAACACCGCGCCCGTGCCGCCACAGTGTCGGCTCGCATCGCCGCTCAGCTGGACGGACTTCAGGATTGATCGGCGACCGCGCCTGTTCGCCGCGGTCATACCCCGTTGATGAGCCGTTCGCGGCGGCGGTGGGCGCGCCCGAACCAGCGCAGCAAGAGTTTCAGCATCAGCCCGCCTCCGGCGCCGGCGCGTTCCCATTCTTCCGGCGTGCACATCGCGAACATGCGGGGCAGTTCGAAACTCATCGTCGCGCCCCGGCGGGCGGCGGCTTCGACTCGACTCCATTGCTCGGCGCTGAGCTGCGCGGTGACGACCGGGAAGATGGTCGCCTCCTCGTCGCCGATGTGTTCGGTGAGCAGCGCGTGCAGGTGTCCGAGCCCGGTGCTGAGTTCGGTGGCCGAGCCGGGCGTCGAGCGGGCGAAGGCGCGGGCGGTGGCGCGCAGCCGGTCGAGGAGCGGGTCGAGCTGGGCGTGGTCGTCTTCGAGTTCGCGGAGGTCGATCGTGCCGTCGGCGGTGTCGCGCAGAAGTGGCCACAGCACCGTGTCCTCGATGTCGTGGTGATGGTGGATGCTGTCGCAAAGCAGCAGCAGGTATTCGGTGACGGCCGCCGCGCGGGCGGGTGGGCAGGCGGCGCGCCCGGCCGCGATGTCGGCGGTGAGACTGGTGAGGCGGGCGGTGTCGGCGAGCATGGCGCGATGGGCCAGGCGCATACCCAGCAGGTCGGGCCCGGTCGTGTGGGTCGGCATACTGGAGACAGTGCGTGGGGTGGCTTGCACCCTACTTACGAGTAACTGAAGGCGGGGCCCGCACAGGCGGAATTCGTACCGGACCGCGCCCGGTGGTGACGTGGGCAGGACGATGCCCGCTGACGACGGTCGGCCTGACGAGATCTGTTGGCATCTACGAAATCTGACGTCGATGGCGAGTGCGCATTGTTCTGGCGTCCTCGGTCTGGACGATCACGGATTCGTCCGAACCGGCCTGGATGCGGTGTACCGGACCCGCGACGAGGACGCGCCATCCCGAATGGCGACCGGTGCCGCTGGAAACAACCGTGCTCGGCGTCTCGCGGCGGGCGACGTCCGCAGCGGCTCGGCCGAGCTCCTATTCGCCCTGCCGTAACAGGGCGCCGGTAGACGGCCTTCGGCAAGCTGTTTCGAGTCCCTAACGACCAGTGACGCTCCGCCGTCCGCGTGCGGCGTGATCGCCGGCGGAAATAGTTCCGCTCCGACGCGGGTTAGTTTCCATGGAAACCAAATTGTGGGTCGGTGATCAGGCCGGCACCGATC
>NZ_BAGN01000321.1 GCF_000308835.1 Nocardia vinacea NBRC 16497 | reverse complement strand
CTTGCTCGCGCAGGGGCGCCGGTTGCAGGAGTGGATGCTGACACGGCCGGGGCTGGATGCGGTGGACGTGGGGTGGTCTTTGATCAATACCCGGGCACGGTTGGAGCATCGGGCGGTGCTGGTCGGTGCCGACCGTGAGGAGTTGATGACCCGACTGCAAGCACTGATCGATAGCGAACCGGGCATGCTCGCGGGTGCCGGCATGTTCGCGGGTCCGGGTGTGGTCTCGGGTGTTGCTGGTGGCGTGGGCAAGACGGTGTTGGTGTTCCCCGGTCAGGGCGCGCAGTGGCTGGGAATGGGTGCGCGTCTGTTGCAGGAATCGGTGGTGTTCGAGCAGAAAGTGCTCGAATGCGCCGAGGTGTTCGCGCCCTTGGTGGAGTGGTCGTTGATCGACGTGCTGCAGGGCACGGCCGATCCGATGCTGCTCGAGCGGGTCGATGTCGTGCAGCCGGCACTGTTCGCGGTGATGGTTTCCCTCGCCGAGGTATGGCGCTCCTTCGGTGTCGTCCCGGATGCGGTACTGGGGCATTCGCAAGGCGAGATCGCCGCAGCCTGTGTGGCCGGGGCGTTGTCGCTCGAAGACGCCGCACGTGTGGTGATTCTGCGTTCGCGGGCATTGCGGGAACTGTCGGGTCGAGGCGGAATGGCCAGCGTGCTGCTGCCGACGACACTGGTCGAGCAACGACTGACCGACATGCCGGGACTGGCCGTGGCCGCGGTCAACGGGCCCACCACCACGGTGGTGTCGGGTCCGACCGAACAACTCGACGCGTTCGTGGCCGCCTGCGAAAGCGACGGTGTGCAGGTCCGCCGGATCGCGGTCGACTACGCCTCGCATTCACCACAGGTCGAGTCCTTGCGGCAACGACTGCTCGAGGAACTGGCCACCATCACTCCACGACCCTCACGAATCGCGTTCTACTCCACGGTGACCGGCACCCTGCTCGACACCACCGAACTCGATGCCGGGTACTGGTTCCGCAACCTGCGCGACACCGTGAACTTCGCCGCGACCGTGCAAACCCTGCTGAGCGAGGGCCACACCGTGTTCGTGGAGGCCTCACCACACCCGGTGCTGACACCGGGCATCGAAGAACTCGGCGAACAAACCGGCCCACGAACACGCGACATCGTCGTGACCGGATCACTGCGCCGCGACGACGGCGGACTGGACCGGCTGCTCTCGGCGCTGGCAATGGTCGATGTGGCCGGTGCCGGGGTCGACTGGACACCGATCTTCGACGGCCGTGGTGCGACCCGGGTTGCGTTGCCCTCCTACGCGTTCCAGCATCGCCGCTACTGGCTCGACACCCTCACC
>NZ_BAGN01000322.1 GCF_000308835.1 Nocardia vinacea NBRC 16497 | reverse complement strand
ACCGGAACCCCCGACGATCAACCCTCGGCGTTGGCCACGCCGCAGTACTGGGTCGACCACGTCCGCAACACCGTACGGTTCGCCGACGGAATCACCACCCTCACCACGGCGGGAGCAACCCGATACGTGATCATGGGCCCCGACGGCGGCCTATCCGGACTCATCGACGAAACCCTCCAACACACCACCAGCGACGCCGTGGATACCAAACCCACCGTGGACGGTGTGGAGGCTGTCGTGGCTTCGCTGCTGCGTAAGGACCGTGTCGAGGACACGACCCTGCTCTCGGCACTGGCCCGACTGGATGTGGCCGGCACCGGAATCGACTGGACACCGATCTTCCACGGCCGCGGCGCATCGCGGGTACAGCTTCCTACCTATGCCTTTGATCGACAGCAAGGCGGGCGGCACGCATCGTCTTCGTCGAGAATTACTTCGGAAGAAGTTCAGGATCTTTTTGCGAGAAAGTTGGCCCAGCTAAGTTTGGGCGACCAGTGGTTGATGATAAAGAATGCGGTGCGCGATCAACTCGCGGCTGTTAGTGGGAAATTTAGTCCCGACGAGTTTGACGAAGATAATTCTTTTCGAGATTTGGGATTGGATTCACTGGGAGCCGTAGAGTTCCGTCGCCGACTAAATAGGCTGACTGGGGTGGCGATGTCGGCCACCCTGATCTTCGACTACCCGACTCCCAGGGCGGTCGCCGAACACCTGCACCAGCAGCTGGCCGGAGCATCCGTGGCCGCGGAACCAGTTGTGGTGATGGGTCATTCGGCCGAGCCGATCGCGATTGTTGGTGTGGGCTGTCGCTTCCCCGGAGGAGTGTCCTCACGCGAAGAGCTGTGGCAGGTCGTGGCCCAGGGCCGGGATGTGGTGTCGCAGTGGCCGTTGGATCGGGGTTGGGATGCGGGGTTGTTCGATCCCGAACCGGGTGTGGCGGGTAGGTCCTACACGCGTGAGGGTGGGTTCCTGCACGATGCGGGGTTGTTCGATGCCGGGTTCTTCGGGATCAGCCCGCGGGAAGCGGTTGCGATGGATCCGCAGCAGCGGTTGCTGCTGGAAACGGTGTGGGAAGCCCTCGAAGACGCCGGGGTGGACCCGGTCTCGTTGCGCGGCAGCGACACCGGTGTATTCATCGGCGTAACGGATCACGCGTATGGAATTGGTCGAGGTGAGGTGGATGACAGTTTCGAGGGATATCGGCTGACCGGCACGACCTCGAGTGTGGTCTCGGGCCGGGTGTCGTATGTGCTGGGGCTGGAAGGTCCCGCGGTATCGGTGGACACCGCGTGCTCGTCCTCGCTGGTCGCCCTGCATCAAGCCGTGCAAGCCGTGCGTGCTGGCGAGTGCGGGATGGCACTGGTAGGCGGTGTCACGGTGATGTCGACG
>NZ_BAGN01000323.1 GCF_000308835.1 Nocardia vinacea NBRC 16497 | reverse complement strand
TGTGCTCGCGGCGGCCCGTCACCGCACCGCGCGCCGCGCGTTCGCCGAATCCGAACCGCTCTGGCGCGCCGTGCTGGACCTGCACACCCTGGCCGGTCACCCGGACGACGGCACCCATCGCGATACCGGCATCGCCATCCTGGAAGCCCGCTGCGCCCGCGTCGCCGCCCTCGCTTACGGCGGCAACGACGCTGCCGCCCGCCTGTTGCGCGCCCAGGCCCTCGACCTCGCCGAACACTTGGCAGGCCCCTCCGGCCCACCCCTGCGCGCCGCTGGGCCCGCAGCGGGGATGAGGCCACGAGCTTCCGCCGACTTGGCGCCGCCATTTGTCGGCATCGGGCAAGCACAAGGGCTCGAGATCGACGGCGCACAGAACATCGGTGCCGAAGGCGCGCAGAACCTTGGTGTCGTCGCTGGTGCACGGAACCTGGGTGCCGCCGGCGTGCCGACTCCTGGCGAAGCCGGACTCGGCGCGGTGAACCCATCGGGTCTCGATATCTCGAACACTCGGAGTTCCAGTGCCGCAGCGGATCCGGTCGCGTTCGCACTCGGGTGCTGGCGCGCACCACTGATCTGGGCGACGCGGGACAAGCGGTTGCCGGATGAGCGCATGATCGGTGCCTTGCGGTCGGCGCTGGATCGTCCGTTGGCGGTGGCGGACCGGGTGCGGTTGCTGGTGACGCTGGTGTTCGAGGTGGAGGGGGACGACGACCCGCTGGCTTTCGCGGCGTCGGCGGAGGCGGTGGCGCTGGCGCGGGAATTCGGTGATGCCGAATTGCTTTGTGCCGCAGTGAATGCTCGGGCGTTCCTGGCCTTGGGTCCGGATCTGTGGGCGGAGCGCGCTCCGCTGGCGGCCGAGTTGCTCGCGGTGTCCACGGCGGCGGGGCTGGTGGAGTTCCAGGCGGTCGCGCATTTCCTGGGTTGTCTGATCGCGTGCAGCGCCAATGATTTGGTGGCGGCACGCGCGGAGGCCGAACGGGGATTGGAGTGTGCGACCGGTGGGCAACTGCGCCAGATGCTGACCGTGCTGTCGACGTTCTCGGCGGTGCTGGCGGTCCTGCGCGGCGATCTGGCCGCCGCCGAGCGCATCTACGCCGAATGCAGTGCGGCGATGGTCGCCTCCGGCACCGCGAACGGCGCCGAACTCTTGATCGTGTCCGCCATGGTGCTGGGCTGGGCGCGCGGGGACCTGTCGGCGCTGGTGGAGCCGATGTCCATGGTGTACGCGGTCGCACCCGAGGCTATGGTGTTCCCATACGTGCTGGCGCTGTGGGATGCGGGTGAGATCGACCGGGCCCGTGCGGTTTTCGTCAAGGCCGCGCCGATCAAGCGTGACCACTACTGGTCGGTCATGGTGGTGTTCCGCGGGCGGGCCGCGATCCGGTTGAACG
>NZ_BAGN01000324.1 GCF_000308835.1 Nocardia vinacea NBRC 16497 | reverse complement strand
GAGCTGCTCCTCCAGCTCGGCGGTGCGCTGATGCGCCGCGATCAGCCGCTGGGCCAACTCGTCGGCGCTCAGATCGGCCACCGGCTCCGCCACCGAACTGGCCTGCACCTGCGGTGCGGGTGATGAGGAGTCGGTCGGGGCGGACTCCCGCATCGGTGCCGGCAGGGCCGGGATCTCCCACATCTGTGCTGCGGAGGCGGGCATGGTCGCCTCGATGGCCGGGGCGCTCACCGCTCGGCTCCGTCACGCTCAGCGTTTGCCAGAGACATGGCCAGTGCGTTGCCAGGCTGGTATTTCGCCAACGGCGACACACTGCTGGCCAGCTCGCGGGTACGAGCCGCGGCGAAGGCCGACGACACCGGAACCGGTGCGCCGGTTCGGATTTCGGCCTGGTTCGCCCACGGCATGTCCCGAGCGGGCTCGTTTCGGCGTTCCTGCTCGGCGTTCCAGGTGCCGTGGCCGGTCAGCTCGGCGGCCTGCTGATAGTTGCGCCACCGGATCGGTTCGATCCACTCCGGATCGCGGGCCTGACGCTCGGCGATCAGCTCAGTAGTGCGACGCATCGCGTCCGGTTCGTGCTTCCACGCTGTGACCGCGCCGTCCAGGTGGTTCCACACATCGCGCCAATACCGCGACTCGTGGGTTTCCCACCGGGCGGCGATATCGGCGGCGGCATTGGCGTGTCCCTCGGCCACGGGACCATCACCAGCCACATCGGGGTCGATGGTGCGCGCCGCGTTGTTGAGTTCATCGACGTGGCGGACATAGTCCGCGCGCAACTGGCGTTCGTCATCGGATTCGGCGGTGCTGTAGTACTGCGGATCGGTCATCGGAATGAACCGGTCATCCGAAGCCGATGCGGCGCGCTCTTCCACGCGGGTCACATAGTGAGAGGTCAGCAGACCGTATTCGTCGCGCTCGATACCGTGCTCGGCGATGTAGCGGGCCTGATCCTCGCTGCGCGCCTCGATCGCCGACAGCACGCCAACGCGCCGAATCATGTTCGTCTCGGCGGCGGCGGGGTCATCGCGCCACCGCTGCGTCGCATCGGTCAGATACACCCATTCATGCATCCACCGCTGCTCACCGTTGAGCCACGGTGACGCGTATTCGCGGTAGTCGAGTTCGTCGGCCGGGTCGTAGTCCTCCGGCGACCGCGCGACGTACGACTCGGCGTGCATGAAGTCCGCGCGCATCCGCTGCTCGGTATCGGATTCGATTTCGTGCAGTTCGGGGCGGGTATTCTCGATCATTGGTTCGGCTTCCTTACTTGATCTCTGATGGGTTGATGTGGTGTCGGGCCGATCCATGCCGGGCGGTCGCACGCCCGGCATGGCTGTTTCGGGGCTCAGCGCTCGGCTCCGTCGCGCTGGGAACTGTTGCGGGCTACGG
>NZ_BAGN01000325.1 GCF_000308835.1 Nocardia vinacea NBRC 16497 | reverse complement strand
ATTGCTCAGGTTCAACCGGTGGACGCAACACCCGAGGTCACGGAGGGTGTTATGGGGAGACCATCGGACTGGATGCGGGAGGTCACCGGACGCGCTCCGATGAGGTCACCGGGGCACCCTGGGCACCAGCGCTCAGTGGAACGCCTCTTCTGGGACAAGATCGCAGAGGGCGTGCTGCCGACGGAAGCCGGTGTCGCGGTAGGGGTATCGCCTGTCGCGGGCACTCGATGGTTCCGTGATGCTGGCGGGATGTCGCCGTATTCCTGGAGTCGGCCCGGTGGCCGCTACCTGTCGTTCGCCGAACGCGAGGAGATCGCCCTACTCAAAGCGCAGGGCATGGGAGTACGGCAGATCGCGCAGGCTCTGGGCCGCAGCCCGTCGACTATCTCGCGTGAGTTGCGGCGAAACGCCGCGACCCGCGGGGGCAAGCTCGACTACCGCGCTTCGGTTGCCCAGTGGAAAGCCGAGTTGTTCGCCAGACGCCCGAAAACAGCGAAACTCGTTGATAACCAGCGGCTTCGGGAGTACATCCAACAACGTCTGGCGGGGCGGATCGCCGACGCGAACGGCAAGGCCGCCGCCGGCCCGGTGACGGGAGCCTGGACCGGCCGGAACAAGCCGCACCGCTCGGACCGGCAATGGGTTCAGGCATGGAGCCCGGAACAGATCTCGAGGCGGCTGAAGATCGACTTCCCCGACGACAAGTCGATGCAGATCAGCCACGAAGCCATCTACCAGGCGCTATACATCGAAGGACGTGGCGCCCTCGATCGTGCACTGATCTTGAATCTGCGCACCGGCCGAGCACTGCGCATGCCCCGAGCCCGTTCGAAACGTGTGGCCTGGGCGCATGTCACGCCCGACGTGCTGATCAGCAAGCGGTCCACGGAAGCCGACGATCGCGCGACTCCGGGACATTGGGAAGGCGATCTCATCATCGGCACCGGCCGCTCCGCCATCGGCACCCTGGTCGAGCGGACCACTCGGTTCACCATCCTTGTCCACCTGCCACGCGAGCGGGGATGGGGAAAGTCGGCGCCGGTGAAGAACGGTCCCGCGCTCAGCGGCTACGGGGCACTATCGATGAACAGGGCGCTATCGGCGGCGTTGAACAGGCTCCCGGCACAGATGGTGAAGTCTCTGACCTGGGACCGGGGAAAGGAACTGTCGGCGCACGCGGCGTTGACATCGAGCACCGGTGTCCCGGTCTTCTTCGCCGACCCGCACAGTCCCTGGCAGCGCGGAACCAACGAGAACACGAATGGGCTTCTGCGGCAGTACTTCCCGAAAGGAACTGACCTATCACGGTGGACCGGAAGGGATCTCGCCGCGGTCGCACACGCGCTCAACACGCGTCCACGGAAGACGCTCGGATGGCGCACTCCAGCGGAAGCAATGGAACATCACCTACAATCGCTCCAACAGAGAAGTGTTGCGACGACCAATTGAATTCG
>NZ_BAGN01000326.1 GCF_000308835.1 Nocardia vinacea NBRC 16497 | reverse complement strand
AAATCAGCGTAAGTGGTTTTGTGTCAAGCGGTTCGGTCGGTGCCTCGCCCGTCGTCGTCCCTGCATAGCAGTGATGGGGTTGATCCCAGCAGCGTGTAATCGGGTTGAGGTGACGACGGACGGGGCTGCCCATGATTTCCGGCGAGATCACGGTGTGTCTCTATGCCGCGTGGGGCTCGCCCCGACCGACCACTCGATGGGCGCCGGAAAGGTTCAGGCGGCCACCGGGATTGGGGGTCGTGTGCCGTGGGTTGCGGTCTGTGGATCCCAGCGTTGACCGGTGGTGACGACGGCATGCAGGTGGCGCAAGATCGTCGCGGCGATCGCGGCTTGGGCTTGGGTAGGGGTGAGTTTGTTGGTTACGCGCCCGGTCAGGTGCTGGTAACGGGCGGCATAAACGGGGTTGGCGCGTTGGGCGCCCCACACTGCCCGCCACGCGGCTAGGCGCAGGGCGGGTCGGCCTTGGCCGGTGAGTTTGGTGCGTCCGGTGAACGCGCCCGAGAGTTTCTCTCGTGGTGCCAGGCCTGCGTGTTTGACCACGGCGCGGGCGGTGGCGAAGCGGGTGGGGTCGCCAGTTTCGGCGAGGATCGCCGCAGCCCCGACCGCGGAGAGTCCGGTGATGGAGGTGACCAGGTCAGTGAGTCGAAGGTCGTTGAGCACGTTGATCATTCGAGTCTCGGTGTCGGTGAGTCGTCGTTGTTTTTCGGCCCAGTCGCCCAGCAGTAGTTGCACTCGTTCCAGCGCGCCGCGTCGGTGCGCGATCACCCCGGCGCGATCTTCGAGGGCGTTGAATAGGTTGCGCGCGATGCGCAGCGATGGCTTCTGACCGCCTCGGCGGGTGATCTCGCGGCGCACCGCATGCTCGAAGCGGGTCGAGCCGAGACGGCGAGTGCGGGCCAGGTCACCACCGTCGCGGTCGCAGACCACGCTCATCGCCGCGACCCAGGTCCGGGAACGAAACGGTTGCCGCGCGGTGTCCAACGCGGCCGGCCAAACACATTCCAGCAACGCGCGCAGCTGCTGGATTTGGCTGACCATCTCCACAAGCAACTGCTCACGGCGAGCACCCAGATGCCGCAACCGACCCCAGGTCTCATCGACCGGTTCGGGGATATAGCAGCGCAACTGCGCGGTCAACCGGGCGATCAGCACCGCGTCCTTCTCATCAGTCTTGTCGCAGGTCAAGTCCTCAGCACGGCGCGACCACGAGGTCATCGACGGCTGGACACAAACAAACGCCATGTCACGATCGGCGGCCAGCTGTCCCAACACCCGCCACCGATGTCCAGTCGGCTCACACGCCACGGTCACCCCGGCGAAACCCGCCGCGGTCGACCGCTGGGCCGCCCAATCCAGCGCGGCTCCCAGGTCCCAGGCGCGGCATCGGAATGTTTTGCGGGCCAAGACTTTCGAGTCGTGGTCGGTCACCACCACCATCTGTTTGCGGTCGGCCAGATCGATCCCGACGATGGCATTGCCCGGCCGGACCAGCGCCCGAAGCCGCGCCAAGCGCGCGTTTCGGTTGCGATCACCCCGGGACAAGCCACTACCGTTACCCATGAACGTCCTCCTCCTGCGATGGGACACCAAGCCCGACAAGCGCATCAGGAGGACGTTCACCCGTCCACACCGCGGCGCAGAACGTCTTTCTATGCCG
>NZ_BAGN01000327.1 GCF_000308835.1 Nocardia vinacea NBRC 16497 | reverse complement strand
GGCTCTGGCGATGATCATGTGACGTGCGCTGGTCGGAGTGTGGGTAAGTCCCCTGGAGTGGTGGGAATGGGATCGGCTGCCCGGCAACCGTTTTCCGGTGTGTCGTGCGTGAGGTTCGGGGGCTGCCGAAGATGATGTCGGGCGTGGATTTCGCAGTGTATTGATGTGCTCTTGCCGCACTTCGCGGCGGTGGCTGTGGATGGTGTCGACCTGGATGGGGATCTGGTGACGTTCCGGGTGCGGGCGAAGGCAGGTGAGGCGGCCTGCTCGGGCTGCCGATGGCGCTCGGGCCGGGTCCATGCCCGCTACCAGCGGCAACTCGCCGACGTCCCGCTGGGTGGCCGTAGGGTGCGGGTAGTCGTATGTATCCGCCGGTTCAAGTGCGTCAACCCCGAATGCTCGCAGTCCACGTTCTCCGAGCAGATCGAAGGGTTGACCACACCGTTCGCCCGCCGCACCCCGCCTTTGACCCGAGCTCTGGTCCGCGTCGCGCTCGCGCTGGCCGGCCGTCCCGGAGCGAGGCTCGCAGCCAGGCTCGCCATGCCATGCTGCCGCGACGTGCTGATCGGTCTGATCCGCGCCCAGCCACTGCCCGAAGCCGGACGGATCGAAGTGCTCGGTGTCGATGACTTCGCGGTTCGGCGCCGCCGCTCCTACAACACCATCTTGATCAACATGGACAATCATCGGCCTGTGGACGTGCTGCCCGACCGCGAGGCCGGCACGCTTGCAGCCTGGCTACGCGAGCACCCCGAAATCCGCACCGTGTGCCGCGACAGAGCTGGGGCCTACGCCGAGGGCATCCGCTCGGGCGCCCCGCAGGCGATTCAAGTCGCGGACCGATTCCATCTGTGGAAGAACCTGTGCGAGGCGGTGGAGAAGACTGTGTCGGCCCACCACCCCTGTCTGCGTAAAGCCGCTGCGGCCCAAGCTATCCCGGGTGAACCGGAGCCCTCCGCGCCCACGCCCGCACAGGCACCCGCCGCCGAGTTCATCGCCGCGCCCCAGCGCAGCTATCGGCTGGCCGAGCGAACCCGGGAGCGATACACCGCGGTACAGCAGTGCCTCGCCCGTGGATTGTCCCGCTCGGCCATCTCACGGGAGTTGAACCTCGACCGCCAGACAGTGCGCCGGTTCGCCAACGCCACCTGTGTGGAGGAACTGCTCGGTAGGGCCGAGCACCGCCTCACCAAGCTCGACCCCTACATCGACCTGGTCAACCGGCGTTGGAACGAGGGCGTGACGAACGCGCAGGCCATCACCTGTGAACTACGGACTCTGGGATTCACCGGAGACGTCCAGACGGTGCGCCGCTACCTCAAGCCCTTCCGGATGCCTGGCACCAGCCGCTGCCGCCCGGACCCGCATCGGCGCAAGCCCACCCCCACCGCTGCGGCAGTCCCAAAGCCACGCAAGATCAGCAGGGCGCTACTCACCCATCCCGACCGTTTGACCGAGCAGGACGCACTGATCGTGAAGAACGCAACCACCGAATGCGTCCATCTGGAACACCTCCAGCAGCACGTCCGCACCTTCGCCAAGATCATGACCCAACGGCGCGGCCTCGAACTACCCGCCTGGCTCGACGCCGTCGAAGCCGATGACCTACCCGAACTGCACAGCCTCGCAATCGGAATGCGCCGCGACCTTACCGCCATCATCAACGGGCTCACCACAGAACACAGCTCCGGCGCTGTCGAAGGCAACGTCACGCGCGTGAAACGACTCAAGCGCGACGGCTACGGCCGGGCGAACTTCGATCTCCTCAGAGCACAGATACTTCTCGCCACCTGAACGGCCGTCACGTGATCGTCGCCAGAGCCC
>NZ_BAGN01000328.1 GCF_000308835.1 Nocardia vinacea NBRC 16497 | reverse complement strand
GACAAGTTACCGCCTGTCAAAGACCGTCGCGATGATCGGCTGGAACCGACGGAGA
The DNA here is from genome assembly GCF_000308835.1 of Nocardia vinacea NBRC 16497. Classification (GTDB taxonomy): domain Bacteria; phylum Actinomycetota; class Actinomycetes; order Mycobacteriales; family Mycobacteriaceae; genus Nocardia; species Nocardia vinacea. The sequence continues at coordinate 1,815 of NZ_BAGN01000328.1, read as the reverse complement.
AGCTGGCGGCTCCGGATTCTAAAGAGGTCACCGCCGGTGACGCGCGCAGTTCGATCAAGAACGGCGACTACACGCTTGCGCTGGATAAAGACGGCAATCTGATTCTCACCGGTAAGGACGGTGAAGAGCTGTGGGGGTATTCCGGGGCGGACGCGGCTGATCTTCTCACGGACCCGACCAACGATGTGAAGGTCGGGTTGGATGGCAGTATCAAGGTCATCGATCGTCAGACCGGTAAGGTGGTCAAGGTCATCCGCGAAGCCGGAGACCCGAAGCATGCGAAATTGGTGTTGTTATTCCACCCGCCGGCGGAGTCGGAGCCATTGCGCTTCGCGATCGACGAAGCACAGTCCACGCTACAGCTGCAGGTGGATTGTTTCGGAAAAGGGAAGGCTGGACTGGCCGAGGACGTCGGGAACTGGTTGCACAATCAGGGATTGGCCGACAAGACCAATAAATCAGCGATCACCCATGATTACAATGATTCATATCTCGACTACGACACTCAGGTCAAGAAACATTTCAAAGATCTGGACAGCAAGATTCGGTCGATCGCGCTCAATACTGAGCAGATCAATAGCGATGCGTTCAAATCAATAATCAACTCGATCGACGAACTCAACGAACAGTTGCATGCGATCGATGGTGTGAAGGATACCCAGGTCGTCTCGGTGGGGCAGAATGGGGATCATACCTATCGGCAAATTCTGCCGGACCTGGAGGATGATCTTTTCAAAGCGATCGATAAGACCGTGATGGCTGTCGACAAGGTCGTCGACAATGCCCATCAGGCCCACGCGGAAGGCAAGAAGGACACCGACAAGAATACGCATGACAGCAATGGCTATGGCAAGGACAACGGCGGCAATGGCAATGGCAATGGCAATGGCAATGGTTCGGGTAATGGTGACGGCAATGGCGTCGTAGCCGCTGCGGATACGACGGCTGACCCGATCGACTTCAACAGTGAGTTGGGCCTGGATGGGCTGGGTGATGGTGCCTTCGGTGATACCGACGGTTTGACGACCGCCGAGGATCTCACCGGTTCCGACGGCACGACCGATACGACTGGTGCGACCGGAACCACTGGTACGGGTTCGGATATCTCGTCGAAGCTCGACCAGGCGATCGCTCAGATCCAGAACGCGGCGACCAGTGGCGGGTCGACCGGTGGTGGGTCTGGTGGTAGCTCGGGTAGTGCGAGTAATCCGTACGGCGGTATGAGTAATCCGTATGGCATGAGTGGGTCGAATCCCTTGTCCTCGATGACGAATCCGTACAATTTGCCGCAGCAGTTGCAGAACCAGTACGGCAACCAGAATGGTACGAACCCGTACTCGCAGTTGGCTGGGAACAATGCGGCGACCGCGGCTGCTACCAATCCGCAGACCTTGACGAACGCGGCGAACAGCGCGGTGTCGGCGGCTACGGCCACACCGGTATCAGCGAACTCGAACGCCATGGTCGATGCGGACATCAACGGCCTCGGGCGGGTGAAGCTGCCGGCGGGGACGCTCGCTGAAGCCTTCAACCATGCGATCAATGATCCGAATGGTTCCGACGCGCACGCGGCGTATACGGGCACGGGGGGTCAGGAAACCGCCACCCGCCCGTGGACGAATATCGGAGAGGGGCAAGTAAAGACCGGGGATGTGGTGCAATTCGAGCACCGGAGCGCGCTGGTCTATGTCGATGCCAACAACAAGATATTCGCCATTGTGGGTGGAAGCGCGGTACCGCTCGACACCGCGTCTCCACCGGATGCCAGCTTCGGCAGCTTCATGACATTCAAGCACCCGACCGGACTCGACGGCA
>NZ_BAGN01000329.1 GCF_000308835.1 Nocardia vinacea NBRC 16497 | reverse complement strand
AGACCTGCTGACCGGTCCCTTCGCACCCTGGTCCCTCTGGGTGGCCTGCCCCGCGGCGAGCGGATTCTTTTTCGCGGCCTTCGGCCGCGCGGCTGTTCGGGCTCGTAGCGCGCAGGGGCTGGTTTGTGTGTCTGTTCCCTCCGGTATGGCCTGGGGCGTTTCGATCACGCGGGCTCCGGGCGTCAAGGGTGGCCGCAGGCCATCGGCGCAGCCGACGCCGCCAGGCGCCCTTGATGTTCGGTGACCGTGTGATAGGCCCCTGCTCAGGTCATACCGGAGGGAACAGACACACTCCGCGCGCAGGCCCGCGCGACCGCCAGGTCGCGATACCCGCCTGCCACCGCGCCGCGCGCCACACCACTCCGGGCACCACGCCAGCCGCGTGCAGTAGACCGCAGCCACGCGCACCCGACGCCACCACCGCCACCGTTGCCCAACGCACCACGCACACAAACTTTCCGAAGTACTCCCAACGCAACCCATGTCTTTTTTCTTTTTCACTCAACCACCACCCCACCCATCCCTTTTTTGTCTTTTGATTTCTGATTGCTCCCACCCCCACCCCCGTCCGACATCTCGTTGACCACGAAGTGGGTGATGAGATGTCGGACGGGGGTGGGGGTGGGAGTGAGCAGAAATCCCGTCTGTAACCGCAGCTCAGGGGATGGGTGGGGTGGTGGTTGAGTGCGCCAAAATCTATCGTATTAATACGATAGATTTTGGCTACTTTCGTGGTGGGCTTTTGGTGCTCAAGATCGACAAGTTCAGCCACCAAGATCGACTGCCGACACCACGGGTCGGCCCTTCCTCGGCCGGATAGTTTGAGCCCGGTTCGCCGGTCGTTCAAGGGCGCTCCTGGCGTCGCGTCGGCTGCGCCGATGGCCTACCGGCCACCCTTGAGCGCCCGGCGCCCCGGGCTCGGTTTGCCTTCGGAGGAAGGGGCCGGGGAACAGTCAGGGAAAGAAGGCCAGCCGACAAGCTGGAGACACGAAAAAGCCCGGCCGATTTCTCGGCCGGGCTTCCGGTTGTGGTGGATCTATGCGGCGGGCGGAAGGTAGGCGCGCAGGTCGTAGTTGCGGCCGTAACCACCTTCGACCGGACCGGCATACAGCAGCCCGTCCAGCTGCCCGCCGATCGCGACACCACCAGCGCGGGCACGACGCACGCCCGCGGCGATAGCGCGCTGTACATCCCGGTCCAGAGTGATCGCACGCAAGCCGTCATCGGCCTCGTCGTCACGCTCGGTGGTCTCAAGGATCAGCTGCGAATCGATGACCGGATCCCCGGCCTGGGCGACCATCGGCTTGCGGTTCACCCAGAACAGCGGCTGCCCCTGGCTGTTGTGCCGATGCCGGCGCACGACGGCGACGATCTCGCCGGACACCATCGCGCCGATCTCGACATCACGACCGAACGGATTCCGGGCACCTTGCCCCATCAGCTCGGCGTTGATCTGGTCCAGGTCACTGAGTGTGTTGGTCATTGTGTTCTCCGTGGTTGAGGTGGTGAAAAGGGGTTGAAGGGGGCAGGCTCACTGCCTGCCCTCGAAGGGCTCTGCCCGTGTGGCGGTAAGAGGCTCGCGGGTCCAGGGTGGCCAGAAGGGCCATCGCCCGGCCGGGCGACGCTTGCGCCCTTGACGCGGGAGGGACCGCCGCACACCCTCCCGCACCACCGGGGCTATCGATCAGCGAACCAGGCTCAGCACCTCCCCACCGGGGTCGTCGCCGTCGTCAACCGGGTTGACAGCGGCGAGGATCTGCGCGACACGGGAATGCGACAACCCGACCACGGCACCGATCCGGCGCGTGGATTCCCCGGCCGCCGCGCGGCGGCGGATCTCCGCGTCCCGCTCCGCGTTCGGGTCGCTGTCTACCGCCTCGACAGCGGCTGTAGACCCGGTGTCCAGCGCTGTCCGGTCGCTGTCCAGTCCTGTCCACTCGCTGTCCAGCCGTGTCGAGTCCGCGTGAATCGGTGTCAACCCCGGCTCCGGGCGCGGG
>NZ_BAGN01000330.1 GCF_000308835.1 Nocardia vinacea NBRC 16497 | reverse complement strand
GGGAGGGCGATGCTCGAAATATGCGGAAGACTCTACGGGTATCTATCGGGAAAGACGCCAACGAACGAAGAATTTATTTATATTTGCAAGATCTTGGGCATCGACTTCTCGATGATAGATGACAATGCGAAGATCGATTTCACGTACTACCAAGAGCATGCTGATAATGTGCGTGGCCGTTGGTCCGAGAGTTTGGCTGTCAAGATGCTGCTCTCATTCCATCCTGACCATGTGTGGGGAGATATTGAGTGGACATTCACGGACATTGTTGTCGTTCGCTAGATAATCTTCGACGTGACATGGGTGGTTGCTCCGTGAGCCCGTGCGGTGCAGCTGATTACTGTGAGTACTGCACCGGAGATCTCCTTCTGGGCGATGGTGTGCTGGTTATAGACGTCGGCAAAGTCGGTCGGCTTGAGGTACCGGAGAGACCGGTCGGCGGGTGCTCAAACGTGCAGACCTGGCGCGTTGACTGTCGCCTGGACACGCGGGCACGGCGCCGACAATCATTGGACGGCGCCTTCACTCTGGTGTGGTGAGTCAGACCGGCATCGCGCGAGGTTCGATCGGCGTAGCGATTGGTTGGCGTCTAGCTGTGTCATCTCATGAGGTTGGTGCTGTCGGCGTGCTCGACAACTCGTCGGTCCCGTACACGAGCCAGCACGCCGCACCGAATCCAGCAGGTCGGGCAGCACCGCAATGATCGACGAATTGACGGGCTCAATACCTCGACCGCGGCTCGCACGGCAGACCGGATGCCAGGTATCACGTCGAGTCATACGCCGTGGTGACCGGAATCCCGGACTCGATCACCTGCTGTGGCTGCGTGAGCACATCGTCCTCGACACCCCCGATTCACTGCCGACCACCTGCCCGTACCTCGACACAGCCATCGGGGCGCCGACCCCGCGCGGTGCCGGGCCAACGCCATCTTCCGCTCCACGAGTTAATGTTTCGGGGAGGACTACAAGGTCGATGAGGGGGGAGCCGGTGAAGTCATCACCAGTCACGTATCTGTACTGGTCGGATCGACGGATCCGCAATGTCGCGGGTGATTGCGGGATCAAGATCGAGCGCCGCGGGGACATGACCGTGAAGTCGCCTCGGGTCCCCGGTGTCCCGCAGGTGGAATGGAAACAGCGCGATCCTGCGCTAACGCGCGGCGCCATCTCGGACAAGATCGAGCGCGGGGTGCGCGGGGACGTGCTCACCGATTTCCGGCCTCGGTCGATCGGCAGATTCGCCAAGGGGATCGGCTCGATATTCTTCAGCGAGCTGACCCAGGGCCTCGAAGTGACGATGATCAGCGCGGGCACCGAAGCCCGTACGCCACAGGGGGAACCCGTCGCCATCTGCATGTTCGGCAGTTTCGAGAACCTCACCGAGGTGCTGACCGACGGCGAGGTCCCGCGAGTTGGATGGTCGTCATCCTCGCTGCGCCACGTAGTGAAGTTCATCGAAACCGAACTATTGGAACCGAACGAATGCTATGGAACCGATGCGGGACTGGCGTATTCGGCCGCGCAGATCGTGTTCGAGAACGGCGGCGACGACTGCTATCCCTGGCGCCGCAGCTTCACCTATGGCCACTTGCGCGACGTCGGCGAGTGGTTCATGGAGGTGTTTCTCGATATCTCGATAGCGCCCGATGAGGTTCCATCCCAATACAACTCGCTATCCCGCTTCCGCCGCATCATCGTAGGTGCACCGCTGTGGATTCGGACACCCAGCGCGAAGGCCCTGCGGGTCTACAACCGGTGCCGACTCGAGGAACTGGACGCCGAAGCGAGACGAACTCCCGGCTTATGGTGACGAATTCACTGCCGCGGCAACGCGATACGATGCATCGAGCGTTTGAGGCGGCCGACGAAGCGATGTAACGCGTGCGGGGGCAGCCCTGGTTCATCGTCCACGGACACGGTCTCCTCGGGGAGTTCTGTGCTGGGAATCGGGCGATGACGGGGGATACGCAACATCCGTGCACCCTCCTCGTGCACGAGATCGGAGGTGTAACGCGC
>NZ_BAGN01000331.1 GCF_000308835.1 Nocardia vinacea NBRC 16497 | reverse complement strand
GGGAATACACGGCGGCAAGCGGCAGCGGCGCCACCACAGCGGCCGCGCAGCAGGCGGTTTCCGTGGCGATGGCCCAGCAGGGCGATCCGTATGTATGGGGTGCGGAAGGTCCGGGCTCGTTCGACTGCTCCGGGCTCATGCAATACGCGGCAAGGGCCGCCGGAGTCAATATTCCACGAGTGGCGGCGGACCAGTACCGCCAGCTGCCCAAGGTCAACCCCGCCGACATTCGCCCCGGCGATCTGATCTTCCCGGATTCCGAATTCAACAACGGCAACCCGGGCCACGTCATGATGTATATCGGCAACGGGCAATGCGTCGAAGCGCCGCGCACCGGTCTCAACGTCCGTGTAAGAAGCCTGCCGAGCAGCTATCACGCCAGCCGCTGGAGCTGATCCGAATCCACTGCGGATTCAGTAGCCCACGTACCCGCCGCCGTGGTGCAGTTTCACAATGCCGGGCACATTGGCGACCGAGCCGTAGCGATCGATCGCGTATCGCACCCCGGCGATGATGTTGTCCACCGGATTCCAGATATCGCGATGTCCGGGCAGGGCGTGGGCATTGAAGGTGGAATCGATGGTCTGCATCAAACCCTTGGAGGGATGTCCGGCCGCGGCATTGCTGTCCCAGCCGTTGATGGCGTGTGGATTGCCCGCTGATTCGTGCTGGATGATCGCCGCGATATCGGCCGGGTTGATCTGGCTGATGTCATAGCCGTTCTGGCGCAGGATCTGCATGGCCGAGTTGATCCATTGCCCCACTTCACCGCTGGGCTGCGTGCTCGGCGGGCCACCGCTGGCAGCGCGCGAATACACCTGCGGTCTGGATCGCCCGGAGTCCTGGACATACCGATTGGCCAGTGCGGCAATCTGTTCAGCCGAAACAGTCGCGGCCGACTGCCCATTCCCTAGCACCGTCCCGGCCCGCTGCAAGGCATCACCGAGTGCGACCATCACCTGCCGTTGGGTCGCGGCGGAATTTCCCACCGCACCAAGGGCGGTCAGCGCGGCATCGGCCTCGGCGATGATCGAAGCAATCGCCGCCCGCCCCTGAATGGTGTTGTCGGCGGCACCGCCGAGAATTCGGCCGAGTTCGGCGTTCAGGTTGCCCAACGCATCGTTCTGTTGGCTCCTGTTCTGACTGCTGGCCGAATACTGCGAGCCGAACGCGCCGTCCCAGAGCACCGGTCCGGTGGGTGCGCCGTTGCCGACCATCGGCGGCGCGTACGATCGTCCGGTGTCGGAACTCGGTGTGCCGCCGCCGTATTGAGCGGATATCGATGCCAATGCGCCCATCGCCGCAGCGGCCAGCGGACCGGCACCGGCCGCGGCGGCGGCCAGATCCGATCCGTCGCCGAGGGCCGAAGTGGCCGGCGGAGTGGGCAATCCGGGCACAGGGCTCGCCGATTGGCCGCGCAATGCGGTGGCTGCCGAGCCGGGTGCGGCAAGCGTAGCCGCACCAGCCGACGGCAGCGGCGCCGCGCGCGCCGCATTTCCCCGAGCCGGCGCGGCGGAATTGCGGCGCGGCTCCGAGGTCGCGACCCCAGCGCGGGTGGCCCGGGCATCATCGACGCTCGGTTCCGGCACCTCCCGCTCCGACGGCATCAGTACCCCACATACGCCTGGCCGTTGCGAAGTGCCTTGATACCCCGCACGTTGTCGATCGATCCGTACTGGTCAAGGGCGTAACCGATGCCGGCGGCAATATTGGCGACCGGATCGTAGATATTCCCGGAAGTTCCGGCCACATGATACTTTTGGAAATTCGAATCCAAGAGTTGCATCAAGCCCTTTGTGGGAGTTCCCGCACGAGCGTTGCTGTCCCAGTTGTTGATTGCGTTCGGATTCCCGGTCGACTCGTTCTGAATGATGGTCGCGATGTCGTTCGGATTTATTTCGCTGATGTCGTAACCTGCGCTGCGCAATGCCTGCAAAGCCTGTTGAATCCAGCCGCCTACGGTACCGCCTACGGTCGGATAGGCGCTTCCCCCGCTGCTGCTTGCGGCTGAGTATCGCT
>NZ_BAGN01000332.1 GCF_000308835.1 Nocardia vinacea NBRC 16497 | reverse complement strand
TCACCGCCATCGAAGCACGCAAGCGCTTGAAGACCGCCACGGGGGTGGCGGTCCCGGCGACCTTGATCTTCGACTACCCGACCCCCAGAGCAGTCGCCGAAGACCTACACCACCGATTGGCTGAGTTGCCTGTAGTAATCGAACCGGTAGTCCTCGCATCAGAGACTCCTACTACGGCACTGGAGCAGCTCAAGATAGCCCTCCGCAGCACGGTCTGGAGTAATGCTACTCAGAATTCCCTTGAAGCAGATTTCAATCTGATCCTGGAAGACTGGTCAAAATACTACGGGCGGCCAGGCTCAAGCATGGATAATCTCGATATTGAATTTGCCTCTGCGGACGAGATATACAGCATATTGGAAAATGAGCTCGGTATTGAAGGTCTGGAAGACTCTCTGGAATAGGTATTGGGTGCGGACGGCGATGACTCCGGGCCCTGGCTGATATTTCGGATCAGGGGTTATCGAGCTTTGTAGAGTCGGTTATAGAAGAATATAACGACAATAACTTCAATATCGGAGAATTTTATGTCAGACGGATCGCAGTCCCTGGAGTATTTGAAGCGCACGGCAATCAGTCTCCGAGAGACGCGAAAAAGATTGCATGAGCTTGAATATCGTGCCCACGAGCCGGTCGCGATTGTGGGCGTGGGGTGTCATTTCCCGGGAGGCGTGTCCTCGCGGGAGGATCTGTGGCAGGTTCTTGCCGAGGGGCGAGATGTGCTGTCGCAATGGCCACTCGATCGGGGTTGGGATACGGGGTTATTCGATCCTGAGCCGGGTGTGGTGGGTAAGTCCTACACGCGTGAGGGTGGGTTCCTGCACGATGCGGGGTTGTTCGATGCCGGGTTCTTCGGGATCAGCCCGCGCGAGGCGGTTGCGATGGATCCGCAGCAGCGGTTGCTGCTGGAAACGGTGTGGGAGGCCCTCGAAGACGCCGGGGTGGACCCGGTCTCGTTGCGCGGCAGCGAGACCGGCGTGTTCATCGGCGTCAGCGACCAGTCCTACGGCATAGGCCGAAGCGACGGCGACGCCGGAGTCGAGGGGTATCGGCTGATCGGCGCGACTTCGAGTGTGGTGTCGGGCCGGGTGTCGTATGTGTTGGGGTTGGAGGGCCCGGCGGTGTCGGTGGACACCGCGTGCTCGTCCTCGCTGGTCGCCCTGCATCAAGCCGTGCAGGCCGTGCGCGCCGGTGAGTGCGGGATGGCGCTGGTCGGCGGCGTGACGGTCATGTCGGTACCCGACACGTTCGTCGAGTTCTCCCGCCAGAAAGGGCTGGCGCCGGACGGCCGGTGCAAGTCGTTCGCCGAGGCCGCCGACGGGACGGGCTGGTCGGAAGGCGTCGGTGTTCTGGTGGTGGAGCGGCTTTCCGACGCGCGTCGCCGCGGGCATCAAGTGTTGGCGGTGGTGCGTGGTTCGGCGGTCAATCAGGACGGTGCGTCCAACGGGTTGACCGCCCCCAACGGTCCTTCCCAGCAGCGGGTGATCCGCCGTGCCCTGGCCAACGCCGGGGTAGCGGCGACGGAAGTGGATGTGGTCGAGGCCCACGGCACCGGCACCACTCTCGGTGACCCGATCGAGGCGCAGGCGTTGTTGGCCACTTATGGGCAAGGCCGTGAACCGGACCGGCCCTTGTGGCTGGGGGCGCTGAAGTCCAATATCGGTCATACCCAGGCCGCCGCGGGTGTGGCCGGGGTGATCAAGATGATCGAGGCGATGCGCCACGAGACACTGCCTCGGACACTGCATGTGGACGCACCGACCACACACGTCGACTGGAATATCGGCGCAGTTGAACTGCTCACCGAGTCTCGTGCCTGGACTGTCGAGGCTGACCGGCCGCGTCGTGCGGCGGTATCGGCGTTCGGTATCTCGGGCACCAACGCGCACGTCATCCTCGAACAAGCACCACCCGTGACCGAAACACCCGACACCGAGGCGCCCGACACCGAATCATCGGCACCCGACACCGATCCGGTGCCTGTGGTGAAGTCCGGTGGGTTGGTGTGGGTGTTGTCGGGGCGTAGCAGTGACGGGCTGCTCGCGCAGGGGCGCCGGTTGCAG
>NZ_BAGN01000333.1 GCF_000308835.1 Nocardia vinacea NBRC 16497 | reverse complement strand
TCCGCCGAGCAGCCACAGCACGACCTGTTCGATCCGGGTGCCGTCACGGCGAGCGACGATCGAATGTGCCAGCTCATGGGTCAGCAATGAGGCGAAGAGCCCGATCGCGCCGACCGCCGCGACCAGCCAGACCGCCACCGAGTTGCCATGGATATCGGTCAGCGAGCGACCGAGCAGATAGGTGAACAGGCCCAGGGTGACCAGCGCCGTCCAGTGCGCGCCGATCCGAATTCCCGCGACCCGCCCTAGCGGGATGGTTGCGCGCAACATGTCAGTGCTCCCGAGCCTCGGCGCCGACCAGCCCTTCGGCGAGCAGAATCCGGTGTGCCCGCTGGGCCGCCTGGGTCGCGCGGTCGGTGTCGGGTTCATCAGAGGGCAGTCGCTCGAGGCCGCGCGCCAATACCGCGACCGCGGCACCGAGGGCCTGGACGTGGTCTCTCAGATCGGTGAGCGGATCGACCGCACGGTGCTCGGCGACCGGCTGCCCATCGAACGCCGATTCCTCGACCGCGACCTGCGCACCGCACAGTACGCCGTACAGGTGCATCGGCAGGACCGCGAAGATGCGGTTCATCTGGCCGGGGGAGAACAGATCCGACAACGCGACGGTGACCGCACCCGCGATTGGGCCGACCTCGTCCCGATCGATGCCCGCCGCCCTCGCGAAGTGCGTGACGAATTCGGCGGTGCCGTGTCGGACCGGCACATGGCTGGGCACCCAGCCCTCGTAATAGGCCCCACGCAGCACCTCGGGCAACTGCGCGGCCAGATGTGCCGAGCTGCTGACGCTGATGCGGTCGCGCACGGTGTGCATCCAGGCGCGCAGCGCCCGATAGGCGAAGGCGCGGTCGTCGGTGTCGAGGCTGTCGGCGACAGCGCGCACCCAGTCGTGCGCAGTCTGCACGGCTGGCGCGAGGAAATCGTCGTGATGCGGCATGGCTGGCCTCCTGGGTCCTGGTGTGGTATCTGCCCAGCCTGCGTCGCGCGTGGCCGCTGTCCAAGGGCCGAAGGGTGCTGTCGGATGAGCCGATGGTCCCGCTTTCGGATCGGCGGCGGCCATCGGTCAAGGCGAACGGACCTCGAGAACCTCGTCGAGTGGTCGTCGTGGTGTCGGGGCCGATTCGGTGTCCTCGGGTGCGATGCCGATGCGGACGATAACCTGGGGGCAGTCCCAATGGGGGATCAGGTCGGTGATCACCGAACGGCTGGCGGCGAGTTCGGTGATGTGGGTCAGAGCGCAGGTGGCCAGGCCGCGGGCGGTGCATTCGAGCAACATCTCCGAGAGCGCCTCGCCGGTATGCAGCCACTGTGCCGGGGTATCGCCGAGGGTGCTGAGCACCACCAGCCGGGCCTTGTCCTCGAGGTCGGCTCGGCGGGCCGAATACGGCGCGGACGGGAAAGTGCGTCCAACATCGACCCTGGCGGCCTCGGCATCCGATACCAGCGCGGCCGCAGGGACGCCTTCCTGGACGTTGGAATGTCCGGCCCACCAATGCAATTCGGCCTGATACTCCATATCGTAACGGCGCAACGCCGTGGCATGTTCGGTGGCCGCGGCCAGTCGGGGCCTGCTGCTGTCGGCTATCTCGTCGACCGCGACATGATGTGGTCGCGCCAGTTCGCGCACCGCGCTGAGCACGTCGTGCCAGTTGCCCGGTGTCAGCATCGGCAATCGGTCGGTGTGGCGCCGGTGGACGGCGCGCACCCGGGTGGCTGTCGTGTTCAGCGCACCGGGCCACGGCCGGAACTCCAGCGTGGCCAAAAGGCCCGGCAGATCGGGGTCGGGGAGGCGAGTGACCTCGGCGAACCAGCCCATCGACAGGAAGGCCAGGCGCGCATGGTCGAGCACCGCGCCGCAGCTGATCACCAACTGCCTGCCGAGCGGATCCGCCGACTGCAGCAGTCGATCGGTGTCGCTGTGCAGTTGCAGTCGCGCGCCGTCGAACACCCAGCGCCACGGCTGGGTGTTATGCACCGAGGGGGCCCGGAGGCGAGCTTCAGCGCCATCCGTACGGCCGGCAGATCGGGTGTGCTCGCACGATCACTTGCGGTCATATTCCGAGTCTCGCCTTCGGGACCCGACCGCCACGACGGGCATTGCGCACCAATCCG
>NZ_BAGN01000334.1 GCF_000308835.1 Nocardia vinacea NBRC 16497 | reverse complement strand
GTTTCGGCGAGCGCAGTCAACGTTTCTCGACACTGCCTACTGGGGTCGCTCAGGGTGGTTCTGTCGATGTTCGAAGTTCGTTTGTACTCGGCGGTCTGGGTATATTGGCCGCCTGCTGTGGATAGTGTTGGCACGTCGCATTTTTCAAGCATCGATGTTGGTTTCAGGGGGTGCGGTATTGGCTCGGCTGCCGGGTTAGCGGCGTAGAATCCGGCGGTCAGAACATCGATGACCTCGCCCGGTATCGCGGGGGTGGGGTGCTGGGAGGGAATCTCGTGTTGGAGACGGTGCCGGCGATCGTTGCCGAGGCGGTAGCGGTGGGTGCGGTGGCGGGGTTGAGCGATACCGCCAAGCAGGCGGTGATCGATGCCTATGAGAAGTTGAGGGCTATGGTGTCGGGTCGTGTCGGGCTCTCGGGTGTGGAATCGGTGGAGCAACAACCCGATTCGGTCGCCCGACGTTCGGTCCTGGTCGAGGATCTCCAGCGCGCTGGCGCTGAGGGTGACCAGGAATTGCTCGCGGCGGCGCAAGCGTTGCTCGCCGCCGTACGCGCACACGAGGCAGCAGCTGGGGCTGCGGTGGGTGTGGATTTGGAGCGGGTATCCGCGGCGGCGTTGCGGATCCGGGAAGTGGAGTCGACCGGGACCGGGGTGCGGGTCGTGGGAGGCACGTTTGTGGGCGATATCGAGATCGGTTCGGTGAACGCCGGCAAGTCTGAGCCGCAGGACCCTTCCTCGGCGCGCCGGTAGCCCCCGCTCCGACCGCGTCGCCACACCAGTTGCCAGGGGGGATCAGTCTCGCCGGGGTGGTCGCCCAGACCGTTGCGATCGGTGCCACCCCGGCGCCCGCGCATGGCCGCAGTGACCAACCGATCCAGGTGGTCACGACGCAACCGCCACCGCCGCGGGAGCCCGTCACATCGAGTCTTCCCGCCCTTCCGCGTGATTTCCTGGGCCGTGCCCGGGAATTGCGGCAGATCCTCGACGCCGCCAGCGGGGGGCGGGTAGTAGCAATCCATGCGATCAACGGGATGGCCGGTATCGGCAAAACCACCCTCGCTGTCCACGCGGCCCACCAACTGGCACCGAGGTTCCCCGATGGGCAGTACTTCGTCCAGTTGCACGCCCATACTCCTGGACAACCCAGAGCAGATACGGCGGAGGTACTGGCCGGGCTGCTGATCGCAATCGGTACCGACCCGCGCAACCTTCCCGATTCCGTGGCAGAGCGTCGCGACCTGTGGCGTAATCTGCTGGCCGGCAGGAAGATGCTGCTGGTGCTCGACGACGCAGCCGACCGGGAACAGATCGAGCCATTACTGCCGAGCGGATCGGGATGCCTAACCCTGATCACCAGTCGGCACCGGCTCACTCTGCCGGATACCAACCCCTTGGCGCTGGAGGTTCTCGACCCGCCCGCGGCGGTGGATCTGGTCTTCACTGTTACCGGCCGCGACCCCACCGATGAGACCGAACGTCACGCTGCGGCCCGCATTGCCGACGTATGCGGGTGCCTGCCGCTGGCGATCGTACTGGTTGCCGGACGACTCGCACACCACAAGACATGGAAGGCAGCCGACATCGATGACTACGTCGGTGAGGTCGAAGCTGCGGCAAATCGGCTGGCCGCGCTCGACGACGACGCCCCAGCTGTGCGCGCCGCGTTCGACCTGTCATATCGTGCCCTGCCACCGCAGCGACAGCAGGTGTTCCGGCGTCTGGGTCTGCATCCCGGCCGCGACCTGGACGCGTACGCAGCGGCGGCGCTGGTCGACGTGGATGTTGCAACCGCCGGGCGGGAACTGCTGGCGCTCTACCAAGACCATCTGCTCAACGAAACCAGCCGAGGCCGGTACCGGCTGCACGATCTGCTGCGCTCCTACGCCAACAGCCTCACTACCGCGGACGCGGAGGCCGACACTACCGGCGCGGTGCACCGGCTGCTGGACTACTACCAGCACACCGCCGCCCACGCGGACCGATGGCCGGCATCGTCCACCCACACCGGCATTGACCACGCCATCGCATCTGCCGCGGCGCGTGATGCCATGGTGCCGGAATTCGACGATCAACTGCGGGCGCTCACCTGGCTGCGCACCGAGCGGGAAAACTTGCTGGACTGCCTGGACCACACCGCCAGTCGCGACCTCGCACGAATGGTTGCCTTGACCGCATCAGTGGAAAGGTTGCTGGAGTTCGACGGGGAGTGGCCCCTGGCCGCGAGACTCCACCAGCGTGCCGCTGACACCACACGCCACCTTGGCGACCGTCTCGGAGAAGCTGACGCCCTCAACGCACTCGGCCGAGTGCGCCGACTCACCGGGGACTATCAGCAGGCTACCGACCTGCACCAGCAGGCACTCACTCTCTACCG
>NZ_BAGN01000335.1 GCF_000308835.1 Nocardia vinacea NBRC 16497 | reverse complement strand
TAGTGACTCCGCGGAACCTTCCGCGAGGTGAACCGTGCTCCGGCCGTCCTCGAGGGCCTGATCGTCGATGGTGAGCAGATCGGTAGGCGCGAACCAGTCGGCGACCGCCTGCACCCGACTCGAATACCCGGCGCTGCCCTCGGAACCTTCGAGTTCGGCGACACCACCCGAGGTGCCCAGCATCGCCGCGATGTGGCCGCCAGCCGAATCTCCCCATGCCGCAATATGATTCGTGTCGATAAGATACCTGTCGGCATTCGCGCGCAACCACCGCACCGCAGCTTTCGCATCAACAATCTGGGCAGGCCATTTTGCCTGACGGCTGAGCCGATAGTCCACGCTGGCCACCGCGTAACCCGCCGCGATCAACTGCGCGAACGGCGTGCGCTCATCGGCCTGCCACCCCAGGTTTCGGTAATTCTTGCGTGAACCACTTGACCATCCACCGCCATGGAAATACAGCACCAGCGGCGCTTTTGCTGTGGTGGCGGGCAGATACAGATCGAGCCGCTGGTCATTGCCGTCAACCACTGTGTAGACCAGATCGGGAAAGATCCGCCCGAGTTCCGCGACAGGCTCGCCCATACACGCCGACGCCGCGATAACGGTTGACAGGATCGACACCGCCGTAACCGCAAGACGGGCTCTCGGCATCATGGCCGAGCACACTGCCACAGCACAGCGACCCACCTGCTACGCCACGCCGGGGACCGACTCACGGTAGACGCTGACGTAAAACCACCGATAACCCGAACGCGTCGGCGATCACCCCGGCAGCCAAGATCATCCAGGCCGTTGGCGTTGCCCCGGACTGTGTCGTAACCGATCTGGTCACTCAGCGTGCCGTAGGCCTTGCACAAATCCGCCAGACTCGACGCCGTGAAAGAGCCGCCACCGGACAGATCGGCGATCTGCCGTAACACGGCATCATCAACCGGCACCGGCACCTGATCCGGGTACCGCAGTCCACGAGAGCGAGGTCGACCAACGCTTGGACGGGTGGTTCTTTTGCTGTGTGCAATCCCGCACGCACCAACGCCGGACGCCACCAGCGACCGAAACAGGGTGCGCCGCAATCCGCGAGAGCAGGTCGATTCCGCGAGTTGGCTACCTTGATGTGTCTGCTGTGCCACGCTGGAAGCGTGAAACGCTGGTCGGTTGCTGTGCTTGCGCAGGCGACCCCGCACCAGGACACGCGGCCGAAGGCCGCGCACCTCAGCGCGCAGCGCTGGAGAAGACTTCCCGGATTCTGATCTTGTGCCTGGTCGGCGTGCGAAAATCTGGAGAAAACCCCAGCACCGAACCGAAACAAGGAGTCTCAACTTTTCGCAAGCCCACCCACCCCAAGTATCCGGGGGCGGGGTGAAAAGACAAAAGACTCTGGTTGCGTTGGGTGGGTATCGGTGGGTTTGCGAGTTGGTTGCATAAGGGACGTTTCCGGCGCGCTTCGCTGCCGCTTCCAGTTGGACGGCTCGAGTGCATCGGGTGCGGTCTACAGATACGCGGCTCGCGTTGTCAGCTCTGCCGATGACAGCGGCGCACGGCACGGTGGTGGGTGCGCGAGCTGGCGCTCACGGGACAGCCATGCGCGACCTCCGGTCGCGTGGCCCTGGGTGGGCTGGCCTGCATTGTGATCACGCGCCCCTCACGCCTCAAGGGCGCTACGCGTCGGCTTCGCCGATGGCTGGCGGCCACCCTTGACCCGTGAGCCTCGACGCGCGAAAGGCAGGCCTTAACGGGCAGGCGGTGCCTGCCCGCCTTCCCGTGCAGGCCAGCCCACCCAGGGCCAAAACCCCTTCGTGCTGGCTTTCCGCTGCTCATCTGTTAGGTGTGGCATTCTCGTTCCGCCGTCGAGGCGGCTATCCGCTGTTGTCGGTGCCTGGCAGTACAGTGGCGGCACTGCGAAGGTCGCGGGTTCGAGTCCCGCTGGGTCCACTGCAAGGGCTCGTAGCTCAGTTGGTAGAGCGTCGCATTGATCGCAGGGCTCGAAGCCCGCAAAGACCGGTCCGTGCCGACCGCTGCCAGTGGGCAGCGGAGAGCATGGATTTGTGTCATGGCGTTATCTGGAACGCGCCATGGATTGGCGGTCAGCTGCCATCAGGCCGTCGAGGTTGTGTTTTGTCCTGGTCCCGGAACCAATCGAGGCCTTTGCGAGAAGACAGGGTTTGGGGGTGGTTGGCCCCCAAAACTCGTTCCTGGGCAGCAATGACGCGCTCCTGCAACGTGATCGCCTCGTCGAGTCGACCTGCGGAGGAGTTGACGTAGGCGAGGTTGCTGAGGGAGAGGATGGTGTGGGGGTGGTCCGGACCCAGGGTTCGCTCACGATCGGCGACGGTGCGCTCGAACAGCAGTAGCGCCTCGTCCAGTCGACCTGCAGAGGTGTACGCGGCGGCAAGGTTGTTACGACTGGTGAGGGTGGAGGGATGGTCCGGGCCCAGAATTCGTTCACTGTCTACGACAGTGCGCTCGTGAAGGGCCATGGCTGTAGCAAGGCGGCCTGCTGATTCGTAGGCGGCGGCAAGGTTGTTTCGAGTGGACAGGGTGTCGGGGTGATCAGCACCCAGGATCCGTTCACGGTCGGCGAGCGTGCGCTCGAGCAGCAGTGTCGCATCATCGAGTCGACCCGCTGATTCGTACACGCGCGCGAGGTTGTTTCGAGTGGACAGGGTGTCGGGGTGATCAGCACCCAGGATCCGTTCACGGTCGGCGAGCG
>NZ_BAGN01000336.1 GCF_000308835.1 Nocardia vinacea NBRC 16497 | reverse complement strand
AAGGTGTAGACACCGAACCGCGCTGGGGCATGGCCGCGATCCCGGCGGGCAAGGAGATGAAAGTAGCGTCGCCACGCAGCCCGTGTTCGAACACCACCACCGCGGTCGTGTCCATGATCGCGGTGCGCACCTCGCGGCGCTGCGTCCCAAGCCTCTGTTGGGCGCGGCTCCGATCAGGTCGATTCTCGTTTTTCCAGACCTACTGCGTCGGCAAGTTCCTTGCGGTGGCGGTCGAGTTCTGGATGCTCGATGCTCAGTTCGCCCATGAAGTCGGCGAGGGCGTCGGCGATGGCATTGAGTTTCTGCTGGACTGCTTCGTCGGCACGAGATTGCGTGTTCTGCAGCAGCGCCACCAAGAGAAAAGTGACGATGGTGGTGGCTGTGTTGATCACTAGCTGCCACGTGTCGATGCTCGGCATTACCAGGAACGTCGGTGCCCACACCAACACCAGGAGCACGCAGAAAACGAAGAATCCGGCTTTGGAGGCAATAGCAGCGGCAGCGGTGGCGAAGCGGTCGAAAATCGTCAACCGGCCCCGCACATCCGAGGGCATCGTGCCAGGACTGTGGTCGGCTTGCTGTGGATCGTCCTGCATCGAACCCGCCCTTCCAGACGACATGCCGGACAGCTCACCGCGAACCTCCGGCCTGTGACACGCATAACCACGCAATCGGCGCACAAACACACCGCGCACCTGGTTACTCCGCGTGTACTTGCTCGTTCGTGCTGGTTGACAGTTGCGGCCGACGTCGGCGGCGGTCTGATATACACACTGGATGTCGGATGCCGCGGTGCACGGTCCCAGCGCGTTCGAGTCGATGGTGGCCCTGTCCGATGCTCCGGTGTTCATCGTGACAGTCGCGGCCGGAGATGAGCGCAGTGGTTGTCTGGTGGGGTTCGCGTCCCAGGTCAGTATCGATCCGGCACGGTTTCTGATCTGTTTGTCGAAGAACAACCGCACATACCGGACCGCGATGAGAGCCGCACATGTGTCGGTGCACCTGGTCGATAGAGAAAATCTTGCGCTGGCACAACTGTTCGGTGCGGAGACCGGTGACGATGTCGATAAATTCAGCAGGTGCCGATGGCGGGTCGGCCCGAACGGAGTGCCGGTGTTGGCGGAGGCGGTCGCGTGGTTTTCCGGACCGATCCTGGCTCGCAGCGACTTCGGTGACCACGTGGGCCTGGTCCTGGCCCCTGAAGCTGGATACGCACCCGGTCGAACGGTGGATGCGGTCCACTCGAGTTCCGTCGCCGGCCTGGAACCCGGCCACCAGGCTTGACACCACGTAAGCGTCGGCTTTTTCGTCGCATCCGGAGGTGCGCAAACGCGCCTGTCGGTGTTGTGCGGCGGCGGTCGACTGCAGATCCGCACCGGCGAGGCCGTTGTTCGGCTGTCCGGATGCGGGCTATGCGCCGGAGGACCGGCTGGAAATAGCAGGCCGGCACCTTCGAACAAAGGGGCCGCAATCGTGGCCACTGTAGACAAGGCAAAGAACAAAGCCGAGGAACTCTCCGGTAAGGCCAAGGAGAAGTTCGGCAAGGCCACCGACGATAAGAGTAAGCAGAACGAGGGCAAGGCCGACCAGACCAAGTCCAACCTCAAGGACGCGGGCGAGAAGGTCAAGGACGCCTTCCGCGACTGACCGGTCACCAGCGTCGATCACGAGCGGATGACCCGGCGAGGTCATCCGCTCGACGCGCGCCGGTTCCGTTGTCCACCACCCTCTTTCACATCGCTGACCGCGCACGCCTGCTGGCGCAGAGTCACTGCGGTGCGGCCGGAATGGACTGGTCGACCGTATGTATTCGACGGCTACGGTATTCGTCGGGCGGTCAGCCGTGGTCTCCGCTTTTGGTGACCAGCCATGCCTATGACAATGTGGCTCCACGCCGCCCCGGTGTGCTTACAGCTGCGCCGGTCTCGCGCCAACAGCCACTGCCGCCGCCACCATCGTCACCGGATCCACTCAACCCACCTCCCCTGTCCTAAGTCACCACCTCGAAAATCATCATCAATCTCGTGTTATGTCGATCGCCTATGTCAAGTTTCGCAACTTTCGTCGCGAAGCACGTACTGATCGATAAACCGGATGATCATCTCCACTGCATGAGCGGCCGCAAGGCCGCGAACACGGGCTTTCGGTGCACGCGACCGATCGGCAGCCCGGCAGCGAGCTGGGCGGCGCGTCCGACGTGTTGCATCTGCTGCAACATTGATGTGCCAAATAGGTCGGGTCTGACATGCGCAGGTCAAGGGGAACTGGCATCTGTGCGATCAGGCGGCGAAGCAGGGCAAACGGCAGATGCCCGAACCTGAACCATGTTGCATCAGACGCAGTTTCGCCTGTTTGCTGCGGTAGTCGATCGCGACGTCGGCATACCACTCCCGAATTACGCGGAGCGAGGGTTCAGCCGACCGGGAGTTTCACCACCGGATCGGAACCCAGGTCGGTGACGTATACGTCGCCCGCCGTGTCGACCGCCACACCCTGGGGATTCTTCAGGCCGGTGAACGGCAGCGGGGTCGGCGTCGACGCGCCCGCCGCCAACATCACCACCCATTTGTTCCCCCAGTCGACGACGTACACGTCTCCCGCCGTGTCGACCGCCAAAGCCTGGGGATCTTTGAGCCCGGTGAACGGTAGCGGGGTCGGCGCCGACGCGCCCGCCGCCAACCTCGTCACCTGCTCGGTACCCAATTCGGTGACGTATACGTTGCCCGCCGTGTCAACCGCCACACCATCGGGACCT
>NZ_BAGN01000337.1 GCF_000308835.1 Nocardia vinacea NBRC 16497 | reverse complement strand
CCCGCGGCGACGCGCGTCGGAAAGCCGCTCCACGACCAGGACACCGACACCTTCCGACCAGCCTGTCCCATCAGCAGCCTCGGCGAAGGATTTGCAGCGCCCGTCGGCCGCCAGTCCTTTCTGGCGGGAGAACTCGATGAACGTGTCGGGTGTCGCCATGACCATCACACCACCCACCAGCGCCATCCCGCACTCACCGGCACGCACGGCCTGCACGGCTTGGTGCAACGCGACCAGCGACGACGAGCACGCGGTGTCCACCGACACCGCCGGACCTTCCAGTCCCAGCACATACGACACCCGGCCCGATACGACGCTCGTGGCGCCGCCGGTCAGCCGGTATCCCTCGACTCCGGCGTCGCCGTCGCTTCGGCCTATGCCGTAGGACTGGTCGCTGACGCCGATGAATACGCCGGTGTCGCTACCGCGCAACGAGACCGGGTCCACCCCGGCGTCTTCGAGGGCTTCCCACACCGTTTCCAGCAGCAACCGCTGCTGCGGATCCATCGCAACCGCTTCCCGCGGGCTGATCCCGAAGAACCCGGCATCGAACAACCCCGCATCGTGCAGGAACCCACCCTCACGCGTGTAGGACTTACCCGCCACACCCGGTTCGGGATCGAACAACCCCGCATCCCAACCCCGATCCAACGGCCACTGCGACACCACATCCCGGCCCTGGGCCACGACCTGCCACAGCTCTTCCCGCGAGGACACACCGCCCGGGAGACGACATCCCACACCCACGATCGCTATCGGCTCGGCTGAATCGCCCACCACATCCGGTTCAGCGACAACAGGTGCTCCGGCCAGCTGCTGGTACAGATGTTCAGCAACCGCCCTGGGAGTCGGGTAATCAAAAGTAAGAGTGGCTTGGACTGCGACTCCGGTGGTGGTCTTGATCCGGTTGCGGGCTTCGACCGCTGTCAGGGAATCGAATCCGAGTTCCTGGAAGTTGCGGTCGGCATCGATCGCGGTTATGTCGTCGTGCCCGAGCACGATCGCTACGTCCGCGCGCACAAGATCCAGCAGTAGCTCGATCTGTTCGGTGTCCTTCAGGCCCGACAAGCGTTGCTGCAGTTGCGATCCCGGCACCCCGCCGCTGGTATTGCCGACCGCCCGGCGGGCACCGGGAACCAGGTTGTTCAGTATCGGCGCCAATACCCCGGCCCTGGCCTGCGCCGCAAGCGCGGTGATGTCGAACCGCACCGCCAACACCGAGGACTGGTCTTGAGCGACAGCGGCGTTGAACATCGCCATGCCCTGGTCATCGGTCAACGCCAGCATGCCGCCACGGTTCATGCGTGCGGTGTCGCCACCATCGAGGTGACCGGTCATCCCGGTCGATGATCCCCACAAACCCCACGCGATCGACGTCGCCGCCAACCCTCGAGCCCGCCGGTACTCGGCCAACCCGTCGAGGAACTGATTGGCCGCCGCGTAGTTGCCCTGACCGGGCGAACCCAGCACACCGGTGACCGAGGAGTACATGACGAACATCGCCACATCCAGCTCACGAGTCAGCTCGTGCAGATACCAGGCCGCATCCGCCTTCGCGGAAAGTACCGTGTCCAGGCGTTGTGGTGTCAACGATGCGATCACACCGTCGTCGAGCACACCCGCCGCATGCACCACCCCGACCAAAGGATCCTCGTCCGGTACCGCGGCCAGCAGTTGCTCGACCCCGGCACGGGTGGACACATCACAGGCCACCACCGCCACCCGCGCACCCGAACCGGTCAACTCCTCGACCAACTCACGCGCACCCTCCGCAGCCAAACCCCGGCGAGAAGCCAACACCAGCGACCGCACACCCCGCACACCCACCAGATGCCGGGCCAGGATCCGACCCAAACCACCGGTACCACCGGTCACCACCACAGTCCCACCGGCACCCGACACGGTCGCAACGGCATCCGAGATATCCGATGCCGTGCCCGTGTCGCTGCGCTCGGGTACACGGACCAGTCGCGCGGTATGCGCGATACCGTCGCGGATCAGTACCTGAGGCTCCCCCACCGCCACAGCCAACGACACGATCTCGGCCAGATCGGTGCCATCGATGCCGTGGATATCTGTATCGAGGAGCAAGATCCGGCCCGGATCCTCGATTTGGGCCGAACGCACCAAGCCCCACACTGCCGACGCCGCCGGATCAACCGCCAGGTCGATGCGTTCAGCAGCCTCATCGATGCGGTCGCCCGTCACAGAGACCGCTGCCCGGGTGAGGATCAGCAGCGTGCTGGAAGCGAACCGCTGCTGGGTCGAGAATTCCTGCAGCACGCCCAGCACCCGTTGACCGGTGGCGCGTGTCTTGGCCAGCATGTCGGCCCCGTCACCAACGCTGGTGTCATGTTCACTCTCACGGCAGTCGAGCACCACCACCGGAGGCGTCGGCGGCCAACCGATGGGTTCTGGGTCGAGGGACTCCAGTTGCAGGTCGGTCCATTCGGCAAATGACACTTCCCGCAGTTGCACGGTTGTAGGTGTCCAGTGCAGGGTGTGCAGGCGGTCCTCGGTCGCTGTCGCAGTGACCAGCTGGGCGAATTGGACCGAGCGCAGTGTCAGCGATCCGATGGTGAGGACCGGTCGACCGTCGAGGTCGAACACGGTTATGCGTACCGTGTTGTGGCCGTGGGGGGTGATTCTGGCGCGCACGGTCGAGGCCCCGACTGCATGCAACTGCACTGCTTCCCATGCGAAGGGCAGCAACGGACCCGCACTGGTGTCGTGGCCGGTGGTCATGGCGTGCAGGACGGCATCC
>NZ_BAGN01000338.1 GCF_000308835.1 Nocardia vinacea NBRC 16497 | reverse complement strand
TGTCGACATCACCGTCGCGCCGCCTACCAGTGCCATCCCGCACTCGCCGACACGCACGGCTCGTACGGCTTGATGCAACGCAACCAGCGAGGACGAGCACGCGGTATCCACCGACACGGCCGGGCCCTCCAGCCCCAACACGTACGACACCCGGCCCGAGACCACACTCGAGGTCGTGCCGGTCAGCCGGTATCCCTCGACACCGGCGTCGCCGTCGCTTCGGCCTATGCCGTAGGACTGGTCGCTGACGCCGATGAACACGCCGGTGTCGCTGCCGCGCAACGAGACCGGGTCCACCCCGGCGTCTTCGAGGGCTTCCCACACCGTTTCCAGCAGCAACCGCTGCTGCGGATCCATCGCAACCGCTTCCCGCGGGCTGATCCCGAAGAACCCGGCATCGAACAACCCCGCATCGTGCAGGAACCCACCCTCACGCGTGTAGGACCTACCCGCCACACCCGGTTCGGGATCGAACAACCCCGCATCCCAGCCACGGTCGACCGGCCACTGCGACACCACATCCCGACCCTGGGCCACGACCTCCCACAGCTCTTCCCGCGAGGACACACCGCCAGGAAGACGACAGCCCACACCCACAATCGCGATCGGCTCAGACAGCACGGCGTCTAATCGCTGGCGAGTCTCCAGCAATTCGGATGTGACCCACCTCAGATTGGCGAGAAGCCTTTCCTCTTCCATAAGTCTGTCCTTCCTATCGCAACAAGCTATACGCCGGGGTAACCCAACTGAGTTTGAATAAAATTCATGAGGTCATCGGCCGAGGACTCTTTTATGACTTCCTTAACTGCCGAATTACCCGAGAGGTCATTGGGCCTGACATCCCAATTTTTTTCACCGCTCTTTAGCACCAGCTTCCCGAAACCGTCGAGAAGGCTTTTCCTATCAGCAACACTCAAATTAGCGTCGGAAAGCAGAGACTCAATTCGATACAAGATTTCATCTACGCCACGTCGTCCACTCCTTCCGGCCAGCTGTTGGTGGAGGTGTTCGGCGACGGCTCTGGGGGTCGGGTAGTCGAAGGTAAGAGTGGCCGGGATCGCGACTTCGGTGGCGGTTTTGAGTCGGTTGCGGGCTTCGACGGCGGTGAGGGAGTCGAATCCGAGTTCCTGGAAGTTGCGGTCGGCGTCGATCGTGGTGGCGTCGTCGTGTCCGAGCACGATCGCCACCTGGGTCTGCACCAACTCCAGCAGGATCTTGACCTGTTCGGCCTCGTCCAGGCCGGACAGGCGTTGCCGCAGTTGCGATCCCGCCACCCCGCTGGCGCTGCCGGTGTCTCCGGTGGCTGCGCGTCGGGCGTTGGGGACGAGCTGGTGCAGTATCGGTGTCAGCATCCCCGCACGGGCCTGCGCGGCCAGGGCGGTGGTGTCGAACCGCGCTGCGAGCACGGTGGCGTGCTCGGCGGTAATGGCGGTGTCGAACATCGCCATGCCCTGCTCGTCGGTCATCGCCAGATAGCCGCCACGGTTCATGCGTGCGGTGTCGCCACCATCGAGGTGACCGGTCATCCCGGTCGATGATCCCCACAATCCCCACGCGATCGAGGTCGCGGGCAGGCCTTGAGCACGGCGGTGTTCGGCCAGTCCGTCGAGGAACTGATTGGCCGCGGCATAGTTGCCCTGACCGGGCGAGCCCAGCACACCGGCGGTCGAGGAATACATGACGAACATGCCCAGATCCAGGCCACGGGTCAGCTCGTGCAGATACCACGCCGCATCGGCTTTCACGGAAAGCACCGTGTCGAGGCGTTGCGGTGTCAGCGACGCGATCACACCGTCGTCGAGCACACCCGCCGCATGCACCACCCCGACCAAAGGATCCTCGTCCGGTACCGCGGCCAGCAGTTGCTCGACCCCGGCACGGGTGGACACATCACAGGCCACCACCGCCACCCGCGCACCCGAACCGGTCAACTCCTCGACCAACTCACGCGCACCCTCCGCAGCGATACCCCGGCGAGAAGCCAACACCAGCGACCGCACACCCCGCACACCCACCAGATGCCGGGCCAGAATCCGACCCAAACCACCGGTACCACCGGTCAACACCACAGTCCCACGACCGGTATCCGTCGTGTCCGAGACCACGGGCAGTGTCGAAACCACGGGTAGTGTGAGGACGACTTTGCCGATGTGACGGGTCTGGCTGAAATATCGGAAGGCCTCGGGTGCCTGCCTGATATCCCATGCTTGGATGGGAATGGACTTGAGTTCGCCGCGATCGAAACTGGCGGTGAGCTCGGAGAGCATCTGTTGGATACGGTCTTCCCCGGCCTCGAACATGTCGAAGGCTTGATAGATCACCCCGGGATACTGGGTAGTGATCGCATCGCTGTCACGCTTGTCGGTCTTGCCCATCTCGAGGAAGTGGCCCCCGCGCGGTAGCAGTCGCAGCGACGCGTCGACGAAATCCCCGGCCAATGAGTTCAAGACGATGTCCACCCCGTGACCGTCGGTGGCCGACAAGAATTCGTCTTCGAAGCTCAACGTCCGCGAATTCGCGATGTGCTGGTCGTCGAAACCTATGCCCCGCAACACATCCCACTTGCCACTGCTGGCAGTTGCGAAGACTTCCAGGCCCCAGCAACGTGCCAGTTGGATCGCGGCCATTCCTACGCCGCCGGTCGCCGCATGCACCAGCAGGCGATCCCCCGGCTTTGCATGAGCCAGGTCCATGAGCCCGTAGTAGGCCGTCAAGAACACGACCGGTACCGCTGCGGCTTGGGCGAATGACCACCCCGCCGGCATGTGCACGACCAGTCGATGGTCGACGATCACGACCGGTCCCACTCCACGACCGGCCAACCCCATGACCCGGTCGCCGACGCTCAGACCCTCGACGTCTGCACCGACCTCGACAATGACTCCTGCCAGCTCGGCACCCACCACAGCGTCGTCATCGGGGTACATGCCCAGCGCGATCAGTACATCCCGGAAGTTCAACCCGGCAGCCCGCACGGAGATCCGCACCTGCCCCGCTGCCAGTGGCTGCTCCGCCAAGGGGTGACTCACCAGGGCCAAACCATCCAGCACACCCTTATCCACAGCAGCGAGCTGCCATGCCCCCGCGTCGGGGATCGCAAGAGTCCCGCGCCCGGGACCACGGGT
>NZ_BAGN01000339.1 GCF_000308835.1 Nocardia vinacea NBRC 16497 | reverse complement strand
GTGCCGATATACGTGGATAGCCCCTGGATGCTCTTCGCCACGTTGTCGCGGTTGTTGTTCAGCACCGTCAGGACCTGCCCGAGCTTGTCCAGGGCCGGTGCCAGGTCGGCATCGGTGTCGTGCACCAGGCCGGACAGTTGCCGCGACAGCTGGTCGATTCCGGTGATGAGCCCGCCCAGCGCTGCGCTGCGAGCCTGCAATTCCGCGAGCAGTGAATTGCCGTCGAGCAGTAGGGAATTCACCTGTGGTCCGCGCTTCGCCAGTGCCGATGTCACCTGCTCGGCACCGGTGAGCAGGCCGCGCAATGCGGCATCGCGCCGGTTGACCGATTCGGCGAGGCGTCGCATTCCGTCCAGTGCTGGCCGCACCTGCGGTGCGGCCGCCGAGAGGACGTCGGAGGCGCTGTCGAGCGCGCGGGTCAATTGGTCGAGGTCGATATCCCGGATGGCTGTGGTGGCCTCGTTGAGGATGGTCGGCAGCGTGTAACCGGAGCGGGTCCGGCCGAGGGGGATGGTGTCGCCGGTGCGCAGCCGGCCCGCGCCGGCGGGCGCCAGTTCGACGGCGCGCCGACCCAGCAATGATGTGGTCTTGATGGTGGCGGTGGTCGCGTCGCCGAGCGCGATATCCGGGTCGGCGGTGAAGGTGACGCGCGCGTGACCGCTGTCCACGGTGATGTCGGTGACGGTGCCGACCCGCACTCCCGCGGCCGAAACGTCGTCGTCGACGTGCAGACCGCTCGCATCGTCGAACAGCGCCCCGTACCGCAGGGGCTGGGCGCTGAGCAGCGGGATCTTGTCGAATTGCAGTGAGACCAGGCAGATCGCCGCGGTGAGGACGATGCCGATGAGGCCGATGCGACCGGCTTCGCGCTGGGAGAGTCGATTCATTTCCGTGCGCACCTGCCGGTCTGCTGGTCGGTCATCTCGAGGACCACCGGGCGGCCGTCCACGCCGGTCAATTTGAACGACAGGCCGCACAGATAGAAGTTGAAGAAGGACCCGTAGGTGCCCATGCGGATCAGCTTGCGATAGTCGTCCGGGAGCCGGTTCAGTACCTCGTCCAGGGTGTCGATGTGGTTGGTGGTCGGTGTGAGCGCGGCGTTCAACTGGCTGACCGTCGCGGACAGATCGGGGCGCACGTCGACGAGCAGGCCGGTGAACGCGTCGGCGGCGCCGTCGAGGCTGTCGACCGCGTGCCCGAGGATGTCCCGGTCCTGTGCCAGACCCGAAACCAGCTGCTGCAGATGGTCGAGCGTGCTGCTGAATTGGTCGCCCCGCGAAGCGATTTCGGTGAGGACCGTATTCAGGTTGGTGATCACCCGCCCGATGACCTGATCACGATCGGCCAGCGTGCTGGTCACCGACCCGACCCGGGTCAACACATCCGTGATGGTTCCCGCGCGACCCTGGAAGATCTTCAGCAATGCCATCGATAGCTCGTTGACCTGTCGCGGGTCCAGCGCTTGCAGCAGGGGATGGAATCCGCCGAGCAGGGCGTCCAGGTCGAGTGCGGGCGCGGTGTTCGGCGGCTGGATGGTTCCGCCCACCGGCAGTTGTGTGGTGTCCGGGCCGCGCTGCAGTTCGAGGTAGCGGTTGCCGACAAGGTCCTCGTATCGGATGGCGGCCCGCGTGGACGTGGTCGGCCGGTCGTTCGTGGTGATCGAGAAGTCGACGTGGGCCCGGTGGTCCGCGCCGTAGCGCACCGTGCCGACCGATCCGACCGGAACCCCCGCGATGCGGACCTTCGCGCCGGGACGCATACCGGACGCATCGGTGAACACTGCGTGATAGGTCCGCGAGCCCCCGGCGTCGACCTGTGTGAACACCAGGATCATCGCTCCGTTCACCAAGAGCATGACCAGCACGAAGATGCCCAATTTCAGTGCGCGCGAACGGTTCACCGGCCACTCCCGAGGCCCAGCAGGTAGCTGACGAGGTCCGGGGTCCGCAGTCCGATCGCCTGCCGCGACGGATCGTACGGATTCGCGCCGGTGTCGGTGACCATGTACGGCACATTGACGACCGGGTCGGTGTAGGGCAGACCCATGCAGTTCGGGCCGCCGGTCGCGTTGACCTTGGGCAGATCTTCCGGATAGTGGTACGGCGTCGCGCCCGGTATCAGCCCGGCGAACATCTTGATGCCCGGCTGCCCGGTGTAGGCGGCCGGGTTGGCTTCGTTGCCCGCGGTGATTCCCTTGAAAACGCACGGGATCTCGGGCGAGTACAAGGTCAGCAGTGCGGTGGTGGGTTCCAGCAGCCGCAGCACGTCCGCGAGACCGGAACCGTTGTGCGCCAACAGATCCGAGCCGGTATCCGAGACGACCGTGGTACTGCCGAGCAACGCCGAGAGTTGGCGCTGCTCGTCGACCACCGAGTTGCTCGTCGTGGTGAGGGCGTCCAGCGTGCGCAGCAGATCCGGTGCGATGTCGGCGTAGAGCTCCGCAGTGGGTGCCGCAGTGCGTAGCAGTTCGGCGAATCCGGGATCGGCGGCATTCAGTTGAGCGAGCACACCGGCGGCGTGGTCGATTGCCGCGCCGAGCCGGTCACCGCGGCCCTGCAGTGCCGTCGCCAGCGCGCCGAGGGTCTGCTCGAGTTGGGCGGGGTCGACCACGCGCAGCAGGTTGGTGAGTTGCTCGAAGACGGTATTGATTTCGACGGTGACGCGCGAGATATCGATCTCCGCGCCGGGTGCCAGCCGTTCGGCGGCGGCCGGGTGCGGCGCGTCGAGGCTGACGAATTTCGCGCCGAAGACGGTATTGGAGGTGATCTCGGCGATCACGTCGGCCGGAATCGACGCCAGCGCGGAGCGATGCAGGCGCAGGGTCACCCGGGCCTGATCGGAGCCGTACTCGATCGCCGTCACCTCGCCGACCTCGACGCCGGTCATGGTGACCTTCGCGCCGCGGTCCATGACCAGTCCGGCACGATCGGCGATAACCGTCACCGTCACCCAGTCGGCGAAGCGCTGCTGGTAGCTGCCCAGCACCAGCCAGCCGACGCCCACTGTCGCGACGACCAGTGCCAGTACCGCCAGTTTCAGCATCGCTTGCTGCACCATTGCATCCCTAACCGGAAAGGTGGAAATTGCCGATGCCGCCGTACAACGCGAGTGACACCAGGAGCACGACGAGGACCACCATGATCAGCGACATCCGCACCGCGCGCCCGACCGCGGCGCCCACTCCGGCCGGACCCCCGGCGG
>NZ_BAGN01000340.1 GCF_000308835.1 Nocardia vinacea NBRC 16497 | reverse complement strand
GCATCCGGACACCCCGACTCACTGGGCTCGTCGGTCGGGGCCGACGATGGCATCGACGGTGAATTCTGGGACGCGGTCGCTCGTGAGGACTGGGAGGCGCTGGGCCTGGAAGAAGGCTGCACCATCGGTGAAGTATCGCCTTTGTTGTCGTCGTGGCGGCAGCAGCGTCGCGCCCAATCGGTGATCGATCAGTGGCGTTATCGAATCGGCTGGAAGTGGCTGGCCGAGAAACCTGTCCGCGTGTCGGGGAAATGGCTCGTGGTCAGCCCGACCGGCGCCGCGATAGGCGATGAAGTCTGTGGAGTATTCACAGCGGCGGGTCTGGAGACTCAGCGCCTAGAGGTTGATGCCGATCGGATGACGCGGCAAACGATGGCCGATCTGCTCGAATCAGCAGGCCCGTGGGACGAGTTCCGCGGTGTCGTTTCGCTCATTGCCTTGAACGACGGGATCGGTGGCGATTCGCCCCTGGTCTCTCGTGGTGTAGCGGGAAATGTGTGGCTGCTCAAGGCATTGCGCGAGACGGCCGCCGAGATCCCGTTGTGGTGCGTGACCAGCGGCGCAGTAATCGTGGGTCCTTCGGATCGATCCGTCGATGCCACCCAGTCACAGATGTGGGGGTTGGGGCAGGTAGCGGGTCTGGAACTCCCGCAGTCGTGGGGAGGGCTGATCGACCTTCCGAACGCGTGGGACGACACCATCCTGCGCAGTCTGCCGGCGGTGCTGTCACGTGAGGACGGAGAAGACCAGTTAGCCGTCCGCGAAAGCGGTGTCTACGGACGGCGGATGATGCGGGCACCGTTGCCCAATTCAGGTCGGGGCAAGCATTGGCGTCCCCGCGGGACAGTGCTCGTCACCGGCGGCACCGGGGGAATCGGGGCACATGCTGCACGATGGCTGCTCACAAACGGCGCAGAACACGTGGTACTGGTGAGCCGTCGCGGGCGGCAGGCTCCCGGCGCGCTCGAGCTGGAGCAGGAACTGAGTGCCCTCGGCGGGCGAGTGACGATCATGGCCGCCGACATCGCCGAACGCGGCGACGTGGCCGCCGTGTTGTCCACGATCGACAACGACAGCATCCCGCTCACCGCCGTCATCCACGCGGCGGGAGTGGTCGATCAGCGGCCGTTGACCGAGATCGACTCGGAATCGATGACCACCGCGGCCGCGGCGAAAGTCGGGGGCGCACAGCATTTGGACGAACTACTCGGCGATCGCCGCCTGGACGCCTTCGTGCTGTTCTCCTCGGGCGCTGCGACCTGGGGCGGTACCGGACTCGCCGAGTACGCGGCAAGCAACGCCCACCTCGACGGCCTGGCACAGGATCGTCGATCGCGCGGACTGGTCGCCACATCCCTGGCCTGGGGCGGCTGGTCAGGCGGCGGGATGACCGAAATCGGCACAACCACCGAATACTTCGGTCGGCTCGGGATCCGATTGATGGAACCCGATCTGGCCCTGCAAGCATTGAGTCAAGCAGTCGCCAACAACGAAACCCTGGTGACCGTCGCCGACATCGACTGGCAACAGTTCACCGTCTACTACACGCTGTCGCGGCGTCGTCTGCTCATCACAGACATACCCGATGCCCAAGCCGACACCGACAGTGCTATCGACAGCGGGAACACGGGATCGCCACTGCGGCAACGCTTGTCAGGTCTGGGCGAAACCGAACAGATCCAGGTACTGCTGGATCTGGTGCGCGCCCAGATCGCGATCGTGCTCGGACACGACGACGCCACCGCGATCGACGCCGACCGCAACTTCCGGGACCTGGGATTCGACTCCCTCACCGCCGTCGAAGCCCGCAACCGGATCAAGACCGCCACCGGGGTGGCGGTCGCGGCGACGTTGATCTTCGACTATCCGACTCCCCGGGCGGTCGCCGAACACCTGCACCAGCAGCTGGCCGGAGCATCCGTGGCCGCCGAACCGGTTGTGGTGGTGGGTCATTCGGCCGAGCCGATCGCGATCGTGGGTGTGGGTTGCCGCTTCCCCGGAGGCGTGTCCTCACGCGAAGAGCTGTGGCAGGTCGTGGCCCAGGGCCGGGATGTGGTGTCGCAATGGCCGGTCGACCGTGGCTGGGATGCAGGGTTGTTCGATCCCGAACCGGGGGTGACCGGTAAGTCCTACACGCGAGACGGCGCGTTCCTTCACGACGCCGGCTTGTTCGACGCCGGGTTCTTCGGGATCAGCCCGCGCGAGGCGGTTGCGATGGATCCGCAGCAGCGGTTGCTGCTGGAAACGGTGTGGGAAGCCCTCGAAGACGCCGGGGTGGACCCGGTCTCGTTGCGCGGCAGCGACACCGGCGTATTCATCGGCGTCAGCGACCAGTCCTACGGCATAGGCCGAAGCGACGGCGACGCCGGAGTCGAGGGATACCGGCTGACCGGCGGCGCCACGAGCGTCGTATCGGGCCGAGTGTCGTATGTGTTGGGACTGGAAGGTCCCGCGGTATCGGTGGACACCGCGTGCTCGTCCTCGCTGGTCGCCCTGCACCAAGCCGTGCAAGCCGTGCGCGCCGGTGAGTGCGGGATGGCGCTGGTCGGCGGCGTCGCGGTACTGGCCACACCCGGCGCGTTCATCGAATTCTCCCGCCAGAAAGGACTGGCACCCGACGGACGCTGCAAATCCTTCGCCGAAGCCGCCGACGGAACAGGCTGGTCCGAAGGCGTCGGCATCCTCGTCGTGGAACGACTCTCCGACGCGCGTCGCCACGGGCATCAAGTGTTGGCGGTGGTGCGTGGCTCGGCGGTCAACCAGGACGGGGCGTCCAACGGGCTGACCGCCCCCAACGGTCCTTCCCAGCAGCGGGTGATCCGCCGCGCCCTGGCCAACGCCGGAGTCTCGGCCACGGAAGTGGACGTGGTCGAAGCCCACGGCACCGGCACCACCCTCGGTGACCCGATCGAAGCCCAAGCCCTGCTGGCCACCTACGGGCAAAACCGCGAACCCGACCGGCCCCTGTGGCTGGGCTCCCTGAAATCCAACATCGGCCACACCCAAAACGCCGCCGGCGTAGCCGGAGTGATCAAAATGATCGAGGCAATACGCCACCAGACACTACCGAAAACCCTCCACATCGACACACCGACCACCCACGTCGACTGGACATCGGGCGCAGTCGAACTACTCACCGAGTCTCGTACCTGGACCACCGAGGCCGACCGGCCGCGTCGTGCGGCCGTGTCTGCCTTCGGCG
>NZ_BAGN01000341.1 GCF_000308835.1 Nocardia vinacea NBRC 16497 | reverse complement strand
GCACCGTCGCCCCGCACATGGACCGGATCACGAAAACCCGTGACTGGCTGTGGCTGTGGGGACCGGCCCTCGCCACGACCGGCGGCGGCGTGGTCGCGGTATCGGTGTTGCCGCTGCCCGGCCCGCTCGCGCTCTACGTGCTCGCCCTGTCCGCGTTCGCGTGGTGGCACTGCGCCGGACGACCGGGCGCGATCGAGACCGTCCGGATGCTCGCCTACGCCATCGCTGATGCCGGCACCTGGATCAAGCGTCACATCGAGCAGCTGGCGCAGCGACGCGCCCGCTACGAGACCCGTCGCACCACGACGGACACCAAATAACCCCTGATTGGAAGGAAATCCCTTGCATCACATCGAAATTCCCTTCGCGACCGCTGCTGAGGTGGTGGTGGCGCGTGGCTACCTGCGGGCCTGTGTGGAGCAGAACCCGCTATGGGAGCCCGAGCACACCGAGGAAATCAACGCCCTGGACCACGACACCGTGGTCGAACGGACGTTGCGGTTGTGGCCGGAAGGCTGGCGCGACTTCTGCGTCTTCTTCGCCGGTGACATTCGCATCGCCGAAGAAGACGAGACCGCCCACCCGGCTACGGATGAGGAAGACGACACCGGCGTCGAGTCGGTTCGCTCATGCGGCCATGCGCGAGAGGCCTGGTGGGATGACTGCCCGTTCTGACCGCAGACCCGAAACTCCCCACCCCTTTAAGGAGATCTGATCATGTCCGATCGCAGTGTCGAAGACGAATTCATCAGCGAGGCACGGAAATTCAGTGCCTCGATGCAGGCCGCGATGCGTCATTACGCGCAGGCATCGAATTGGTTGGAGCGTCGCCGCGCGCGCCGTGAGATCAGCCTGATCACCCGGCAGGAGGCCCGTGAGCAGCTGGCCGCTCGGCAGCGCCATCTCGGCTACACCGAAACGGCGGTCGACCGGTATCGGGCGCACGCGCTGGCGGTGAACCAGCGCGCCAACGACCCGACCGTCGACCACGACCGCCGTTTCCGTGATGCCCAGGCGCTGGCTCGCCACCGCAACGACATGACCGAACGGGTCCTGCGCAACCCGCACCTGACCCAGGTCGAACAGGGCATCGCGCTCGATGGTTTGGACGCCGCGACAGTGTTTCCCGAGTTCAAGACCAATGGTCGGCTGTTCAACCGCGCGAACAAGGTCAAAGGCATCGAGGCATTGCGCTATCGCGCACAGGTCGCGCGAGAGATGCGAACCGCGGGCATCGAAAGGCCGGCGATGTTCACCGCGCCTGCCCGCGATCGGGGTGAGCGGTTGCCGTTCGGAGATCCCGGCCGCAACGGTCGACCCGGTGCCGCGCGTGGCGCCAACATCGAGGAGGAGGCGGTGAGCCCGCCGTGGGGCACCGGCCGCACGGCACAGTTGCGCGACACCGACTGGGAAACCACGGTGCGCTTCCACGGAGCGGGCCGGGAGCCGCGCGCCGACGATGTATCGGTGCTGTCTGGCCAGCACGCCGACCGCGAGAACGCGGCCAGGTGGGCGCGCGAGACCGTCGCCGATCTGAAGATCGCCCCGAACACCACGGTGTCGGTAGCGGCTCGTCAGGGCGGTGAGGACGTCCCGACCTACATCGCTTCGGGCACTCCTGAGCAGGTCATGGAGGAGATCGACGAACGCTGGCACAGCGATGGGCTTTTCCGCAGTGCCGTCACCTATCTGCCGGAGAACGCGAACCAGGTGGTGTATGAGACCGCCGCACATCCCAGTGAAGCCGAAGCGGCGAAGTGGACCCGCCAGCAGCTGGACACGATCCGACCCGCACCGGGAACCACCATCGAAATCGCCGCCTACCAGGGCGACGACGAACGGGACCCGAAGCAGGTGTTCCGGAGCGAAGGTGCCCGCGGCGTCTTGGCCCAGGAAGTGGAGCAGTGGCAGGCCGGGATCGAGGCCCGCAACACCTCGACATCCCCGGTGCAGCCGCAGCAGCGGGCGAGCAGCACGGCGGAGACCGAGCGCGACCGGGAGTTGGCGTCGTTGAAGGACCGGCACCGGCTCTCGATCCAGTACAACAACCAGCTCGTCGGCCGCAACGCCGAGCTGGTCAAGAACCTCACCGCTTCCACTGCCGAACGCGACGAGCTCGCGCAGCAGCTGGCCACGCTCACCGCTGAACGTGATCAGTGGCGCGATGAGTACGCGAAAGACACTGCCGATGAGGCCCGCCTGGAGGCCGAACGCTCCCAGTTGCGTGAAACCAACAGCAGGCTCACCGCCAAGCTGGACCAGGCCCTCGCCGAGCGGGACCAGCTGCGCGCTGAGCGGGACGCGGCGGTACGCAAGGTCGCCGAACGCACCCCGGCCGAGCAGCGTTACGGCAGCCCGGAGCGGCAGGCCGCTCAGGTTCGTCGCGAGGCGACCGAAGAGCTTGTCGATGGCCTCAAGGGTGGCCGGGAGCGGATCAACCAGGAGCTCGCCGACAAGGAGGCCGAGGAGAAGCGAGCCGCGGAGCTTCGTGAGCAGATCCGGCGAGGCATGGAAGCACACGCCGAGTACTGCGCCCGCCAGGACGCGGCGCGAGATGAGGTGTTCCGCGCCGCCGGGGCCAGCCAGGAGGAGCTGGAGACGATCCAGGCACTCCAGGATGCGCCTGCCGTCCACGCCCAGGCCACGGCCACCGAGTCCGCGCCGCGTTCCCCGCTGGCGGACTACCAGCCCGGTCACGCGTTGGCCGATGCCGTGGCCCGCAACGGACACGACCGGGAAGCAGGGATGGAGCGATGAACCACACCGACGATCTCGATGACCCGTTCATCAACCGCTACGCCGCCAAGGTCACCAACCCCGAGGAGGTGTTGATGCGCGCGGACTTCGCCCGCGTCGAAGAGCTGCGGCGAACCTCTGTGCATGCCGAAACCGAGGACCAGAGGGTTCTGCAGTTGAGCCAGGCCCGCGGGATCGACACGCGGTGGTCGGGTCGCGAGGACGAACTGGGCCAAGCCTGGTGCGACTTGAATTTCGCGCTTCACGACTGGAAGTGCGAGCCGGACTATATGCGCCGCTTCTATGACCAGGTCCGTCACGGCCAGGGCCAGGGCGTCGCCGCGATGGCGATCAGCGACATCGAATGGCGCAGCCAGCAGCAGGCCCGGGAGATGACCGGCAACGGTTCCTGGGAGCCGGCCACCGAGTCCGCGCCGCGTTCCGCGCTGGCGGACTACCAGCCCGGTCACGCGTTGGCCGATG
>NZ_BAGN01000342.1 GCF_000308835.1 Nocardia vinacea NBRC 16497 | reverse complement strand
GCGGCGGTGTTTTTCGGATCGGTGGCGTTGTCGGTATCGGAATATTCAGAGGCTCTCCAGGAAGGCGAGTAGGTCGTCGGGTGGCTGGTAGCGGCCGGGCTTCGAGGTGGGTGATGTGGTGCGGGCAAGGGCGCGTTCCTTGATCGCCATGTCGGCGTGCAGGTAGGCGGTGGTGGAACGGGGGTCGGCGTGGCCCAACCAGAGCGCGATGACCGTCGAGTCGACTCCGCTGCGGAGCAGATTCATCGCGCAGGTGTGACGGAGGGTATGTGGTGAGATCTTCTTGCCTTTCAAGGACGAACAGTGCTGGCGGGCAATGGTTTTGCAGAGTTTGAGTCGCGCTTCGACGCCGTCGTCGCTGAGGCGGCGGCCGGTGCGGGTGGGGAAGGCGGGCTCGTCGGGGCTGCCGTGTCGTTCTCGAAGCCAGACGCGCAGGACAGCGGTGGTGGCCGGGGTCAGCGGGACGCAGCGTTGTTTGCGGCCTTTCCCGCGGCAGCGCACGTGTGCGCCGGACCCGAGTTCGATGTCGCCGCAGTTGAGCCCGGTCAGCTCCGACAGCCGCAGCCCGGTCTGGACGGCCAGCAGCAGTAGAGCGTGGTCACGGCGACCTTCCCAGCGTGAGCGGTCGGGCGCGGCAAGCAGAGCGTCGACCTCCTCGGGCTGCAGAAATGAGACGACTGTCTTGTCGAAGCGTTTCTGCGGGATAGCGAGCACCTGCTGGATCAACTCGGCATGTTCGGGGTGGCGCAGTGCCGCGAACCGGAACAGTGACCGCAGGGCCGCGAGCCGCGTGTTGCGGCTGCGGGCGCTGTTGTGGCGACCGGTTTCGAGGTGCTGTAGGAACAACGAAATCACCTCGGCATCGAGGTCTTTCCAGTCCAATGCCGAGGGTGTTTTGCCGGTGCGATCGCAGACGAACCGCAGCAGCAGCTGGAAGGTGGTGCGGTAGGAGGTGATCGTGGCCGGGCTGGCTTGGCGCTGGTTGACCAGCCGCTCGAGGAAGAACAACTGCAGAGTCGGGGCGAGCAGAGTCATCGACGGGGTCCTTCCTCGTGCCGGTTCTGCAGTCGTTCGGCGGCCAGGGACAGCAATTCCGGTGCGGCGGACAGATACCAGTAGGTGTAAATCGGTGCGCGGTGACCCATGTAGGTCGACAGTCGCGGCAGTAACGCCGCGACATCGTCGCCGCTGCGATACCAGCGCACGAGTGTGTGCACTGCGAACGAATGACGCAGGTCGTGGATGCGCGGGCGAACCGACGAGCCGGAACCGACATGTGAGGTTTCCACCAGCCGCCGGAACAGCAGGCCGAAGTTGGCGTAGATCATCGCGGTTCCCTTCCTGGAGAGGAAGAACTTCCGGCTCACCGGCTGCGGCACATGCTCGTCGCGAATCGCGGCATAGGCGGCCAACGCGGCCGCCGCGGTGGGATCGAGTAACACTTCGCGGGTCTTGGTGAATTTCGATGCGCGCACGATCAGCACGCCCTCGGCGCAGCCGACATCGTCACGGTCGAGAGCAATGGCTTCTCCCACCCGGATTCCGGTGCAGGCCAGCAGCCCGATCATTGTCTCGGCCGTCGCCCTGCGCAGCGGGGATGGCACCACCACCGGCACCGCGTGCAGCAGCGCCTGGATGTCTTCGGAGGAGTAGATGAACGGCGGATTCCAGCGCTGCCGGTGAATCACCAGGCCCAGCGGGGGGATCTCGGTGGCCGGGTCGATGCCCGACATATAGCGGGCGAACCCGCGCACCACCGTCATCCGGCGCGACCAGATCGAACTGGCCGGGCCGACGTCGCGGCGCCGAACCCAGTCCAGGGCAACAACAGTGGTGATCGTGGTGACTCCAGCCGCATCGAGATGATCGACGAAACGCGGCAACAGCCGGTGCGCCTCGGCCAGCTCGTGGCCCAGTGCCCGACGCAACTGGAGATAATCGGCGGCGTGAGCGGCGAAGTCGGTGCTCATGATCGCGCCTGCGGCCAGGGTTGCACGACCGCGGCCAGCGCGATGCGGTCGATCTTGGCGTAGTCGGAAGTCGTGCCCAGATCCGAGTGCCGCAGCACCTGCGCGATTTCGACCAAACTCACTCCCTGATGCAGCATTTCGGTGGCCAGCCCGTGGCGCAGCCGGTGCCCGCCGACAGGGCTTACCCCGGCGCGGAGGCAGGCCCGGTAAACGATCCTGGGGATGCTGCTGGGATGGATCGGCCGTGGCGGCGCATACAACGTCAAGATCACCTCCGGGCAACCGCAGCGAGGCCGGTCGTGGCGCAGATACTCCGCGACAGCTGCTCCCACCTGACTCGGCAACGGGAGTCGATCGAGCCGGCGCGCTTTGCCGCGCACCGCGATTTCCCCGCGCCGCCAGTCGATATCACCGAGTTGCAGGGCTGCGACCTCGCCGCTGCGCAATCCCAACCGGGCCAGCAGAGTCAATACCGCGTAGTCACGGCGCCCGCTCGTCGTCGACCGATCACAGCTGTCGAGCACCGCGTCGACCTCGTCGGCACTCGGGCCGCTGGGCAGCCGGGTGCCCCGCCACGCCGCGACCGGCGGCATCGCCGAGCCGAGATCGGCATCGAGCCGGCGCCGCAGATAGAGAAACCGCAGCAGCGCGCGCAGGTCGGCGGCCTCTCGTTTCGCCGACTCCACCACCAACCGGGCACCGGTCGCCAGCAGATAGGCGTTGACCTCCCCGCCGGTCAGGTCCTCGTCGCCGACATCGCAACCCAGCTGCGAAGACCGCTGCGCCAGAAACCGTTTCGCGAACCGCTCGTATCGCAACACCGTGGTCGGCGCCAGGCCGCGTTCCTCGAACAAATGCTGACGATAATCGGTCAGCAATCGATCCCGCGCGGTCACCGCCACCGGCACCACAGCTGCGATCACACCCCGGTCCGCCAAAGACGACAGCAGCACCGCCGCGGTCGCCATCGTCGGAACCCGGCGCTGACCCTGACCACGAGCAGCGGCGAAGAACTGCTCGACCACCGCCGGCGTGAGATCCTGCGCAGCCACATCAGCACTGGCCATCCACCGATTCAACTGTCCCATCAGCCTCAAATGCTGGGCAATCGCAGTGGGCTTGTTACCCCGCAGCTCCAGCTCACGCTTGAACCCGGCAGCGAACCCCACCAGTGGACCCCCATCGGCTACCCACCTGGTCGTTCCCATCGTTGCTCCTCTCCGACGCGGAGACACCCTGCCTCCACAACCAAAGAGTGCGACGCCCGAACTTACACCGAGTGACAAACCAGCAACCGGAACCAATCACCCAGTGCT
>NZ_BAGN01000343.1 GCF_000308835.1 Nocardia vinacea NBRC 16497 | reverse complement strand
TGCAGCGTCTTCGGCAGCACCCCGTGGCGCATCGCCATGACCATCTTGATCACACCACCGACACCAGCAGCGGCCTGAGCATGACCGATATTCGACTTCAGCGATCCCAGCCACAGCGGACGATCCGCGTCCCGACCCTGCCCGTAGGTAGCCAAAAGGGCCTGGGCCTCAATCGGATCGCCCAACGTCGTACCCGTGCCGTGAGCTTCCACCACATCGACATCGACCGGCGAAACCCCCGCATTCGCCAGCGCTTGCCGGATCACCCGCCGCTGCGACGGACCATTCGGCGCGGTCAAACCATTCGACGCACCATCCTGATTCACCGCCGAACCAGCAATCACCGCAAGCACATCATGACCATTGCGACGGGCATCGGACAACCGCTCCAACACCAACATTCCAGCACCCTCGGACCAGCCGACACCATCGGCCGCATCCGCGAACGACTTACACCGGCCATCCGGCGACAAACCCCGCTGCCGACTGAACTCCACCAGAGTTTCCGGAGTCGCCATCACCGTCACGCCACCGGCCAAGGCCAGATCGCACTCCCCCGACCGCAGCGACTGCGCCGCCAAATGCATTGTCACCAAAGACGACGAGCACGCCGTATCCACCGACACGGCCGGACCCTCCAACCCGAGGGTGTAGGCGATGCGACCGGACACCAGGCTGCCGGCCGCGCTGTTACCGGTCCCCTGGGCGTAGTCGTGGTACATGACGCCGGTGAAGACGCCGGTCGAACTACCGCGCAACACCGCCGGATCCACACCTGCGCGCTCCAACGCCTCCCACGTGGTTTCCAGCAGTTGCCGCTGCTGCGGATCCGTCATCACAGCTTCGTTGGGACTGATCCCGAAGAAGTCCGCGTCGAAATCGGCAGCCGTGTGCAGGAATCCGCCCTCTCGGGTGTAGGACCTACCCGCACGGCCGGGTTCCGGATCGTAGATGCCGTTGAGGTCCCAGCCGCGGTCGACCGGGAACGTCGATACCGCGTCCCGGCCGGTGCGCACGAGTTCCCAGAGTTCTTCCGGGGACGTCACCCCTCCGGGGTAACGGCAGGCCATGCCGACCACGGCGATCGGGTCGTCGTCGACAGCCCTGACGGCCGTGACCTCGACATCGCGGCTCGTCCCGGCGAACTCGTCGGCCAGATACCGCGCCAAAGCCTGGGGCGTGGGGTAGTCGAACACCAAGGTCGCGGGCAGCGGGAGACCGGTGGCGGCCTTCAGCGCATTACGGAATTCGACAGCGGTGATCGAATCGAAGCCCAGCTCGTTGAAGGCCCGGTCCGCTGTCACCGCATTCGTGTTCTCGTGGCCGAGGACGGTGGCGATCTGACCGCGCACGATCTCCAGCAGCACGTCGAAACGCTCGCTGTCGGGAGTGCTCGACAGCCGAGCACGCAACGCCGCGGACGCACCGGAGGCCGCTTTGCGGCGCTGCGGGATCAGTGCGGAAAACAGTGCGGGCGCGGCGAATCCCGCAGAGCGCACGGCATCCAGATCCACCCGGGCGAGGACGAGGGCCGCCGTGTCCATTCCCGTCGCGGCGTCGAACAGGGCCAGACCCTGGTCCGCCGACAGCGGCAGCAGGCCCGACCGGGACATCCGGCGCCGCTCGGCGTCACCGAGCTCCGCGGCCATACCCCCGTCCGTGCTCCACAGACCCCAGGCCAGAGATATACCGGGCCGCCCGGATGCCCTGCGGTGCGCGGCCAGCGCGTCCAGGCAGGCGTTGGCCGCGGCGTAGTTGCCCTGGCCGGGGCTACCGAACGCACCGGCGACCGAGCTGAACAGCACGAACGCCTTCAAAGGCAGGTCGGCGGTCAGCTCGTGCAGATGCAGCGCGGCGTCGACCTTCGGGGCCAGCACCGCGTCCATCCGCTCCGGACTCAACGACGCGATCGCACCGTCATCGAGCACACCGGCGAGGTGGAAGACGCCCGTAAGCGGTTGTGCGGCAGGAACAGTGGCCAGCACCTCGGCCAGCGCACCGCGGTCGGCGACGTCACACGCGACGAACTCGACCTCGGCACCGAGCTGCTGCAACTCTTCTCGCAGTGCTGTTGCGCCGGGGCCGGATTCACCGCGCCTGCTGAGCAACAGCAGACGGCGCACGCCATGGGCGTTCACCAAGTGCCGGGCGAACAGCCCACCGAGGAAGCCGCTGGCACCGGTGATCAGGACAGTGTCGTCCGGATCGAAGGAACCGGTCGCTGGAGCGGTGGTCGAGACGACTCGCCCGAGTCGCGCTCTGTACACCTGCCCATCACGCACCGCCACCTGCGGTTCCTCTGACGCCAGAATCCCGCCCAGCAGACCGTCTATGCCGGAATCGGTATCCACCAACACGATCCGGCCGACCCCCTCGGCCTGTGCGGCCCGAACCAGGCCGCCCACCGCGGCACCGGCCAGATTCGAAATATCCTCACCGGCCACCGATACCGCGCCACCGGTCCGCACCACCAACACCGACTCACCGAACCGAGGCTCGGCAAACCACGACTGCAGCACCTGCAACACGCCATGAGTAGCGGCACGAACGGCGGCGGGATCATTGCCCGCAGGGCAGTCCAGCACTACCACTTGCGGAACCTGCTCACCCAGATCACCGAGATCCGCCCACGCCACTGCGGCAACCTCGTTCCCGGACACCGAGATCGCCGCCCAGCTCACATCGAACACAGCGGTACGAGAAATCGCAGTACCTGCGGTGAGCTGCGCGGGATCGATCGGCCGAGATGCCAAATGCCGCACCGTCGCCACCGCAGCACCGGTCGAATCCGCCAGATCCAGCGCAACTCCACGCTCACCGATACGAGTAAGCCGGACCCGCAAAGCATCGGCCCCCGCCGCATGCACAGTCACACCCGACCACTCGAACGGCAACGCCAGCCCAGCATCGTCCGACACTGTGTCATCGGCAAAACGCAAGGCATGCAAAGCCGCATCCAGCAACGCCGGATGCACACCGAACCGCTCCGCGTCGCCCCGCGCCGCCTCAGGCAACGCGACCTCGGCATAGAGCCCATCCGATCCGCGCCACACCGCCCGCAACGCCTGGAACACCGGACCGTAGTGATAGCCCTGCGCATCGAGAGAGTCATAGAGGTCCTCGACCGGGACCGCGGTGGCGTCGGCGGGCGGCCACTGTGCCAGGTCCGCCGGTGCGCCGTCGGCTCCCGGCACGAGGACGCCTTCGGCATGCAAAGTCCACGATGCCACCGAATCGGCATCGTCGTCGGGGCGGGAGAAGATCCGCACCCCACGACGTCCCTCGTCCGCACCGCCGATCACGACCTGCACCGCGACACCACCGGACTCCGGCAACACCAGCGGGGCACGCAGAATCAGCTCGTCCAGGCTCGAACAGCCCACCCGCTCACCGGCGTGCAGGGCGAGTTCGACGAGACCGGTGCCGGGGAACAACACGGTGTCCATGACCCGGTGGTCGGCCAACCAGGGCTGCGTCTGCACCGACAATCTGCCGCTGACGGCGACCACATCGGAATCCGGTTGCGACACCACCGCCGACACCAGCGGGTGACCGGTCGCGACGAGCCCCATCGACCGGGCGTCACCCTTGCCGGCGGAACCTTCGGGTATCCAATAGCGCCGGTGCTGGAAGGCATAGGTGGGCAGGTCGATTCGCCGCGCCCCCGTCCCGGCGTACAAACCGGCCCAATTCACCTCGGCACCGGCCACGAACAGCC
This sequence comes from Nocardia vinacea NBRC 16497, assembly GCF_000308835.1. GTDB lineage: Bacteria > Actinomycetota > Actinomycetes > Mycobacteriales > Mycobacteriaceae > Nocardia > Nocardia vinacea. The sequence goes on along the minus strand of NZ_BAGN01000343.1, from coordinate 627 downwards.
CGGCCACCCCGCCCAACACGGCGGACGCATCGGCACGGTCACGACGCGCCAACGCCACCACCACCGCGGCCTCGTCGTCGAGAGTCTGCGCGATCATCGGGGTCAGCACGGCATCGGGGCCGACCTCGGCGAACCGGGACACACCCAGATCCGCCATCGCCGCAACAGCATCCGCGAACCGGACGGTGTCCCGGACCTGACCGACCCAATACGCCGGATCCGACATCTCATCGGTGATCCGTGCCCCGGTCACCGTCGACACCAGCGGGATGCTCGGAAGTGAGAACGCCAAACCCTCGATCACCGAGGCGAACTCGGCCAGCATCGGCTCCATCAGCGCCGAATGGAAAGCATGCGAAACCCGCAACCGGTGCGTCCGCCAACCACGCTCGGCACAAGCCTCAGCGGTAGCCACGACATCGGCTTCGACACCGGACAGCACCACCGACGACGGACCATTCACCGCCGCGATCGACACCCCATCCACCAGCAGCGGCCTCACGTCGGCCTCCGACGCACCAACCGCGACCATCGCACCACCAGAAGGCAACGCCTGCATCAACCGACCACGCGCAGCCACCAACACACACGCATCCGCCAGCGACAACACCCCAGCCACATGCGCGG
>NZ_BAGN01000344.1 GCF_000308835.1 Nocardia vinacea NBRC 16497 | reverse complement strand
GCCCCACCGTTCCGCCGTCCGGAACGACCGGCACCAGTTGCTGGGCGAGCTTCTCGGCGGCGGTGCCTTCCATGTCCGCGGTGAGCGCTTCGAGGATCTGCTGCTCGCGGGCCGCCTCGGCGGCGGGGCGGCCTCCCAGGTCCTCGCCGTGGTCTTCCGGATCGATTGGGTTGGGCATAGCCATGATCTGAATCTCCTTGCGGTAAACGGGATTACGCCGGGCGGCGCTTGGGCAGGTCGATCACCGGCGCCAGGGCGTCGGCGGTGTTGGTGTCGGGGCCGGTGAAGCGGTCCAGGCCAGGCAGCGGGCGCATGCGCTTGAGTTCGGCGTCGACCAGCTGTGAGATGAAGCCGAAGCGGGCGCGGCCATTGCTGACCTGCACCACGTCGCCCTTCTTCATGGCGCGCAACCGGTTCGGCGGAATCAGGAACTGATCCGAGGACTGGACATTGCCCTCGTCACCGTCACGGTTGCCGCTGATCAACTTGCGCGACAGCTCGAACTTCGGGCGGGTGCCGTACTTCTTGGCGAGGGTCTCCGGATCCGGGGACCGCATCAGCAGCGAGCCACCCGAGGCGGCGGCGACCAGAGCCGAACGGTTGTCGTCATCGTGGCCCAAGCCCTCCCAGGACTGCGCGATCCACCACGTGCCGATACCGGCCTTACGCAGGCGCTCCACCCACTTGACCGCGCGGGTCTTGCCATCGGAAACCGCGCTGAATTCGTCCACGACCATCAGCGATGTGCGGCCGTGCGGCTTGTCGGCGAGCTGCTCGAACATCGTGCCGAGCGCCCCGAACTGGGCACGAGCACGATCCGGCGTTTTGACGCCTTCCAGGACGATGTAGAGGGCGTCGAAATCGGTCAGCGCCTTGTCGCCGTCGAACGCATCACCCAACGCCCGGTACAGGTTCGAGAACTCCGCCCGCGCCGAGTTCATCACCGGCTGCTTGCCATCGAGAGTGGAGCCGATCTCCATCTCCACACCCGGAACGCCGGTCCACGGCGTCACGCCGATCTGTCCGCCCCACAGCTTCGCCAGCCGCTCGGGGTTGCACCGCGACAGGAACTCGATCCAGGACCGGGGCGGGTTGTGCCCGATCGGGGTCGGGATCCCGTCGATCAGCTCGATCCGGGCCGGGGCGTCCACGATCAGGTGGATCAGGGTCTCGCGGATCTCGTGGAAGTACTTCTCGGTGTCGGTGGTCGGTGTCGACCCGCCGGAGACCATCGCCGAGAGGATCGACCGCAGATCCGCCACGATGGCCTTCTGCTCCGCTTCCGACTTCTTCTCGAAGTCGCGCGGCCACATGCCCAGCGACACGTCATCGGGGAAGGTGCCGATCCGGTCGGACTGGACACCCAACGCGGCGAACCACTTCCGCATGCGGGCTGCGACCTTGCGGGACTCCGGTCCGCCGTTGCAGTCCACGACGATGACCAACGGCCGGCCGGGACGATCCAGGCGCCACCACTGCCGATGCCGCGTCCAGGTCGTGACGAACCACGACACCAGCACCCGCACCATCAGCGTGGTCTTGCCCGAACCGCTGGAGGCGACGGTGCTCATGTGCTCGGCGACGTTGATCCACGGCAGGATCAACCGGGTTTCGGTGCGCCCGGTCAACGACCGCAGCACCGAACGCGGCGGGGCCTGGTCGCATTCGACCGCCAAACGCCCGATCACCAACTCCGGGTTCAGTCCACCGGTCGTGAACGGCAGGCGTCGGCGCGCCAACCGGGTAGCGGCACGCTGCTCACGCTGGGCCTGCATATGCAGTGCCCGCTCTGTGCGGGCCGGGGACTTCAACCCGACCGTGGCCAGCTGCACGCGCCGGTTGGTGTGGGCGAGGGTCGCGGTCAGCCACGCTGCCGGGATCAGCAGCGACGCCATACCCAACAACCCGCCGACGTACTGGCCAGCCATGAAATCGGTTGCGGCCTGGGCGAAGTCACGGACCGGGGCGAACACATCCCACGCCCACAACGCCGCCGCACCCGGCATCACCAGGACGCTGCCGAACAACCAGTTCCGCAACCGCTGCGGCTTCCACCCCAGCAACGCCGCGGGAACCAGAATCGCCACCGTGCCCAGCAGCACCGTCACCAGCACCGCAGCACCCAGCAGCGCGCCGTCACCGACGCTGTCCCAGCTCCAGGACGAGAAGTCCGGCAGCCAACCCAGCGGGTCGTGATGCAACCCGATCGGGGGCATCTTCGGCTCGACATGAATCCCCGGCGCGGGCGTCGGTGTCGGTGTTGCAGATGCGGCCGGTGTCGGCGCGTACGGGGCGCAATCGCCCGGGGTGATCATCGGAGAGCAGGTCATGATCAGACCGCCTTTCCTTCATCGGGGTCTGTGACCTGGGTTTCTTCGTCAGGCTCTGTGGCCTGGGGGATTTCGTGATCAGAGGCTCCGCCCTCGATCACCCGGAGCTCGGGTCGCGGAGCCGAAGGAGAAGCCAGCAGTTCGTCTACATCGGCGAGACGAACCTTCGGGCCATCCGAGAGGTCCAAAGCACCAGCCGCAGAACGGATTACGTTCTTGACCGCCTCGCCTCGGCAGTAGTAGGTGACCCCGGCGCAATCCGCGGCTCGGGCGGCCTGCACCGCTTGCGCCATCGCGGACTTCGCCGCCGTGAGGTTTTTCGGAGACAGTTCGACCTCGACCGCCCACAACTCACCGGAGCTGGTGATGTAGCGGCCATCGTGAATGTGCGGGCGCGGCATACCAGACCGCGTCGGCGGCTGCTCAGACCGCAGCGCACGCTCGGAAATCCATCGATCCAGGTCCAACCCGACCAAGGCCAGGCGGATCTCGAGGGTGGTCCGAACATGGTTGGCCATCATCGGTCTGGGCACCCACGCACGCACCCACCGCCCGGTCAGCGCCTCAGCGCCGGTGCGGGTCGGATACACCCAGAACGCCCCAGGAACCGGGGTCACCCGCGTGTCGGCGATCATGCCCGCCGCAATCCATTTGCGGACGATGCGGTACGACCGATCCTGAGACACCTGCAGCATGGCTGCCACCAAATCCACTGGTGCGCCGTACATCTCGGCCAGAATTGTCAGCACCACCATGTCGCGCGGCGACAAACGAATGCTCACCGGTCCATCCCTTCTCGTTCGGCGCTGCGCGCGACCGCATCAGCCAAAGCACTGCCCGGCCGGTAGTTCGCGAGAGCACTGGTTTGCGGCCATGCCGAGCCCGGATCACCGGCCTGATCGAGGTCGTCACGGTCATGGCTGCGGTCCATCAGACCCGCAAAAACGGGCTCTGAACCCGCCACACCCACGCACGGTGTGGAACCAATTGCCCAGCCAGGCCCCGGATCCCCGGCCTGCTCCAACTCGGCGCGATCCACGCCGTGGCGCTCGGCCGCGCGCAGCTGGTGCTCACGAGTCGCCTTCTCCAAAGCGGCCAGCTGCGCGGGCGTCGCCTGCCGCTTCTGCGCGGCAAGATTGATGTCGTACAGGTGCGCTACCTGCTCACGGCCGTAACGGCGGAACGGGATCTTGCCCGCGATGTCCTGGCCATTGCGGCGCAAACCCTGCGCCTCGAGCTGGCGACGAGTCCGCAAATGCGGCGGCGCCATACGCCAGTCGTAAACCGGGATGCCGCCCTCAACACGCTGCGTGTCATCGGCTGGGGCGCTCATCGCTGCCACCCCGCCGGAGTCGGCACCGTCTGCGCCGGAACACGATTCACGTGCTGGCAGTCAGTGCGCTGCTCCTGGCCCGGCGCGCAGATATTCGGCGACGGAACATACGACTGCTGATCAATCCACGCGACCGAGCAGCCGACCATGCCGATCAGCAACCCAAACACCAACAGCGCCAGCTGAACCTGCGCTGGCAGCACACGGAAACCACGTCCCATCGCCGACGCGACGGCGGCGTCCGTCTTCGCAACCGGGCCGATCATCGCTGGAACCCCGAACGACGTGGCCGACGACGCCAGGCCGCCACCAACAGGACCAGGAACACCACCGCCAGCACGGTGCTCGGCGACAAGATGAACAGGATGAGCGCCAGAAGGAGCGGGATTACAAGGATCTCGGTCGCGGGCCTCATGCCGTGCGCCCCTGAACTACGTGTACGGGCTGCACGAGCGCGAGAACTTCGTCCCTGTCGAGCCGGATGGAGTGACCTCCGACGCGGTAGGCCGACACCTTCTTCTCGCCGATCCATCGCCGCAATGTGTTGGGGGCAATCCCAATCATCTCGGCGGCGATCTTGACCGTGACGAAGTTCGTTTTCGACCAACCGCTGTTACGTGGCCTTGGCATCTGATGTCCTCTCTTGAGCAAATCCGAGGTCCATGTGTGACCACGGTTACCTATGCAACTCCAAGTGTGACA
>NZ_BAGN01000345.1 GCF_000308835.1 Nocardia vinacea NBRC 16497 | reverse complement strand
CCGTTGGTGCCTCCGAGCTCGATGTGCTGCCGTTGCTGTCCGGCGAGGTGTCGATCGCAGCGGTGAACGGCCCGTCGTCGGTGGTGCTGTCCGGTGTCGAAGCCGATGTCGTGGCTACCGCTGAGGCTTGTGCCGAGCGTGGTTGGCGGACGCACCGGTTGCGGGTTTCGCATGCTTTCCATTCGGCGCTGATGGAGCCGATGCTGGCCGAGTTCGCCTCGGTGATCGAGGGTTTGGCGTTCTCACTTCCGAGCATCCCGCTGGTGTCGACGGTGACCGGGGCACGGATCACCGATGAGATGTCGGATCCGGCGTATTGGGTCGGTCAGGTCCGGGACACCGTCCGTTTCGCGGATGCTGTTGCGGCGATGGCGGATCTGGGTGTGTCCCGATTCGCCGAGGTCGGCCCGGACGCCGTGCTCTTCCCGATGGTCAACCAGGTCGTCGAGGAGCTGACGGTGACCGTGGTTCCGACGGTGGTCGCGCTGGCGCGTCGGGGCCAGGCGGACGCGTCCGCCGTGGTGGCCGGGACGGCAGGGTTGTTCGTGACCGGCGCTCACGTCGATTGGGCCCGCCTGTACGCCGGTACCGGAGCCCGGCGCATCGACCTGCCCACCTATGCCTTCCAGCGTCAGCGCTATTGGATGGCCGCCGGGTCCGCCGCCGGTGGTGACGCCAGGTCGATGGGTTTCGCGGCCACCGGGCACCCCATGGTCTCGGCCGTGGTGTCGCAACCGGAGTCCGACGCGATCGCGCTCAGCGGACGATTGTCGGTCCAGACGCAGCCCTGGCTGGCCGACCATGCGGTCATGGACACCGTGTTGGTCCCCGGCACCGGTCTGGTCGAACTCGCCCTGCACGCCGGAGAACAGCTCGGCTGCACGGTGCTGGAGGAGCTGGTGCTGCGAGCGCCGCTGGTGCTGTCGGATTCGGCAGGGGTTGCGGTGCGGGTCGTGGTCGATGCCGAGGACGCGGCGGGTCGGCGCGGGGTGCGGATCTTCTCCCGCCCCGACGATGGTGTCGAGACGCCGTGGACGTTGAACGCCGAGGGCGGGCTCGCGCCGAAAATCGACAGTGCCGCGGTGGATCTGGTGTCTTGGCCGCCCGCGGACGCGGTCGCGGTGGATATCGACGGTGTCTATGACTCTTTGGATGCGCAGGGCTATCACTACGGTCCGGTGTTTCAGGCGTTGCGGGCGGTGTGGCGTGGATCGGATGGGCTCTATGCCGAGGTCGCGTTGCCTGAGGTGGCGCGGGGTGACGCGGAGCGGTTCGGTGTGCATCCGGCGTTGCTGGATGCGGCTTTGCATGCCTTGCGTTTTGCCGATGACACAGTGTCGGACGATGCTGGGCTGGCGTTGCCGTTCGAGTGGTCGGGTGTGACTGTGCATGCGGCGGGGGCCGATGCTTTGCGGGTTCGGCTTACTCGTATCGGTGAGCGTGGAGTTGCGTTGGATCTGGCGGATTCGACTGGTGCTGCGGTGGCGACGGTGCGGCATTTGGCGTCTCGGCCGATCGATCCCGCGCAGCTCACCGCGGGTACACCCATTTCTCGTACTTCTGTGTTCGATGTGAGCTGGGCGCCGATCTCGGTGTCCGGGAACGAGGTTGCCGCGGTGGCGTGGGCGGATCTCGGTGACGTGGGTGAGTGGGTTCCGCAGGTGGTGGTGTTGGATTGTCCGGCGGGCAATGATCCCGCCACTGTTCGTGCCGCTACTCATGGCGTGCTGGAGGTGCTGCAGTCGTGGTTTGCCGAGCCTGGGTTCGGTGAGTCGGTGTTGGTGGTGCGGACCGGTGGTGCGGTTTCGGTGGCCGGTGAGGATGTTTCGAATCTGGCCGGTGCCGCGGTGGGCGGCCTGGTTCGGGCCGCACAGACGGAGCATCCTGGCCGGATCGTGCTGATCGACAGCGATTCCGGCACAGACGGTCTGCTGGGCGGGATTCTGGCTGCCGAGGAACCGCAGGTGGCCGTCCGCGCCGGGCGGGTACATGTCGCCCGACTCGCCCGGGTTGCCGCCGCCGACGCTCCGGCGACCGGTTCCTTCGATCCGGACGACACCGTTCTGATCACCGGTGCCAGCGGCTTCCTCGGTGGGTTGTTCGCCCGGCATCTGGTGGCTGCGCGCGGTGTTCGCCGTTTGTTGTTGCCGAGCCGGCGCGGTGAATCCGCCACAGGTGCAACCGAACTGCGGGACGAACTGCAGCAGCTCGGTGCCGAGGTCGAGTTCGTCGTGTGTGACGTCGCCGATCGTGCCGCGCTGGCGCAGGTGCTGGCCGGCGTCCCTGCCGACCACCCGCTGACCGGTGTGTTCCACATGGCAGGTGTGCTCGATGACGGTGCGATCGCTTCGCTGACTCCGGCCCGCATGGATGCGGTGTTCGGGCCGAAGGTCGATGCCGCCCTGCACCTGCACGAACTGACCGCCGATCTGCCGCTGCGGGCGTTCGTCGTGTTCAGCTCGGCGGCAGGTGCATTCGGCAACGCCGGCCAGGGCAACTACGCCGCGGCCAACGCCTGCCTGGACGCACTGGCGGCACACCGCAGGGCATCCGGGCTCCCCGGCACCTCGCTGGCCTGGGGTCTGTGGAGTATGGACGACGGTATGGCCGCGGAGCTCGGTGACGCCGAGCGGCGCCGGATGTCCCGGTCGGGCCTGCTGCCGCTATCGCAGGAGCAGGGCCTGGCGCTGTTCGACGCGGCGACCGGGCTGGACACGGCGGCCCCCGTCCTCGCCCGCTTGGATCTCGATGCCATGCGTGGGGCGGGATCCGCAGTGCCCGTACTGCTTTCCGGGCTGGTCCCACAGCGCCGGACGGCAGCCTCGGGTGCGTCGGCGGAGCTGCGGGCGCGGTTGGCGAGCACTACCGACAGAGAGCGCCTCGACGTGCTGCTGGAGATCGTGCGCGGTCAGGTCGCGACGATTCTGGGTCATCGGAATGCGAATGTGATCGCACCCGACCGGCCTTTCAGTGAGCTGGGCTTCGATTCGATCTCCGCTGTCGAGTTCCGTAATGCCCTCGCGACCGCGACAGGTCTGCGGTTGCCTGCGACCGCGGTGTTCGACTATCCGTCACCGCAGGCGCTGGCCGAATATCTGGCCGGCCAGTTCGGCGGCCATCGGGACGCGGAGCCGGCAACGGATCTGTCGGAGAACAGTATTCGCAACGCCCTCCAGACGATCCCGCTCGCCCGTCTACGCGACGCGGGCCTGCTGGACGCCCTCATGAAGCTCGCGAACGGGCAGGACGGCCAGGACGACACCGATCAGACCGTCACGGATGAGTCGATCGACGAGCTCGATATCGACGGCTTGATCGACCTGGCCTACAACAACTCCTCCGAGGACTGAAGGACCGATTGATGACCAAGCCCGACGACAATACTCAGAAGCTGGCTCAGGCCCTCCGTGTCTCGCTCAAGGAGACCGAGCGGTTGCGTGCCCGCAACCGCAAGCTCGAGTCGTCGCTTCGTGAGCCGATTGCGATCGTGGGTATGGCGTGCCGGTATCCGGGTGGGGTCGGTTCTCCCGAGGAGCTGTGGAACCTGGTTTCCGCTGGGACCGACGCGACGTCGGAGTTCCCGGCGAATCGCGGCTGGGACACCGAACGCTTGTATGACCCGACCGGTGAGACGCCGAACTCCGCGTATACGCGTGAGGGTGGATTCCTGCATGCCGCAGGGGAGTTCGATCCGGCGTTCTTCAATATCAGCCCGAATGAAGCCGCGCTGATGGATCCGCAGCAATTCCTGCTGCTGGAGACTTCGTGGGAGGCGTTCGAGCGGGCGGGTGTCGACCCCGGCGGGTTGAAGGGCAGCCGGACCGGTGTGTGGGTCGGCATGATGTATCACGACTATCCGGCCAACGCGAATACGGGATCTATTGCTTCGGGGCGGGTTTCGTATGTGTTCGGTTTGGAGGGGCCGTCGGTCACGGTGGATACGGCGTGTTCGTCGTCGTTGGTGGCCATGCATTCGGCTGCGGCCTCGTTGCGGTCGGGCGAATGTGATCTGGCGTTGGCCGGTGGGGTAGCGGTGATGGCGACTCCGGAAACTCTGGTGGAGTTCAGTCGACAGCGGGGTTTGTCGCCGGATGGCCGGTGTAAGTCCTTCGCGGATGCGGCCGATGGTGTCGGCTGGTCCGAGGGTGCTGGAATGTTGGTGCTGGAGCGGCTGTCCGACGCCCAGCGCAACGGTCATCGGGTGCTTGCGGTGCTGACCGGTTCGGCGGTGAATCAGGACGGGGCGTCGAATGGTTTGACCGCGCCGAACGGTCCGTCGCAACGGCGGGTGATTCGCCAAGCGCTGGCGAATGCGGGGGTTTCGCCGGTCGATATCGATGTCGTCGAGGCGCACGGCACGGGTACGACTCTGGGCGATCCGATCGAAGCCCAGGCGCTGCTGGCCACCTACGGGCAAGAGCGTGCT
>NZ_BAGN01000346.1 GCF_000308835.1 Nocardia vinacea NBRC 16497 | reverse complement strand
CGACATCCTGGGGTGTGCCGTGATGTTTCTGCACGGTCAGCGCGAGCCCGGCCACCTCGACGGCCTGCTGCTCATCGAGTACCGGGGCGTCGGCCTCGGCACCGGTCAGTTCGACCTGCCGGTCGCCGTCGGGTCCCGCCACGATGGCGAAACCCTGGTGACCGGTTCGGGTTTCGAGGAGGGTGGGCCCATCGGCGTCGAGCAGGTAGGTATCCGGTTCGGTGGCGCCGGAGACAACGACCTCGCCCTGTCCACGGGCCGCGTCGATCACCACCCGGTCACGCCGCCCGGTGGCCGGATCGGCGGTGAAGGCCACCCCGGAGCGGAGTGCACTCACCATGCGCTGCACCACCACGGCCATCACCGGCGGCTTGCGCAGTCCGCGCCGCGCCCGGTAGATCACCACGCGCGGGGTGAACAGTGAAGCCCAGCAGTCGATTACCGCCGCGATCAGCTTCTCGTCGCCGTGCACGTTGGTCCGTGAGAGGTTCATTCCGGCGAACGACGAGGTGGCGCTGTCCTCGCCGACCGCCGACGAACGAACCGCCACCGCCACGTCGTCGCCGAGTGCGTGGTAGGCGGCCAGAATCATGGTGCGCACCGTGTCGTCGAGCGGGGTCTGATGCACGAGTTCCCGCATCCGGCCGCACAATTCGTTCACCCGGGGACCGTCGGCGCTCGCGTCGAGCGCCTCGGCGTGTAGGCGGTCGAGCTCCGGGCCGTTCGGCCCGTCCACGATCACCTGCTCGTAGCAGTGGCGCAGGATCACGAAGCCAGGTGGCACCGGTTGTCCCGTCGCGACCAGTTCGCCGAGGTTAGCGCCCTTGCCGCCGGCCCGGCCCGCGTCGATGAGCCGTAGCTCGCCGAGCTCGGCGATGTAGTCGCCCATGTCGACTCCCAATGTGTTGTCTCTCGTTCGGTCTTCGGTCCGATGGTCAGGGATGAATCGGTGTCGATTTGGCCTGCGGCAGACCGAGCGACTGGGCGATGTCGCTGGTCCAGGCCAGGATCGCGGTCCAGTCGCGCAGATCGCCGTAGCGCCCGCCGCCCATCAGCCGGTAGAGCGTGCGCGCTTTCAGCGAGACGCCCGCGCGTTCGTAATGTCCCGCGAAGGCGTGGTAGCCGCGTGGCGAGATCGAATCACGCAGCGCCGCGATCTTTTTCGGCACGGTGCGGCCGACCCGGCGCCCGATCGGACCGCGCAGCGCCGGGCCGAGCCCGACGCTGAACAGCCACACCTGGGCGCGCACCAGTTCGTCGTGGTGGGTATGCACATAGGACGTCATCGCCGGGAGCAGCGCCATATCGTGCACCGCGCTGCCGAGCACGACGGCGTTGAAGCCGGACAGTTCGGGCGCATGCTCGATATCGCTCAGCTCGATCTCGGCGCCGCGTGCGGCCAGCGCGTCACCGATGAATTCGGCGATATCGCGGGTCGATCCTTCTTCTGTCGCGTAGAGAACCGCGATACGGGGTGTGTTCGCTTCCATACCACCAGCCTCACGCGCCGCGGTACCCGCCGGGCAGAGGCGTGGTGCCCACAGTGCCGGGACCAATGGCCCATCGACATCCGCTGCGGCACAGGTCACGGCCGACATCGCCGCCGTGCCGGCATGGTCACAGGCCAGATGGATAGGTCTCGGGGGTGGTGCCCTCGATCCACACGCTCGACGGCTCCAACGGTTCCAGTGCGGTGGTGCGGTCGATGTGGATCAGTGCGTCGAACTGGTCGGCGGGGCGGGTGTGGAAGTAGTGGCTCTGGCGTTCGGTGCTCGGGCTGTAAACCACGCCGATCGCGCGCTGTAGCCGGGGCTGGCGCAACAGGTCCGTTGCCTCCCCGGACAGGTCCATGCGCAGCATGAATTCCCGGTTGCCGGTGTCGTGCAGCAGCTCCTCCACGCTCGACGGCAAAGCGGTACGGACGGTTTCGCGGCGGGCGGGTCCACCCCAGTCCTCGGCCGCGGTGACCGTGCCCGTGCAGGTGCTGAAGCCGATGAGGCGGCAGGCGTCGCCGTGGCGTTCGCGCACCAACTGGCCCAGGGTGAGTTGGCCTTCGCCGCCCATTTCGGTGGCGCGGGCATCGCCGACATGAGAGTTGTGTGCCCACACCACGATTCGGGCCGGGGAACCGTCGCGGCTCAGATGGGTGGCGAGCGCGTCGACGGTGTCGGCCATATGCTCGTCCCGCAGATTCCACGAGGACACCCGGTCGCCGAACATGGCCCGGTAGTAGGCCTCGGCATCGCGCACCGACCAGGCATTGCGCAATGCGTCGAACAGTTCGTCGGCGGCGAACGGTTCCAGCTCGCCGTCGGCAATCGCGACGCGCTGCAGTTCCAGCAGTTGCCGGATCACTTGGGCCTCGCAGGATCTGCCCGCGCCGAAGGCTGCGGCGAAACCGTATGTCTGGGCGTCGTCGCCCGCGACGTGGTCGAAGCAGGCGTAGCGAATCTTGGCGCGCTGGGCGGCCTTGGGATCGACGCGGTCGAGGTAGTCCACGACCTCCTGCATCGAGCGATGCAGGCTATAGAGGTCCAGACCGTAGAACCCGGCCTGCGGTTGTTCGCCGCGCTGCTGCTCGGCGTTGTATGCGCGCAGCCAGATGACGAATTCGCGGACCTCGGTATTGCGCCACATCCAGGCCGGGAAGCGCTCGAAGCCGCGCAGCGCCTCCTCGGCGGTGGCGTCGGAGCCGCGCCCGTGCACGTACCGGTTCACTCGGTGGGCATCGGGCCAGTCCGCTTCGACTGCGACGGCGGTGAAGCCCTTCTCCTCGATCAGCCACCGTGTGATCGCCGCGCGAGCGCGAAAGAACTCCTTTGTGCCGTGCGAACTTTCGCCGATGAGCACGCATCTGGTGTCGCCGATCAGCTCCTCGAGCACGTGTTTGGGTGGTATGCCCTCGGGCGCGTCGATCGCCGCGGCCCGGATGGTCGCCGCGGCGTCGATGCGCGGGACGGCCGCACCGGTGGTCGAGATGCTCATCAGGGTGCGTACCTGCTCGTCGGTGACCTGGGTGAAGTCCCAGAACCATTCGCCGATCGCACGGAACGGGGTGGGCATTGTCGCGCAGACCATTTCGTCGACCGACGCGCCCAGTTCCCGGCAGGTCGACTCCGGTGCGGCGGGGACCGCGACCACGATCCGCTTCGGCTCGCCCGACCGGATCGCTTCGATGGCCGCGAACATGCTCGCGCCGGTGGCCAATCCGTCGTCCACCAGGATCACCGTCCGACCGGCCACGTCGATGGGGCCGCGATCGGCGCGGTAGGCCGCCTCCCGTCGGACCATCTCCTCGGCTTCGTCGCGGGCGATGCTGCGCACCTGGTCGGTGGTGAGCCGCAGCGCGCGCACCATATCGTCGTTGAGGACGACGCGGCCACCGGAAGACAGTGCGCCGATCGCGAATTCCGGATGGCCCGGCGCACCCAGCTTGCGCACGACCAAGACGTCCATCGGTGCGCTGAGTGCCGCGGCGATCTCCCACGCGACCGGAACCCCGCCGCGCGGCAGTCCGAGGACAAGGACATCCGGATCGCCGCGATAGTGTTCGAGCAGACCGGCCAGCACCCGGCCCGCCTCGTGCCGATCCCGGAACATCGGTCGGAGCGTTTCTTGCTGGACCTGTGTGTCGCTCATCGCGAGCCTCCCATTGCCGGGCCCGCCGTCGCGGGAAGAATTGTCTTGTCAGAGTTCGGTATTCGGTGGCGGATATCGCTCGGGTCGTCGGGCGGGCAAACCGAGCGCGCTGCGCTGGACGGCCAGCGTCAGATCCGTCGCGGTGACCACGCCGATGAGTCGCCCGTGCGGATCGATCACGGTGATGACGTCGAAGTCCGGTCGCAGCACCACCTGGGCCGCCACCGTGCTGAGCAGGTCCGCACCGGACACTCGTGCCATCGGCGGCAGCGGGCGGGCGAGTTTGCGCACCGGCGTCGTGGCGCGGGCCGTCGCGGGCAGTGCCGTCAGATCGGACCAGGCCAGCGCCGCGATCGGTCGACCCGCCGCGTCGATTACCGGGAACACCCGGTGATCGGTGTGCACGATCTGTGAGCACAGCAGCTCGGCAACCGACCAGGTCGCGGGAATCGATAGCGGATGCTCGGTCATGACATCGCGAATCCGGATGTCGCCCAGTCGATGTCGCAGCCCGGCGGCGGCCAGTTCGCGATTGGCGGCCGAGTGCAGGAACCAGCCGAGCAGCATCAGCCACAGTCCACCGCCATTGCCGACCAGCAGCAGCTCCGCACCGCCGAGGATCAGCAGACTCAGCCCGAGGACCTGGCCACTGCGCGCGGCGAGCGTGGTGGCGCGCAATTGGTCTCCGGTGTGCCGCCAGATCAGCGCGCGCAACACGCGGCCACCGTCCAGTGGTGCACCGGGCAGCAGATTGAATACGGCCAGTAGCAGATTCGTCGCGGCCAGCCAGCCCAGCATTTCCGGTACCGGCCCGCTGACGACCGTACCGACCAGGCCGGCGATGCCGAACAAGCCGACGCCCAGCGCGAGACTGGTGAGCGGTCCGGCCAGCGCGATGCGCAAGTCCGAGCGCGGACTCTTCGGTTCGTCACCGAGTTCGGATAC
>NZ_BAGN01000347.1 GCF_000308835.1 Nocardia vinacea NBRC 16497 | reverse complement strand
TATCCCCTGTGTGCCTTGATGGGGTGTCGCCGGTCGCGGAGCCTGTCATCGTCGTTGTTCGACGGTCACACCGTGAGGACCATGCGGTAGCGGGCCCGTCCCTGTTCCATTGCGGCATATGCCTCGGCGGCCTGATCCAGGGGCCGTTCCTGAATTCGCGCGCGCACGCCGGATTGGACCGCGAATTGCATCGTTTCCTCGATATCGCGCGCAGTGCCGGAGGCGTGGCCGGTGATGCTCAGCCCGCGAGTGATCAGCTGCATCGGGCTGATCGGTAGCGGCTCGGCGGAGACACCAACGGCGATGAGCTCGCCGCGCGGTAGTAGCCCACCGACCGTTGAGGCCATGGCTGTAGAGCTGCCCACAGTCCCCAGAACTACCGACACACCGCCGAGCCCCCGCAGCGCTTCGCTGACGTCGCCGGCGGTCGAGTCGATGTAGTGGTGAGCGCCGAGCGCGCGGGCGTCCTCGGCTTTTCCCGCACCGCGGGCGATCGCAATCGTTTCAAAGCCCATCGCGTGGGCGAACTGCACGCCGAGGTGGCCCAGTCCGCCGATACCCAGAATGGCGACGCGGTCGCCGGGTACCGCCCGGGTTTCGCGAAGCGCGTGGTAGGTGGTGACTCCGGCACAACCCATCGGCGCGGCCTCGGCCAGGGAAAGCGCATCAGGGATTCGGGCCAGCGCATTGGCCGGTACAGTCACCGACTCGGCATATCCGCCGGGGTACTGCCAGCTGGGGACCTGCATGTTCGCGCAGTGGATGAAGTCGCCTTTCCGGCATGGGACGCACTTGCCGCAATGCCCGCCGAACCAGCCCACAGCGACACGGTCTCCGACGACGTAATTGTCGACATCGGCGCCGAGCTCAGCGATCGTTCCGGCGATCTCGTGCCCCGGGGTCAGCGGCCACGACATGTTCGGGAACGCGCCGCTGACGAACGCACGGTCGGTGCCGCAGACCCCGCACGCCGAGACCACGAGGCGTACGTGGTCGCGAGGCGGTGAGGTCGTTTCGACATCGACCAGCTTCAATGCCGCACCGGCGGACTGCACGTGAACAGCCTGATGAGTAGACATCGGTATCCTCGCTTTTCCTGGGGAGCGGCGGCGTCGGGAACCTCACCACAGCGGGACCGAGGCAGCGGCGCCGGCAATTCTCGAACGGTATCGGGCACCAGATGAAGAGCGGTTCTCAGGGTTTGTCTGGCCTTGCCACTTTGTATCGGCCGACTGACAGATTGTCATCCATCCTGCGCGGCATTCGCACGCCCAGTGCAAAAGGCACCAGCCCGAAACGATGCCGTGAGAATCATACGTTCGCCGAGACGGTACCGAGGTGTAACGCGAGGTGTCCTTGCCAGTTCACCATGCACCACGACTCTTCTGCGCAGTCGCCAGTGAGTGTGCGTCGACGGAGTCGATCTTCTTGCAATCAGGTGACAATCGTCGATGCCAGGGCTTGCATGAACGCGTGTATGCCTGCCAGCGTGTGCGCGGGCATCATGACGTCGCAGTACGGCAGCGCTGCCGCCATCGCACCGGTGGTCGGCTGGAATCGGGACTCGCCCGCGCGCGGATTGAGCCAGATGACCCGCCAAGCCCGGCGTCGGATCCGGGCCATCGCACGAGCGAGGACATCGGGCGGGTCGCTGTCCCAGCCGTCCGATGCGATGACGACGACGGCGCCGCGCACCGCATTGCCGGACGACGTCGCCAGCAGCGTGCCGAGGCACCGGCCGATGTGCGTGCCACCGTAGCGGTCGACCACCTTGTCGTTGGCTCGGGCCACCGCGACATCCGGGGAACGGTGCGCGAGCACCGAGGTCAGCCTGGTCAACGAGGTGGAGAAGGCGAATACCTCGGGGCGATCGGGCGAACGGCGCTGCATCGCGGCCCGCATCAGGTGCAGGTAGATCGTCGAATATGGTTGCATCGAGCGGCTGACGTCGCAGATCATGACGATTCGGCGCGGGCGGCGTCGGGGACGAGTGCGGACCAGCACCGCCGACTCCCAGCCGGTGCGGCGGGAGTTGTTCATCGTCGCCCGGAAGTCGATCCGCTTGCCGTGCGGATGGTTTGCGTAGCGTCTACTGCGGCGTTGCGGCCAGTGCGCCGACGCCTGCTCCAGCCAGGCGCCGACCGTCCGCAGATCGTCCGGATCGAAGCGAGCGAACGGTTCCTGTTCCCGTGCCGCGAACCGGCTCGGCAGCACGTCCGGCAGCGCTACACCCTGATCGGTTGATCGGTCGGCACGAATCGCTGATTGCATTGTCGCCCAAGGGACTTCACCGCCTTGCCGAGACTGCCCCGGACCGCCCGGCGCCGGCGCCGACGCGCGGTCGGTCGGCAGTCCGTGCGTTCGACTCGGCGGGTCCACACCCAGCACCGCGTCGGCGAACACCGTCGCGAAGACCGCGTCGAAGGCGGCGAGATCCTGCCTGCGATCGACGAGCGTGAGCCGCGCCGCCCAGTAGAGTTCGGTGCGCGACCGCGGCGCCATGCGACGCAAGGCTTGTACGAACAGCGCGGGCCCGCTCGGCGCCACCGCGACACCACCACGCCGCAGCCGCGCGACCACCGCGACAGCGAACGCGGCCAGATCGACGCCGCGCAGCAGCACCGCTCGCGTCACCGCTTCCCGCGCATCTGCCTGCGTACCAGGATGATTCCGAGCACGAACGCGATCACGAACGCGATCGCGGGCGCATACTTCTTGATCATCGCGGGCCCGACGAGTTCGACGAGGTCGAGCGGCGCGGACTCGGGTTGTGCGACCGACTGCGACCGCGCCTCTCGGCCGTCCGGCCCGGCTACCGCTCCCGCGACCGAATCGCCCACTGCGAGTTTCGCTTCCAGGGAGGCGACGAATTCCCGGATCAGTTTCTCCGACACCTGCTGCAGCATCCCGCTGCCGAACTGGGCGAGCTTGCCGACGATCCTGAGCTCGGTGTCCACGGTGACCCGGGTCTTGTCGCCGTCTTCGCGCAGTTGCGTGGTGATGGTCGCCGCCGCGTTTCCGGATCCGCGTGAATCCCGGCCGCTGCCGTTGATGACGGCGCGATGGTCCTGTTCGTCGCGCTCGACGAAATTCGCCTTCCCGGTGAATTCACTGGTCACCGGGCCGACTTTGACCTTCAGTTTGCCGAGGAAGTCCTCTCCTTCCCAGCCGACCATCTGTGCGCCGGGCATGAGCGGGACGACCTGTTCGAGATCGGTCAGCACCGCCCATGCCCGTTGGACGGGTGCGTTGACGGTGAACTCATTGGCGATCTTCATCGGAGTATCCCTCTCATCCGGTAGCCAGGCTTTGGGTGTATTCGACGATTGCCTCGTGCACGGTGGTGCGGTCGTCGGGTGTCTTCGCCAGTGCGCTGAGCGCGGTGATCGCCTCCGGCGCGGTGAGATCGGCGACGCCGAGCGTCACCAGTGCGGCGATCCAATCGATGGTCTCGGCGACACCGGGCGGCTTGTCGAGATCGAGATCGCGGGCGCCGCCGACGAATTGGGTGGCGTGCTCGATCAGCGCGTCGGTTGCCCCGGGCACGGTGCGTCGCACGATCGCCACCGCACGGGCCGGTTCCGGGTAGTCGATCCAGTGGTAGAGGCAGCGCCGGCGCAACGCGTCGTGCAGATCGCGACTGCGGTTCGAGGTCAGCACCGCGAGCGGCGGATGCTGGGTGACGAAGGTCCCGAGCTCGGGAACGGTCACCGTGGCCTCACCGAGGAATTCGAGCAGCAGCGCTTCGAATTCGTCGTCGGCACGGTCGATTTCGTCGATCAACAGCACCGGGGGCGTCGGGCCACGATATCGCACACAGCGCAGGATCGGGCGGTCGACCAGGAATGCCTCGGTGAACAGGTCGGCTTCGGTGAGGTCGGCGCCGCGCGCCTCGGCGAGCCGGATGCTGAGCAGCTGGCGCTGGTAGTTCCAGTCGTACAGCGCTTCGCTCACGGTGAGGCCCTCGTAGCACTGCAGACGGATCAGCGGTGCGCCGAGCACGGTTGCCAGGGTCCTCGCCGCCGTCGTCTTGCCCACTCCCGGTTCACCTTCCAGCAGCAGCGGCCGCCCCAATGTGGTGGCCAGATAGAAGGCGGCGGCGGTTCCGGTATCGAGCAGGTAGTCGTCGGCGTCGAATCGTCGCACCACATCCTCGATATCGTCGAACGGCGACATCATGGCGAGGTAGAAGCGCGCAGGCGCTCGTAGTCGTCCCAGGTGTCCACGTCCAAGGGCACCGGTGCGTCGATGTCGAGTCGCGACACCGGAACGCGGCCCGAATCGATGATCTTCCACACGGCCTTGTCGCCGTGCATTCGGGCCAACTCGCCGAATATGCTGCGACTCAGCCAGAATGGATGCCCGATGCCGTCGTGGTAGCGGCAGACCGTGATCGCGGTGGACGTTCCCTCGGCGATCAGCCGGTCGACGGTCACCGCCGACAGACCCGGTTGATCGCCGAGCAGCAACACGATTCCACCAGCCTGGGGATGCACCGAGCCCAGGGCCGAGCGCAACGACGACGAACAGCCCGAATCGAAGTCGTCGGCCAGGACAACCTCCACCCCGGTGAGATCGACCTGCCGGCGCACCGCCGCCGCCGCGCCGCCGAGCGTGACGATGATCTGATCGAAAGCGCAGGATCGCACCATGTCGAGGGTGGCGCCGAGAACCGTCGTATTCCGGTACGGCAGTAGCTGTTTCGCCGTGCCGAGACGGCGTGAGGTGCCCGCGGCGAGTACGACTCCGGTG
>NZ_BAGN01000348.1 GCF_000308835.1 Nocardia vinacea NBRC 16497 | reverse complement strand
AGCCGCCATACCAGCCCACTGCGCACCCTGACCCGAGAACACCACACCCGTCGAACCCGGCACCACCCGGCCGGACACCACACCCGGAAGGGATTCAGCCCGGCTCAGCGCTTGTATTCCGGCTCGCAACGCGTCACGTTCGGTCGCGAACACCACGGCCCGGTGGTCGAACAGCATTCTCGAATCGACAAGTGAGAAGCCGACATCGATCGGGTCGTCCTCATGGCCACTCACCTGCGCTGCCAGGCGGGCGGCCTGATCGGCGAGCGCCTCACCACTGCGAGCGGAGAGCACCCAGGGCAGCACTCCGCCGGCCGGAGCGGTCTTGACCTCCGGAGCCGGGTCCACCGCGGGCGCCTGTTCGACGATCAGGTGCGCGTTGGTGCCGCTGAGGCCGAACGAGGACACCGCCGCACGACGCGGCCGATCCACCTCCGGCCACGACACCGACTCGGTCAGCAGCCGGACCTGCCCCTCGGACCAATCCACCTTCGTAGACGGCTGATCCACGTGCAGGGTCTGCGGCAGCAGCCCGTGCTGCATGGCCATGACCATCTTGATCACGCCACCCACACCGGCGGCGGCCTGAGCGTGACCGATGTTGGATTTCAACGACCCCAACCACAACGGCCGAGCGACATCCCGATCTCGGCCGTACGTGGACATCAGTGCCTGCGCCTCGATCGGGTCACCCAGCGTCGTACCGGTGCCGTGCGCCTCCACCGCATCGACGTCGACCGGCGCGACCCCGGCATTCGCGAGGGCTTGGCGGATCACCCGCCGCTGCGACGGGCCGTTCGGCGCGGCGAAACCATTCGACGCACCATCCTGATTCACGGCCGAACCCGCGAGCACCGCGAGCACCCGATGACCGTTGCGCCGGGCGTCGGACAACCGCTCGAGCACCAGCACACCCGCGCCCTCGGACCAGGCGACACCGTCGGCCGCGTCCGCGAAGGACTTACAGCGACCGTCCGGGGACAACCCGCGCTGGCGACTGAATTCGAGGAACATGTCCGGTGCCGACATCACGGCCACACCACCGGCCAACGCCAGATCGCACTCGCCCGACCGCAGCGACTGCGCGGCCAGATGCAGGGCGACCAGCGACGACGAACACGCCGTATCCACCGACACCGCAGGACCTTCCAAGCCGAGCGTGTAGGCGATGCGACCGGAGACCAGGCTGCCGCCCGCGTTGTTACCGGTGCCCGCGCCCTGGGCGTAATCGTGGTACATCACCCCGGTGAACACGCCGGTCGAGCTGCCTCGCAGCACCGCCGGGTCGACACCGGCGCGTTCCAGCGCCTCCCAGGAGACCTCCAGCAGCACCCGCTGCTGCGGATCCATCATTGTCGCCTCGTTCGGGCTGATCCCGAAGAAGTCCGCGTCGAAATCTGCTGCGGAGTACAGGAATCCACCACGGCGCGTGTAGGTCTTACCCGCCTTGCCGGGCTCGGGATCGTAGATACCGTCGACATCCCAGCCCCGATCGTCCGGCAGATCTCCGGTGGTCTCCCCGCCGGACGCGACCAGCCGCCACAGATCCTCCGGCGACGCGATTCCACCCGGATAGCGACAGCCCATCGCCACCACGGCGATCCGGTCGTCCCCGACGGCGGTGCCGGTGGTGATTTCGATGTCCTGGCTCGTGCCGGTCAACTGAGAATCGATGAAGTCGGCGACGAGTTGCGGGTTGGGGTAATCGAAGATCAGCGTGGCCGGCAGTTGCAGACCGGTCGCGGTATTGAGCTTGTTGCGGAACTCGATGGCGCTCAACGAGTCGAACCCGAGCTGCTGGAAAGCCTGCTGGGGCTCGACGGCAGCGCCGGAGGCGTGCCCGAGAGTGTCTGCGGCAGTGGCCCGGACGAGATCGAGCAGTGCGGCGGCACGATCGGTGTCGGAGAGCCCGGCCAGCCGCTGCGCGAACGCCTGCCCAGCCGCGGTCCGAGTCGCCCGGCGCACGGGAGCGGGTGCGATCGCCCGCAGCAGGGCGGGGATCTGCTCGCCCCGGGTGCGCAGCACGGCCGCGTCGACCCGCAGCGCCACTACCTGGGCCGTCTCGGCGGCGATCGCCGCATCGAACGACGCCAGGCCTTCGGCCTCGGTGAACGGCGGGAAACCCAGCCGTCGCATCCGATCGAAGTCGTCCTCGGACAGTTCGGCACCGAGGCCGCTCGATCGCGCCCACAGACCGTAATCAATTGCGGTAGCGGGCAATCCGAGTTCACGACGATGCGCCGCGAGGGCGTCGAGGAAGACGTTCGCCGCAGCATAGTTGGCCTGACCGGCAGCCAGGACCAGCCCACCCGCCGACGACAACAGTACGAACAGCGACAGCGCGGTGTCGCGGGTGAGCTCGTGCAGATGCCACGCGGCATCGGCCTTGGGCCCGAAGACATTCCCGAGCCGGTCCGGCGTCATCGACTCGATCACACCGTTGTCCGCGATTCCGGCCGCATGCACGACGCCCACCAGCGGATGCTCGGCCGAGATGCCGTCCAGCAGTGCGGCTACCGCGGCCCGATCCGACACATCGCAGGCGGCGACCGCGACCTGCGCACCGAGCTCGACGAGCTCATCGCGCAACTCGTCGGCGCCGGGCGCACCCAGACCCCGCCGGGACGTCAGGAGCAGGTGGCGCACACCGTGTTCGGTCACCAAATGCCGGGCGATCACCGCACCCAGACCGCCGGTGCCACCGGTCACCAGGACGGTGCCCGGCTCGATCGGCCGAGCGATCGCAGTGGGTGTGTGGCCGACGAAACGCGGCACCAGCACCTTCTGCCCACGCAGAGCGGCTTCCGGTTCCGCAGTCATCGCCGCGGTCGCGATCGCGATCGCATCATGGTCGCTGTCCAGGTCCAGGAGCTGGAATCGACCCGGGTGCTCCGCCTGCGCGGCGCGCACCAGCCCCCAGACGGGCGCCTGGTCCAGCCGCACCGAATCGGAATCGGCAACGGCCACAGCGTGTCTGGTCGACACCACCAAACGGGAACCGGCGAAACGGGTTTCGGCCAGCCAACCCTGGATGGTGTCCAAGAGCCTGGTCACCACCCGGCGTGCGGCCTGCGGTGGCGCCGCGTCCTCGAAAGGGCTCTCCAGCAGCACCATCTCGGGGACGACCGCCTCCGGGTTCGCATCCAGATCGGCGATCAGCTCCGCGAGATCACCGAAGCCCCGCACCGCACCGGTACTTCGGCCCCAGCCGAGCGCTGCCAGCCGGCCGGGCTCCGTCGGCGCCGCAGGCGGGGCAGCAGTGCTCCATTCCACGCGGAAGAGAGATTCCGCGGCATGGTCGGCGCCCAGGCGATCGGCCGACACCGGTCGCGACACCAGCGCACCGACCGACAGCACCGGCTGCCCCTGGTCATCGGCCAGCTGCACGGTGAACCTGGTGCCGTCGACCACGATTCGGACGCGCACCGCGGCGGCGCCGGCGGAGTGCAACACCACGCGGTTCCAGGTGAACGGCAGGGCCGGGAAATCACCGACACCATCCCGAAGACCGTGCACGATACCGACATGCAGCGCCGCGTCGAGCAACGCCGGATGAACTCCGAAGCCGTTGCCGTCCTGCGGATCCGGCAGCGCGACCTCGGCGAACAACTCGTCACCGCGGCGCCACGCCGCCTGCAAACCCTGGAAGAACGGGCCGTAGCCGTACCCGAGGTCGAACAACTCGTCGTAGACGCCCGCGAGGGGAGTCGGCTGCGCACCCGCAGGCGGCCACACGGCCAGATCGAAATCGGCCACCCCGTCGCCGGGGACGAGCACACCTTCGGCATGGAGCAACCACAGCCCCTCGGCGGTCTGCCGCGAATGCACACTCAACCGCCTGCGACCGGCCTCGTCTGCCGCAGTCACCACAACCTGTACCGCGACGCTGCCCTCGGCAGGCATCGTCAACGGCGTATGCAGGACAAGCTCATCCACTACCTCGCAGTCCAGGACGCCGCCGACGTAGCTCGCCAGCTCCACGAACCCGGTCCCCGGCAGCAACACCACGCCGAGCACGCTGTGGTCGGCCAGCCACTCCATCGAGTCCACCGACCACCGGCCGGTGAAACTCACCTCACCCGACTCCGGATGCGACACCATCGCACCCAGCAGCGGATGATCCACCGCGTCCAGCCCGGCCGAGCCGACTCCGCCCAGTTCGGCTCCCAGCCACGACTTCGCCAGCACCTGCCGGGGATCGAGCCAGAACCGCTCGTGCTGGAAGGCGTAGGTGGGCAGGTCGATTCGCTGACCTCCGGCATGCAGACCGGACCAGTCCACGTGGGCGCCGGAGACGAACAACCCGGCCACCCCACCCAACACCGTGGGCGCATCGGCCCGGCCCCGACGTGCCAAGGGCACGATCGCCGGGGTCGCGCTCAGCTGCCCGGAATCGGCGATCTGCGCGATCATCGGGCTCAGGACCGCGTCCGGGCCGACCTCGGCGAACCGGGACACACCCAGATCCGCCATCGCGACGACCGCGTCGGCGAACCGGACCGTGTCACGGACCTGACCGACCCAATACGACGGAACGGCCATCTCATCGGTGATCCGGGCACCGGTCACCGTCGACACCAACGGGATACCTGGCCGGCCAAAAGTCAAACCCGCAATCGCCGAAGCGAACTCGGCCAGCATCGGCTCCATCAAGGCCGAATGGAAAGCGTGCGAAACCCGCAATCGATGCGTGCGCCAACCACGTTCCACGCAGGTATCGACAACGGCCTGGACCGCATCCTCGATGCCGGACAGCACCACCGACGACGGACCATTCACCGCCGCGATCGACACCCCATCCACCAGCAGCGGCCTCACGTCGGCCTCCGACGCACCAACCG
>NZ_BAGN01000349.1 GCF_000308835.1 Nocardia vinacea NBRC 16497 | reverse complement strand
CGCGGCAGCCGTGACCGAGCAGCGGGCTGCCGAACTCGTCGCGACATACGGGGATCGCCTGTCGGTCGCGGCGCTGAACGGTCCGGCCTCGGTGGTGCTGTCCGGTGATCTGGACGCCGTCGAGGCGGCGGAGCTCGAGTTGTCCGGCACTGGTGTCAAGACCTCGCGGTTGCGGGTGAGCCATGCGTTCCATTCGGCCCGGATGGATGCCATGCTGCCCGAATTCCGCGCTGTCGCAGCCGGGTTGACATATCGGGCACCCGCGATCGCGATGGTGTCGAACGTCTCCGGTGCCACCGCGGGCGCCGAGGTGACCGATCCGGAGTATTGGGTCGCCCAGGTGCGCGGATGTGTTCGATTCGCGCCCGGCGTCGACACCCTCGTCGCTGCCGGGGTGCGGAGGTTCGTCGAGGTCGGCCCGGACGCGGTGCTGGCGTCGCTGACACGTCAATGCCTGGCCCGGCACCAGGATGTCGAGGCGGATGCGCTGGTGGCGGCCGCGTCTCGGCGCTCGGTCGACGAGGTGACGCAGTACGTGACGATGTTGGCGCAAGCGCATACCGCCGGTATCCACGTCGACTGGCGCGCATTGTTCGCGGGCCGTTCACTCAGCCGAGTATCCTTGCCCACGTACGCGTTTCAGCGTCAGCGGTACTGGTTGGAGCCTTTCGCCGGTGCTTCGTCGGCGGCGGGAGCGCCCGACCACCCGATCTTGACCGGCGTCGTACCCTTGGCGGGCAAGGACGAATGGCTGTTCACCGCCAGCGTATCGCTGCGGACCCACCCATGGCTCGCCGATCACACGGTTTTCGGCTCGGTGTTGCTGCCGGGCGCAGGATTCGTCGAACTGGCGCTGAGCGCGGGTGCGCGGCTCGATGCCGGTTTTGTCGAGGAACTGCTCCTCGAAGGACCGCTGATGCTCGAGGGCGATACCGCCGTCGATATCCAGGTTGCCGTCGAACCCGCCGACGACGCGGGCCGACGCCGGTTCGTGATCTACTCGCGCGGCATCGCCGAACCTGATGCCATTGCGGCCGAATGGATTTCGCACGCCAGCGGGGTACTGGCCCCCGCTGCGTCGGCCGTGCCCGCGTGGGTCGAGGCGGGACGGCACGGCTCGGCGGACGAGTGGCCGCCCGCCGGGGCGGAACCGGAGCCGCACGACGGGCTCTACGCCCGCCTGGCGGATCTGGGATTGGGCTACGGTCCCGTATTCCAGGGGGTCACCTCGGTCTGGCGCGACGGTGACGACCTCCTCGCCGAGGTCGCCGTCGGCGACGAAAACGGCAGTCCCACCGCGTTGTTCGGGATTCACCCGGCAATGCTCGACGCCGCCTTCCACGCCGCCATCACGGGGCTGGCGCAGGACATGCCGTCGGGGCGGTTGCCGCTACCGTTCTCGTTCGCCGGAGTGCGGTTGTACCGCGCTGGTGCAACGGCGGTCCGGGTTCGACTGACTCGGTTGAGCGCCGGGCGGATCCGGGTCGCCGCGTTCGACGAAACGGGTGAGCCGGTACTGAGCCTGGAATCGCTCACCGCCCGTCCCGTCGATGCCAAGGCGTTGAACAGCAGGGCCGGTCGGCGTGCGTCGCTATCGGACATCGAGTGGGTGCCGGTGTCGACCGGAACTACCGCGGCGGCATCGGTGGCGGTTCTCGGCACCGAACACGTTGCGGGCGTGGCTCATTCGTATGACCGGCTCACCGAACTGCTCGAAGCCGATCAGACTCCGGAGATCGTCGTATGGTCACCGGCCGGGGACACCGATGCCGATACCGCAACGCGCACTCGTGCGTGGGTGCGCGCGGCATTGGAGTTCTTGCAGAGCTGGCAGCGGCAGGAACGGTTGAACGATTCCCGGCTGGTGGTGCTCACGCGCGGTGCTGTCGGCGTAGCGGGCGAGGTGCCGGATCCGGCCGCAGCGGCGGTGCGGGGCATGGTGCGCAGTGCGCAGTTCGAGCACCCGGAGCGGTTCGTGCTTCTCGATGTGCCCGCCGACGTCGATCCGACCGCTGATCTGATCACCGCGGCCGTGCGTTCGGATGAACCGCAGCTCGCCGTCCGCGATGGCGGTTTGCTGGCGCCGCGGTTGCGACGGCAGTCCGGCCCGGCCGCCACCGTCGAGGACGCATTCGGTACCGGTGCGGTGCTGATCACCGGTGGCACCGGTGGTTTGGGCGCGCTGGTAGCGCGCCATATCGTCGAAACACACGGTGTGCGGCGGTTGGTCTTGGTGTCGCGGCGCGGTGAGCGTGCCGAGGGCGCAATGGATTTGGTGTCGGAGTTGACCGCTGCCGGTGCGCAGGTACGGGTCGCGGCATGTGATGTCGGCGACCGTGCGGCCTTGGCGGCGCTGCTGACCGAGTTGTCCGGCGAATTCGCACCGAGCGCGGTGATCCATTCGGCCGGTTTGCTCGACGACGGCACCATCGAGACCCTGTCCGCCGACCAGGTGGACCGAGTACTCACGGCCAAGGCCGACGCCGCCTGGCATCTACACGAGTTGACCAGCGAGCACGATCTGTCGACGTTCGTGCTGTTCTCCTCGATCGCCGGGGTGATCGGTTCACCGGGCCAGGGCAACTACGCGGCGGCCAACGCGTTCCTGGACGCGCTGGCGGCACAGCGACGAGCCGCGGGGCTGCCCGCCGTGTCGATCGCGTGGGGCTCCTGGAACCAGGCCGGCGGGATGACCAGCGGTCTCGGCAGCGCGGCGATGGCGAGGTTGGGGCAGCTGGGCGCGCGTCCGTTGGAGACGGCGGACGGTTTGGCACTGTTCGATCGCGCGCTCGCGGCGAGCGCATCGACGGTGGTCGGCGCCGAATTCGATACCGAGACATTGGCGGCGCAGGCCCGCGACGGATCGCTGCCCCGGATGTTGCACTCGATCGTCTCGGTGCCCGTGCGGCGCACCGCGGACGCGAGCGGCACGTTGGCGCTGCGGCTGGCCGCCGCCCCCGCGCAGGAACGCGAGACGATCGTGCTCGACGTGGTGCGCGAGCAGGTCGCCGGAGTACTCGGGCATATCTCGGGTGAGGAGATCGATCCCACCGCGCCGTTCAACGAGATCGGGTTCGATTCGCTGGCGGGGGTCGAGTTTCGCAACCGTCTCGCCAAGGCCACCGGGGTGCCGTTGCCCTCGACGCTGGTATTCGATTACCCCACGGCCGCGGCCGTGGCGTCGTTCGTGCGATCGCGCGTCGGCGACGTGGACATCGATGCGAACCGCGTCGCCAAACGTCCCGCGCGCCGTATCCGTACCGACGAGCCGATCGCGATCGTGGGGATGAGCTGTCGTTACCCGGGAGGTATCGAATCACCGGAACAGCTATGGGACGTGGTCGCGTCCGGAACCGACGCGATCGGCGAATTCCCGACCGATCGCGGGTGGGATCTCGACCGGTTGTTCCATCCCGATCCCGACCATTCGGGCACGTCTTACCTGCGTCACGGCGGATTCATCTCCGGTGTCGGGGATTTCGATGCCGGGTTCTTCGGTATCGGTCCGCGTGAGGCGTCGGCGATGGATCCGCAGCAGCGGTTGTTGCTGGAGGCGTCGTGGGAGGCGTTGGAGGACGCGGGAATCGACCCGTTCACCCTGCGCGGCAGTGATACCGGCGTCTTCGTCGGCGTCTCCTATCAGGACTACGAGCAGATCGCCAAGGCGGCGGGTCCGGTGGCCGAGGGGTACGTGGGTACCGGTTCGGCGGGCAGTGTGGTGTCGGGTCGGGTGGCGTACACGTTGGGGCTGGAAGGCCCTGCGGTGACAGTGGATACGGCGTGCTCGTCGTCGCTGGTCGCGATCCATCTGGCCTGTCAGTCCCTGCGGCAGGGCGAGAGCTCCCTCGCCTTCGCCAGCGGCATCCAATTGATGGCGACGCCGTTCATGTTCATGGAATTCTCCCGCCAGCGCGGGCTGTCGCGAGACGGACGCTGCAAGGCGTTCTCGGCGTCGGCCGATGGCGTGGGCTGGGCCGAGGGTGTCGGTGTGCTGGTGTTGGAGCGACTCTCGGATGCGAAACGGTTGGGCCACAACGTACTTGCCGTGGTCCGCGGTTCGGCGGTGAACCAGGACGGCGCCTCGAACGGACTCTCGGCACCGAATGGTCCGTCGCAGGAGCGCGTGATCGCGGCGGCACTGGCCGCCGCCGGACTGGATCCGACCGATGTCGATGCGGTGGAAGCACACGGGACGGGCACCCCGCTGGGTGATCCGATCGAAGCGCAGGCGTTGATCGCGGCGTATGGGCAGGGTCGTGCGGAGCCGTTGCGGATCGGTTCGTTGAAGTCGAATATCGGGCATTCGCAGGCGGCTGCGGGTGTGGGTGGGGTGATCAAGGTTGTGCAGGCGTTGCGGCACGAGATGTTGCCGAGGACGTTGCATGTGGACGCGCCGTCGCCGCATGTGGATTGGTCGGCGGGGTCGGTACGGATCCTGACCGAGGCCGAGCCGTGGCCGGGTTCGGTGGACCGGGTGCGGCGCGCTGGGGTGTCGTCCTTCGGCATCAGTGGCACCAACGCGCACATCATCGTCGAAGAAGCACCCGAAGGACCGGAACGGGCCGTGGCGCCGGTCCCGTCGGGTACGCCGCTGGTGGCGGCGGGCAAGGTGCCGGTGCTGGTATCGGCGAAATCCGAAGCGGGACTGCGTGCCCAGGCGGCTCGACTTCATGCCTGGATCTCCGCGCATCCGGAGGCGGAGCCGGTGGACGTGGCCCATGCGCTGCTGACCGCCCGGGCCCGATTGGAGCACCGAGCGACGGTCGTCGCCGCCGATCGAGACGCCATGCTGGCGGGGTTGGCCGAGGTGGCGGCAGGCTCGGCCTCGTCGAACGTGGCCGAGGGCACGCCGGTGCGCGGGAAGATCGCCTTCCTGTTCACCGGG
>NZ_BAGN01000350.1 GCF_000308835.1 Nocardia vinacea NBRC 16497 | reverse complement strand
GGTACGACCGCCGCGGCACGTTCGGCGAACAACGTCAACGCGTCGTATTTGGGCAGTCCCCGCAGCGTCGGTTCACCGTCGTTACCTGGAACGGTCAGCGGCAGCACGCGCAGCACCGCTTCCCCGGCGATGTCCAGCGGCTCGCGGGTGGTGACCAGAATCCGCAGACTCGGACACGCCAGCAACAACGTTTCGACCAGCTCCGCCAACGCCTCCACAACCTGCTCGCCATTGTCCACAACGAGCAGCGTTTCCCGGGACTGCAGGAAAACGATCAGCACTTCCTGCATCGGCCGGGCCGAATCGTCCCGCAGGCCCAGGGTTTCGGCCATGACTTCGAGCAGCAGTGACGGGTCGCGCACGTTTGCCAGCTCGATCACCCACACCCCATCGGCGAAATCGCGCCGAGCGTTCGACGCCGCTCGCAACGCCAGCCGGGTCTTCCCGACCCCACCCATCCCGGCCAGTGTCACCAGCCGGGAGGCGGACAGGAGGTTCTTGATCTCGGATATCTCGGTGCGGCGGTCGACGAAACTGGTCAGCTCGAGCGGCAGATCACCGGTGCTGCCGCGATCCCCCGTCGTTGCCGGCGGGGCCCATTCCCGCATCGGCGTCGTGTGGTGCTGCGGCTCGCGGGCCGGTTTCAGGTCCAGCGCCATCGCACCGACCTGGTATCCGTGGCGCAGTTGTACCTGCCGGATGGCTTCGCCCACCCCCGCCGCCGTCGGCCGCTCCCGCGAATCCCGGCGCATCGCCGATTCCACCACGGCCGACAGGTCGTCGGGAATGTCCATTTCCCGCAGATCCGGCACTGGCTGGCTGGTGATCCGCAGGAACTGCGCCACCACCTGCTCACCGCTGCGGCGTTCGAACGCGGCATGCCCGGTGAGCGCGCAGAACAGGGTCGCACCGAGCCCGTATACATCCGCGGCCGGTGTCGGGGCGTCGCCACCGAGCACCTCGGGTGCGGTGAATGCCGGGGACCCGGTCAGTGTGCCGGTGGACGTTTGGAATTCGCCGGAAATGCGCGCGATACCGAAATCGGTCAACGCCGGCTCGCCGTAGTCGGTGAGCAGAATGTTTCCCGGTTTCACGTCGCGATGCACAATTTCGAGCTGGTGTGCGCTCTCGAGCGCACCGGCGATCTTCAACCCGATCCACGACACGGTCTCCACCGACAATGGGCCCTGCCGACGGATCCACGCATCCAGCGAATCCAAAGGGTAAAACGGCATCACCAGATACGGCCGCCCACTCGCGGTGACACCCACCTGCAGCACCGTGACGATATTCGGATGCCCGGTCAGCCGGCCCATCGCCCGCTGCTCCCGAAAGAACCGAGCCCGGTTGTCCTCGTCGAGCTCGGTGGTCAGCACCTTCACCGCCACCGTGCGGTCCAGTGCCACCTGCGCGCAGCGGTAGACCACACCGAAACCACCGCGTCCGATCTCTGCGGCGTCCTCGAACCCTGACGCGCTCAAATCCACCGTGACGGGGATGTTCACGTCACGGCGGGTCTGGAGCGGATCTTCGCCGACCATCAGCGGCGTACGATCCACTCGGCATGTGCGCGGACACCGGGCACCATGCGCTCACCTTTCGACAATGCTCAGCCTATCGCCAACTAAGGTGAACGACCGCGCGCGGACCGATCGGGCGGCCGGGCAGAGCCACTGCGCACCGACCGACCGCACCTGGCCTGCGACCTCGGGCCGCCAGAGCAGGTCGGCGATCGCCTTCGATGCCGATCCAGACGAGGTGGTCTATGTTCGCGGTCGAATGGTGGCTGCAATGACCGGCATCTTCCGCGGTGAAGGCAAAATCGCCAAGGACGCCCGCGTGATCGCCGAGTCCGCTCGCATGCACGCGGACCTGCAACCGCTGATCGCTCCCGATGAACTGGTGGCCGAACTTACTCGGTTGTCCAGCTACCGCAGCGACTTGGTACAGGATTGGGTCCGTGGAGTCAACCAGCTGCGGGACGTGCTCGCCGCGATCTTCCCGCCCCTCGAGGCTGCGTTCGACTACTCCACACGGTCCCCGCCGATCCTGATATCCAGATTCTGCACCCCAACTGAAATGCCCGTCGCTGGAATCGACTGCATGACAACGCATCTCACCGGAAACAGGGCTTGGCTGAGATCGATCGATAACATCGCCGCCACGGCGGTGGCCGCGCGAGCAGGACATCGCCGTCCCCGCGGAGTCCGACCGCCACATCGATCAAACGGTCGGCGAGGGAACTGCTCGACCTGGACCGCGAGATCAAGAACCTCGACAAACAGATCACCGCCCGGTTCCGAGAACACCCGCGATGAGCGTGTGTTGGGTGCGTTTCGCCGCCCTCGGCCTGTGGATGCAGTATGTGGCGGGTGCGTGTACTGCATTCGCAGTACGCGCAATGGCCTGCACTTGCACGATGCCGACTACGGAGCCGTTGAACGATCATGGCGGCATGGCGAAATTTCTGTATCGGCTCGGTCGGTTCGCGTTCGAGAAGCGGCGGCTGGTTGTGCTGCTCTGGCTGGGGGTTATGGCGGCGTTGGTGGCCGGGGCAGTCAATGCGCCGACGGCCCCGCCGGATGCGTTCTCGATCCCGGGCACTGAATCCCAGCAGGCGTTCGATCTGCTCGGCGAACGTTTCCCCGGCACCAAATCCGATGGCGCACAAGCACGAATAGTCTTCGTAGCACCTGATGGGCAGCAGATCAGTTCCGAGCCGAACAAGGCGGCGGTGGAGAGGATCGTCTCGGACATGGCCCGCGGTGCGCAGGTGAAGGGCGTACTCGATCCGTTCCAGACCGGTGCGGTCAGTAAGAACGGCACGACCGCCTATGCGACCGTGAGCTATGGCGTGACCAGCGAAAACCTCACCGACGCCAGCAAGACGGCGCTCACCGACGCGGTCGATACCGGAAAGGCCGCCGGGGTCACCGTGGAGATCGGCGGGTCCGCGCTGCAGGCCAAGCCTGGAATGGGTGGCCCCACTGAGGCCATCGCCATCGCCATCGCGGCCGTGGTACTGATGGTCACCTTCGGTGCGTTCGCGGCCGCCGGTCTGCCATTGCTCACCGCGCTGATCGGGCTCGGCGTCGGCGTCGCCGCGATCGTGGCGATCGGCATGTCCACCACGACCATCACCCTCGCCCTCATGCTTGGGCTCGCGGTCGGTATCGACTATGCGCTGTTCATCGTGTCCCGGTACCGGACCGAACGTGCCGAGGGATACAGCGCCGAGGAAGCGGCGGGCCGGGCCGTTGGAACCGCTGGATCGGCAGTGGTTTTCGCCGGACTCACTGTGGTCATCGCGCTGGCCGGACTGGCCGTCGTCGGTATCCCCGCCCTCACGAACATGGGTCTGGCCGCGGCGGGCATCGTCGCTGTCGCTGTCGCGATCGCGCTGACGCTGCTGCCCGCGCTGCTCGGATTCTCTCAGCGGGCGGTTATGCCGCGGGCATTCCGCAAGGCACAGGCCTCCGCTGCGCAGCCATCGGGTGACGGAAACGCGCTGGCGGCCAACCCGATTCAAGCGGAGAAGCCCAGTATGGGCACGCGCTGGGCCAAGTTCGTCATTCGCCGCCCGGTGGCAGTGCTGCTGATCGGTGTGATCGGCCTGGGTGCGCTGGTCTTGCCTATGAAAAGCCTCGAACTCGGTATGCCGGGTGACGAATCGCAGCCGACCTCGACGACTCAGCGCCGCGCCTACGATGTGCTGGCCGCGGGGTTCGGTCCCGGCTTCAACGGGCCGCTCACCATAGCAGTGGACGTGCAAGGCGTCAGTGACCCGAAGGCCGCGGTGGAGCAGGTAACGAGGACCCTCGCGGCGACCGAGGGCGTCGTATCGGTGGCGCCCGCGATGTTCAATCAGGCAGGTGACGCTGCGATACTCACCGTGGTGCCCGCCACGGGTCCGTCGTCGACCGAGACCAAAGATCTTGTGCACGCACTGCGCGGTGAGGCAGGCGATCTGAAGGCAGCCACCGGTGCGACCGTGCTGGTCACCGGTGCGACCGCGATGAATATCGATATCTCGCAGAAGTTGGCCGACGCATTGTTGCCCTATCTCGCGGTGGTGGTCGGGCTGGCGATCCTGTTGCTGATGGTGGTGTTCCGTTCGATCGCGGTCCCGATCAAGGCGGCACTCGGCTTCCTGCTCTCGGTGGGTGCGGCCTTCGGTGTGGTCGTCGCGGTGTTCCAGTGGGGCTGGCTCGCCGATCTCATCGGAGTCCAGCAGACCGGACCCGTGGTGAGCATGATGCCGATCTTCCTGATCGGTGTGGTGTTCGGACTCGCGATGGATTACGAGGTCTTCCTCGTCACCCGGATACGTGAAGCCGTCGCCCACGGAGAGACCGCACACGATGCCATCGTCACCGGATTCCGGCACAACGCACGCGTGGTGGTGGCCGCGGCGGCCATCATGATCGCGGTGTTCGCCGGGTTCATCGGCGGTAGTGAACCGATGGTCAAGATGGTGGGCCTCGGGCTGGCGGCGGCGGTCTTCTTCGACGCCTTCATCGTCCGGATGACGCTGGTCCCGGCGGTGCTCGCGCTGCTCGGCGACAAGGCCTGGTGGTTGCCGCGGTGGCTGGCGAAGGTCCTGCCGAACGTGGACGTGGAGGGCGAGAGCTTGAACCGCATCGAGGCCGTCGAACCGGTGCGGGAACCCGAATCCGCCCGCGCCTGAATGGAAACGCACTGGTAGGCCGTCCCGGGTGGGCGGCCTACCAGTCGCTTCGGGGCCTGCCGATTAGGGTTCTCAACGACAGGAAGGGACGCACATGACCGCCGAATGGTCGCAATGGCAGCGTCGGCACAGCCGCGCCGTCGACGTGGTCATCGCCATTCTGCTGTGCGCTCTGGCCACTTATGCGAGCAGGCTGGCCGATTACGGCAACGGGCAGGGTCCGGTGC
>NZ_BAGN01000351.1 GCF_000308835.1 Nocardia vinacea NBRC 16497 | reverse complement strand
GTCATCACTTCATAGGTGCCGTCGCTATGGACCGTGCCCTCCAACACGGTGCCTTCCTCAGCGGTATTGGAAATCGTCACCACCACCTCGGACATAGTCGTGTGGCCCGGTCTGGATCAGTTCGTCGCGAGTGAAACTGTCGACCACGTGCCCGACCCAATGGGTGCTCGAGCCGGGGGAGGCGCTGTCGCGTTGTAGCCAGGCGTCGAACAGGTCGTCGATCTCGAGCAGACGCCCGCTGGTGCGATCGTCGACACCTAGCCAGGCGTCTTCGCCGCAACGGACCCGCACCAACGCCAGTCCGGTCGCGGTTTCGATGCCGGTCAACGGTGATCCGATCCGCTCGGTGGGCACCGACACCAGCGGAGCCGGGCCGAGGCAACCGGCGAAGGGGGTGCCATCATCGAGTGTCGTTCACGCCCGCTCTCGAGATCGGAGGCCCTATGACCGTGTCCAGCAGTGAATCCCTCGACAGGCGGCGAGTGTTGGTCACCGGCGGTACCAAGGGCGTCGGCGCAGCCATCGCGCGTCGCCTCGCCCAGGCCGGCGCAACGGTTCTCGTCACCGCCCGCAGCCGTCCCGCCGACATCGAGGACAAGCTCTTCATCACCGCCGACCTGTCCACCGCCGAGGGCGCCGCCCACGTAATCGCCGAGGTAGACGACCGTTTGGGAGGCATCGACATCCTGGTCAACACCCTCGGCGGTTCCGAGGCGCCGGCCGGTGGATTCGCCGCTCTCGACGACGACGACTGGGCCACGGAGCTGAGCATGAACCTGATGGCCGCCGTCCGCCTCGACCGCGGCCTGCTGCCCGCCATGATCGCGGCCGGTCACGGCGTGATCCTGCACGTCACTTCCATTCAGCGCCGCATGCCGCTGTGGAACGGCACCCTGGCCTACGCGGCTGCCAAGGCCGCGCTGACCACCTACAGCAAGGGCCTGGCCAACGAGGTCGCCCCGCGCGGCATCCGCGTCAACACCGTCTCGCCCGGCTTCACCCAGACCACCGCCGCCGACAACCTGATCGCCCGGATCGCCCAGGACGCCGACATCACCCAAGACGCCGCCCTGAGCCGACTCATGGACTCCCTCGGCGGCATCCCGCTGGGCCGCCCCAATCGACCCGAGGAAGTCGCCGAACTCGTCGCCTTCCTGGTCTCCGACGGCGCCTCGGCCATCGTCGGCGCCGAGTATGTCATCGACGGCGGTACAACCCCGACCGTCTGACCACCGACCCCCAGGAGGGGAACCACCGTGACCACCAATCAGGTTCTGGCGCAGATAGCGTGATGTCGCTGGTCTGGGCGTTGCCATTCGGCCGCTGTCACTGGTATTGATGGCGGGCGTGCGCTGGTGATCTGATTCGAAAGCTGTTGCCGCACTTGAACTCTGTCCTTGCGGTGATGTTCGCGGTGACGAAGATTCGCTGGTCGTGGAGGCTGTCGTTGCCACGAAGATGGCCCAGTGCCCGCAGTGCGCGACCGTTTCCGGGCGCGTGCATTCCCGCTATCAGCGTCGCCTGGCCGACGCGGCCGTGGCCGGGCGCGAGATGGCCCTGCATCTGGTGGTGCGGCGGTTCTCTGTGCGAACAAGGATTGTGCGGCAAAGACTTTCGTCGAGTGGGTCGATGGGCTCACCACGAGACGGTCGCGACGGACATCCACGCCCCCGTTGAATTCAGACCACCGAAATCGTCGTCCTATCCGGCGACTAGGTTGGGGGACAGAACCTAGTGGGCTCATCTCACACTGCGAGACCATCGTGGCCGGACTCTCGCATAAGCCGCTGATCTCAGCATCGGCGGACCATTGCCAAGACTCGGAGGTGCTCAATGCCGCAAAGTCAGGTCCGGATCGGGGTGGGGCAAGTGCGAAATCCGATGTTGGCCGAGGGAGCGATTCACGGCCAATCCGCGCAAATCGAAGTCGATCGGTTCGGGCACGTGAAGCTCACAGGTCCGGTCGTAGAAGAGCTGGTTCCATTCATTTCCGAGGCTGCGTTCACTACCGATCCATTCGATTGGGCACGCACACTTCCGCAACGCGTGCCCCGTTTGTCCTGGCGGTACATCACCGAATGCGGAGGCAAGGCGGCGCCGGTTGGGCCCACGTTCGCGCCGTCATTTCCGGCCGGGACCATTCGCGAAATCCCCGACCGGGTGGCGGCACCCGGGCGAGAGTTCCTTCTGACCTTCTGCCAGCGCACTAACACCGAGCTTGTGATACACATAGCCGCCGACGGTCGGGTGCTTGGTGCAGAAGGGTATGGTAATCGCTTTTCCGAGACGATCACCGTGGACGGCGTCGACGTACGGTTCGGCGACGACCCGGAAAGGTGGGCGCGAGGCGACGCGTCGAGGATGTCGGGCGACTTTTGTACACGCCTCGAGATCGTGGGTCGGACCCACATTCCCGCTCCAGGTTTCGACATCGCAGCGGATACGCTGGCAGGCAGTATCGGTGTGACCGCATCCGGAGATGTCGTGCTCATCGGCGACATCGAACGCCTGGCCCAGCCACTCGTAACGCCGCAGGGGGCGGTGTCGTTCGCCCAGGACCCGCTCATGTGGTTGCGGCGCCAACCCAACGCCCCCTGGGTGACGATATTCCCGCTCGCCGAGCCGCATTGATCTTGTATTGACTCGGGCGAGCTGCCGCCTCCCAATGAGACCTTACTGACCGCGGGCCTAACCGTCGAACGCGTGGCGTTCCCAACAGCACAGAAGCGTTCGACGCGATGACACTATTGGTCGTCGGTCAGCCATCTTGCGCTTTTGTTCAATGCAACCAGCCGAGGAACGCGTGAATGTCGATAAAGTCGTGTATGTGTAACAACTCGTTAGGTTCCCCGACGCGTCCGGCAGAACACTCCCGGTCAGGTCCCACAGAGCGAAATCGCGTATCTCACATTCGGCGGGAGAATCCTCGCAAAACGTCGGCGGGTTTCGAATCTTGGGCGTCATCAGTAAATGGTTCTGGCACCGTAGGAGTCGGTTAGCGTGGTGCGGCTGCCGGAACCATCGGGGTGGATAACGTAGTCGAAGTCGGTGTTCAGGATGCCGTCGGTGCCGCGTTGGTGAATTACCCGGCCCGCCGCATCGTAGGAGTTGACCATCTGGTTGCCGTTGGAGTCAGTCCACGACAACATCCTGTGTTCGCGATCGTAGGTGTAGTAGGTGGTGGACCCACTGCCGTTGGCGACGGAGCTGAGCTCGCCGGCCTGGTAGCCGAATTCCCTTACTTGGGTGGCGATTTCCTCGCCGGACGGGTCAGTGCCTAACACCGACAGTGCGGTGACGCGACCATCGGCGGTGTCGACCCGTACTCGATACCCTCCGGAGTGAGTCACCTCGATGGGCGTCCCGCTGCTGCTGTAGCGGAAGTGGATGGATCCAGTTCTGGTGGCGATCGGTGATTCCGGTGATCGCGTAGTTGCCCAGCGAGGTATCGATGCCGCCGAGCCCGGAGTTGGGGTGGAAGTGCCAGATTATTTCGCTGTCAGGGTCGGTGATGCGGTACCCGCCATCCTCCATACGGGTCAAGGTCCAGCGTTGACCGCCGTTGAGAGGAGTTACCGCGACATTCGGCGCGGTGTGGGGGTAGGTGAGCAGGATCCCGTCCTCGCCGAGGAAGGTGACACCGTGTTGATCCACGATGATCCGCATGTCCAGCGTCGCCGACCAGGATGGACCGAATCAGCGACCGAACCGGTAACGGCGCCGCAGCACCAGCGCCAGGACACCAGGGAGGTCGAGATCGGTTTCGGATAGTAGGAATTCGCCGGTCGCGAAGTCGACCGGGTCATCTGACTCGGTCACCTCCTTGGCCTTCTGGGTGTCTTTAGGATCGCTCTCTCGCGCTGTCGTTCCTGCGGGCAGGGTGGTCAGTGAGTGGTCGAGGCACCGGACGACGGCGTGATCGAGGTCGTGCGGCTGATCGGTGGCTTCGTTGTCGTCGAGCCTGTTGGCGGTACAGTTGTGACGGTCGTGGTTTGGGGGGACGTCTTGGGTGCCCCGACGACGATCGACCGCGCTTTCCCTCGCCACTCGCTTGGCAGGTCGCCCTTCGCTGACTTCGCGACGGTGTAGGTGTCGCCGTGGTAGTCATGAGCGGCATACAGTGTGGCGATCTTTTCAGCTCGATTGAATACCGAGATCGTGGCGGCATCGATGTGCTGGTTGGACAGGTCGGGCGAACCGATGGTGAACAACGACATCTTTCCGGTGCCTTCACTTCCGGTGAACAGGCACGTCCAGCCGGTGGGGCAGCGGTCGTAACCAGTGCAGCCACCAGTTGTGTTGCACCACTTGTCTGTCACGCTGATGAAGGTCTTTCCGCTGACCTTGGCAGGTTCCCCGCCCTTTCCATTCTCCAGGACCACATCATGTTCTTTGTCAGGGGCAGCGCCCAACTGGTCGAGCAGCAAGGTGCAGGCTTCGCTCAACGCGATCCCGGTGGCGGCCACGATCAGCGCTGCGGTGACCGTCGTCCCCGCCCGTAGCTTCGTCGCGACGGCCTCCACAACGGGTACGACCATCTGACAGGTGACGTCTTTGGCCACCTCGGTCGCTTCTCCCGGCTTGCAGCCAATGATCCCGAATCCGACCATGATCGCGAACAACGCCACGAACAGCTTCTGCACCGAACCAGCGTGCACGCGTATTCATCACTCGCGCAAGGTCCTTTCGGGCAGACCGCCCACGTGTCGGGCGTGGCGCGTTCCTGTGCCGAACGAACCTTCGGCGCTCGCGAGCCGTGCGTGACTCGATTGGAGCTTGATTTCTGCGGGCGCGCAGATGGGAGGTTTGCGGTACTTTGTCTGGGGCACAGTGGATTTCATCGTTGCTAGATTTGGTCGTGCGAAGGAGGCTGCGTGCATCTTCGGGTGGGGGCAGATCCTCTAGGTCGAAGGACGTGTGGCTCACGGTTAGGTCGCACGTCCTTCTGAAACTTTCCATGGCCGCGCTGTCACCGGCCGCGCCGACGCGGCCCATCGATCCGGCCATGCCGTGACGAGTCAAGGCGCGCAGAAACTTTCGGCTTCG
>NZ_BAGN01000352.1 GCF_000308835.1 Nocardia vinacea NBRC 16497 | reverse complement strand
CACCCGCACGACGCGGCCGATCTACGTCGGGCCAAGCCACCGGTTCGGTCAGCAGGCGGATATGGCCTTCGGACCAATCAACTTTCGTGCTCGGCCGATCGACGTGCAGTGTCTTGGGTAGTGTGCCGTGACGCATCGCCATGATCATCTTGATCACGCCACCGACACCGGCCGCCGCCTGGGCATGACCGATGTTGGACTTCAATGATCCGAGCCACAGCGGACGATCCGCAGCACGCTCTTGGCCGTAGGTCGCCAGCAGCGCCTGCGCCTCGATCGGATCGCCCAGAGTCGTACCCGTGCCGTGCGCCTCGACCAC
Source organism: Nocardia vinacea NBRC 16497 (assembly GCF_000308835.1). Taxonomy (GTDB): domain Bacteria; phylum Actinomycetota; class Actinomycetes; order Mycobacteriales; family Mycobacteriaceae; genus Nocardia; species Nocardia vinacea. The sequence goes on along the minus strand of NZ_BAGN01000352.1, from coordinate 4,829 downwards.
ATCCACCTCGGTCGGCGAAACCCCCGCATTCGCCAATGCCTGCCGAATCACCCGCCGCTGCGACGGACCATTCGGCGCGGAGAAACCATTCGACGCACCATCCTGATTCACCGCCGAACCAGCAATCACCGCAAGCACATCATGACCATTGCGACGGGCATCGGACAACCGCTCCAACACCAACATTCCAGCACCCTCGGACCAGCCGACACCATCGGCCGCATCCGCGAACGACTTACACCGGCCATCCGGCGACAAACCCCGCTGCCGACTGAACTCGACGAGCATCTCCGGGGTGGACATCACGGCCACACCACCGGCCAACGCCAGATCACATTCGCCCGACCGCAGTGACTGGGCGGCCAAGTGCATGGCCACCAGCGACGACGAACACGCCGTATCCACCGACACCGCAGGACCTTCCAAGCCCAGTGTGTAGGCGATGCGACCGGAGACCAGGCTGCCTGCGACGCTGTTGCCGGTACCGGCGCCCAGCGCGTAGTCGTGGTACATCACGCCGGTGAAGACACCCGTCGAACTACCGCGCAGCACCGCCGGATCCACACCCGCGCGCTCCAACGCCTCCCACGAGATCTCCAGCAACATCCGCTGCTGCGGATCCATCACCAAAGCCTCGTTGGGACTGATCCCGAAGAAATCCGCGTCGAAATCGGCTGCGGAGTACAGGAATCCACCCTGACGGGTATAAGTCTTACCCGCCTTACCGGGTTCCGGATCGTAGATGCCCTCGATATCCCAGCCACGATCCGCGGGCAGATCACCCGTGGTGTCCATGCCTTCGGCAACCAGACTCCACAAGTCTTCGGGAGAAGCGACACCACCGGGGTAGCGGCAGCTCATCGCCACCACCGCAATCGGGTCGTCGCCGGCCACCCTACTGGCAGTGACCGCGACATCCTGGCTCGTGCCGGAGAGTTGGGAATCGATGAACTCGGCGACAACCTGCGCGTTCGGATAATCGAAAACCAACGTCGCCGGCAGTTGCAGACCCGTCGCAGCATTCAACTTGTTACGGAACTCGACCGCACTCAACGAATCGAAACCGAGCTGCTGAAAAGCCTGCTGCGGCTCAACAGCATCCACCGACACATGCCCAAGAGTCACAGCAGCCACCGAACGAACAAGATCGAGCAGAGCACGCGCACGATCCACATCCGACAAGCCGGCCAGCTTTCGGGCGAAAGCCTGACCCGCCGCGCTTCGGTTGGTGCGGCGCACGGGGATCGGTGCGAGGGCGCGGACCAGGGCCGGGATCAGCTCGCCCCGCGTCCGGAGCACCGCCCGATCGACCCGCAACGCCACCAACTGCGCGGTATCGGTGGCAATCGACGCATCGAACAGCGCAAGACCCTCGGCCTCGGAGAGCGGTGGGAAGCCCTGCCTGCGCAGCAGATCGAATTCGGCCTCGGACAGCTCGACACCGAGCCCGGTCGATCGTGCCCACAACCCGTAGTCGATAGCGGTTGCCGGCAATCCCAAGCTGTGACGATGCGCGGCAAGGGCATCCAAGAAGACGTTCGCCGCGGCGTAGTTCGCTTGACCCGCGGCCAGCACCAGCCCACCCGCGGACGACAACAGCACGAACAACGACAACGAGGCATCACGAGTCAACTCGTGCAGATGCCACGCCGCATCGACCTTGGGCCCGAACACATAGTCGACCCGCTCAGCCGTAATCGACTCCACCAGACCGTTATCCGCAGTCCCCGCCGCGTGCACCACACCCACCAGCGGATGTTCAACCGAAATACCATCCAGCAACGCCGCCAGCGCCGACCGATCCGACACATCACACGCGACGATGGACACCTGCGCACCCAGCTCGGTCAGCTCCGCACGCAGTTCCGCCGCACCCGGAGCATCCGAGCCACGCCGAGACGTCAGAAGCAGATGGCGCACACCATGTTCGGCCACCAGATGACGGGCAATCACCGCGCCCAGACCACCCGTACCACCGGTCACCAGCACCGTGCCCGACTCCAACGGCCGAACGTTCGAACCAGGCGCGTGACGACTCAATCGCGGCACGAGCAGGGTCGCACCACGCAGTGCAGCCTCGGGTTCCAGCGCCGCGGTCGCGGCCACAGCGGCGATAGCGAGCGCGTCACGATCCTCATCCTGATCCAGGTCGAGCAGCTGGAATCGGCCAGGATGTTCGGCCTGCGCGGCACGCAGCAGACCCCACACCGGCGCCTGACCCAGGTCCACCTGCTCCGCATCGGCAACCGCCACTGCACGTCTGGTGAGCGCGACCAGACGTGAATCGGCGAAACGCGGTTCGGCCAGCCAGCCGCGCAGAGTGTCGAGTACACCGATCGCGATCCGGCGGGCGGCCTCCGGCGGCGCACCGTCGTGAACGGGGATCTCCCACAACACGATCTCCGGAACAACCGGATCCTGGGCCGCGTCCAACTCGGTGATCAGCGCGGCGAGATCACCATTCAGTACCGCCACCCGGCCCGGCTCGACGCTCTCCGCCGACGGCGCGGCAGCGATCCACTCCACGCCGAAGAGGGCGTCATCCACCCGATCCGATTGCAGGTGATCGGCCGACACCGGCCGAGAAACCAAGGCCCCCACCGACATCACCGGCCGACCCTGCTCGTCGGCCAGCTGGAGCGCGAACCGGGTGCCCTCGACCACGATGCGAACCCGGACGGCGCTCGCGCCGGCCGCGTGCAGCACCACCCGGTTCCAGGTGAACGGCAGTGCCGGGAAGCCCTCGACACCGCCGCGCAGACCGTGCACGATCCCCGCGTGCAGCGCCGCGTCGAACAGCGCCGGATGGACCCCGAAACCCTTGCCGTCCTGCGGATCCGGCAGCGCGACCTCGGCGAACAACTCGTCACCACGCCGCCACGCCGCCTGCAAACCCTGGAAGAACGGGCCGTAGCCGTACCCGATATCGAGCAGCTCGTCATAGACGCCGTCGATGTCCAAGGACTGGGCACCGGCCGGCGGCCACGCGGCGAGGTCGAAGTCGGCCACCCCGTCGCCGGGGACGAGCACACCTTCGGCATGGAGCAACCACAGCCCCTCGGCGGTCTGCCGCGAATGCACACTCAACCGCCTGCGACCGGCCTCGTCTGCCGCAGTCACCACGACCTGTACCGCGACGCTGCCCTCGGCAGGCATCGTCAACGGGGCCTGCAGGACCAGCTCGTCCACCACGGCACAACCGAGCACACCACCGACGTAACTCGCCAGCTCGACGAACCCGGTGCCCGGCAGCAATACGGTGCCGAGCACGCTGTGGTCGGCCAGCCACTCGACCGACTCGACGGTCCACCGGCCGGTGAAACTCACGCCACCCGAATCCGGATGCGGCACCACCGCACCCAGCAGCGGATGCTCCACCACATCCAGCCCGACCGAGCCGACTCCGCCCAGTTCGGCGCCCAGCCAGGACAGGGCCAGCGCCTCCTTGGGATCCAGCCAGAAACGCTGATGCTGGAAGGCATAGGTGGGCAAGTCGATTCGCTGACCTCCAGCATGCAGCCCGGCCCAGTTCACCTCGGCGCCGGCCACGAACAACCCGGCCACCCCGCCCAGCACGGCGGACGCGTCGGCACGGTCACGACGCGCCAACGCCACCACCACCGCGGCCTCGTCGTCGAGAGTCTGGGCGACCATCGGGCTCAGGACCGCGTCCGGGCCGACTTCGGCGAACCGGGATACACCCATGTCCGCCATCGTGGCAACGGCATCAGCGAACCGCACGGTGTCACGGACCTGAGCGACCCAATACGACGGAACGGCCATCTCATCGGTGATCCGGGCACCGGTCACCGTCGACACCAACGGGATACTCGGACGACCGAACACCAAACCCTCGATCACCGAGGCGAACTCGGCCAGCATCGGCTCCATCAGAGCCGAATGAAAGGCGTGCGAAACCCGCAATCTGTGTGTGCGCCAACCATGTTCGGCGCATGCCTCGACAAGAGCGGCGACTGCGTCCTCGATGCCGGACAGCACCACCGATGTCGGGCCGTTCACCGCCGCGATCGACACCCCATCGACATCGGCCAGCAACGGCAGCACGTCCGCCTCCGACGCACCGACAGCAACCATCGCACCACCAGAAGGCAAAGCCTGCATCAACCGACCACGCCGCCACCAAACACACGCATCCGCCAGCGACAACACCCCAGCCACATGCGCGGCAGCAACCTCACCAATCGAATGACCAGCCACCACATCCGCACGCACGCCCCACGATTCGAGCAACCGGAACAACGCCACCCCGAACGCGAACAACCCCGCCTGCGCGAACACCGTCCGATCGACCGAGTCCTCGTCCGACAGCGCCACATCCAGCGAAACCGACTGCCCCAACAGCGGATCCAACTGCCCGACAATCGCATCGAAATGCTCGGCGAACACCGGATACGCAGTCCGCAGCTCAGCCGCCATACCAGCCCACTGCGCACCCTGACCCGAGAACACCACACCCGTCGAACCCGCCACCACCCGCCCGGACACCACACCCGGAATCGTTTCGCCGCGCCCGAGCGCCTGGATACCGGCCCGCAGGCCGTCTTCCTCGGGCGAGAACGCCACGGCCCGATGCTCGAACAACACTCGCGAGGTGGCGAGCGAGAATCCGATGTCGATCGAATCGTGGTCGCCGACAGAGGAGGCCAGCCGCCGGGCCTGCTCAGCCAGTGCCTCGCCGCTCCGCGCCGAGACCACCCACGGCAACACCCCGCCCGCCGGAGGGGTTTCGACCACCGGAGCCGGGTCCGCCGAGGGCGCCTGTTCGACGATCAGGTGAGCGTTCGTGCCGCTGAGGCCGAACGAGGACA
>NZ_BAGN01000353.1 GCF_000308835.1 Nocardia vinacea NBRC 16497 | reverse complement strand
GAGATCCGCGAAGGACTCAGGGAACAGCTGCTACAGCGGTTCCCCGGTGCGAATATCGAATGGAACGATCCTGGCGCGCATCCGCTGCCTCCATGGATTATCGCAGGCGAGAAATACCCGACCATCGGACAGCAAACCCGGGTGCTCACCAAGTTCGGCTTGAACAACATTGCAGGTGTCTATGACACGCTCTCGCTGAGTTCCCACCCCAACATCCTCACGTTGACGATGGCGGTCGACAGAACTCCAGTCGGTGACCATGTCGAGCTCACCTACCGCACCGATACCGAAGCTTGGGGTTCGATCGTTAAACTCGGGAGCACACTGGTACATGTCGCCGCACTTGCTGCATGCGGCTACCTCGGCGGCCAGCAAGACCATCTGACGAAGTGGTACAACACGTACCGTTGAATCTCGGCCGCGATGGAGTCCGGATGAATTGAGATCGGAGTGCCCGTAGGCCAGTCACAGCCTGGCCGACAAGGCACTCCGAATCTCGCCGGGATTCGTGCGCACTCCAGACTCGCCGGGGTGATTCATGAACCCAACCGCCAGCGTCATTGCGACGATCTCCGTAGCGGTTTGTGGATGGACACCACAAACCAACGAACCGCCTTCCTACAGCTGGTAATTCGCTTCGATCATCAACCGTCCACACGAAAACCGCAGGTCATCCCCGTTCCCATGTTCGATGTGCCCTACCGAAGACACACTGAAAATGGGAACGGCACGGACACACACCGACGAATACCAAGCCCCTAAATCGGCTACGTACCCACGATGACCAGGCGTTTTCCAGTTGCCCATGTTGTTCGAATCCTGCCCACGCCTACACCACCCCCGCCACGGGCGGCGGGGCCGCGCTGGGGGGTGACCTGGTAAGCCAGGGCAGCGACGCGGCCCCATTTCGCCGACACCGGGGTCCACGCACCGGCTACACCACCGCCGCCGCCCTACGGCAGTGGCTTGAGACCGCGATCGTCGCCACGAAGTAAAAGGTTTTGTCGACGCCGCTCCTCAGTGAGTATGCTCGCCGAACGGCGTTTATGACCCTGGTTTGGGAGGAGCCCTGAGAGGTCGTGGATAAATCCCTCGACAAGGCGATCGATTTCGTTGACTCGTTCATCCAGCGAATCGGCGACGAATGGATAGACGAACATCGAGCACGGCCACATTCGACACCCCACGAGATCGCCCTCTGGATATCACAGTACCGAGGCTGGTCAGACCCTGACACCTTGGCAAAATCTCAGCACTTTCTCCTGCTGGGCAGACTGGCGAAGTGCATCGCGATACTAGAAGAATCCGGCGTCGGCCCATTGAATAATCTGTGGCGAGATGTTCTGTCAGACAATCCAAGCCGAGTCAAGAGTGCACTCCACGAGATAAGAGTGGCGGCAAATTTCTGCGCGGGCGGCTTTCCGGTGAAGATAATTCCCGAAGGCACGAGCAGGACTCCCGATCTTCTCGTGGGCGATTCCGTCGAGATCGAATGCAAGCACAAAGGGCCAGCCAGCGACACCGACAGAGCCCGCCACGAGATCTACGATCTTCTCAATAGAAGGCTGCAGAAGGTTTTCGTAGCCGACTCCAGGTGCGGCGCCTTAGTGGTCACCGCACGCTTTCATATCGAGCCCGAACGGGCGATGATCGACGAGATCATCGAATCTGCGCGAAAGATAGTTCGTGGCTCCGGACCGATGTCCATCGACAGCGAAGGACTTCTGTTCGACTACAGCATCGAGGGAGTCGACCGAGGCGATGTCGAACCAACCGAAACGCTGACCCTGCCCCGGCGACCATTCGGAACAAAACCCTTCGATTTAGAAACTAACAGCGGCGTTGCCGTCGAACTCCCGGATGGCTCGATGGGCCTCCATCAGCTGATTTTCACGTCACTCTCCTGCGATATCGAGCACGACTACATCAAAGGTGTGAAGTCGTCGCTCAAGTCTGCGGCAGGACAATTTTCCGGCGATCGTCCCGCCATCATAGTTATTGATGTAACCGATACGCTGGGGACGGTGCCGGATTCATACTTCGAGAAGATCCGCGAGGTGATCGAGGAGTTTCTTCGAAGCAACTCAAAGATTTCTCGCGTAGACGTAGAGACCAATTGGTTCGAGGACGAGGGCGGGGAATCCGCCGTCGTCCTGCGGCGCGCATTCTATATATTCGAGAATAAGTTCGCGAAGCATCCCCTGCCCACCGTATTCACTCCTGTTCCTGCGAGCTGACAACCGAACGCTGCTTATGCTGCGGCGACCGCTCACGCCCGTCCGCCGCCCGACCAGCCACCATCGTGCTACGGCAGTGGCTCGAGACCGCGATCGACGCCACGAAGTAGGCGTGCAGCCCGCACCCGTTCCACACGACGGCCTGTGGGTCCGAGCAGCATCCACTAGGACCCACAGGTCATCTCGTGGCGCGGATCAGTGGCCGGTGATCCCCCGGGCATCTCGGGGATCACGATGTCGTGCGCGCGGGCTGTCCCGGTCGGTGCCTGCCCCGCACGTGGAACGGCCCACCACAGCGGCGATTAGCCGATGACCAACAGTTTTCGCTGTTGAAACAGGTTGGTGTACTGGTCGATACCCCCTACCGACATGAACCCCTGGCGCACCCGACTCGGTGAGCCAGCAGCCGAACGGAACGTCCCAAATGCAGACGAATCGCGTGGCAGACTGCTCAGATCAATAATTCGAGGCCGAAACCAACCCGGGGCATCAAATGGATCCAGAAGGACCAGCGGTCATCCCAACCGAGTACGTCACTCGCCAGTCGACCCGAATCATCGCGAACGGGCACACAGACTACAGAGCCGCCAGCATCGCGGAGCCCGACGACGCCTTCCCGTACCCCTTTCCGGATCGGGCCAACCCGATGTTGGAATACCTGGTCCGCAAGGCGAAGGAACTAGAAGACGAAGAAGGTCAGCCACCGTACATCTGGTTGGCAGTACACGCCTGGTACGAAGGAGCCCTGCAAACACTGGCCTCGACACCTCCGACGCCGAATACCCCCGCCGAATAGCAGCCCTCTCCCCCACGAGTGGCGCCACCATAGGACATGAATCGGGCGACGCCAGGGGCGGATGCGTTCGCTGCCGTCGAGGACGGCCTCGATGGCTGCGCCGCCGGATGAGGTGCGACACGCTGCCGATCATGCCTTTGGTGCGTGGTGCAGGTATGTTTCAGGTCGGCGAGGGTGCCGGGGGTGTAGTGGTGCAGCCGTAGGGCGTATTCGAGAGTGGTGACCACGGCAGACCATTCGTCGGAGTAGGGGAAGGAGACGGTCGGGATCATGCTGAACCGGTCGGCTGCTCGGCCGCAAGATCGACCCGAACCATGTGGCGCACTTGAAGACAGCACGCGGTAGCCGCTGGTCGCGCTTTCGGTACGCGAGATCGATTGCAGCTCAAGCCGTCCTGTCATAGCCCGACTGTGTACTGTTCGCTGAAGGGCGGGAAGGCATGCCAGGTGCCTGCGCCTTCATGACCCCGGCCCCCCGCCAGCAGCTGGAACGGGTCGGCTGCCTGCTGGCTACCGTTGATCCGCATGACGCACACCGAGATCGAGATCACCGCCGAGTTGGTGCGGGATCTACTGCGTGAGCAGCACCCCGACCTGGCCGATCACCCTGTGCGGCTCGGCGCGCGTGGCTGGGACAACCAGATATGGCGACTCGGCGACGACCTCGCCGTCCGATTGCCCTGGGCGACCGAGTCCGCGGACGCGCTGCTGCGCAAAGAGCACACCTGGCTACCCGCCCTCGCCCCGCGCCTTCCTCTACCGATTCCCGTTCCGCAGCGGATCGGTGAGCCCTCCGAGCGGTTTCCGCGTCCCTGGATCGTCACCACCTGGGTGCCGGGCACGCCTGCCGACCGCGCCCCCGTCACGCGCGCTACCGAGGCGGCCTCCACCCTGGCCGCCTTCCTGACCGCACTTCACCAACCCGCCCCCGAACAAGCACCCACCGGCCGGGACCGCGGAGGGCCGCTGGCCGACTATTGCGAGGGGTTCGCGAAGCAGCTTGCCACGGCCACCGAGCTGGGGCTGATCACCGATCCAAACGCCGTCCGCGCGGTCTTCGAAGACGCCGCCGCCGCGCCCGACTGGACCGGCCCGGCGCTATGGCTCCACGGCGACCTGCATCCAGCAAACGTCCTGACCGCCGACGGCACGATCTGCGGCGTGATCGACTTCGGCGACCTCTTCGCGGGCGATCCGGCATGCGACCTCGCTGCCGCTTGGCTTCTGCTGCCCGACGGCGCGGCCGAACGCTTCCATGCCGCCTACCAACCGGCCCCGGACGCCGCGACCCTGCGCCGCGCCCGCGGATGGGCGGTGATGCGCGCCCTCAGCGGCATCTTCATCGCAGACGCCGGCGTCCACGGACGCCCCGGCGGCAAGCCCACATGGGGCCCACCCGCCCACGCCGCACTGCGACGCCTCATCGCAACGACCCATCACTGATCAAACGCTTCCGAGCAGAGGGAGCGAATCTCCATCAGCCAGGCCGTAATGCGGGTCCCGGCTGTTCTATGCGCAGTTGGGCCACTCGGCGCCGATATCATTCGGAGCTAGGTTGATCATCTATCCGGATCGTCGTGAGCAAGCCTGAGCAGCAATCGCTTTGGGCTTGCATCATGATCGAGGGGTGTCACATGAGCGCTGTCTGGGCAAGCGTCGTTGCTGTTGTCGGCACACTGCTCGGCTCGGTTACTACATACGGGTTTCAGCGACGAAATGCCATCAGAGCAGAGAACATTGCACGCGCCGAACGCCTTCGGCAAGAGCGGATAGCTGCCTACAGTGAGTGCGCGGCCGCGCTTGCAGACCTGAGGCGAGGTCTTGTGACTCTTTGGCTCCGAAAGGCTGACGCCGTCGATACCGCCGCGGCGTACGGAGAGGCCGACCGGCTCGGCAGTCTCGCACACGCCGCGAAGCTGCGTCTGGAGCTGGTGTCCGCGCGTCCCGAGCCACTGCTGGACGCAGCGGCGGCCCAGGTCAACGATCTGATCAAAGCCGAGAATTTGACAGATCTCAGATCCCGGGAACGCGCGGTAGAGGATGCCCTGTCCGCGTTCATAGCAGACGCGGCGGCGCGACTCCTGACTGATTACCAGAGCGGCGTAAGCAGGCACTGAACGTCCGC
>NZ_BAGN01000354.1 GCF_000308835.1 Nocardia vinacea NBRC 16497 | reverse complement strand
CCCGTGAGCGGTTCGGCCGAAGATATCGCGGCGGGGAAGTTGACGGTGCTGCTGGGTGGTCCGGCACCGGCGGTGGAAGCGGCGCGCCCGGTGCTCGAGGCCTATGCCCGGACGATTGTCGCCACGGGTGGGCTCGGTAGCGCATTGGGTGTGAAATTGGTGAACAACGCATTGTTCGCCGCGAATGCGCAACTGGTGGCGCTCGCGGCGGAGGTCGGCAGGCGATTGGGCATCGAGGACAACGATTTGCTGGATGCGCTGGCAGTGTGCAGCGGAAACAGCTATGCGGCGAATTCGATTCGGCGCACCGGGGGATTCCCGAAATTCGAACAGTTGGCGGCTCCGTTCCTACGCAAGGACGTGGCGGCGTGTGTCGCCGCGACATCCGATCTCGGCGTTGATCTAGGCCTGCTCGGTACTGTGATCTCCGACGGCCCATTCGATCTCGGCTGACGCCGAAGCGGCCGGATACCAACGCATCTCGGCCGCCGCGAGGAGATCCGCTACTCGACAATCCCCGCGGTGGTGGGTTTGCACCGTATCGCATGACGAACGCGACCAGCACCGACCCACCATTGTCCAGAAGGTGAGCACATAGGCGCGGTCGGTGAATATCTGCGGATCGGCTGTTCGACCGAACGCCCGACCGCATTGATGTGTGCGACGACCGGGTCGGATGTACTTGTTCGATGGGTAGAAAGTGAAGTGCAGGATGACCAACGAAGCCGTGACGGAGTTTCTGGACCGCTTCCGTATCCCACTCATCGCCGCGCCGATGACGGGGGTGTCCGGCCTGGAGTTGGCCGTGGCGGCGGCCGATAGCGGGATCGGAGCTTCGTTTCCGGTTCACAACGCGGCATCGCCCGCCGAGGTGGACCGATGGCTGCGGCATCTCGAGCAGCGCCCGGGACTGGTGATCCCCAACCTCGTCGTGCACCGGACGAATGCCCGGCTGGCAGCCGATCTCGCCGTCATCACCGCCCATCGGGTACCCGCCGTCATCACCAGCGTCGGGTCGCCCGCCCATGTCGTCGCACCGCTGCACGACGCCGGTGTGCTGGTCTTCGCAGATGTGGCATCCCTGCGCCATGTCGAGAGCGCGATCGCCGCGGGCGTCGACGGGCTCGTGCTGCTCACCGCGGGCGCGGGCGGGCAGACCGGATGGGCGAACCCGTTCGTGTTCATTCGCGCGGTCCGGCGCATCTGGGACGGTCCACTGGTGCTGGCCGGCGGGATCACCGATGGCGTAAGCATGGCGGGCGCCATCGTCGCGGGCTGCGATCTGGTGTACATGGGCACACCCTTCATCGCCACGGCGGAAAGCGTCGCGCACGAGTCCTATAAGCAGGCAGTGGTGCGCGCGTCAATGGACGATATCGAGCTGACCAGCGCCCTCACCGGCCTGCCGACCAGCATGATCCGAGCCGACACCGTGAACACCGAAACACAGCATGCCGCAACCAGATTCGATGCGGCCGAGCTCGGGCAGGGCGACCAGCAGCAATTATCGGTCCAAGCGCAGATGTTCAGTGCCGGCCATGGCGTGGCCGGGGTGCACGACATCGTCGTTGTCGCCGACCTCATCGACCGCGTCGAACGGGAATTCACCGCGGCGCGCACTGGGGCATCCGGTTGCCACACGCCCGGTCGTCGACAACCACCTGAGAACGCACTTCTGTAACAACCGCATCCCCCACGCCCGACCGCAATCGGTGGGATTCGCCGATGGCGCGCAACAAGCAATGCGCGCCCTAGTACCCCGCCCGGATAGCTTGCGTCGTTATCAGGTCCGGCTGCGCGCCGAGGGTAGTCGAAACGTGGCTCGCCACATCGTCCGACACCGCAATTCGACTGCGCTCGACGGGATGGTGCCACACCTGAGAATCGGTTACCGCAGAAACTAATTGGACGCGGCACTAGCGTCGGGATGTCCCGCGCGCCGCGCATGTTTTCGCCCCGCGATTCGGTGCGTGGAGTAACAAAAGGTGCGCGGGAGCGTTGTCGTTTTCGAGGCAACCTATTTGGACGAGGCGTCCGGGAAACAGTAACGACCTCAGTCCATTGCGTGTTGGACTGAGGCCGTTACCCTTGTCGGTCGGGGTTGTTACGCCGTGGGGCGGGTGAACTCACCGTCTTGCACGCCTGCGGTGAAGGCGTCCCACTCGCCCGGAGTGAATACGAGTGCTGGACCGGTCGGGTTCTTGCTGTCGCGAACCCCGACGCCACCGCCGTCCAGGAATGCCACCTCCACACACTCGACGTTTCCGGAGCTGCGGGTGCTCTTGAACCACTTCGCCCCCGCTAGGCGGTCATCGTTCACTGTCTCGAGTCCTTCCGTGCTACCTGCCGCAGCAGTGCCCTACTGGCCACTGCATCCAGCGCTGTGTGCTGGATCGTCGCAGACGCACGGCGGTATCGCTCGACGTCTGCCTCTTCCTCAAGGTACATGGCGCCGGTGTAGTTCTCGACGTAGATGACGGTCGGTTCGGCTACACCGTTCGTTTTGGGTTCGAAGTCGAGGATGACGAAAGGGCCGACTGGTGTACCAAGTGGAAAACCCGCCTTGAACGGCAGGATGCGGATCGAGATGTTCGGCCGGGTGCTCATGTCCGCAAGATGTCGGCACTGAGCCGCTGTGATCGCCTCGCTTCCGACGACGGTGTGCAATACCGACTCGTGGAGTACGAGATCCACGGTGACCGGTGACTTCTTACGAGTGAGGATCTTCTGGCGCTGCATCTTCAACTCGATCCTGCGCTCGTGCTCCTCCTCGGATTCCTTCGGGAAGTAGATCCGATTCAATGCGCCAGCGTAGTCGGCCGTTTGCAGTAGGCCGGGCGCCAGATCAGGTCGCCAGATCTCCATCGACCGTGCGTCGGTCTCCAAGCGCATGTAGACGTCGAGGTTGGCTTGAATGAGATCGTTGTATGGGTTGTACCAAGTCTTTTCGGCCACCTGCCGAGCCAGCTCGATCATGGCCGCGACTTCATGGTCGGGGATTTCGAGGATCTTGCCGAGCTCGACGAGATCCCGGTCCAGCACCTTGCCGGGTTCCCCCCGTTCGAAGCGCGCGTACCTACTGTGGCTCCACTGCATCGCTTTCGCGACTGCCTCCTGGGTGAATGACGTGTTCGCCTCGCGCTGTCGGCGGACGAACTGCCCCAGCTGGCGTCGTGGCAGTGAAATGTGTCCCGCAACAACCATCGCAGCTCCTTGGCACTATCAGAAATGACAGGGTTCGACTGCCATAGTGGCAGTCTCCCTGCGGTTTTGAGCCACTTTTGGAGAGATGATGGTTTGACAGTGCCGTTTTGGCGGTCGAGTGATCTGATGTGGAGACGCCCGGCGGACGAGCTTCGACGCAAGTCGCGTCCCGCCTTCCGGCTCTGCGTTTGCCCCATCCCAATCGAGGCCGGGTGCCCCAAAGACTCGTACCGACCGGAGGTTCAGAATGATAGCGAACAAGCAAGTGGCAGAACCGGGTACACGCCGATGGGCCCGGCCGAAGGCCGTCGGATTCGTGCGCGGTGACGTGTCCGGACTCGCCGCACCCCGGCACGCGAGCGCCGTGACGCGGCACGCCCAATTGCTGGGCTATCAGTACGTTTGCACGGTCCGCCCCCCGCGGGACGCATCCGATCCGATCGGATATGCCCTCGGTATCGCGGCCGGGCTCGGTGTGGCCGCGCTCGTCGTCTTCGACTTGGCCCATATCGACGATCAACCGGCGCGGGTGTGCGAGGACTTCGATCTCGAAACCGTCTGCCCGGCAACCACTTGGGCCCGCGCGGCGCGCCCGGGACCGTGCGCGATGGGCGCGGCGTGATGAACCAGGAACTCGTCTTCACCTTGCCGCAGATCTGCGAGTACACGGACATCGATCTGGCCCACGCCCTGATGCGTGGGCATCGTAACTGCAGGCGTCATCGGTGCGCGTGGAAGGCTGCCGCGTACTACACGCTGATGGACGCCGGACGGCTCGTCCCGCAAACGGTGACGCCGCGCGAGCGGGCCATGGCGCGGGGGATTGCGTTCCCTCCGTTGGACAGCGAGCCGCTCGCCCCGGACGGGCCGACCCTGCGCACATTGCAGGAGGTGCTGGACAAGCTCAACGAACTGGCGTCGCCGGTCCCCGGCGTGGGCGCGAGCAATCGCGGCATCGACTGACACTTCGACGGGGGTCCGGAATGAGCGAGCATCGCACCGAGGTAGACGGCTGGCGGGCGGACTGGCGGATCGACCGCCACCGCATCCGAATGATGCTGGTACGCAACCTATCCGAATCGCAACCGCTGCTGTCCGCCGCGACACCTGCCGTCGCACCGGACCTGGCCGAGCTGCGCGAACGGTTCCCGGAACTCTCGCGGCTATGGGACGCGATCCGGCACGAGTATTGGGTCGAATTCTTTGTCCCCCAAGAACATTCACAGGGAACGATCTAGCGAAAGGGATATCCGGTGACCTCCGATCCCGAATCGGCTCGAGTGCAACAGCTCGCCAGTCGCGCCGCACGAGCAGGCTACCTGCTGACACGTGATCACGGCTGGACTCTGCTCGACGCGGAAGACGGCGAAGCGCTGTTTTCGTCAGCGTCCCTGGATCTGATCGAGCAGTGGCTGTCCCAGTGACTCATCCGACAGGTTTCAGCCACCCGCTGACGATTCGGTTCACTGACGACTGTCCGACAATTCGAGTCGACGGCACGGACTGTCCAGGAGGAGCAACCCAGGTCGTGGATCGTCCTGGCGTGCAACTTCATTCGGCTGACCGCAGTGTCGGTGGGCGGTAGTACGGTGCGCCACATGGCCGCGAACCCGTCGAACCCACACGACGCATATTTCCGCAATGTGCTCGGCCGTCCCGCCGAGGCGGCCTCGGAACTACGTCTGGTGTTGCCGAGAGAGATTGTGGCGCGCCTGGATTGGGCCACCCTCGAGGTGCAGTCGGGCACGTTCGTGTCCGACGAGTTGCGGTCCCGCCAAAGTGATCTGCTGTTCCGGACCCGCCTCGACGGTCACGACGCGTTCGTCTACATCTTGTTGGAGCATCAGAGCCGCAGTGACAATCTGATGCCGTTCCGGATGCTCGAATACATCGTCAGCATCTGGAACCATTACCTGCGCGCGCAGCCTGATGCTCGATCGCTGCCGCCGATCATTCCGGTGGTAGTCCACGTCGGTCCAACCGGATGCCGTTGGACGGCACCGATGGACGTAGCGGAGTTGATCGATGTTGATGCCGACACCCGGGCGGCGCTCGGGGATTGCATGCCACGGTTGCGGTACATACTCGACGACATCAATGCCGTCGATCTGCCCGCACTTCTGCGACGGCCTCTGACACCTGCGGCCAAAGTCATGCTGTTCCTGCAGAAGACCGCGTCGGGCAACACCGACTTGGTCGCGCAGCTGCTGCTTCTTCACCCCGAACTGCGCGCCATTATCGCAGGTCCAGGCGGGAAACAGGACTTCAGAATCATCGTGAAGTACATTATGTTGGTCGGTGATATGAATCCCGACGACCTCGATCCCCTCGCCGATCAACTCGGGCATGAAGCTAAGGATGTCATCGTGACTACCGCTGACAGGTTGCGCGCAGAAGGTCGAGCAGAAGGGGAAGCGCGTGGTGAGGCGCGCTGGCGAGCGGCGACGTTGATCGAGCAGTTGACGTTTAAGTTTGGTCGGCTGCCTGCTTCGGTCGAGCAGGCTGTCCGTGATGGTGGGTTGGAGCAGCTGAAGCTGTGGTCCGCGCGGGTGCTCACGGCGAGCAGTCTGGACGACGTGCTGGCCTGAG
This sequence comes from Nocardia vinacea NBRC 16497, assembly GCF_000308835.1. Taxonomy (GTDB): domain Bacteria; phylum Actinomycetota; class Actinomycetes; order Mycobacteriales; family Mycobacteriaceae; genus Nocardia; species Nocardia vinacea. Next base: position 3 of record NZ_BAGN01000354.1, on the reverse strand, counting down.
TGG
>NZ_BAGN01000355.1 GCF_000308835.1 Nocardia vinacea NBRC 16497 | reverse complement strand
TACTACGACACACACAGCGCCGAAGACGAGATCGCTGCGGCCGACCTCGTTCCCGGCGACGCTGCCAACACCGCGCCGATGAGCGGCTACAGCGTGCGGTTGCCCACCGACGTTCTCGATCAAGCCCGAAAGCTCGCCTCCGAGCGCGGAATGACCACGGGCGCCTGGCTGCGTGAAGCCATCGAGAACGCGGTCGCCTCGAACAGCAGCAGCGCCGACGCGGTACCGGTCACCGACCTGCTCGCACTAGTGGCTCGGCATCACCAAGCCAAATCCGAAGCCGAGATCACGCGGCCGGAACTTGTCGAGGAGTACCTCCGCCACATCAGTGGACTCACAAGTGCGCCGCAGTGGAACGTCCGCGATTTCGATGTGGCGACGCCGGTCGACAAAGTCAACGTCCTGTTCGGCACCTGGATAGCTGGCATGAGGAACGCCCCGCCCCTCCCCCCGCACATGAAGCCTGCCGCGAACTACGTCGTCCGCACCCGTGGCAAGACGATCCGCGTCGTCTCTGCTTCGAACCGCTCCACAAGTCACGGCCGGCGCCGCACCAAGACCTGAGACACCGCCTCCGGCCGCATTGTCGACGCTGCGCGGCAAAGCCGTCTACATCGGGGGCTGAGACCCGTATTCAACCCCCGAATGGCAGAAGGCCCGGCCGAGGGCCGGGCCTTCTATTTGCGGGCTTCGAGCCCTGCGATCAATGCGACGCTCTACCAACTGAGCTATGAGCCCTTGCAGTGGACCCAGCGGGACTCGAACCCGCGACCTTCGCAGTGCCGCCACTGTACTGCTGGGCATCGACAACATCGGATGCCCCACGCGCTCAAGGATCTCCAAATCATCGGCGGCCAGCGGTCTTCGCTCATGTATCAGATCCGGATGCCCGACCTCGTGTATCGCGTAAGACGGTTCGGGCGTCCTTTCGGCGGGTCGCGTCGGGATGGACGACGGCAATAGTTCCAGCCATGAGCCGCACCAAACCGTCGTGGTGAAGCCAGTGAAACCCCAGGCGCAGCGCGTACCCCAATGCACCGAGTCCCACTGCGCCGGTGAATATCTCGATCATCTGTAGCGGTTCCCATCTTCTGGTTGATCAGGTGTGGGAACCTTACGAATCGGGGGTGCAGAATGTTGCAGTCCCAAGTATCTGCTGGTGAGAGCGTTTTCGCCGCATTTCGAGTCGACGCGCGAGAACTTGCCGGCCTGGTGGGGTTCTGCCACAGCCGGTGTCTTGGCTAATCTCATAGATGATCCGTTTTCTGTTTTTCTGTGAGAGAACATCGGACACCAGCTGCCCTGACCTGTTGGCGCAGGTCGGGGCAGCGCTCTCCCATCACCCTCCAGGGCTTGTTCGAGCCGTACTTATTGGAGCACAAACCGGGTGGCGCCTGCTGTAAAGCCATGGCGCATTGAGTCTCTGATGCACGGCACGATTCTCCGAATCACCCGCTCTATCTTGCCTTTTGAGGAAAGATCAGAAGACCGTACACAGCGATCCACCTGCCAAAACTTTCTACTTACACGCGTGTATGTCCCCTCTTTCGACCGTCGGAATCTGACGGACAACACATCTTGCCTCGGCGAAGGCTCCGCTCGATAGGTGATCAACCCGTGAAGTTCGTGAAGGTTGGCGCACCTCGGCGTGGCCCTGGGCGACACATGTTGACGCGCTTGCAATACACCACTTCCTCAGGAATCAAAGTTGCGTTCAGCCAGTAACGCCACCACGTCGAACTGTAAGTCCGACACCGGACACCACGAGCAGCTCACCGCCCGCGGCTCACCGAAGGACAAGTCAACCGCATCTCACGGCTGCGAACGTTCAAAAAAAGTTCAAAATCGCGGGCTGCCAACGGAATCCAGGAAGCGCCGATCTACCTGCGCATATACCGCAAATGCGGACATGCCTGCAGCTCATTTGAATCTGCCCGCAATGTGCTTGAACAGCAGCTTGTTCTGGGTGCTCCTCGAGCAGGAAGTTGTCCTTCTCAACAAGCTCAATCCACAGGTAAGCCGATGCGCCTGTAGTTTCCGCAGAACCTCAAGCCGTTCCAGCAAGTGGCAGTTTTAAAACTGCTACACTAGATTGGCAGTTTTAAAACTGCCAATCGGTCTATCGAACGGAACCTCGGTCATGAAGTTCTTCCTGGGCACGCATCAGCCGAACTGGGTCACCCTCACCGACGAACCCTTGTTCATCAGCGACGTCCGTCTCCGCGACCGCAAGTCCTTCCCTCGCGCCCGCGGTGAATGGGCCTTGGACTCTGGCGGATTCAGCCAATTGCAGAAGCACGGGAGTTGGGATTCGGTCACCCCGCACGAGTACGTGGCTCGGGTACGTCGCTACCGCGATGAGGTCGGCAACCTGGTCTGGGCGGCGCCGCAGGACTGGATGTGCGAGCCGATCATCATCCATGGCGGGCAGGCCGGGCCGATCAAGTTCGCGGGAACGCATCTGTCGGTGTCCGAGCATCTGCACCGCACGGTGGGCAATCTGATCGAGTTGCGGTCGTTGGCACCGGATCTGCCGATCGTCCCGACGATTCAGGGGTTCGTGCGCGCCGACTACGAGCGCTGCATCGACCTCTACGACAAGGCCGGTATCGACCTGGCCGTCGAACCGATCGTCGCGATCGGCAGTGTGTGCCGTCGCCAGAACACCACCGAGGCCGCCGAGATCATCACCGCGATCACCGAAGCCGTTCCCGGAATCCGGTTGCACGGGTTCGGGATTAAGACCGCAGGCCTGGGCTCCTACGGCTCGTTGCTGGCCTCCTCCGACAGCATGGCCTGGTCCGACACCGCTCGCAAAGAACAGATCCTGCTGCCCGGCTGCAGCACCCACAAGAACTGCGCCAACTGCATCAAATACGCGTTCCGGTGGCGCCAGAACGTTCTGGCGTCGTTGGCCGGGCATGCCACCCGCACCGTGTGCTCGGCCGCGCCGACATCCCGGCGAGTGTCCAGAAAACTAGACGGAAACGCCTCCGCCGCACGGCGTTTGGCGCTGTCGGGATTCCGTGACGAAGCGGCCCGACTCGAACGCGATACGAGCATCCGGTGGGCGCATCGCGACGGCATGTCCGTTCGCGCGATCGCGGCCCTGATGAACCTGAGCCCCGCCCGCGTCGGGCAGATTCTCGCCGAACCCGACACCGGGCAACTGCTGCAGCAACTCCAGCAGCTGCGCCAGCGCTGGAACGTCGACACAGACCCGGCAAGCCGCACCGCCGCCGATCACATCGTCGCGAACCTCACCGCCACCGAACTGGGCCGATAAGGCCATTCGAACCGAGAGGAGGACCCGCCATGCCAACTTCTTCTTCCGCGTTGACCGAGGACGAGAGGCTGCTACTGGCCGGTGCCGGCGGATCGCCGATCGCTGGAGCGCTCGCTCGCGAGTACGACCTCGACGGGCTGTTCCTGTCACACCGATACTGCTCGCTCAGCGACGAGGTGGTGGCCCTGCGGCCCAACTGGCGGCTACTCGCCGCCAAGGTCGACCGCGGCGCGGTACGGCTGAATATCCCCGACGATCGCACCGACATCGCACCGGTCGCTGTCAGCCGAAAACGGCTGCGCGCCTACGGTGAATCACTGCCGCCCGAGATGCGCGCCAAGCTCGGCGACTACCGCAACCACACCAGCGAACAAACCGATCTGCTGCTGTGGGAAGCGCTGCAGCTCCCGCCGCGCCCGATCCTGCCGCCCGGACCTCCTCCATGGTTGCCAGCAGTAAATCGTCGTCACGTCGCTGCTGCTGGCAGTTCTAAAACTGTTACGGTTGGCCGCGTGGTCAACGAGCACGAGTACGAACCGGCCGAAACCGTCGCTCTGGCGGACAAGGTGGCCGACCTTCGCGAGGCATGGCAGGCCGGGAAGCCCTTCGCGGGCGGCCAACTGTTCGGGCTGCCGCCACTGGATAACGATGTGTGGGTCGACATCGCCGGTGCTTCCGTGATCACCAATCTCGCGCCGAAGACGGTCACGTCGTTTCTCTCGCGCGGCAAGCCGAAAGCATGCCCGTTCCCGGTCCCGAGCAAGTTCCTCGGACGGCTGTACTGGCCGGCCACCATCCTGCTGGCATGGACGACGGAATACGAAACCGTGCGGCGAACCGAGCGAGCGTAAGGAAGGTTTCAGGCGGCTTGCGCCCGGTAGCTGCAGCTCATGCAGTACCAGCCAGGCAGGCCTGCGATCTGGGCCGCGTGCAGCATCTCGCCGCACTCGCACAGCGGCGGCCGGTTGATATCCCATTCGTCGATCGCAAGAACGAGGCTGGCCCCTTGCCCCTCGACGCCGAGCAGTTCGACGGAGCGGTCGTAGAGCCGCAGCTGCTTGCGGCTGATGGCCTTCAGAGCCCAGAGTCGTGCGGTTTCGACGAGTTCGTCCAGATCATCCGAACCGAACCGGGTGGACAAGACGCCATGCCCCGGGATCGGCAGGTCCTCCTCGAGACGGAATCGAGCCACTAGTCACCACCTCCGGAATCCGAATCGGCCGCAACGAGTTCAGCTGTCGGCACCGGGAACCGGTAGCGGCCCGGCGCATCGGCCTGGATCGACTCGACGACCGCGTGGTCACCGTCGAGCTCGACCACGGTGAACACCGATACGCCACCCGCTACCAGCAACACGCGATCCCCGATGCTCACCATGTCACGCAGCCTATCTCGTACGACCGTCCGGTTTGTGAAAGAATCGAAAATGTGTTCGATGACTGGCAGCCAGTCTACGAAGTCGAGGGCCGGGTGGTGGCCGATCCGGAACGGCTGTACCGGACCCGCAAGGGTTGGGTCGAACCCGCGCCGATCAGCTGCCCGGCGGGACACCGCCTCGGCCCGAAAAAAGCCCTGGTCGGCTCTCTCGCGTGCTTGGCGGTCGCCGGGTTCCACCGCCTGCACACCTGTGTCCAGTGCGGATACACCATCTACACGCCACCGCTCACCCCGAACTGCAAGCATTGAACGACTGGAGACCTGGGGCGAAGCGTCCGGCATTTCGCGCGCGTACGCAGGAGTCGAGTGGACGCATGGTTGCGCGTGCGCGCGTACCCGCGTGCGCGCGTATACAGGTACCCGCGTCATTATGTCCACTCGTGCGCTCGTCCAGTTGCACGCATGTCCGCGTGTCCACCCAGCATTGGCAGCCGGGGTATGCGATCGTGCACGGTAAGCGGCAGGCCACACGGCGCTGCCCGGCGACAAAGGACCCGAGATGGCTGCACTGTCCAATGAGGCCGAAGCCCGCATCATCGCGCTCGCGAACCAGAAGGGCGGCGTCGGCAAATCCACGATGACGCTATGCCTGGCTCGCGCTGCGAACCACTACTACGGTGCGCGCGTACTCGTCCTGGACATGGACCCACAGGGCAACGTCACATCCACCCTGGCCCGCGAGGACCTCGCGGCCGACGAAATCACCATCGCCGACGCCATCACCCCGGGAACCAAAATCGCGCTTCGCGAGGTCATCGTGCCGACGATTTGGGATGGCATCGACCTGGCTCCTGGCGGTCAAACCCTCGCTGTCGCCGAGCAGCAGATCCTCGCGGGGCAGTTCGGGCGCGAACACCGATTGCGCGAGGCTGTAGCGCCCGTACGTTCCGACTACGACCTGATCCTGATCGACAACGCGCCGGCATTGGGCTTGCTGCTCGTCAACTCACTGGTCGCAGGGAATACCGCCCTACTGGTCAGCGAGGCACACCGGTGGTCCTCTGACGGCCTGGCGCTGCTAGGCGAAACCCTCTCCGGCGTCCGCAGCTACCACAATCCGCAACTCGAAATCATGGGCTGCATCGTCAACAAGTGGCGCGGGACCGCATCGGAAAAGAGTCGGGCCGACGAGATGGTCGACGGATTCGCGCTCCATTTCCCTGGTGTCCCGGTGTGGCTGGATCGACGTGTGCCGCTGTGGACCGGCATTGTCGACACCCTCGATGCCGGGCTCGG
>NZ_BAGN01000356.1 GCF_000308835.1 Nocardia vinacea NBRC 16497 | reverse complement strand
CTCGAAGGCGCCATGTGCGTCGAATCCGGCTCCCGGACATTGCATCTGGCGTCACCGAGCTTCGACGCGTCGGTACTGGAGATGCTGTTGCCGTTATCCGAGGGGGCGGCCATGGTCATCGTGCCGACGGATGTCTACGGCGGTGATGAACTCGCCGCGCTGCTCGACCGCGAGCACGTCAGCCACGTTCTCGTCTCGCCTTCGGCGCTGTCCACCATCGACCACACCCGTTGGCCACTACCGGATTTGGAATACCTGATCGTCGGCGGCGAAGACCACGGCAGTCAGTTGGTCGAACACTGGGGCGTCGACCGGAAGCTGATCAACGACTACGGCCCAACCGAAGCCACCGTCACCGCGACGCGGAGCCCTTTGACGGCCGGAGAGGTGGTCACGATCGGTGGTCCGGTCCGCGGGGCCTCGGTATGGATTCTCGACCAGCGATTGCAACCGGTTCCGGTTGGTGTGGCCGGTGAGTTGTATATCGCGGGTGATCTACTCGCCCGCGGATACCACCACCGAGCAGCCACCACAGCCGGCCGCTTCATCGCCTGCCCGTGGGTGCCCGGCCGGCGTATGTACCGCACCGGTGATGTCGTGCGCTGGACCGGCAACGGAGCGATCCAGCACCTCGGCCGATCCGACTTCCAGGTGAAGATCCGTGGCCTGCGTATCGAACTCGGCGAAATCGATACCGCTCTCGCCACCCACGAAACCGTTGCCTACGCCGCCACCATCGGCCACCGCAACGACGCCGGAACCCAAAGACTCGTCGCGTATGTCGTGGCCGCACCGGACCACACCATCGACACCACGACCCTGACCGAATACCTGGCCGACCGGTTGCCGTCCTATATGGTGCCGTCCTCGATCATGGTCCTGGACCGCATCCCACTGACACCGGCGGGCAAGCTGGATCGAAGGGCGTTGCCGAAGCCGGTCTTCGCCGACCGCAAACCCTTCCGAGCACCAGAAACACCAACCGAACACATCATCGCCGGAGCCTTCGCCGACATACTCGGCGCCGACACGGTCGGTCTCGATGATTCGTTCTTCGCCCTGGGCGGCGACAGCATCATGGCGATCCAGTTGGTGGCCCGAGCCAGGTCGGCCGGTGCGACGTTCTCCGCACGCGACGTGTTCGAGCGGAAAACGATCGCCGGACTGGCCCAGGTCGCAGCCCACGACAGCACCGCAGCGTCCCAGTTGACGGAACTGCCCGGCGGCGGCGTCGGCCCGGTACCGCTGACGCCGATGATGCGAAGGCTGCTCGAACGGTCCGGTCCGGAGTTCGCCCGCTCCTCGCAGGCGATGATGCTGAATCTGCCGATCGGAATCGACCTGGAGCGGTTGGCGAAAACGGTGCAGGCGGTCCTCGACCGGCACGACATGCTGCGCGCGCGGCTGTGCTCGGACGACGATGGCCGCCGGGCGTGGGATGTACTGCCGGTCGGCACGATTCGCGCCGCCGATGCCATCCACCGGGTGCCGATGCCGGCAAGTGCCGAGTTCCGGACGTTGGCGGCGGCGGAACTGACTTCCGCTGCGGACCGGCTCGATCCGGACGCCGGGATCGTGCTGCAGGCGGTCTGGTTCGATCCGGCGAATCCGGCCGAACCGGGCAGGGCGCTGGTGCTGGTGCATCATTCGGTGATCGATCGGGTTTCCTGGCGGGTGCTGGTGTCGGACCTCGCGGTCGCGTGGGCGCGGATCGAGTCCGGCGAGCCGCCCGAGCCGGCCCCGGTCGGGACCTCGATGCGCAGGTGGGCGTATGGGCTGGTCGAGGCGGCCCGGCGGCCGGAGCGGGCAGCTGAGCTCGCACTGTGGCGAGCGATGGCCGACCGGCCCGATCCGATGATCGGGTCGCGGGCCCTCGACCCCGCGATCGACGTGGCCGCGACTGCTCGGACGGTCGAGGTCGATCTGTCCACCGAGGTGACCGAGGCGCTGTTGACCGAGGTGCCCGCGACATTCCACGGCGAGGTGGGCGACGGGCTACTGGCCGCCCTGGCGGTGGCACTGACGAAGTGGCGGCGCGAACGGCAGCCCGCGGCCGCGGGGCCGACGGATGTGGTGATCGGCCTCGAAGGGCACGGTCGGGAGGAAGGCGTCGTCCCCGGCGCGGACCTGACCCGGACCGTCGGCTGTTTCACCACGAGTTTTCCGGTGCGTTTGGATCTGTCGGGCATTGATATCGACGACGCATGCGCGGGCGGGCCGGCCATGGGCGCAGCGGTCAAGTCCGTCAAGGAACAGTTGCTCGCCGTCCCGGACCACGGGATCGGCTATGGCTTGCTGCGGTATCTCGACGAGGACACCGGCGCGCTGCCGACGCCGCAGATCGCATTCAACTACATCGGCCCGGTCTCCACCGGGGTTCCCGAAGGGGAACCGGCGGTCGGATGGCGGCCGGTGGACGGCGACGAGTTCATCTATGCGCAGGATCCGGATATGCCGGTTTCAGCGGTTCTCGACATCAATGTCCGCACTCGTGACGACGGACAAGGGCCGCAGTTGCGGGCCATCTGGTCCTATCCCGCCGAGGTACTCACCCCCGAGGAGGTGCGTGCGGCGGCGGAGTCCTGGCGCCGGGCACTGACCGCGTTGGTGACCAACGCCCGCCGGGCTGGTAGCGGAGGACGGACACCATCCGATCTGGATCTGGTCCGGCTCGGGCAGGCCGAAATCGAGCGACTCGAGCACAGGTATCCGACGCTGAGCGATGTCTGGCCGTTGACGCCGTTGCAGGAGGGGCTGCTGTTCCACGCGTTGGTGTCCGAGGAATCGGTGGACGCCTACCTGACCCAACTGGTCGTCGAATTGCGTGGTCAGGTCGATCCGGAGCGGCTACGCAGAGCCGGACAAGTGCTACTGGACCGACATGCGAATCTGCGCACCGCCTTCGACACCGATGTCGGACCGGTTCAGGTGGTCCAGGAAGATGTCGAGGCCGCCTGGTCGGAGCTCGACCTGTCCGACCTCGATGACAGTGCCCGCGATCGCGAGTGGGAGCTGCTCCTGGCCGCGGACCGGGCAACCAGGTTCGATCCGGCTCGTGCCCCGCTGCTGCGCTGGATGCTGGTCACCACCGGGCCGCAGCATTATCGGCTGGTACTGACCAATCATCACCTGCTGCTCGACGGCTGGTCGACGCCGCTGCTCCTGAAGGACTTGCTGGTGCTCTACGCCACCGACGGCGATGCCACCGTGCTGCCCGACGTCCGTCCGTACCGGGACTTCCTTGCCTGGATCGCCGGGCAGGACTCGGCTGCGGCGCTCGACGCGTGGGCCGGCGCGTTCGACGGCGCCGAGGAGCCGACCCTGGTAGCGCAGGCCGATCCCGGCCGCCGCTACACCGAATCACGCGATGTGCTCGGCGATTTGACCGAGGAGCAGACAACGGCGCTGACGAATCTGGCCAGGGCCCGCGGCGTCACCCTCAACACCGTGATCCAGCTGGCATGGGCAATCGTCTTGGGCATGTTGACTTCTCGGGACGATGTGACGTTCGGTGCCGTGGTCTCCGGACGGTCCCCGCGGATCGCGGGCATCGAATCGATGATCGGACTGTTCATCAACACAGTGCCGGTGCGCGTCCGTCTCGACGCCGCCGAGAGTCTGGGACAACTGCTCGACCGAATCCAGACCGAACAGGCGGACCTGCTCGACCACCAGTTCGTGGGCCTCACCGAAATCGAGCGGGTGGCCGGGCCGGGGGCGGTGTTCGACACAATGACGGTGTTCGAATCGTTCCCGATCGACCGTTTCGGGCTGACGGCGGAGACCGATATCGCGGGGATGCGAGTAGTCGATGTCACGGGCACGGACGGTGCGCACTATCCGCTGGGAGTGGTCGCGCGGATCGACACCCGACTGCACCTGAAAATCAAGTACCTGCCCGAACTCTTCGACCACGACATGATTACCGCGACCCTGCAGCGCATCCTGCGCGTGCTCGGTGTCGTCGCAACCGATCCGGAGCTGCCGTTGGCCCGGCTGAATCTGCTTTCACCCGCGGATTACCGGGAGTTGACGCCGGTATCGGGCTCCCCGGCGGTGCCGGGGCGAATGCTGCCGGAGTTGTTGGCGGCGACGGTGCAGCGGGATCCGGGGGCAATCGCGGTGGTGTACGAGGATCGGCAGTGGACCTACGGTGAACTCGATGCGCAGTCGAATCGGTTGGCACGGTTGTTGATCGATCGGGGTGTGGGGCCGGAGGCCAATGTCGCGGTCGGGCTGCCGCGATCGGTCGAGTCGGTGCTTGCGGTATGGGCGGTGGCGAAGTCGGGGGCGGCATTCGTACCGATAGACCCGCAGTATCCGACCGGCCGGATCGAGCACATGCTCATCGATTCCGGTGCGGCGGTGGGAATCACCTTGTCACAGTGGCGGTCTCGATTGCCCGGATCGGTGCCGTGGCTGGTCCTCGACGAGGCGGTGGTCGAAGCCGAGGCGTCGGTGGCATCGGCGGCGCCGGTGACCGATGCGGAGCGAACACGGCCGAGCCGGCTCGATCATGCCGCGTACCTGATCTACACCTCCGGTTCGACGGGTGTGCCCAAAGGCGTGGTGGTGTCGCACCAAGGTTTGGCAGATCTGGTGGCCGAGCTGTCTTCGCGGTTCGAAATCGAGCCCCGTTCGCGTGTGCTGCATGTCGCGTCGCCGAGTTTCGATGCGGCTGTCCTGGAACTGCTCTGGGCGTTCACATCGGGTGGGCGGCTGGTGATCGCGCCGCCGACCGTCTACGGCGGGAACGAGCTGGCGCGGATCCTGTCGAGCGAGCGGGTGACCCATGCCGCACTGACGCCGACGGCCTTGGCGACCGTCGACCCGGCCGGGTTGGAGAACCTCGAGACGGTCATGGTCGGTGGCGAAGCGCCCCCGCCCGATCTCGTGTCACGGTGGGCGCCGGGCCGGAGATTTTTCAACACCTACGGTCCGGCAGAGGCCACGATCCAGACCGACGCCAGTGCGCCGCTGGTGGCAGGTGAGCCGGTGACGGTCGGCGGACCGATCTGCGGGGTGGGGCACGTCGTGCTCGACGCCTGGTTGCGGCCGGTGCCCGTCGGAATTATCGGCGAGCTGTATCTCACGGGCCCGGCTCTGGCTCGTGGTTACCGCAACCGGATGGGGCTGACGGCGTCGCGCTTCGTCGCCGATCCGTTCGATGAGCAGGGCCGGCGTATGTATCGGACCGGTGACCTGGTGCGCTGGCTGCGGCTGCCGGAGGGGAGTCTGACGCTCGACTATGTGGGCCGGGCCGACTTCCAGGTCAAGCTCCGTGGTTTCCGCATCGAACTCGGCGAGGTCGAATCGGGCCTGCTGGCCTGTGCCGGTGTGGCGCGAGCGGCCGCGACCGTCCACCGGGGCGCCGCCGGTGACCGATTGGTCGGGTACGTGGTGCCCGAGCCCGACGTCGAGCTGGACCCGTCCGCGGTCCTCGCGTTCGCCGAACAGCGGCTGGCCCCGCACATGGTGCCCGCGACCGTGGTGGTGCTCGACACCTTGCCGGTGACAGCGAGCGGCAAGCTCGACCGCGCCGCGCTACCCGAGCCGGACTTCACCACCGGCCGGGCCGAATTCCGGGCGCCGGTCACCGAGGTGGAAAGGACGCTGGCCGCACTGTTCGCCGAGGTATTGGGCATCGACAGGGTCGGAGTCGATGATTCGTTCTTCGCCCTGGGCGGTGACAGCATCATGTCGATCCAACTGGTGACCCGAGCCAGGGCAGCCGGTGTGGTGTTCTCCACGCGGGAGGTATTCGAGCGGAAGACGGTCGCGGGACTGGCCCAGGTCGCGGTCCAGGACAGCACCGCGGCGGCCGCTCTTCCGACGGAGCTCCCCGGCGGCGGCGTCGGCTCGGTACCGCTGACGCCGATCATGTGCTGGATGGTCGAACGCGGCGGATTCGACGATTTCTGCCAGTGGGTGACGCTCACGCTGCCGAGCGGTATCGACGTCACCGGTATCGAGGCCACCGTTCGAGCGGTGATCGATCG
>NZ_BAGN01000357.1 GCF_000308835.1 Nocardia vinacea NBRC 16497 | reverse complement strand
CCCAGGTTGTAGCTGGTGACAACGTCGGATTCGGCGCAGGATGCAACGACGGTGTCCGTGCGATCGACCGCCCTGTCGAGATGATCCTGATTCTCAATCCGGATACAGCTCTGAATAGTGATCTCGCGGATCTCCTCCAATACGTCCAGGGACTGGACGATTTTGGTGTTGTCGGCATTCGACAGAACTCATTCAGCGGCGATCTCGTCTGGTCGTGGGATGAGTTCCCGTCGCCGCGGCTCGAGTGGCAGAAGGCTCGAAAGAAGCAGCTGCTCCAGCGATCTCCGGCTGGCTACACCCACGACCGGGTCGTGGACTGGGTCATGGGGGCGTTCCTGCTCATCCCCAAGGACGCGTTCGACGCAGTAGGTGGGTTCGATGAGCGGTGGTTCATGTTCAACGAAGAAGGCGATCTGTGCCATCGCCTGGCGCAGACTGGCCGGCCAACGTGGTTCGTGAGTCACCTGAGCTATTGCCACAGCCGCGCCGACAAGGCATCGATATGGCGAGAAACCCTTCGCATCAATGCCCGCCGCAAGTACGACCGCAAGTGGTTGTCGCGCACCGACACCGTGCTGTGTCAGTTGGCCCAGTCGTACCGCTGGGCGTATGACGCGCTATTTCCGGCAGGCCCGCGGGATCGTCGCCTCGCTCTGCCTCGACTGCTCGCGACTTGGAACCTCATTCACGCGGTCACGCCGCCTGAGTCGATCGCAGCGGGCATCGACTCATGGCAGGCTGTACGCCCCTTCTGGAGGCCTTAGGTGCGCATCTCCGCCAGCGAAGCCAACGAACTGCTTAGCCGGATCGATAGCCACACGGCCGATTTCAGCGGTCACTACACCGACAACTACCGGGTCCACACCAGCGCAGGAGATGCGCTCCTGCGCCGATCACGTGGGGACGTGCACCAGGGGTACGACCCTCGGATGATGCCGGAAGTCGACGCATTGAAGGCTGCCTACACAACCACAGCACTGGTTCCTGAAGTTCTGTATTCCAGCGAGAAGTTCCTGATCGAACAGTTCATCGTCGGATCCCGGCCGGCACTGGAAAGCTCGGATGTGCTGGCCTGGGTTCCAGACTTGCTTGCTCAGGTCAGAAAGATGCAGTCGCGCAACATCTCCCGGCCCTCGCTCCGCACCGTCTACGACTGGCAGGTGTGGTTCCAGCGCTTCCTCTCCAACCTCTATGCCACCCTGCCGCCTGTACACGCCAGCCGAATCGCCGAACTTCAGCTTCCACCGATCGAGCAAGTCTGGAACCCAGACCACGCGCAGTCCGAACGAGCGTTGACGCTGGTTCATTCGGATCTGCATCCAGCCAATCTCCTGGTCAACGACCAGGGCGTCTGGATTCTGGATTGGGAGCTTGCAATAGCCGCAGATCCCATCTGGGAGGCTGCGGTAGCCCTGCACCGGACGCCATGGCCCACAGCCGATATCGAGGCCCAAGTCACTGGTCTTTGGCTCGAACTCTACGACATCGACTCCGCGTCCGATCTGCTCCGGCAATATCGGACGATCGAGACGTGGAAATCGTTGATCGTCGATTCCGCGCGATTTCCCGAACACATCACGGCCGACCCGAGTTGCCTGGATTCCCAAGCCCAACGCTTCCATGAACTGGTGACAGCAGGGACCAAGTCATGTGGGTGCGCTGTTCTGTCGCTCGGCGAGGTTCGAGACCTGCTGGCACGTTGGGCAAAACAAGCCGATTGAGGAATTCATATAGTAATGCGCATATGCATATTTCTGCATGTATATCCTATATGGTTCGAGTTGCCTAGTGCATCAATCCCAGCTTCTAGAGATATCCGGGAAGCTGGGGGCAAGCCCCCGAACCCCCGGATATCTGAAATGGTTCGGCGTGCCTACTGCATCAAACATGATCTTCGGGGTTAGGTGTCCGCATGGCACCTCGGCAGACCCTGATGACGGACGGGCAATGGGCGATGGACGTCCTGCTGCCGCATCGTCCACACGCGACGAACCGCCTGAGGGATGGCCAGTATCGAATGTCGCGCGAAGACGCGCTCGAGATGCGCTACATCGAGCACTCCCCGTACGCGTTGATTGGCGCGCTGGTGGTCGATGTTGACCACCCGGACACTGCCCTTCGCGCGTTCGAGCGCCCAAAAGGGCACCCTGACCCGAACTGGGTAGCTCAATCGCCTTCCGGTCGTGGGCACATCGGATGGTGGCTGAAAGCTCCTGTGTGCCGGACGGATTCGGCTCACCTGGCGCCGCTCAGGTTCGCCCAGCGCGTCGAAGCCGGATTGCGGATTGAGGTGGGCGGCGATCCGGCCTATGCGGGTCGACTGACGAAGAATCCGATCCATGATGCGTGGGAAACCATTTACGGGCCTGCTGCGGCATACAACCTGGCTGATCTGATTACGCCGTCCACGCCTCGGCAGATGCCGCGCAAGCCTGAGCGGGCGTCGGGCCTCGGCCGGAACGTGACGATGTTCGACACAGCCCGTAGATGGGCGTACCCGATGTGGTGGCATCATCGCAACGGCGATCAAGCCGAGTGGGAGCACCTGGTGCTCGATTACTGCCGTCACGAGGTCAACGACCGGTTTGGCTTCCCGCTGCCGTTCTCCGAGGTGCGGGCCACTTCGACGTCGATCAGTCGCTGGATCTGGCGCAACTTCAGTGAAGAGTCGTTCCGAACGACGCAGTCAATTCGTGGGAAGATCATGACCGAGAAGCGCCAAGCCGCGATCGTCGCCACGAACAAGAAGCGTGCTATCGACCGGGCGACGGTCCTCGCCGCACTGGAGGAATGATGGCAGCCGAACACCGGAAGCGTCGTACTAAGACCGCTCGGGAGATGGCGGAGCAGCTCGGCGTCAGCGAGCGATCGATCCGGAACATCGTGGCGGAACCGCGGGACGACTACGAAGCTCGCGCGAGGGCCAAACAGCAGCGGGCGCGCGAGCTGCGGGCCAGTGGTGCCAGCTACCGGCAGATCGCTGACGAGTTGGGTGTCTCCATTGGATCGGTATCGACCTTGCTGCACAGGACGTCGGCGGCGATGTCCAAGGCAAGCTGAGCTGCCAAAACGACTGCCAGTAAGTCCGATTTCTGACCGCCGATAAGTGGGTCCTATCAGCGAAGCCACACTGAAAGGCGCTGCAACGCTTACCGTGTGGGCATGTGGCAGTACGCCCTGTGGGGGATCGCTGGCGCGGCGGCCAACTGCGGCATCGCCTACCTGGAGGACAGCACTCGGGTCAAAGGCTGGCCCTGGCTCAAAAGCAACGGCGGCCCTGGCGGGGGCGTGTACCTGAGCTGGTTGACAGTCAACCTGGGCGTCGCCGGTCTGACGACATGGGCTATCGCGTACGGCGACATCATCAGCACCAACGCCGCCGCGTTCGGAGCCGGGGTCGCCGCGCCCGTACTGGTGAAAAAGCTTGCCTCCTACAGCGAATCATCGCTCCCATCGAACAATTCCGGGGGTGGCAATGAATGAGCTGTCATACGGGCGTCGACTGTTGTCGATGCTCGCCGGAACATGGCCCGCCTTCCAACCAGCACCGGCGACGACGGCTGTGACGGATTCACCTGTGCGTCGACTGTTGTCGATGCTCGCCGGAACATGGCCCGCCTTCCAATCACAAGCCGATCAATACCGTCAGCCGGGACGTACCGGGACACGCTCTGCTGCGTTTTTTAAGAGCCCTTCGGAGGACCTGCTGCGCTACGCGAACCTGAGCTTCACGGACCAGAGCTTCGCGGACCTCGAGCGCGCGAACCTGAGCGGCGCGAACCTGGAAGGCGCGAGCCTGAACAGCGCGAACCTGCGCGAAGCGGACCTGCACAACGCAAAGCTGAGCGGCACAGACCTGCGCGGCGCGGACCTAACCGGCGCGGACCTGCGCGAAGCGGACCTGCGCAACGCAAGCCTGGGCCGCTCAGACCTGCGCGGCGCGAATCTGATCGGCGCGGACAGGCGTGGCGCGATCTTGACCGACGCGGACCTGACCGACGCGGACCTGACCGACGCGGACCTGACCGGCGCGAAGCTGACCGGCGCGGACCTGACCGGCGCGGACCTGACCGGCGCGGACCTGACCGGCGCGGACCTGACCGACGCGAATCTGACCGACGCGAACCTGCCGCGGACAGACGTGATCACCGCGCTGATGTGGTCGAGCGAGACCCGATGGGGTCGCCGGGATGTCGACGAGATTCGGGCCCACTCGGTTGAGCTGCGCGCGGGGGTCTACATCTTGAATCCCACCGGACAGCAAGTCGACACTCTCGTCGATCACTGACCGTCACTCCCGCATGAGGATGGGCAGAAAGCGCGTTGCACATCAGGTTTCTGACCTCCGATAAGGGAATGTTATCGGCGGTCAGAGCCTCGATACGCCCAGCTCGGGCAATGATGAGCGGACGGAATCGCCAGGACGGATTGACAACTTGTCACACGTAATGCAACATAGCTGTGTGGCGATCTTGTGCGCCCAAAACCAGATTCACCCCGGACTATTCCGGGGTTTTTTTATGCCCTGAACAGGTCATATACCGAATCATCTCCGCCTCCAAGCATGGCCATACAGCGGTCAATTGACGCACTGTCACACTCATTTGACGCAAACTGTCACACTTAGAACGCTTGGCGTAATCGCAGCGAGGGAGAGCAATGGCAGGCAAGGTCCGCGTACATGAATTGGCCAAACAACTCGGTCTCACAAGCCAAGACCTGCTCGCAACACTCCAGGCGCAAGGCGAATTCGTGAAGTCGGCGTCATCGACGCTCGAAGCCCCCGTCGCACGTCGCGTGCGCGACTTGGTCGCCAGCGGAAAGTACACCGGTCGGCGGAATCCGCTGTCGATGCCCAGCTACGCCGCCGCCACTCCTCGGCCACATCCGCCAGCCGAACTGTTGATGCAGGAGGAGGAGCCGCAGTTGGTCACGGCACGGGAGGCATGGGACATCATCAGAGTGAAGCCAGCGACCATCCGCAAGTGGGTCTCTCGCGGCTACCTACAAAATGTCGGCCATCGCGGCCGAGCAGCGCTCTACGACAGAGACGATCTCGAAAGAGTCCGACTTCGGATACACCACAGAACGAACACATCACCGATCTGGCCGCGGCTCGAGGTGCCGGCGAATTACTTCAACCGATTGATCACCACCACCGAAGCCGCCAAGCTTCTCGACGTTGCTCCCTCGACTGTGCGTAGCTGGGTCACGCGAGGTCATCTCGTGCCCGCCCGCCATCATCTCGTGCCCGTACGCCAAGGTCGTCGTAGCCACGTTTTCACAATCGGGAGCGTGCTCGCAGCTGGGCGACGCACCGCGTCGTAAACGAACTCACGACCTACTCTTCTCAACCGACCGCGACACATCGGGGCCCGCTCGTCGAGCGGGCCCTCGTCATGTCCGGCCACAAACTCCGCAGCGAATCCCGCTGCGGTCCATGGCCCGGCCTGCGATGGTTCGGGTTCACCACCCCGGAAAGAGGGAGGTGGCGCCTTGGAGCTTGCTGTGCTCCTTGGTGCTACGCCTCTGCTGACCGCCTTGGGCTACTTCGTGAAGCGGGCTCTTCCGCCGTTCACGGAGCTCTTGGTGGCAGTTCTGCCTTTGCTGTCGGACCGCATGAACGAGCGCGCGATCCGGCTGGCCAAGGCGAACAAGCAGAGCAAGTAGCACCAGAAAAAAACGCCCCAGTCTTTCCAACGGCGAAGCTCTTGACTTAAATATTCATAAATGCGCATATACAAATGAGTTGGACCTGGTCTGTATTTCGAACGTGATACGCTGGATTGTGTTCGAGTTCCTCTGGAGCGACGAGTCCGAAGCGCACATCGCGCGCCACAACGTCATACCGTCCGAGGTGGAAGAGGCAGCCCGCCGACCTCATCACTACTACCGAGGTCGCGAAGACACGACGGTGCTGCTGGGCAAGACCTACGCCGGCCGCTACCTCTTCGTTGTCCTCGCCGAAGCCATGGACGGCCGGTCATACGTGGTCACCGCTCGCGACATGGAGGAGATCGAACGAAAGGCCTACGAGCGAAAGGCCAGGTAGCAAATGAACACCGAATCCAAAATCAAGGCAGCCCGCGAG
>NZ_BAGN01000358.1 GCF_000308835.1 Nocardia vinacea NBRC 16497 | reverse complement strand
TACGGGCCGGGGCAGGACGCGGGCACCGAAGTCCGCGGCGCCGCCCGCGGTGAGCTCGTCGAGCGGGCCGGGTCCGGTGCGCTGCGCGTCATCGTCGATACCACCTTCCCGCTCGCCGAGGCCGCGAAAGCCCACGAGGTCGGCATCGCCGGACACGCACCCGGCAAGCTCGTGCTGATTCCCTGACCGGCACATCCATCACACGGACGGAAAGATCCGTGGTCTCCGGGCTGCCGCGACTGTCGAGTTGGGCCGAACACGATCTCGCGACGCTCGCCGAACTCCTGCACCGAACGCCGAATTCGGCGACTGGGGCCGGATGGCGATTACCGCGCGGTTCGTTCCGGGGGCTCGTTTGCGACGATCTACGACATGTGTAGTGCTGCAATCGATTCGGGGGACAGTCCGAGCCGATCCCGCAGGACGGATTCGGTATGTTCGCCGAGTCGGGGTGCGGGGCGGGCGGGAACGTGCGCGCCGTTCACCGCGATCGGGGAACCGGGCGCGAGGTATTCGCCGATCTCGGGTTGATGTAGCAGGGTGAACAGGGGATTCGCGGTGACGCGCGGGTCGGTCGCGAGTTCGTCGAAACTGCGGTAGCGCTCCCAGAGCACCGATGTTTTCGCCAGGGCGGTGCCGATCTCCTCGGCGGGTCGGTCGCGGAACCACGGGGTGAACAGGCCGGTCAGCACGTCGCGATGACGGTAGCGCGTGCCCTCGTCGGTGAAGTCCGCCGCCAGCGCTGTGGAAAGCGCATCGACCGCCACGGTGCTGCCGGTCAGCTCGGTGAGATCACGAAAGTGTCTGGGGGTCAGGGCGACCACCATGAAGGAGACGCCGTCGGCGCTGGTGAAGTGCTGACCGTACTGGCCGTAGATGCCGTTGCCCAAGCGGGGGCGCTGCCGCCCGCACAGTGCCGTCTCCGCGAGGAAGCCGAGGTTGCCCACCGTGGCCAGCGCGACATCCTCCAGCGGCAGGGTGATCCGGCTGCCCTGTCCGGTCGCGTCGCGGTGGCGCACCGCGGCGGTGATCGCCAGTGCCGCATACACTCCGCAGAGCAGATCCCAGGCCGGCAGCACATGATTGATCGGACCCTCGTGGTCGGCGGGGCCGGTGACGAGCGGAAATCCGGTGGCGGCATTGACGGTGTAGTCGACTGCGGCCGAACCGTCGGCGCGGCCCAGTATTTCCAGCTGGATCAGATCAGGCCGCGTGGCGGTGAGCGTCTCGTAGTCGAGCCAATCCCGTCCGGCGGCGTTGGTCAGCAGGATGCCACCGCTGGGGCCGCCGCCGGTTATCAGGCGGGTGACGAGCAGTTGCCCGGCCGGTGCACGCAAATCGGCTGTGACGGAGCGCTTTCCCTTGTTGAGTCCGGTCCAGTAGATGCTCTCGCCGTCGTCGGTGAGCGGCCATCGGCGGTAATCGGCGGCACCGCCGATCGGGTCGACACGGATGACTTCCGCGCCGAGCTGCGCCAGCGTCATACCCGCCAGCGGCGCGGCGACGAAGCTGGAGATCTCCACGATGCGCACACCGGCCAGCGGCTGCGCCGCGGAGGTCGCGGGATTCGGCATCTACATCATCCTCTCGCCGGCTACAGCGGAGTCATACCGCTGACGAGCCAGTGGTCGTCGTGCTTTTCGACGGTGACGGTCACCCGGCTGGAACTGGTGGTCGGTGCGGGCACGGCGGTACTGATTGTCACCTGGTCGATGAACATCAGCACCGTCGCACGGTCGGTGGAGGCCGACAGTACGCCCGCGGATACCACCCGCGCTCTGGTGCTCACGCCCTTCTCCTTTGCCACCGGCACGATCGTCTTGTTCACCAGATTGCGGTAGTCGTCCTGGAACGAGCCGGTGAGCCCCGCCACGGCGGCGAGATCCCGGTCGACCGTGGACGAGGTGTAACTGAGCATTGCCGCGACTGTTTCCCGGGCGGCGGTCGGTGCGTCCCTGCGTGCGGCGGCCGTGGCGGCGTCGTGCCGGTTGTCGCGCACGAGCAGCACCGCGGCGACGGTCAGTGCCACGATCACCGCAGTCAGAAGCGGAATCATGCTGAGCCGCAGAATGTTTCGCAGGACGATGACGGATCGATCGGTCACGGCACGAACTCCACGTTGGACACCTTCGGGGTGTCGTCGACTTCCTTGATCTTCACGCTGAACCGGTAGGAGCGTTGTTCCTGCTGCCGAGTCTGCGTATTGGTGACCTGTGCGTTCGCGGCGACGATGACGGTCACCGTGCCGTCGTCCGGAGCCTCGGCGCCGTCGTCGGCGGCGATGGCCGCAGCGATCACTTCGCCGGTGGACAGCACGTCGGCATCTCGGATGGCCTTCAGGTAGTTCCCGGACTGGCTGTGCAGTTCGTCCGCGAATGGTGCGGTGGTGACATCGCTCAGGCGGGCGAAGTCCGAATCGGCGCTGTCGCGGCGGATATTGATCAAGGCGGTGACACCGCGCCGGGCGGTGTCGACGATGGCGGCCTGGTGATTCGCGGCCGCCTCGGTCCGGCGATGCTCGCGCAGCGCCAGTGCCGTCACCGTGGTCGCGGCGACGAGCGCGGCGACAGCGATCGCTACCGCAGCGGTGCGAAAACTCTTGCGCCCCAGCCTCGGACGAGCGAACCGCAGTCGCAGGATAGGGCGTTGCGTCTGCTTCGACGGTCGTTCGCCCGCGGATGGCGTTGTATCAGTGCTCGCCTCGGTATCCGGAGACTCGCTGGGTGGCCCGGTCGGGCGGGTCGCCCGCCGACGCCGCGGCGGTTCGGTCACTGACGCGGTAGTAGCCGCCGCGTCGGTCGCGGTCAGGGAATCGGAGCGGTCAACAGTGAGGTCCATGACGCTTCCTGGGAGTCTGGTCGGTTGATGTCGATGTGGCGGTAGGGATTTCCGTCCGGTGTCAGATACATGGGGCTGCCGGGCAGATAGTGGGCGACACCTGCCGGCGCGGGTGAGGGGCTCAACTCGAATGGCCCGTTGTTTCCGGAGGGCGGTACCACCCCGTTGCGGCACTGCTCGGGGGTGGCGGCGCGGACGCCCGGATTTTCCAGGCACGGCAGGTTCCGCGTGCCGCGCACGGCGAACTGCGAATCCTGCGGGACATTGCAGTACAGATTGGGCGGGGTGTCGGGTGTGCTGGAGTCGGTGGGGCTGCGGCGTTCGTCGGCGGAGAGATAGCCGGTGGTGCAGGCGGCGGGATCCTGAACCTCGACGACGAAGACGACATTGGCGCCGCCGTCGGCGGCACCACGTGCACCGGCGATGTTCTCGGCGGCGATCAGGGGCGGCAGCAGGACCAGGACCTGCTCGATGGCGGGGTTGTAGGTCAGGGCAACGTGTCCCACGGTGGTCAGGTTGGCCAGCAGCAGCGGCAGGGTCGGTGCCAGGTTCTGGAACAGCTGGTTGGCATCGTCGGCGGTGGCCGGGCCGCGTTCCAGGATATTGCGCACGGCGGGGTCGGCGGTGCGGAGCTGGTCGGTGAGATAGGCCAGATTCGCGGCCCAATCGCGGATTTCGGCGCTGCTGACCACCTGGGTGTTCAGCAGCGGGGTGAGTTGCTGAACGAGGGTGGTGAGGGCGTCGCCATTGGCGGCCATGGCGTCGACGAAGGTGACGGTGGAGTCCAGCAGGCTCGCCAGATCCCTTCCCGCACCGCCGAATCCGCGCGCGGACTCGTCGAGCACCGTGCGCAGGGTGTCGGGTGGGAGCGAGGCGAGGATCGCGCGGGTCTGCTCAAGGATGGGGCCGATCCGGTCGGCGATCCGCACGCGGTCGACGGCGATCATATCGCCATCGCGCAGGAACGGTCCGTGGTCGACCGCGGGTTGCAGGTCGACGTACTGTTCGCCGATCGCCGACATGCTGCGGACCCGTGCGGTCAGGTCGGCGGGTACGGCGACCGAGTCGATAAGCGACAGCGTCGCGGTAACTCCGGTGGGTGCCAGGTCGACGGAGGTGACGCGGCCGATCGTATGCCCGTCGTAGGTGACATTGGCATTGCGATAAAGGCCACCGGCCCTTGGCAATTCGACGGTGACCCGATAGCGGCCGATATCGAGCGCCGCCGGAATCCGAAGATAGTAGATGCCGGTGAAAGTCGTCGATACCAGAGCGATGATCGTGAAGACGATCAGCTGGTTGCGGACGAGGCGAGAAGTACGTCCACCCGTCGAGTCGGTACTCACCGGGGGCCTCCTGTCACCGGTGGGGCGGCAAACGGGGTACCGAACAGCAGACCCTGCTGCAGCCGCGGCAGTGTGAGATCCGCTTCTGCCCACAGGTTCATGTAATCGCCGTGAATACCGTTCGTGATGGCGACCGGCGGGAACGGAAAGGTGGCCAGCTGGTTGATATTGGCGACGAGATCGTCCCCGGTTGCGGCAATCTGCTGCAGGGTCGGTGCGAGGTTGGCCAGGTTCCGCTTCAGATCCCCGTGGATCTGTCGTACCAGGGCGGTTCCGGCATCGCCGAATCGAGTCAATGCCGCGACGGCATTGGTGAGGTCGCCTCGCTGCTGGTTGAGCACGCCGAGAGCGGGGTCGATGGCGGCAACGGCCCGACCGATGGTGTCGTTGTCGGCGGACAGCTGAGCGGCAAACCTGTCGAGATTGTCCAGGGTGGCGGTGATCGCATCCCGCTGCGAATCCAACTCGCCCAGTACCGTATTCATTCCGTCGAGCACATTGCCGATCGAATCTTCATGTCCGGCAATTGCTTTGGTGGCCTCGGTGACGATGGTCTGCAGATGTCCAAGCCCGCCGCCGTTGAGCACCATGGACAGCGCCGCGAGCGTCTGCTCGGTGGTGGGATAGCTGCCCGCTCGCTCCAGCGGGATCACACTGCCCTCGATCAGCGTGCCCCGCGGGTCGGCCGGTGCGGTGAGTTCGATGTGGGTCGAGCCGAGCAGGCTGGTCTGCCCGATTTTGGCGGTTGCATTGGCGGGCAGGATGACGGAAGCGTTGAGCGCCACGCTCACTCGCGCGTGCCAGTCCTCGGTGGTGATGGTCGTGATGGTGCCGACTTCCACGTCGTCGACCAGTACGGGTGAGTTCGGGGTGATGGTGGTGACGTCCGGCATTTCGATGACCACGTGGTAGCTCCCGGGGCCGTGGCCCTGGGTCCCGGGCAGTGGCAGTGAATTCAATCCGGTCCACTGACATCCGGATACCGTGGCGCACAGTGCGATTCCGCACAGCAGCGCCATCGGACGGCGTGCCGTGCTCATCGCGGCTGTCCCGGCAGCAGGAGCTGCTGCAATTCCGGTGGGCTGTAGACGAGTTGGCCGGGACCCACACCGGTGCCGGTGGACGGGTTGATGCTCACCGGCGGGTAGTTCATCCGCAGCGTGTTCAGTAGTGGCCCGAGGTATTGCGCGCACAGCTGGGCTCCTTGCTCGGAGGTGGCGTTCGCGAGGGCGGCGATGCCGCCGCAGATGAAATTGATGGGGCTGCCGAAATTCTGGGGTCCCGGAACGCCGGTCATCGCGCCTTGCCCGGGGTTGTAGGTGTTGTAGTAGTTCGACAGCGCGGTGGGCGCGCGGTGCAGCACGGTTTCCAGCGCATCGCGCTGGGCGACGATCACATCGGTGGCGTCGACGAGCTGGTGCACCTGTGTGGTGAGCCCGTCGCGGTGCTCGGTGACGAATGCCTGGATATCGCCGATGGCGGTGTCCAGTGTGGTGAGCGCGGTCGACATATCGCTGCGGTTGCCTGCCAGCACCTCGGTGACCGATGCCAGCCGACCCTGGAATACGACTATCTGCTGCTCGCTGGCCGCCAGTGCGGTGGTGAACGCCTGGAGGTTGCGGACGGTGCCGAACAGGTCCGTGCTGCCCGTGGACAGCGTCGCCATGGTGGCGGAGAGTTGGTCGAGGCTGGCCCGCAGAGTGTCGCCGTTGCCGTTCATCGCCGCGGCGGCGGATCCGAGGAAGCGGGCGCCGGGTCCGGTGGGGTCATCGGGCCGCGGCGCGAGCGCGCTGGTGACCCGCGACAGTTGCTCCTCCACCTGATCCCATTCGACCGGTACGGCGGTGCGGTCGACCGGGATATCGACCTCACGACCGGCGCTGGGTCCGCTGGTCCAGGCGGGGGTGAGCTGGATGAATCGCGCGGCGACCAGGCTCTGGGCCATGATCACGGCCTTCACGTCGACGGGTAACCGCGACGACCGCGGCAGTCGCATGCGTACCGTGAGTTCGGTGCCGTGCGGCTCGATGGCTTCGATGGTGCCCACCTTCACCCCGACCACCCGAACCTCGTCACCGACGTAAAGGCCGCTGGTGGAGGTGAAATGGGCGGTGACGGTGTAGTAGCGCGACCGCTGGACGATGTCGTATCCGGCGACCACGACGGCGAGCGCCAGCGCGGCGGCGGTGAGTCGGAGCAGCCACCGTCTGCGGGCGCCGGTTCGAATTCGGAAGGCGCCGGGGCGAATTCGGCTGATCATCGGACCTGCGGGATCGGTAGGGGCGCCGGCGGGAGGCCGAGCACCGTATTG
>NZ_BAGN01000359.1 GCF_000308835.1 Nocardia vinacea NBRC 16497 | reverse complement strand
ATCCGACGTCTGGCCGTTCAGCAGCGCGATGATCCGTTCACTGGCCTTCGGCCCATCGGTGGCGGATCGGCGGGCAACCACCTCGGGTGGCAAGCCGCCGACCGGATTCGCCAGATCATCCAGGATGTCGGTCGATTCACCGGTCAACGGCCCGCTGAGTGTCGATGTGTCGGTCCCCGCACCGGTTTCGCCGAAGGACGGATCGGACAGCAGTGCGTCCAAGACCGCGGTTCTATTGCGGAGAATCACATCCCCAGAGTCCTCGGCGGGCATAATCCGGATCGTATCCAGGCCGGACGGCGCGCTCGAGGACAGCTATTCCCGCTGGAGGGAACAGGCGGTCGTCAGCGCTGTTTTTCCTCGGTGACGAAATACTCCGGGGGAACATCGAATACTCGGGCCAGCGCGATGATCAGATCGAGCCGCGGAATCGCGTCACCGTGGATCAGCCGATACAGGCCGGATTGGGAAACCGGGACATCCGGATACGCCAATTCCAAATGCTGCGCCAAGGAGTACAGCGTCAACCCGCGCGTCGACCCGTCTTCGGTCGAAACTACCGATTCCGCGATCAATTCCGATAGTCGACTGGAGAAGATCGAAGCCGCGGCTTGCCTCGGGGTGAGCGCGTCCTCGCCATCCTGGGAGGGAATCTGGCCGCTATCCGACTGGGGGTCCGCTACCACACCGACAAACATTACCGCCTCGATTCGTCCGTTATCGCCTCACCCGGTTGCGGAACCGTTGCCGGTTGGGCGGGCCTGTTTCCGTTGCCGCTGGGCGCGGGTGGACCGATCGAGGCGTTGTAGTACCTGGTCTCGCCGCGTGGCTCGATCAGGTCGACGCGGACCGTGCGCATCGGAATGCTGACATCGACCGCGGTGGCACTGACCTGATTGATCGCCAGATCCACCGACCGGCGCCGCGGCGTGCCCGGCTCGCTGATGGTGACGGTCGTGTGGGCCGCGGATACCTGCGGTGGCATCTGGTCGAAGACCGCGATGGTCGCGGGCGGCGTGGCCGAATCCGCATCCGGACTCACTGCCCGGCTGTCGGCGGCCAGTCGCAACGAATTGGGATCGCCGACCGCGGCTACCAGCTGCGACCACCGATCCGGGCGGGCTGAATGGACCTCGACATCCGCACCGACGACCATCGCCCGCAGCACGATCTGTTGTGCCACCGCTAGATTCGCGTGCACGTCGATGGTGCGCCTGCGCGGGTTGTAGCGCGCCGGATCGAACAGCGGCAGCGCCAGAGTATGTCGCGGCTGTCCGCTGATCGCGCCGAGAATCTGGCCGTTGGGACCGATGGTGACGGCGAGATCGAGCAGCTCGTCGGGCGTGATGTCGATGCCGGGTTCGTCGACCGCAAGGTCGTGCACCGATGTGCCGGTCGGCAGGGTCGCCAGCAGCGCTGTCGATTGTCGGCCCCCGAGCGGACGCAGGAATCCGGGCGGTTCGGTGGTCGGCGCCGGCCCCACACAGCGGACCAGACCGCGCGAACCGAGCGCACCACCGGCCAGACTCACCACCACGGTCGTCCGGCCCCGGTTCCACGACCAGCAGTCGTCGAGTCCGGTGTCGTCGAGCTGGGTCCAGTCGATCAGGAAGCTGGTCACCAGCCGACCCGGCGCCGAGGACTCCAGATGGCCCCACTTCTCCCGCAGGTCGGACAATTCGACTCCGGCATGCAGCAACCGCGTGGCGTCGCGCAGTGCATCCGCGGGCAGCGCGTGGGCGGCGATACCGCGCTCGCGCAGCCTGCCCGCGATGCGGTGTGCCGCGGAAGCCAGGGCCTTGGGCGCCGCCACCTCGACCGGGCCGCGCCGGGACAGCGCGGACAGGTTGCGTTCCTGGTCCAGGCGCACTACCAGCCAGGTCACCCGACTGCCGACGACCGGGTGGGAACCGATGAGCTGGTCGTAGAGCATGCTGTAGCTGCTGGCCGGACGTACGCGCTGACCGGTGGTCACGATATCTATATCGACGGTGATGCCGAACTGATCGCGCAGCGGCAGCAGTGCGCCGACCGGCACCACATCCTCGGTATAGAGGCTCTTCTCGGAGATGACCGTCGGCAGATCCAAATTCGGTGCCAGCTGGATCATCGCGACCAGCGCCGAGCCCGCCTCGTGCACCCCACACAGCCCGGCGGCCACCTCGACGTCGCGCAGCGGCAGCCGTTCGGCGCGCTCGCGCGCCCTGGCCTCGATGCCGAACCGATACGCACCCCAGTCCAGCAGCCAGCGCGCGGTGGTGCGGCCGTTGACCCGCACAACCACCGTCACCAGCAATGCGGTCACCACCGCGGGCCCGACCCACAGCGGAACCCGCGCCCAGAGACCGACCAGCACGAAGCTGCTGGCGATCACCACCGTGGCGACCGGGCCGCGTTCGAGTCCACCGACTCGAATGCTCGGAAAGCTCACCGACGTCTCCCGATCGCCTTGTTCGCATAACTCGCGCCGAGGCCGAATACGACGGCCGCCGCGATGATGATCGTAGCGACGACCGCGGGCCGGCGGTCCCGCGCGCGCGGCGGATCCGGGATGACCAGAGTCGATGATCGGAACAGCCCGGCCGGCGGCTGGGGCGGTGTGCGGAAGCTGAGCGCCGCAAGGGGATCGATCACGCCCGCGCCGACGGCATTATCGATACCGCGGGCCGGAGCATGTGCACTTGCCTGCAGCCGGGCGCTGATCTCACCGGGGGTCTCATTCGGAAAACGTGATCGCAGCAGCACGGCAGCACCACTGACATATGCCGCGGCGAAGGATGCGCCGCCCACCGGTACCAGCTTGTCGGGCGAGCCGACGCCATTGATGAGCCCGCCGCCACCCGGCCCGAGCGATTCGATCCCGGTGCCGGGCGCGGCCACCGAAACCCATGGCCCGGATAGTGAATCCGCCATCGGCGCACCGGTCGCGGTGGTGAAACCGACCGTCAGCACATCAGGTGCGAACCAGCCCGGTGCGGAGATGGTCTTCACCTGTTTCCAGTTCCGGGAATCGAGCGGCCTGGCCGGATCGATCGCGGGATTCTGCTCACAGCCCGAGCTACCGGTATTGCCCGCACCGGCCACGATGAGCGCACCGCGAATGCGCACCGCGTATCCGATGGCCGCCGACAGGATCGACTGATCGACCTTGGAATCCACCGGCACACAGACCGGCAATGCCACGGTAATGACCTCCGCCCCGAGGTTCGCCGCATGGGTGATCGCGCGGGCCAGGGTTCGGATCTCGAGTGCGAGCTGTTGACTCGCATCGGTGTTGACGGTGTTCTCGGGGCTGAACGCACCCGAGCGGACCCGGATGGAGATCAGCTGGGCGTCGGGGGCAACGCCGACGAAACCATCGCTTGTACTCGCCGAAGCCGCGATGATGCCGGCGATCAGCGTGCCGTGGGCGTCGCAATCCGAGAGTCCGTCACCACCGGTCGCCACATAGTCGCCACCGCCGACCAGGTTCGGCAGCCGCGCCCCCGGCGATACGCCCGTATCGATCACCGCGACGGTGACGCCACCACCACGGCTCAACGCCCGCGCGCGCGGCAGCTCCAGCGCCCGTTCCGGCGGCGGCGCCTGGGACAGGTCGCTGTCGGGCAGTACGCCCGCCGCGAGACAGCCCTTGTCCTGTTTGGTCGGCGCCTCCGGTCCGGGCGGACCATCCGCGGGTGGCGTACCGACCACCACCTGCGGCGGTTCCAGCGCACTCGCGGGCGCGGCCCCGATGGCCAGCGCCACCGCGGCCAACCCGACGGCCGCGGCCTTGCCGATCCGCATCAGATCGCTCGCATCGCCGTGTAGATGCCCATGATCCAGAACGCGATGACGGGAACGATCAAGATCAGCGCGTATTCGACCAGGTCGATGACCCGGCGGGTGACCGGCGAAAGCCGCCGTCCCGGCAACCGGATCGCCGCGAAGCAGCCGGCGACTCCGGCCAGCGCGACCACCAACGCCACGACCAAGCGCGCGAACGCCGTGTCATAGGCCCCGACCAGTACGAATCCGACGCCGACCACCGTGACGGCGGCCGCGGCGAGCAGGGCGATGGCCTGCACCAGGTCCGGATACCAACGCGCCCGCATGGCCAGCAGACCGGCGATGGCCGCGGCCATGACGATCTCCCGGATGCCGCCCGGACTGGCCGCGGCCGACAGCACGGCCGACACGGACAGCAGTACCGATACCGCCGCGATCAGTCCGCGCAGACTTGTCACCGCCAGCCGCGCACGGCCCTCGATACCGTGGCCGAGCTGTTCGCGACGCAATTCGGCATCATCCTGTTCCGGCTCCGCATCCCTGGCGGCCTCGGCGTCGAAAATATCGGTCAGGCTCGTCGGGGCCACATCGGTGCCGGGGTCCGGCAGGTCGGGCGGCCGGATCCGGGCCGCCACCACGGCCAACCGCGGGGCCGAGGTGAGCAACACCAGTCCGATGAATACGGCGGCGCCGGTAACCTGCCGCACCGAAATATCGAGATAGGTCACCGGCAGCACTGTGGCGGTAATGACGACGCCGAGCACTGTCACGGCCATCAAGGTGGCGATGCCGAGTCGGGTCAAGCGCAGCATGGTCGCCGCGGCAATGGCGGCCACCACCGAACCGGCGGCCACATTCGCCGCGGCGAAGGCGCCCGGCTCGCCATAGGCCGGTGGCACCAGCATCGCGCCACCGGCGAATAGCAGCGGAAGTGCGGCCAGGGACAGCCCCAGACAGATCCGCGCCGCGGCCCGACGCCGACCGGAGGCCAGCGCGGCCCCCCAGCAGATCGCGCCGAGCAACAGGGCGGGCAGCCCGCACCACAGGATCGAACCGCTCTCGGTCCACGACCACGACAGCAGGCCGGCCATGGTGGCCGAGCCGATGCCGAGAGCGCTCAGGCCCACGATGGCGGCGGTCTCGGCGTTGAATTCGGCGAATTCGCGCTCATTGATCATGGCGAGCGCATCGGTGATGTCTTCGACGACAGGTGTGAACACCTCCGCCGATTCGACTGCCGAGAGCATCAGCACGGTGCCATCGACGACATCGTGATCGGCGAGGCTGCGCCAGCGCGGCATCGGCGGCTCACCGGGACGGCCCAGGCTCCACTGCCCGCTCGGCGGCGTGAAGTCGACGGTGTCGTCACCGATGGCGCGGGCCAGCACGCCGAGCAGGTCATCGATGAAGGTCTCGATGGTGAACTTGGTCGGCACGACCACGTCCACCTGGTAGGAGGCGACCATGACCGCGATCCGGGCGCGCGCGACCTCTGCGGAAGGCTGCGGTGCCGACGGTGAGGGCGCCGGTGGCGGCGGCGCGACGGCAGTGCTCATCGCCACTCTCCACGGTCCTGGGACGGACGCTGGGCCTGGTAGCCGTCGAAGCCGTCGGCCAGTGCCGCGGCCAGTTCCTCGAAGGCGAGCAGGGTTTCGGATTCGAGCAAGCGCAGATCGATCGGCCCGCCCTCGGCCAGGTGCGGGTCGTAGGGAACCACGGCCGTGGGTCGCTGCGCCGTCGCGAACAGCTTCTCGATCTGATCGACCTCGACGGTCGGCTTGGTTGGATGGTGGTGCATGATCGCGACGATCGACTTGGCGATCAAATGCTGCATGCCGTGCGAGTTCAGCCAGTTGAGGGTGGCGACCGCACCCTTGACACCGCCGAC
The DNA here is from genome assembly GCF_000308835.1 of Nocardia vinacea NBRC 16497. Lineage (GTDB taxonomy): Bacteria > Actinomycetota > Actinomycetes > Mycobacteriales > Mycobacteriaceae > Nocardia > Nocardia vinacea. The sequence continues at coordinate 1,672 of NZ_BAGN01000359.1, read as the reverse complement.
CGTGGCCGGGGTGGCCACCACGACCGCATCGCTGGTCTGCAGTACGGTGCTGGTCGCCGAATCCAGCACACCGGTACCACAATCCACCAGCACCAGGTTGTAGTGCCTGCGCAGGATCTCGACCGCCATCGAGTACTCCCGGCCCGAAAGCGCCTCGGTGGCTTCGGTATTCCACGGCGACGCGATGACCGCGAGATCGGCGTCATTGATCGAGGTGAACGAATGCACTGCGGAAAATGCCTCGAGATTCGAGGAGCGCACCAGATCCCGCAGGGTCAAGCCGTACGGATGCGCGCTCGTGCGGGTGGGCAGATCGCCGAAGTCCGGATTCGCGTCGACGGCCACCACCCGGTCGGGACGCAGATGCGCGAAGGTCGAACCGAGGGTCGCCGCCAGAGTCGTCCGGCCGACACCACCTTTCACACTGACCACCGCGATCTGATAGGGGGCGGTGAGCGGTCGGCGAATCCGGCCGCGCCGGTCTTGTTTACGTTGTTCGGCCGGTGACAGCCCCAGATTGAAGCCGACCTTGTTCAGCGCGCCGCGCATCCCGGAGGTGGACTTGAGTTGGGCACGCCGGGCGGCCGCGATATCGGAGAGCAGATCCGCCGATGTCAGTGCGGGCAGCACCTCCACCCGCTCGGACGGATCGTGGGACGCGTGGTGGATTCGGTCGGGTAACCACGACGCGGGTTGCTCCCCGGCTCTCGGGGGTTCGGCGCTGGCGGCGGATTGCCATGGCGCGCCGGCGGTCTGGGCCGAGGTCTGAGTGGATTCCCATGCCGCAGCGGATGTTTCGGCTGTGGCGGACTGGGCTGGATACGGTTGCGCCGATGGCGGCGGGGTCGCGGCGCGAGGCGGTTCGACGCTGGCCTGCGGCGCGCCGCTGGACGGTGGACTCTGCACCGGCGGTGGGCCGACGACGGGCGCGTCGGCGGTATGCACCCGCGGCGGCTGCGCAGCGGATAGCGATGCGTCGGCACCTTCCGGCGCGGCGGTCTGACTCGGCGGCTGTGGTGGGGCTCCGATCACGGGCTCAGCACCATCGAAATGCGGCACGGGCGGAACCGTACCGCCCGGAACCCGGTCCGCCCCAACAGAATGTCCGGTTGTGGCCGATGCACCGGCCGCGCCCGAGCCCGCCGAAGCCGATCCGTCCGTGGCCGGGGGACCGCTCTGTTCGGGAACGGGTGAGAAGAAAGCATCGTATCCGCCCCGGGCACGGACGGACTCGGTCGTATGACCGTTCATACTCGGTGCTCGGTTCACTTCGCTCATCCTCTCGAAAACTCCGGCGGCAAAATTCAATCGGTACGGCTGGTTTCAAACCAGCTGCGGCTGGGTAAAAGATCGACCAGCGCCCCGATCCCCGCGTGTAGAGCAGCATCGTCGCCGGGTGTGTAGGTCGACCACAGCTGCCCGTCCATCGCAATGCTGGGAGTCACGATGATCCGGCCCGACTCGGTATCCAGCACACTCACACTGGCGTCGGGCTGTGCCTCGCGGCCGTCGTGGTGCTCGAGCACCAGCACCTCAGCCCGCCGTACCACCTCGTCGATAACTCGGCTCAACACTCCAGCGGTATGCGGTTCGGCACCGAGTTCCACCAAGGCGCGCCGGCGCTCGTCCTGGTCGTCAGGCACCTCGCCGAATTGTTCGGGAGTCGCCGTAA
>NZ_BAGN01000360.1 GCF_000308835.1 Nocardia vinacea NBRC 16497 | reverse complement strand
GGACGTAGTCGGGGACCTCGACAGCACCGGAATCGGTTGCGGGGGAACCTGATTCGAGGTCGGTGGTGTTGATGCGCGCAGTAGGTTGGTCGGAAACCGCGGTGGTGTCGCCGGAATCGGTTGCGGTGGAGGTTATCGACGCTGGGGTGACGGTATCGGCATGCCTCTGGTTCAGCGTGGCTATCGTCGTGATGCTGGTTTGCCGTGAATCCGGTTCGACAAAGTAGCGCGTCGATACCGTGCCCGCTCCCGTCCCGCTCGAGCCGGATGCATTACCGCTGCCTGCCTTGACGCGTGCATACGCCTGCATTACACGCGAATATGCCAGCTTCTGGGCGTCGGTTGCCAGCTTTCCGTGCATGGTCCTCGCGTTGTACGCCTCGGCGTAGAACTCGTGCAGGTCGAGAATCCTCTCCACGCTGCTGTCGAGATCGGTGTCTCCAAAACTGCGGGCGCTGAGTTCTCTTTCCAGCCAGGCCGGGAACTCATCCAGTTCGGCGGGTTTGCTGGTCTGGACGAAGAGCTTTACCAGTTCCCTCATGATGAATTGGTATTCGGCCTCCATATCGTCGGCGAGACCACTGCGCAAAAATACTGCGTGACCGGTTTCATGGCCGATAACTGTCTCAATTTCCTGGGCACTGTCGCCGACGAGTACTCCGTCCGCGATCATGTGCGTCATAATATCGGCGAACAATTGAGGATCGATAGCCATTCGTTCACTGATGTGAAGCGCATGCGCAGGATACTGGATACCGTCCAGTGTCAAATTGGACGTAACACCCCGTGAGCCAGCCGGCCAAAACCCGACTACGGGGGGATTGCCATCGGGGCCATTGGCGAGTAGACCGGGGAGTTCGGTAAGCAGTTTGCGAGTCATTTCGTAATGCCGGAGGACGAGATCCTCGCTGATATCCAGGATCTTGTAGCCGACGACACGAACGCCGAATTCGTCCTCGAGTTCGTAGGCCTTGCGATTCCTGATATCTAGCGAACGTTTCTCCGCGTCGGTCAACGCCCTGCCGACCGGGGCTTGACGTCCTCTGAACTCTTCAGCGCGGTCCACCAGAAGTTTGTGCAGAACCTTATCGCCTGCACGGGGGTCCTTTCCGGATTCGACGTACCCAAAAGAAGACCGCAAGGCCGTACGAATGTTGAGTACACCGTTCGTGAAGCAGTTATCGTTGAACTGTTCTCTCAGCCATGAATCGAAGGCTGCCTCGTCGACAACCCCGTCCGGCGCGAAATGTTCGCGCAGCGCTTTTATCGCATGTATCTCCGCTCGCCACCGGCCCGCGTATACCATCGCGTCGGCGAACAATTGGGTGGCAATATATTCTACTGTTTCCGGTGACCATTCGGCCATTTTTTCGGCGCTCAGCTCGATCGACCGAGTGTGCAGTTCCGAGTCTTCGACCATCCATTCATAGGTGGCAATGGTGTTACCGATGTCGGTGAAGCCGATCTCGTGGATGCGCGCTGTAGGGTACTTCTCGAGCAGGCGGTCGAATGTTTGGAGGAATGCTGCTGCCTTTGCCGGATCGACGCCATCGTCGATGGAAACCTCTGTTTTAAGATACCGGCGTTTGAATGACTCGATAAGAGTCGTTGGTTCGTGCGGTTGCCCGGCGTCGGATTCGGCGCCCACCTGCTCGGATGCGCCGTGATTCGTGGTGGGCGCGGTGTTGCCTTGTTCGGGTGTTGCTGGTTCGTCCGGTGACGCGCCGCTGTCCTGTGGACTCTCCATCGGCCCCAGGACTCTGCCGTCCTTGCGCGGGGCTTCCAGGCCGGTATTGAGTTGGCGCGCCGGCCCTGCGGCGACGGTGGAGTCGGACTCCGTGGTGTCCATATCGACGGCGTGAGACCAGGGAATCCCGGCGTACGACATGTCCTCCCGCATACCGTGGTCCGGAAGATCACGGTGGAACACGACAAATGCCATATGGGGAGTCCGAACGCCACCATGGGTTTGGGTCAGAATGTGGGCGCTGTTGTGGAAACGGTCTCCGTCATAGTCGCGGCCGATGCCTTCGAGGCCGAAGTAGCCGAACTCGTCGTGCCCACTCGGCGTTGCACCGAACGACTCGGGCCGCGGATCGTCGACGCTACTCGGTATGACCTTCGTAAACGTTGGGCTGCCAACACAGGCCGTTGTCCTGCCACGCTCTGACGGGGCGACAACGATATCGACGTCGCCGAACTCGCGAATGGTCGGAAGGTCGCCGTCCAGAACCCAGGGGCGCCGACCCGAGCGAATGCGACCGTAGACCGGCCGTAATTCCGCAGGCAGATCGTTCGCATGCCCGAACAACTCCTGTTCGAGCAGCGCCCTGGCTGCCAGCGGTAATTGCGCAAGCCGGCCCTTTGCAGGAACTTCGAACAGCGTTTTGAATCTGCCATCGGCGAGGATCTTGCGGAAAGTCGAGTACGTGACCCGAATGACGATCTCGCCGCGGAATGCCTGCCTCAACTCCTCGGTCATCAGCTCATCGAGCTGTTCTTGCGTGATGTCCAATTCCGCAGCGAGTGCGGCCGTACGGCGCGCGTTCCCTACGTATCGCTCGGCATGGGCACGCTCAGCGTCGTCGGTGATGACGAGCTCCGCCTCGGCTCGAAGTTCCTGCGCCCGCGGATCGCCGGCAGCTTCTGCATCGAGGATTCGCTCGAACAATTCCACCGCCGCATCACTCGGCCGACCGGGGAACGCCGGTAACTGGCTGACGGCGGATGCTTCCTCGGTTGGGGGTTCGAGCTGCGCGGTGGATCGGTGGTTCGACGGTTTTGCGGGATCTGGTGTGCCGGAATCGGTTGTGGCGGTGCTGGATCCGAGTCCAGAGTTCAATGTGATGCGAACGAACCTCGGACGATATTTCGACATGTCGTCGAGCACGCCCTTGAAGTCCAGGCTGTTGAGGTTGTAGCTCACGATCAATTCGTCTCCCGATCGCAGATCGGGGTGTTCGTGAGCGTTGTAGATGATTACGTTCGGATCACCGAATGATCCGGTGGCACCGGCTTCGGGCGCTTCGTAGACCAGTGTCGGTGTGGTGAATGGGCCGGCCGGCGAATCGGATACATATGCCACGATCCGGGGGCTGGTGGGTGTCGTGGTGTCCTGGGTGATCAACAGGTAACGGCCGCGCCAGCGGGTCACGCTGTATTCGTTGGCAACACCGGACATGACACGGGCGGAATCGTTTTCGTTCGTCGACCATCCGCTACCGTCGAAGTATTCCCACTGTCCGCGCAGGTCGTCGCCGAGTACCCGAGCCACGTGCATGTACTTGTCGGCGCCTAAGTCCTCACAGCCGTATACGTAGGTGTGTGTACCGTCATTGTCCAGCCATGCCGACCACGCAACGCCCGTCGTGGATGGCATCGGGGTCGTGTCGATCAAGCTGAGATCATCGGCGTCGAATCTGGCGAGCAGGTTGTCCTCGAAGGTGGCGTTCAAGACACCACGACCGTTGCGGGCGAACCGGATGAACATCACGGAGAGGACGTTGCCTGCGACGTATCCGCCACCGAGCCAATAGAATTCGCCCTTGCCCGCTTGCATCAAAGGTCGCGGAGAATCGGTCGTCCCGTGGTGTACGGTCGACATTTCACCGTCGCTCTGCACGACGAAGGCGTTATTCACCAGGTAAGGGGGTCTCCGCCTGGACCCGTCCGGATTCTTTGTGCCCCCGAGGAATACATCGGAGAACATCCACAAATGTCGGCCGTCCGGCAATCGTCGCGAATACGTACCATCCGCCCCGGTCCAGCCACTGTCGGTGTCGCCGTAGGACGCGAACAAAGCCGTGAGTTCTTCATGGGGAACCGCCGCGACGACCAACTCCCCGCGTGGGCTCTGCGCCGATGGATTCGCATCGGCATCTGGCTGGGTGCGCGCTGGTTCCGCCGATGCGGCATCACTCGTCGCGTTTGCCGGTGACTCGGTGGAATCGGCGGACGTGGGACCGGGTCGGCCGCGCCCGACGCCCGGTACGTCACCGGGCGGTGTGTGGAATGTGAGGAAGCCATCGGAGCCCATAGTCTTTCCCCGGGCATCCGGCGAGTTCCTCCAGGTCGACTGACCGAGGATGTCGCTGTTATTACCTCGGTATCCCTTCGGTGCGGAGGTCGGCGCACCGGTGGCAACCGCGTCTTCCTGTCGAGGCGTGTCCGCATCCGACGGTGTATTCGACCGCTGGCCGGGATTCGGTGGGGTGAGCGCGGGTTCGTCGTTACGTTCGGTCGCCGGGTGTGCGGATTTCGCGGGACCGGTCTCGCGGGACGGGCTGCCTATCAGTACGGCGGTGACATTGTCGTGTTCACCCGCATCGATCGCGTGCTGGACGAACGCTCTCGATGCGGCGATCAGGTTGCCTGACGATTCCGCCAGCTTTTGGCGGAATGTGTCGGCGATTCGCTGTTCAGGAGACTCCGTACTCGACTGATCTTTGTAATAGATATTTACGGCACCGTCCGTAACCAGCACGACCGTTCCGCTCCCGGCTGGGAGGTCGTAGACGTGGGGCTCCAGCTCGCCCGATTCGGTGTCCCGACCGAGGTAATGGTTGAGGCTCGCACCGAACGCCGCGTGTTGCAGCGCGTGGACGGTCATGCCAAGGCTCTGCGCCATTTCTACGAGGTACGGGTCATCGGGGATCAATGGGACCGCGGGGCCGTCGCCATTGGGAATCCAGAAAGCAGGAGAGTCGCCGCGCGCCACCGTGACGAGTTGTGTCGGAGTCGCGATAGTCACCACAAACGTGGTCGCGGGCGGAATTTCGGAATCGCTGTACTTCTCCGATATCAGACGCTGAACGGCGCGCTCAGCGGCCTGGAATGCGCGCTCCGCGGTGCCTTTGGGGTCCGGCCTGCCGCCGTGCGCGACACGGGCGGCCTCCTCGTGCAGTATCGGCGCGGCTGCTTCGGTCGCGGCCTGCGATGCCTCGTCGCTGTGCCCCTGGCCGGATAGTCCGTCGGCTACCGCAGCCAAAGTCCACTGATCGCCGCCGACCTCCGCCGTCGTGAGCGTGAAGAAATCCTCGTTCACGCTGTGCCTGGCGCCGGGTTGCCCGCCTCGGTCGGTCACGCCGGCGGCCGATATCAGATTGACTTCGTAATGATCCCGCCAGGCAGTCGTGTGCTGCTCGACAGGCGACGGCACATCGTCGACACCGGATGCCGATGCCGATGCCGATGCGGGTGGGACTGACTGCTGTGCCGATTGCGCCGCAGATGATGGTTTCTGCTGAGGTGCTTCGGGCCACGCCGCCGCTCGGGGATCGGGTGCGACGCGATGTCCGGCCGTTTGTGGCTGTTGTTCTGGTGCAGGCGGCGCCGCCTGGTCTGGTCCAAGGGTGGATCGCGGACCGAGTTCAGGTACCACCGTCGCATGGATCGCCCAATAGCCACCGTTGCCGAGGTCTTCGACGCTGTCGATGCGATAGTGCAAACCGCGTGCCAGCAGGAGTCCGGGAATGGAAGTCGGAGTGGGAGACAATCCGTTCAAGAACAATGCGGGAGTGCCAGCGGGAACGGTCAGCTCGAGGTGGAAACGAGTTCCTGCCATTACGGGGATCGCCCCGATCACCGCTCGCGCGAATTCGGGGAGCTGCTGGACGGTTCCCGTCGGATCGTTGGTCAAATCCAGCGGACTATCGGTGGTGCCATAGGTTGCCACGATCGTTTCCGGCAATGGACGGCGACGTAGGACGTCGTCGATGACCTCGATGATCCGAGCCAACTCCGGGGTGAGTTCACGCTCGCCGCGCAATACGGCAGTGATCATGGCGACGAATGCGCGATCCGCCCGATCGATCGATGCGAAGGGCCGCAGTACCGCGCGCTCATCGTCGGTCAGTCGGCTGACCACCTCAGCCCAGACTTCGTGCGCAAACCGTGACCGTTCCTCGAAATCCGGAGCGCCCCCGTCTGCTCGGAATCGAACCTGGTGCGGCGCATCGCTACCACCGTGCTGCGGAGCCGATTGCTCCGGCTCGGGCTGCGCTGCCTGCTGCGCCATCGACTGGCCAGTCGGCGTACTGCCCGGCCTGCTCGGTTTCAGCGCGTTCGCCAGGCCACGGACCAGGTGGTCGGCCGCGCGATAGCGAGCGATCGCCGCAATTGCCTGCGCCGCCGTTTGCCGCTCGGCTTCGGCGTGGAAGTGGTGCACCAGCAGGCGAAGTCGTTGCGGGGGAAGGGTTTCCGGATGGGCGAAGGCGCTGCGCAATTCGTTGAGCAGCTCGATCTTCCGGCGCAGTCTCTGCAAACGCGCGAGGTCTTCCGGCGCTGCGGTGCGCGGATCCACCACCGCAGCTCGACGTTGGGCTTCGGCATTCGCGCATACCGACTCCAACGCGTCTGAATTGACCGTCGCCAACAAGCTCCGGACATCGATATTCGCCGAGTCACCTGGTTGCGGCATGGCCAACTGCGCCACAACCTGGTCGACCCGCGCGGCGGCCGCAGTCAAACGATCGACCGCCTCCTGCCTGCTCCGTGCATCACGGATATCACGTCCGCCGCGCCGGTTCGCATTGTCTGCCAAGGCCGCTTGCCGCTCGGCTTCCGCGTGGAACAAGTCCACCAGCAACCGAAGCCGTTCCGGGGCGACCGCCTCCGGATGCTCCATCGCATCGGTCAACTCTCCGAGCCGATCAATTGTCCGGCTCAGCTGCTGGAAGCGCTCCAGATCTGCACCCACCGCCGCGCGTGAATCCACCACTGCGGCATGACGTTCCGCAACGGCGCTATCCCGTACCGACGCCAGTTGTGCGCCGTCCACGGTTGCCAGCAGATCCGCGATCTGATCTCCGCCGGTGCCCGCCTGCGGGGTGGCGGGCCCCGTCTCGGGACCGTTTGCGGCCGAATTGGTTGTACTTACCGGAGGGAAGTCGGAGGTGCCCGACAGGCGACCACTGTCGGGATCCTTGATGAAGAACATGGCAGGTCGCGGCACATCTCGCGGCACATGTCCCTTGGGCGTGCGCCCATCCATTTCCGCGATCGGATCGAAACCGTCGAAGTTCTCGACGGCGCCGGGTGGCAGTCCGCCGGACCGCCGCCCACCGGCACCGCCGGACGGTCGCTCGCCATCGGTATCTGTCGCGTTCTCGGCCGGCAAGTCCGGCCGTGTAGGTACGGCGAAGGTCCCGACCCCGTGGACGGCTGTCGCGTCGCCATCCTCGACCAACTTCTGGTAGGCCCGGTCTACGGAGCTGCCCGATGTGGTGCGAATGTGTTTCGCGAGTTCGCGCGCCGGGGGCAGCAAGGGGCCGTGGGGCCATAGCCCGGAGCGGATTGCCTGACGTAGCTTCGACTCCAGCGTGTACCGCCAGCCGTCGCGGGCAGCTGCGGTTGCCAGATCCTCACTTGATGACAACCCCGCCAAGGTCGACATGAGCTCTGCCGGTGTGATCGGCCAGCCCGTACCCGAGGTCGGCGTCCCAGGCGCCCGGCTCGTTACGGTGGTCCCTGCTACCCCCCGTTGGCTTATAACGGTGGTCCCTACCCCCGCTTGGCTCGTTACATACCCCTCGTCCACCAGCTGCCGAAGAGCCAGCCCCACAGGGTTTTTCGACTGAATGCCCAGTTGTTCGGCAAGTTCGCGAGCCACCAGCACCGTTCCGACAGGGATGGCGCCGGACTGGATTGCCTCCCGCAACCTGCGCGTTACGGCGTCGCGCCAACCGGCGCGCGCGGCATCTGCTGCGAGCTCTTCCTTCGAGATCCCGCCAACGACAAGCTTTTCCGCCAAAGCACGTACGGCGCGGCGATACAGTTGGGCGACCGCGCCTGGGCTGCGGTCGCCGCCCATTTCGTCGGTAATACGAGCGATCGTCAGTCCCCGTAGACGGAGCTCGAGACATTCGATATAGCTGGGATTGTCGAGTTGCCGGATGGTGGCCAGCAATTTCTCGAGCTTGCTGCCATCGCCGCGTGCAGCCGAGTCCGATGCTGTCTCGAAGGCAGCTTGAACCTTAGGCAATGCGTCAGGATCGGGAGCCGATCGAGGTACGGAAACCGCATCTGTAACTTCTTCGAATACAACCGTGTCCGGGT
>NZ_BAGN01000361.1 GCF_000308835.1 Nocardia vinacea NBRC 16497 | reverse complement strand
TCTGCGCCCACCGAAGAAGTACCAGCTAAACAACGGTTTTACTGCCTCACAAACCGTGCTCCACGCGTGTTCCATGGAGCAAACGTGGAGCAGGAGCATCACACCCGCATACCGGACCGGAGCGACACGGCGCCGAACCGCAAACCAACTACCCGACTGTCGCGACGCCGACAGTGTCCGCGACCTGCTGTTCGCCGCTCAGATTCCCGCCGCGGTCGCTGGCACCGACTGCACCGGCATCTACCGTCCGTCGATTCTTGTGTGTCCATTCTCGTACAGCTCGCGGCATGGCTACGGCGACACACGATCTCGACATCCCTGCACCGCTCTCCCTCGACGGCGACGCCCTGGAACCGATCGGTGGCGGTGGTGCACTCATCAGCTACGGCCGCGTCTCTCTCCCCCCAAGGACCAGAACCTCGACCGTCAGATCCACGCACTCACCGCGGCGGGATGCCAGCGGATCTACACCGACAAGAAGAGCGGCAAAGACGCTGAACGCGCGGAACTCTGGAAGTGCTTGGAGTACATGCGTCTCGGCGACGCCCTCGTGCTGCCGTCGCTGGACCGGCTCGGTCGATCCCTCCAAGACCTGATCTACATCTCACAGGAGCTGCTGGCATCCACAAACGTGCAGGCATGCGCCGCGAACGACTGGGAGCGGACGGGAGGTCAGGCCGCGATATCGAAGAGGGTCAGCTCTCGCGCGGCCTGGGCGCGCAGCTCGGCGCGTCCGCGGGCCTCGCAGGTCGGGCCGATGCGGCGCGCGACCGATTCCGGTGACATCAGCCAGCCGTTGCAGCGGCGGCAGTGCACGACCAGGCGCACTGTGGGTTGCTCGTTGGTCTCGGCCATATCGCTCTCCTCCCGAGCCGCGGGCAGATATGGCGACAGCCTTGCACGCCGCACCGACACGCAGCTGCTACGCCGCCAGGGCGCGGTAATCGCAACCGCGGCAATACTATCCAGGCTCCCCTACCAGCCGCGCCGCGTGCATCATCTCTCCGCATTCGGGGCTTATCTGCACCAGCCAGAGGGGCAGACGGTTGTCGCCAACTAGTCCTCGTATCCCTGATTTGAGGGTTGCATTCGGTACCTAGGTACAGGTTTACCGTGGGGCTATGACGATCAATCTTGGTTCTGAGGGCTGGGTGCCGGACTTGTGCACGCTGCCGACCGTGGAGCAGCCGGTGCGGGTGGCAGAGTTCGACAGCTTCTTCGCCTCCTCGGTGCGCGGATCTGCGCGTCCTGAGCGGACTCGGCTGGAGTTGGTGCTCACCGAAGACGCCGAACCGGTCGGGCGTGACCTGGCCGACCGCGAGACCGCGTGCTGCTCGTTTTTCACCTTCACCTTCGACACAGTCGAGGCCGGACCAGTGATGCGCATCGAGGTTCCGTCCGCCCGTGTCGAGGTTCTCGATGCTTTCGAGCAGCGGGTAGCAGCGCTGGCGGGCCGGTGAGCACTGGGTTGCGCAGCGGCCAGGTCGCTGCGGCGGCAGGAGTGAATGTGCAGACGTTGCGCTATTACGAACGGCGGGGGTTGTTGAGCGAGCCGGATCGGTCCCTGGGTGGGCACCGGCTCTATCCGGAGCAGACGGTCGCGTTGTTGCGGATCATCAAGGCCGCGCAGCGTCTCGGGTTCACCCTCGAAGAAGTCGGCGACCTGATCGAAGCCACCCAAATGCGTGGACGTCGCCCCGACGCGGGCCTGCATGCCCGCGCGACCGCGAAGCTGGCCGAGGTCGACGCCAAACTCGCCGAGCTCACCACGGTGCGCGACACCCTGGTCGCGGCGCTGGCCGCTGGGTGCGATGACTTGCTGGCGTGCAGCGAAAGCCCTTGCTGCCCTATCCCGTTCACCGGCGAGAACTCCACCGCCGCTTCCGCCGGAGGTCGTTGTGACTGCTGAAACCAGCAAGGCCACCAAGCCCCGCAGCAGGTGGGTGCCGATCGGGCTCGGCACGCTGATCTGTGTGGGGTGCTGCCTGGCGCCGCTACTTGCCGCCGCCGGCCTGGCCTCGGGCGGGGTGGCATTGCTGAGCATGTCGTGGCTCGAGCCCCTGGGGTTCGCCTTGATCATCGGCGGGGTTGCCGGATTGTTCTGGGCCCGCGCCCGCAGCCGACGTTCCGGCTGCGGCGGGGCGAGCGGCTGCGGCGGGGCCGAGGGGGCGGAGTCAGCGGGGTGCGGGTGCACCACGGTCGCGGCCCGATGATCTCGGCTTCGTAGGGTCGACGGTTATGACCGTGTTGCGTTCGATCCTGCTGTTCATCCTGGCCGCTGTCGCTGAGATCGGCGGCGCGTGGCTGATCTGGCAAGGCGTGCGCGAACACCGCGGTCTGGCCTGGATCGGTGCCGGAGTGATCGCGCTCGGGGTGTACGGGTTCGTTGCCACGTTGCAGCCCGATGCGAACTTCGGGCGCATCCTGGCCGCGTACGGCGGTGTGTTCGTCGCAGGGTCTTTGGCGTGGGGCATGGTGTTGGACGGTTTCCGACCAGACCGTTGGGACATCACCGGCGCGGTGGTCTGCCTGGTCGGTGTCGGGATCATCATGTACGCACCCCGCCCCGCGTAAGCGTCTTCGCCAATGTTCACCGCCCAGCGGCGAGATTCAAGGAGGGCAGGCCGAGGCTGACCGGGTTCGCGGCGGTGTTCTGCGTTCGGGTGCGTTTGCTGCGCAGGAACGTCAAAGTCAGGTCGATGCCTTCGATTTCACCGCGCCATCCCTCTTCCAGCGCCCGCCGGCGGCGGGCGAGGAGGTCTTCTTCGATCTCGTCGAGCCGCGGCAGCATCTTCGGGTTGACCGAGAGCATTTGGCAACGGATACAAGCATGCTCATGCTGGCAACCCGTTCCATAGGGGCGCCCACAGGAACCGAGCTCGACCCTGCGTTTGTCGAAGTGTTCCTGGAAGTCCGACCACTCATCGGGTGTGGGAGCGCGGTAATCCTCGCTGGGCCGGTAGGCCCGGCGACGTTCGAGGAATTCTTGGTAGTGGCGGACCACGTTCTCCTCGAACACTGCGACATAGCCGCGGGTGGTCTGAATGTTCAAGTGCCCCAACAATGCTGCGCCGATATGGATGGGTAGACCGTTGTTGACCAGGTCGGTCGCGAACAGTCGGCGGAAATCGTGCGGCGCAAAGGTGATGTCGGCGAACTCAGGATGCGTCGGCACCAGGTGCCGGGCCGCCTTACGGACCAGATCAGCGACAGTGCTCGTCGCCATCGCATGTGGTGTGCCGTTCAGCCGTCGCTGAAACAAGTACGGCAAGGGTTCGCACCACCGCCGTTCGGCCTCATCGAAGCGGGGACACACAGGAACGCTGCCGTATTCGGCGACCTGACGTCGGATGACTTGGGCGATGACGTGGAACAGCTCACCGGACATCGGGAGCACCCGTTCCCTGTCGCTCTTGGACGGACTGATCACCAGCAGGGCAACGACTTCGCCGTTGGGGCGCTGGTATTGGCGCAAGCTCAGATGGGTCAGCTCGACAAGTTCTTCACGGCGAATTCCGGCCAGGCGCAGCGTTTCCACACAGGCCCACTGCCAGAACGCCTGTTCTTCCTCCTGCGATGCCCGCAGCAGCTCCCCGCTGTCGCGGTTGATCAGCCGAATCGTCTCGGCCGGACGGCCGATCTGCCGTTGGTCGTGGCGGGTAGCCGTGCATTGCCAGGTGACGCCCTCCAGCACGAAGGTTTCACCGAGCCCGACGTTTTGGGCTTGGGCCAATAGCGCCCGCAACCACTGCCACCGCGTGGTGACGTGCTCGGACAGGATCGGCAGCAGGAGTTGTCGCTCCCGAGTGCGGTCTGCCATTCGTTCAGCGAGACGTCGCCGGCTCTTGGCCTGCCACAGAGCGTCGGCTTCGCGGATCAGGCAGGGCGCCACCCACAAGCTCCAACGATGCGGCTCGGCGGCAGCCCAGGCTTGTAAATCGAGATAGAGTGCTCGAACAGCGAGGAAAGGCCCGTTGAGCTGGATCCGCGGTTTCCCGTCCAGGCGGAGCAATGTCCGCTTCTTCCACTCGGCGACGGTGCGTTCGTCCAGGCGCAGATCGGCCTGATCAGGGTTGATGTCCTCAACGATCTTCCAGAAATCCGCTACGAGGCTGCGCGCGAGGTTGGTCAACGTCGAGTAGTCGACACCGACCGACCGACGCCGCAGGTACTGAACCAGCAGGCCCCGGACATCCTGATTGCGCAGCTGGTGCCGATCGACCAGCTCCTCGACCGATTGCTGTCCATCCACGCGGGCGTATCGCAGCGTGGTAGGCACCCATTCGGGAAATCTCCCCATCCCGTGCAGTACCGGCCACGCGGCCGCGACCCTTATCCGGTCGTGAGTGGATTGGGCGGCATGATGCACTACCGCTTCGGCGGTCAGCCCGGACAGGTCGATGCCGTACACGGTGAGCATCAAGCAGACCTCGAGCACCGCTCTGCGCTGGGTGGCCTCGTTCACCGGCCATTGCTGCATTCGTTGGCAGAACTCTTCCAGCAGAGGGTCATTCGCGCACTGGCGAAACCAGGTGGTGTACCAGACGAGCCGCGACGCCCGAAGGACCCGCTGAGTCGGCTGGATCAGCCGCAGACAGTACGCATGCTGCATAGCGGTCGAGAGCCTGCCCGCAAGCCTGGTATCGCCCTCGACCACTTCGGAAGCCAATCGCGCTCCTGCGCCGAGGTCGCTGTTGTCCCAACGCTGCTGCCAGGTAGCGCCTGGCGATTGCGCCAGGTACGCCAGCAGCCACCGCATCCCGCGCCGAAATCCCGTTCGGCTCTGCGGGGATACCCCAAAATTCTCAACTGTCAGATCAACAATCGCCGAGGCCGAGGCCGAGGCGAGATCCCCGAACGGGCGTGGCGGGTTCGCCGGTGGAGGTGGGAGGGCAGGCACGATCGCCCGAACCTGCCCGACCGCCAGCAACTGTGGTTCGAAGTCCGGATCTTCCCGGCGGCGAATGCGATTCGACGGTACTTCCGGTATCGACGGTGAATCGATAGGTTCACTGGCCACCGAACACCGCCGCGATATCGTCCGCGTCGTAACTCACGGCCCACCGGGTCTGCTGAGCCGGACGCTGGTAGTGCTCGGCGAGTTTGTCGATCAGATCATCGAGTCCGGTCACCGTGTACAAGGCCGTGGTCGTCACATGGGCGTGCCGCAGAATCGTCTGGACATCAACCAGCGTCAATCCCGGGTCACGGACCATCCGGGTGGCCGCGGTGTGCCGAAGGTCGTGCAGGGTCCAGTTCATGCCCAGCAGCTCGGCGGCGCGTTGAATGATCCGCCGCGCAGCCCAATAGGTGAGCGGCCGTACCTCCCCGCGGCGGGTGCACCACACCGGTCCACCGTCGGTCGGTAGCCCGACCTCGTCGAAATAGGCGGCCAAGTACGCCAAGGCATCCGGCGAAACCGGCACGGCCTGGCGCAGGCGGCTGCCCTTGGACACGACCCACAACTTGCCGCCGTGCCAATCGATATCGCTAAGCCGGATCCCCAGAAGCTCCGATGCGCGGGCACCGGAGCTGACGTAGCAGGCCAGCAGCGCACGGTCACGTGTGCATCGCATCCCGGAAAACAACTCGTGCCACTGGTGATCAGGGATCGCCCGCGACTGCCGCTGGGGAACTTTCGGGCGCAGCCGGCCACGGCGATACGCGCGGCGCTGCTCCAACGGCGACACATGAGCCAGCGCGGCGCGCCGAGCCCGGTTCTCAGGCACCGGATTGACTGCGGGCCCGCGCCCGAAGTGCAGGTGAAAAGCGTAGAAACCATGCACCGCCGAAAGATTGTGCGCAATCGTGGCCGGTGCATACCCTGCTGCTGGAATCGGTTTTCCGGTCTTCGGATTCACCGCTCCGACAGGCAACCCATCGCGACGCTTGCGTTTGCGCTGCGGGTTCTGCGCTGCACGCAACCAGCCAACCAGCGCGGCGGTTTCGGCTTCGGTGGCCTGTTCCCAGCCGACATCCACCGCCCACATCACCCGGAACCAGCGCAGCAGATCGAACGCGTAGCTACGGCACGTCAGCGGACTTACGTCGCCGATTAGCCGGTCCCGCAGATAGCTTCCGATCGGTTCTACCTCGCGGCCTGCTCCGTCGAGCACCTGCCACGGCATCAACGCTGACGGTCCTGGAACGACTTTCCCGATCGAAGGCAACCGAACTCGCCCCTCGGTCAGGTCCACATGCACCCGCGAGAACCCATCCGACATCTGCACGGTCAAGATCGTGAACAACCAACCCGGCTGATGTCGAGGCCACTCCCGAGTTAGTGCAGTCAACTACGCACAGCGGCGGGCGGTCCAGGTCCCACTGGTCGATCGCGTCGACCAACGCCACCCGAATTCGTCGACCGCGAGCAGCTCGACGGATCGGTCGTAGATCCGCACCTCGGTGTTGGTGTCGGCGCTCAGCGCCCGCAGGCGCGGGTTTTCGACGATCTCGTCGAGGTCATCGGCGCCGAGCAGGACGGGCAGCACACCCACTCCCGGTGTCCGGGTGTGGGATTCCAGTAGGAATCGGCGCATCAGCTGCCTTGATCCGCCCGGCTGGGCCGATGGTGCCAGTACGGCCGGACGATCACCTCGTAGCTGCCGAGGGTGGAGAGGCGCCACGAATTCGCCACGAAAACTCCGCGAAAATCCCGCCGATCGGGGCCTCCGGCCTTCCACGCGCAGCTTCCCAACAGCAAGCGCCCTAAGGAACGGCAGCGGCCAGCAAGCTCAGGAACGCATCATCGGCGAACTCGTTCATACCGACTCGACGCGAAGCGCTCCCTAGCCGGTTCCACCCGGCAACCGAGTGTCCTACCGCTGTCCGCAACTCCAAATAACCGATCCCGGATTGGCAGACCCCGATCAACGTGGACCCGTACCACGGCGGGGTCTGCCGCCCCACTCGATCCTCTGCCGGTCGCGGAATGCATTCCGCGACGAACCTCAGCGGTATACCCAGGCAGCGATGAGTGACCGCCTTTCAACGCCTCGTTGGTCCGACCAGGGCAGCCCGTTTGTCGAGGCAGTGCCGGAACTGCGGCAGTGGGAGGTCGCTGAAGAATTCGCCTCGAAGCTGGGAAACCCGTCGGCGAAAGGCCGGCGCGCCAGTCCGGAATCTGTTCGTTGCTGACGAACGATCCGACAGCAAGCCGCCCATGGCTCAGCTGCTTAGCAGCACCGCCAACGGTGGCGGAGGCCGCGGCGGGCAGTTGCGGTTGAAGATGTATCTGTCGCTGCTCTGGGCGGCTTCCGCTGAGCCGTATCGCGTGGTCAGGCCTGCACGAGCATGGGCGGCACTGCTCGGCCTGCCGGATCCGCCGGGAAAGGGAGCTCGCAGGGTTCAGTCGACGCTGCGCGAACTAGCCGACCGCAATCTGGTCACCCTCGAATCACGTGGCGGGATGCCGAACGTGGTCACCCTGCTGTCAGACCTGGGGACAGGGGAGCCCTACGAACCGCCCTCGGCGACGTACAACCGACTCCGTACATCGGCGGCTCCGTCCGACCAGCTTGTGCAGCACCAGTATTTTCGTGTGCCGTCCAGCGTGTGGACTAGCGGCCTCATGGCCCGGTTGTCGGGTCCCGGACTGGCGATGCTGCTCATTCTGCGGTCCGAGCAACGGTCCGAGGACGGTTTACCGGTCTGGTTTTCGCCGAGTCGGGCCGCTGCTCGCTTCGGGCTTTCAGAGACCACGCGGCGCGCTGGGCTGGAGGAACTCCGACGAGAAGCACTGGTTACCTCCGTCAGCCAAAAGCTGACCGAAAGCGGCGGCTCTCTCGATGTCTACAGGCGCCGCAAGGTTCACACCCTCGACTTCACTCGAATCAGTTTCCGCCCACGGCCTCTCATCGATCTCCAAATGAACATCGTGGGTGATGACGGCGCCGAGACTCCGGATGAGCGCGTTTCCGTGCAGGAGCAAATTCTGGACCTGCGGGGACACACGCTGGGTCCTGACCATCCCGACACCCTCACCACTCGTAGCAACCTCGCCTCCGCGTACGCATCAGTGGGTCGACTCGATGATGCGACACTGCTGTTCGAAAGCACTATCGCCGACCGTGAACGAATCCTGGGACCTGACCACCCGCTACCGTGGCCGCACGCAGCAATCTCGCCAGCGTCTACGGCTCCGTAGGGCGAATCGATGATGCGATGCTGCTGCTCGAGCGCACGCTCGCCGACCGTGAAC
>NZ_BAGN01000362.1 GCF_000308835.1 Nocardia vinacea NBRC 16497 | reverse complement strand
AGAAGTTCGCGGTGGGTGCGTTGCGTCGAGTCGTTCGGAGATGCGTTGTGGAAGAACCTCTTCCAGGAACGGCAGGACCTTTTCCGTTGGCAGCGTGGCGAGTTCGTTCGCCGATTCGGCGGCGACACCGGGGAGGTCGGCGAGACGGACGACACGATCGGCGAGCTCAGCGGCGGGGACGCCGAGCAGTTGGCGGGTGGCACCGGGGGCCAGGTGCAGGCGGGCGCAGCCAGCGGGTTTATCGGCCGTGGAGTACGAGGCGCGGGTCTGTGGGCCGAGGACCAGTGCGTCTGGGCGGTCGGCAGTACGCAGCACGATCGTCGTCCCGGCGTGCGGCACATGTGTGAACGGCAGGGACGTATCGGTGGCGGTGGGGAAGCGCCCCAGCTCGATGATCCACGGACGCAGCGATTCCGGCGCGGGCACCGTGGCTTCGATCAGGTCTACCTGCATGGTCACCCGCCCCACTGTAAGCAGCTCACGGCCGGATACAGCGCCCGAAGCCGTGCCGAAATTTCCTATCGAATCGGGTGGCACCGGCGGCACGCTCTCCTCATGATCGTCATCACCGGTGCCACGGGCACCATCGGCAGTGAAATCGTCCGTCAGCTGGCTGCCCGTGAGGTGCGGGTCCGCGCGGTGACGCGGAATCCGGAGCGGGTGCCCGCCGGAGTCGAGGTGGTCCGCGGCGACTACCACGACCCCGACTCGATGGCCACCGCGATGACCGGCGCGGACGTTGCCTTCCTCATCGGTGTCCTCGGCCCCGATGACGCCGAAACCGATCGCGCGCTGGTCCGCACGGCTCGCGACGCAGGGGTGCGCCGGATCGTCAAACTTTCCGCCATCGGCACCGGTGATCCGGAACTCGGCCGCGTCGGCACCTGGCATATGCCCGGCGAGCGGGCGGCCCGCGAAAGCGGTCTCGAATGGACGATCCTGCGTCCGACCAGCTTCGCCTCCAACACGTTGAGCTGGGCCGATGCCATCCGATCGGGCCGGCCCGTGCCGAATCTCACCGGGACCGGCAGCCAGGGCGTCATCGATCCACGTGATGTCGCCGCAGTCGCCGCCGAGGCTTTGCTGACACCCGGCCACTCCGGACACATCTACACCCTCACCGGTCCTGCGCTGCTCACCTGCGCCGACCAGGTCACCACACTCGCGGCGGTGCTCGGTCAGCCGCTCGATGTGGTCGACGTGCCGGAAGACGTTGCGCGCGAACACATGATCTCGTCAGGCATGTCCCCGGACTTCGCCGACGGCGCCCTGGCCGGCCAGGCCTACGTCCGCGCAGGCGGCAACGCGACGCTCACCGACGACGTCCACCAAGTCCTGGGCCGCACACCCCGCAGCTACGCCGAATGGGCCGCCGACCACGCCTCCTTCTTCACAGCTCTCGCAGACCACCACACTCCCTGATGCGCCACCTCGAATGTCCGATTTTCATTTGGACGTGATGACGGACTACAGTTTTGGACGCACGCCGTTGCGGCCCTCGGCCCCCAACGAAGCGCATGCGGATGTAGCGCAGCTGGTAGCGCATCACCTTGCCAAGGTGAGGGTCGCGGGTTCGAATCCCGTCATCCGCTCCACTAAAACACCAGGTCAGTAGCGTGAGCTACCCTGGTGTAGACGTGTATGTCACCACTTGTGTCACCACGTCACCATTGCGGTCTCAACGGCTTCTCAGGGCAACTACCGGCTCTGGAGGCTTCATGCTCACACCCCGCCCGCGACCCCGTAGCAACGGGTCGATCGCCTGGCAGGTTCCGTTCCACTACTACGACGAGACCGGGCGTCGACGGTCGACGTCGGAGACCTTCGACGACTTCGAGGCCGCGGTGCGCTGGTGTGAGCTGCGCCGGCTCGAACGCGCGGTCGAACTCGAGGAGCTGGCCCTGGCCGCCGCCGACGAAGCTGCCGAGGAAGCACAGCAGGCCAAAGACCTTGCAGCACAAGCTGCTACCGACGCACAAGAGCGCATTGCCGAGGTAGAGGCAGATCGTGACCGGGTGTACGAGGAGGCCGAAACCGTCCTGAAAGAAATGCGCGGACACCTCGACGCTGCCCGCGCGGCGCAAGCACACGCAGAGGGCGAACGGGACGCCGCAGTCACCAACGCCACGATCGCCGCCGACGAGATCGCAACTCTGCGCCAGCGGCTCGAAGACCAAGCCACCGAATACCAACACCAGCTCGAACAACGCGATATGGAGTACTCCCGCGCGATCACCGCCGCCCACACCATGGCTGACCGCGCCGCCCGCGAACACCGCCAACAAGTCAGCGAGATTCTGCGGACATACAGCGAACAGATCAGTGCGACGCACACCGATCGGCCGGCTGAACAAAGCACAGCCACAGCCGATCTGGTCGGTCCACAACATCAGCCGTCTGCCGAGGACTGAAGGTGGATCGGGCGCGGCGCTTCGCCTTCCACGCCGTGACTACGACTCCACGGCATGGCGGTATGCCGCGCGCGGTTCCGTCCGGATGGTATCCATCCTTGCAAGGTTCTGACCGCCGATAAGCGGGTCGAATCGGGGCTGTAGCAGTGACATCGAAGGATGGGCCGCGGCTTTCCGCCGGATTGGGCTGACTTGGCTCACAGGCCGATCACAGCCGAACAGAGCCGACCCCCTGGCACACACGACATGTCGGCACGGTGGCATTGCCGGGAGTCTGCGCCGGGGAGATATCTACGAGCCCCTCACCGCATCGATCACACTGGTAGCTGTTTCGGTATCGGTTCTCCTTGGACATGTAGCTGTACACCTACACCGCCGGGCGCACACGCCTGATCCGGCGCAGTGCTGGCATTGCACAACCTGGCCCCACTGGTAATCCACTTGCGTAATTCTTCACCGGCACAGACGCCGGGATGGGGCGATTCTTTCGACATAGGAATGTGCCGAAGAAACTTCCGCCGGGTCGCGGGAACCACCGGCCGCGCGTCTGGTGGTTGCTCGGGTTCTGTTGCCGGGCGTCCGCGGATCCTCCGACGTCTATGGCGGACTGGAAGTTCACGTGCCGCTGCCGAAGGGCCGCGGGTGTTGAGAACTGATCGATTCTCGACACCCGGCCGTTGTGGAAGGTCAGGATGTCGGAACAACAGGTGGCCAATCCTGTGGTTTGACATTGTTGGGCTTCTGGCTGACGTTCCGGTCCCAGTCGAATACCGGCGCAGGCGGACCCCACTGCCTTGGGCCGACGAACGAGATGGCTCCGCCGCTGAAATCCACCTTCTCGAACCATGCGGGGCCGGAGAAGGCCACGTCCTCGAACACGGCGCCGTTGGAGAAGGTCGCGCGATTGAACCGAGTGGTGCCGGAGAAGGTCGTGCGGTTGAACCAGGCGGCGCTGGAGAAGGTCGCGCGCGCGAACCAGGCGGGACCGGAGAAGGTCGCGCCGTCGAACCGTGCGGTGCCAGAGAAGGTCGCGCTTTCGAACCGCGCAGCGCCCGCGAACCTCACATCGTTGAAACCGACGTTCTCGAGATATGCGGTTCGGAAATCGAAATCGCTTGTTGACCAGCTGTATTCGGAATCGCGCCGGATGTGGTCCGCGATGACGCGGACGATGGTTGCGCGTACTTCTCTGTCGTTGTGCCGGTATTCGAGGTGGTGCTCCTGGTCGTCGGCGCGGGTGCCGTCGGCGGTAGCGCGGTGGTGCTTGAGGACCAGCTTGCTCTGGTGGTTGGCCCCGAGCTCGGGACTGTAGGGCAGGCGCAGGTAGCCGCACAGGACGTCGATACATTGCTGGCGGCGCAGTCCATCGGATTCGTCGGCCACACCGGCCATGGCATAGACCCCGGCGATACGAACCGCGACATCGGTGGCACCAAGCTGGGCGGCCGCGGCACCGAAGCGTTCGACGAACCGGCTCTGCTCGATATCACGTTGGCGCCGGTAGGCGATCACCAACGCGACCACCCCGCCAACCCCGGCAACGACGGTCAACGCGATCCGGGTCACATCGATCTCGGCAGCGGCCTTGGTCGCATCGACCGGGGTGATCCAGCGCAGGAATCTGTAGGCAGCGAACGCGACGCCCAATCCGCCGCAGAGCGCAAGGAAGACCGCGGGGAACAGGCCGATTCGTCCGGCGACGCGACCAATTGCCTTGTTGCGCTTTCCCATCCACACGAGCACAGCTCGATTGTGCTTGAAACCCTGTCTAACCGCCCGTAGTTCACACGCCGGAGGCTGATTCGTCGCGGTGCCAGTGTCGAAAAATCGATGGTGGGCTCAAATGGTCAGTGCGTCACGCCTGTTCAGGTGCTCAGCGTAGTCCTCTGCGGTGCTGCGGTTGGCCACACGGCGTCGAGCTTTTCTTGGGTGAAGCGCCTGGGTGCCACGCAATGGCTATCGCGGCGTGGTCAAGGCCGATTGTTGAGGTAGAGACGTTGTCCGGTGGCGATCTGCTGCACGACCAGGGGCAGGAGAGTGTGCTCGGCGGTCAGCACACGCGCAGCGAGTGTGTCGACGGTGTCGTCGGCGAGCACCGGGACCTCGAGCCGGGCGATCACTTCGCCAGTGTCGTATTCGTCGTCGACGATGTGGACCGACGGGCCGCTGACGGTGTCGCCGGAGTCGAGAACTGCCTGGTGAACGTGGTTTCCATGCATCCCGTGCCCGCCGAAGCGCGGCAACAGTGCTGGGTGGATGTTAAGGATTTTGGGCGCGAATTCCTTGCGGGTCCGCGGGCCGAGCTTCTTCATATAGCCGGCCGTGACGATTAACTCGACCGAATGCTCGACGAATGTGGCCCGGATGGCGTCGTCGAGTTGATCGGGATCAGGATGGGTCTTGCCCGACAAATGGCGGGTCGCGATCTGGTTCTCCCGCGCATACGCCAATCCAGGCGATCCACTGTTGTTGCTGATCACGGCCACTACCTCGAACCGCGCCGCGGGTTCGGCCGCCGCACGGTGCAGAGCCCGAAGGTTGGAGCCGTTGTGCGAGACGAGGACACCGACGCGGAGCTTGGACATGAACAGTAAGCTTTCCAGCTCAGGTCACCGTGCGCATTCTCCGATGCACCACTGGTGACCTCTGTGCCGCGCCGACCGATGCCGCTGTTGGCAACGTGAACGATTCGAGACATTCATGCCACTCGACTATCAACCACTACCAGTCACATCCCTACCGGGCGCAAGCGATGGTGGCTCAATGGTCAGTGCATCACCGCTTTTCAGATGTTCAGCGTAGACCTCTGCGGGGCTGCGATAGCCGTGGATCTTGCGGGGCCGGTGATTGAGTTCATGGGCGATGGCGTCGAGGTCTTCTTGGGTGAAGCGGCGCAGGTCGGCGTTTTTCGGAAGGTATTGGCGCAGGAGGCGATTGGTGTTCTCGTTGGTGCCGCGCTGCCAAGGAACGAATGGATCGTGCTCGCCCGACCTTGCTGATGATCTACACGTACAGTGCGGCCAAGGGGTATTTGGATCGGTCTTCACAAACATGGTCCCCGATGCCGTCCGCCCGTCCCAGGGGCGCACCGCCGGGTTATCCCTCGCGTGTGCGCGCCCTTTGGACGGACTCGAGTATCGCAGAGAGGTCGGTGCCCTGGTGGAGGTAGCCGTCGAGAAGCTCGACCCGTCGCGTGGTGCGCGTTTGGCTGCCTACAGTGCCGTCTCCACATCATTGGCGCTGTGCAGTGATCGCGAACTGCGCGACCTCGTGGATACGGCTGCGCCGCTGGGTTCTGGTATCGGCGGGACCTCCGCGTTGCTGGAGGTCGACGGGACACTGGTCTTCGTCAAGCGGCTGGCGCTGACCGATCTGGAAAGGCAGCCGGACAACGTCCGGTCCACGGCGAACCTCTTCGGGCTACCTGTCTTCTGCCATCCCGGCCTCGGGCCCCGGGAGCCCGGGATGGGGGGCCTGGCGGGAGTTGGCCGTACACACCATGACGACGAACTGGGTGCTCGCACGGGACCATGAGGGCTTTCCCTTGATGTACCACTGGCGGGTGCTGCCGCACACCGGGCAGGTGCTGCCCGAGGAACTGGCCGATGTGGAGAAAGTTGTCGCCTACTGGGGAGGCGGACCACAGGTGCGCCACCGGATCGAGGGGCTGCGGGACTCCTCGGCGAGCGTCGCACTGTTCCTGGAGTACATCCCGCAGAACCTGCACGACTGGCTGGAAGTTCAGGTCAAGGCCGACGACGAGACCGCCGTGCAGGCATGCACCATGGTGACGAAGGAACTCGAGGCTGGCATCTCTTTCATGAACGCCCGCGGGCTCCTGCATTTCGATGGCCACTTCCAGAACATCCTCACCGATGGCAAGCGGCTGTTCTTCACCGACTACGGCCTCGCGATCTCCTCCCGGTTCGACCTGTCCAAGGAAGAGGTCGACTTCTTCGCCGAACACCGGACCTATGACCGCTGCTACACCCTCACCCACCTGGTGCAGTGGCTCGTCGTCGCCCTGTACGGGTACAAGCAGGACGAGCGCATCGCGTTCGTGCACGCCTGCGCCCGAGGGGAACCCCCGACAGGAATTCCGTCTCAGATCGCGGCGATCCTCACCCGCCACGCCTCGCTCGCCGCAGTGATGACGGACTACTACCGCGAGTTCCGTTTCGAGAGCAGACAGACCCCGTATCCCCTGGAGGCGATCCGCCGGATCGGCGGGCCGGACAGCTCGTTCACCATCTGATGCCCCCCCGGGCGGCCAACAACAGGGCTGGATGCGGCAGGCCCCGGGTACTTTGATCCGCGTCTGCTGAACGGCCTGCCTACGGCCGAACGTACCGCGATTCTTCGAGGTCGGCCAGGCGTCGGCCGTGGCTTCGCACCGTCCGCCCAGACCCTCGTGCGGTTCCTCGTGGTAGCAGGCGACCGTCAGAGTCATCCACCGCTGCAATTCCCCCTGGGTGAGAACGGCTTTCGCGAACCGCAGTGGCTCACCGCTGGAAGTCATTTCGGTGATAGCGATCGGGGTGTCGATCGACGGATGGTCTTCGCCGCCATCTTCGGTCGATCGAGTGTCCGTTCGCGATCGCGGAGTTCGCGCCTTGATGAGCGCGGGATAAGAAGGTGGTAGCGCGTGTCCGTTCGGGCCTTCTCGAACGAACGACGCTAGCCCCGATATCCGCTGCGCGGTGGCGTTGCCGTCGCTGGCCTCATCTGGCGTTCTTCGAGCTGCTGGGTCGTCGGACGCACCGCCGCCACCACGTGATGCCACCGGGCATGTCTGGTCGTCAGGTGGACAACATGTAACCGGCGTGCAGGTCCGCTGTGAAGCTGGGTAGTGCACTACTCGTGACCTCCGCGTTTGGTGGCGTCAGCCTCGAATCATCGGTTCAGCGCGATTCAGTGATCCCGGTCCAGACGGGAGGTGAAGATGCCTGCGCGTGCTGCGGAAGTTCCGGAGTTGCCAGTTCGTGAGCAGGGGGAGTCGTTCGATTACGATGCCTTCGTCTCCTATGCCCACGAGGATCGACCGGTCGCGGCGGGAATCCAGAAGGGCCTGCACCGGATCGGCCGACGGGTGGGCCGCTTGCACGCGCTGCGGGTGTTCCGGGATGCCACCGACCTGACCGCCAGCCCGGATCTGTGGGGCAAGGTCACCGACGCGATGGACCGCGCCCGCTACCTGATCGTGGTGCTCTCCCCGCACGCAGTCACCTCGGGCTGGGTGAACAAGGAAGTCGCCCACTGGCTGCAAGTACGCGGGCCGGACCGGCTGATGTTCGTGGTGGCCCACGGACATCTGACCTGGGACGAACCCAGTGGGCGATTCGACCCAGACCGGTCCGATGTGGCGCTGCCAGTACTCACGGAGCGAGGGGTTCTCGCCGCGGAACCGTTCTATGTCGACGTCACCGACGACGCGCCGTGGGATCCGTCCGAGCCGATGTTCCGGGAGAAGGTCACCGACCTGGCCGCCCCGATTCACGGCAAACCCAAGTACGTTCTGGCCAGCGACGATGTCCGCGAGCTGCGCCGTTTCCGGCGCCTGCGCCGCGCCGCCATCGCCGGCCTGGTCCTGCTGACCGTAGTGGCGGTCGCCGCGGCCACGATCGCGCTCATGCAATGGGAGCAGGCGGTCAGCCAAAGACAAGAGGCGGTACGCCAACGCAACGAGGCGGTAGCGCTCGCCTTGGCCTCGGCTTCCCGCGACGCCGCCACCACCAATCCCGCGCTCGCGCTTGCGCTCGCCGCTGAGAGTGCTCGGGCGACCCCATCTCCCGTGCGGCAGGCCACCAGTGCAGTGGTGGACGCCCGAGTCGCTTTCGGCCAGCGGACAGCGCAGCAGGTTCGCGCTCCGCTCGCGGGCCACGCCGGCACGGTGTCCGACGTGGCGTTCAGTCCGGACGGCACCCGGCTGGCCTCCGCAGGCAACGACGGTGTGCGGCTTTGGGACCCTGCTAGCGGGAAGCCGGTCGGACAACCACTCACTGGACACATCGGCGGGGTGTCCAGCGTGGCGTTCAGCCCGGATGGCACGCGACTGGCCTCCGCAGCCGGCGGCGCCGTGTGGTTATGGGACCTTGTCAGCG
>NZ_BAGN01000363.1 GCF_000308835.1 Nocardia vinacea NBRC 16497 | reverse complement strand
CGCGCTGGATTTCGGTGCCGTCGCGAGCACCGATCTACTCGTCGCGATCACCGGTGCGCCCGCCGACGTATGCGTCGACGGTGTCACCCGCGCCCAGTGGGAACCATTCATCTGGGCGGCAGGCACCGAACTCACCGTTCGCGACATTCGCGACGGACTTCGGGTCTACCTCGCGGTGCACGGGACGATTTCCGCGAACTATCTGCTCGACAGCTGCGCTCCGGATCCGGTACTCGGTTTCGGTCGACAACTGACGGCGGGTGCGAATGTCGACGTCGAGATCGACGGGCCGCTACTCGACCACCCGCATTTCCGAATTCCGTTGTTCCACTTCGACGTTGCACGTCCCGTGCTCACCGGAAGTTGGTCCATCGATGTCACCGATGGACCCGATGTCGCCGAATTCGGCAGCACCGCCACGCGACTGTTCGAGACCTCGTTCGTCGTCGGCGACAACAGCAATCACATCGGACTCCGGCTCAGTCCCGATGGTGCCGTCCCGCAACGAGAGAGCCGGACCGAGGTCTTATCCCGGGGCGTACCGATCGGAGCCGTCGAAGTGCCCGCCGGAAACGAACTGCTCGTACTGCACCGTGGCCGCGGCGTGACAGCGGGCTATCCGGTGCTCGCAGTCGTCACCGCAATCGGCTTGTCGCAACTGGGCCAGGCCCGGCCCGGTCAGCGAGTCCGATTCCGGCACATCGGCATTCCCGACGCGGTGCGCCGCTACCGCGCGCAGCAGGCCGCGATCGATCGACTACGCACCCGTGTGGCAAATGCCTACGACTGCCTCCGAATTCCCGTCCACACCAACACTTGCCACCGGCCCGGTCAGTCCCCGAAGGCGGCAGCTTGCCTAACCACGCAGGGGCCTCGCGCAGACCACATCCGACACAGTCACCTGGAGTACCCATGACCGACACGATCTCTCCGGCCCCGGCCGGGTCCGTGCCCACCGACCACACGCATGCGGCGCCGTCCGGCTCGATCCGCAAGGTCGTACTGGCCGGCTGCGTCGGCATCTTCGTCGAGCTCTACGACAACGGCATCTTCGCCTTCATGGCAACCGCCCTTGCCATCGTGTTCTTCGATGTCTCCAAGTCGAGTGACGCATTGCTGCTGGTCTTCGCCGGATATGCGATTTCCTTCTTCGTGCGTCCGCTGGGCGCGGTGATCTGCGGCATCCTCGGCGACAAGATCGGCCGCCAGAAGATGCTCGTCTTCGTCATCATGCTGATCAGCGTCGCGACGGCGGGTATCGGCGTCCTGCCGACCTATGCGGCCATCGGCGTCGCGGCACCCGTGTTGTTGGTCGCTTTACGGTTGGCACAGGGATTCTCGGTCGGCGGTGAGGCCGCCGGTGCGATGACCTTCCTCGCCGAACATTCGCCCGAGGGCAAACGCGGACTGATCACCAGCTACGCCCAGATCGCCTCCTTCCTCGCCCTGCTGACCGGCACCATGGTCGCCTTCACGATGTCCCCGTGGTTGAACGCGAGTGCCATCCACGGCGGCGGATTCGGCAGCTGGGCCTGGCGGATTCCATTCCTCATCGCGATCCCGATGGGCTTGATCGGCTGGTACATCCGCCGCGCCATCAGCGACACCCCGAATTTCGGCAAGCTCAAGGAATCCGGCGGCCTGTCACGCAACCCGCTGAAAGAAGCGTTCGCGACGCCCGAACACCGCAGGGCCATGCTGCTCGCCCTGTTCATCCCATTGATGAACGGCTCCGGCTATTACGTCCTGTTCTCCTACATGCCGACTTTCCTCAAGGGCGACAAGATCGGATTCTCCACCGGCACAGCACTTATCGTCACCGCCGCCAGTCTGGTGGCGATCAGCATCGCGATTCCGTTCATGGGCGCACTGTCGGACAAGCTGGGCCGTAAGAAGGTGATCGCCGGTGCCGCGATCGCGATGGCCGTCGGCGCTATCCCCTGCTACGCCCTCATCGCGACCGGCAGTTTCGCACTCGCGGTGCTCGGCGCTTGCATCATGGCCGTCATCTTCGCCGGGCACACCGCGGTCATCCACATCCTCATCGTCGAACTGTTCCCGACCCGGGTCCGGTACTCCGCCTACGGGCTCGGCTACAACATCTCTTCGGCGCTGTTCGGCGGCACCGCACCGCTGCTGATGACCTGGCTCATCCCGCATTTCGGCATCTACGTCCCGGCCGTCTATGCCGTCGCCACCGCCCTCGGCACGCTTGCGGCGGTCAGCACCGTCACCGACCGTGCCCACCTGCCCCTGCGCGACACGCTCTGACCACAAGCAGAACGGCCTCACCCGAGACAAGGAGTGTCATGCCTTTCGACGACTACCGAACCGCCCTCGTCACCGGAGCCAATACCGGGATGGGAGCCGCGATCACCGAGACGCTCGCCAAGCGTGGCCTCATCGTGTATGGCGTCGCCCGCGACGCCGCACGGCTCGACGAGGTGGCCGCACGGACCGGGATGATCCCGCTCGCTGTCGATATCACCGATACCGCCGCACTCACCAGTGCGGTCGGCCAGCTCGAAATCGACATCCTGGTCAACAACGCCGGGGTATCGGCCACCGGGAATATCCTCGACGCAGCACCGGAATCGGTCGATGCCATGGTCGATGTCAATCTCCGTGCCGTGCTGCATCTGTGCCGGCTGCTGATGCCGGGCATGGTCGAACGAGACCTCGGTCATGTCGTCAACATCAGCTCCATCGCGGGTCTGTACAACTTCTACGGCCACACGGCCTATCACGCGACAAAGGCCGCGATCCACCAGATCTCGCGCCAGCTCCGCAACGATGTCATCGGCAGGCGTGTCCGGGTCACCGAGATCTGCCCCGGCCGGGTGGAGACCGAAATCTTCGGACGCAATCTCGGCGGCACACCCGAGGCGATGCGGGCGGCCTGGGAGACCTATTACGAAGGCTACGAATCCATTACGACGAAAGACATCGCCGACACCATCGAGTTCGCGATCGACGCGCCGCGGCATGTGAACCTGGGTCTGATCGAGATCACGCCGACGTTCCAGGTGCCCGGCGGGCTCGAATTCGTCCGGCGGCAGGATTGAGGTCGCCGCTACCGATGACCGAATTGCCTTCTCGCACATTGGGAGTCGTGGCGCATGCGGCGGGCGATCTGCGCGTCGAAGCCATTGCTCTTACACCGCAGGGACCGTCCGATACGGTAGTGGAAATCGCGTACGGCGGCATCTGCGGATCCGACCTGCACTACTGGACCCATGGAGCCGCAGGCGAATCGATCCTGAAGGCACCGATGCTGCTCGGACACGAGGTGGTCGGCACGGTGGTCCAGCAGGCCGCAGACGGTGGCGGGCCCGGACCGGGTACCCGGGTGGCGGTACATCCGGCGACACCGGGCGGCAACAGCCCGCGCTATCCCACCGATCGTCCCAACCTGTCGCCCGGGTGCACCTATCTCGGCAGCGCGGCCCAATTCCCTCATACGCACGGAGCATTCACGCGTTATGCGGTGCTGCCGTCCGGGATGCTCCGACCGCTGCCCGATGGTCTTCCGCTGCGAACGGCGGCCGTAGCGGAACCGGCTTCGGTTGCCTGGCATGCGGTTTCGCGCGCGGGGGACGTCGCGGGAAAGGTCGCGCTGGTGATCGGTTGCGGTCCGATCGGCGCGCTGGTGGTGTCGGTGCTGCGCCGCGCCGGTGCCGCCGCGATCACGGCAGTCGACATCCACGATTATCCACTGGCTATTGCTCGCGAACTCGGCGCGACCACAACATTGAAGGCCGACGACACCGACACGATCGCCGCGGTGGACGCCGACATCGTCATCGAATGCTCCGGCAACCGCTTCGGACTCGAATCCGCCATTCGCGGCGCCACCCGAGGTGGCCGGGTGGTCCTGCTCGGGCTACTGCCCACCGGACTTCAGCCCGCGCCGCTGTCACTGGTCATCACGCGTGAGCTCGAGGTCGTCGGATCGTTCCGGTTCAACGACGAGATCGACGCGGTACTCGACGCACTCGCCGATGGGAGCCTGGTCGTCGAGCCGGTCATCAGCCACGAGTTCCCCGTTCGAGATGCCTTGGCGGCCTTCGCCGTCGCCAAGGATGCCGCGGCCTCCGCCAAAGTGCTGCTGGCTTTCTGAACCCTATGTCGATCTCCCCAGGAGGAAAGCATGTCCCCCGTCGCCCTCGCCGCCCGCGTCGAGCGGATGCGAGAATCACCGAGTTCTGCTGCCGCACAACGGGTTCGTGAGCTGCGCGCATCGGGCCGGGTGATCCTCGACCTGACCGTCGGCGAACCGGACTTCGACACCCCCGATCATGTGAAAGCCGCAGCGATCACAGCCATGGACTCCGGGCTCACCAAATACACTGCGGTGAACGGTATTCCGGAGCTGCGCCAGGCAATTGCCGCGCGAGTACTCGATCGGACCGGAATCACGTTCGGCGACAACGAGATCACCGTCGGCGGCGGGGCCAAGCAGGTCATTTTCATGGCTCTGATGGCGACGGTCGAAGAAGGCGACCAGGTCATCGTGCCGTCGCCGTACTGGGTGTCCTATCCGGATATGGTCACCCTGCACGGTGGCACGCCCATTGTCGTGGACTGCCCCGAACCGGACCGATTCCTGCTCACCGCGGCAGGATTGGAGGCGGCGATCACACCTGCCACGAAATGGGTGATCCTCAACGGACCATCCAACCCGACCGGCGCGGTGTACAACGCGGAAGAACTCGCCGCACTCGCCACCGTGCTGGAGCGGCACCCGCACGTGAACATCTTGTGCGACGAGATCTACGACGAGATCGTCTTCACCGATCAGCGCACCCCGAGCCTGCTCTCCGTGGCGCCGCAACTGCGCGATCAGATCTTCGTCGTCAACGGAGTTTCCAAGTCCTATGCGATGACCGGCTGGCGACTCGGGTACGGAGTCGGGCACCCACAGCTCATAGCGGCGATCAACAAACTGCAGTCGCAGAGCTCGTCCTGCCCGTCCTCGATCAGCCAGGCGGCCGCGGCCGCGGCGATTTCCGGCGACCAGAGCTTCGTCGCCGAGTCGATCGTGCGCTACCGCGCGCGCCGCGACCTCATGTTCGACCTGCTCGCCGACGTGGACGGACTCGCACCGGTGCGGCCGCAGGGTGCGTTCTACCTGTTCATCGGATGCGCCGGACTCCTCGGCAAGCGGACACCGGACGGACGAGTGCTGCACGACGACCAGGACGTCGTGCTGTATCTGCTCGAGGCCGCCTCGGTCGCGACGATCCAGGGCTCCGCCTATGGTGCGCCGTCATACCTGCGTATCTCCTTCGCCACCTCCGCGGACGTGCTGCGCACCGCCGCCGCCGAAATCGCGAAAGCCGTTGCCGCACTGAGCTGACCACCGCCCGACCCATCACGGAGAAACCATGGTTCACGTCACCACCAAGATCGACCGCGCCGACCGCGCACTCATCGACGAACTCGGCACCTTCTCGGCGGCCACCATCCACGAGGCCCAGGGCCGCAAGGGCGCACTCGACTCGGACATCAAACCCATCGACCGCGACATGTCCTTCTGCGGATCCGCATTCACCGTCGTCTGCCACCCCCGCGACAACATCATGCTGCAGGTCGCGATCAGCTACGCCCAACCCGGCGACGTGCTCGTCGTGGCATCCGGCGACCAGCCCGCCGGGCAATTCGGCGACGTCCTCGCCAATGCGTGTGCCGCCCGCGGCATTTCCGCCCTCGTCACCGACGGCGGCGTACGCGATACCCGAGAAATCCGCGAACTCGGATTCCCGGTCTTCGCCAAGCATGTCTGCATCGAGGGCACCGTCAAGGAAACCCTCGGCCCCATCAATCAGCCCCTCGTCTTCGGCGGCCAGGTCATCTATCCCGGCGATGTAATCAAGGGCGACTGCGACGGCGTCGTCGTCATCCGACGCGAAGAAATCCGATCCGCAATCGCCGCCTCCCGCGAGCGCGACTCCGCAGAGGCCACCTACATCGAACGCTACAAAACGGGCCAGACCCCCATCCAGGTCTCGAACCTGGCCGCGATCCTGGAGGCCAAGGGCCTCACCGTCGATCAGTAAGTCCTTGTCACCTTGATTCTCTCCGGGACGAGTCCGGGATGACCACGGATCGGGCGTCGGACAGGGTCCGGTTACAGCGATAAGCGTAGTGCGTGCTTTCCGCCGTGATCGGTGGTCGGCCAGCGCGTGGGCCG
This sequence comes from Nocardia vinacea NBRC 16497, assembly GCF_000308835.1. GTDB lineage: Bacteria > Actinomycetota > Actinomycetes > Mycobacteriales > Mycobacteriaceae > Nocardia > Nocardia vinacea. Next base: position 2,356 of record NZ_BAGN01000363.1, on the reverse strand, counting down.
AATCCCGAAGCGGCGACCGGGTATCCGCCGGTGCGGTGATCAGTGCTCAATCGGCGCCGTAGATGTTCGCGGATGCACCCTGGCAGCGGTGTCGAATCGGCCGCCGCGGGGTCCCGGCGCCGATGCTGTCGCAGTGTCGAGTGATACGGCGATGCCGAGGGCGGGGGCGAGCAGGAGGCAGATACATAGCCAGCAGCCGCCGAAGACCCAGCCGGCGGCGATGTCGGTGGGCCAGTGCACGCCGAGGTATAGCCGTGACAGGCCGATGACGACGACGGCGCAGCTCACGGCACTGATCGCCGCGATGCGGACGGCCCGCCGACGTAGGTGTGGCAGGACGACGACAATCAGAACACCGAGAACGACAGCCGAGCCGAGGCAGTGGCCGGACGGATAGGACTGGTTGGTCTCCACCACGAGGTGATCGACCACCGGTGGACGTGCCCGCCCGACCAGTTGCTTGCCGACGATCACCAGCACAGCCGCACCTGCCGAGGCACCCGCGACCAGCAGCAGGTTCCGCCACTGACGCCACCATGCCAGGACAGCGCAAGCCAGGATGGCGATTCCCGCCATCGTGGCGGTGTCGCCGAAATCGCTGACCGCAACGGCCACCCCGGTGAGTGTTCCGTTGCGATGGCCGACGATCCAATACAGCCAGGTGGCGTCGACGCTGGTCGGCCCGTCCTGTTGGACGACGACGATCGTCAGGCAGATCGCCGTCGCCGCCAGCGCGACGGCCGTGACGAGGATAGGCACCGGTGCTCGCCGGTAGGACGGCACTGTCGATGATCGAGGAGTGGTCGCGGACTCGGACGGCATGCCATGACGATGGCGCACCCCTGCTGAGAGAACGTTGAGAGCCCGGCGCCGCCACCGCCCGACGTGGTCTGGTGCGGCATGCTGAGACAGGTGCGGGTGCTGGTGATCGAGGACGAGCCGCTGCTGGCGCAGACATTGCGCCGCGGTCTCGAACTGGAGGGATTCGTGGTGCAGGTCGCCGAGACCGGCACCGATGGCCTGTGGTGGGCGGTCGAGGATGGTTTCGACGTGATCGTCCTCGACATCATGCTGCCCGGGCTCAGTGGCTATGAGGTGCTGCGACGGTTGCGTGCCGAGGACGTCACGACTCCCGTGCTGATGCTGACCGCCAAGGATGGGGACTACGACCAGGTCGACGCGCTCGATCTGGGAGCCGACGACTATCTGACCAAACCGTTCTCCATCGTCGTGCTCTTCGCCCGGCTGCGGGCGCTGCTACGGCGTCGTACACCCCAGCAGCCCGCGGTACTGTCGGCCGGGGATCTGCTGCTCGATCCCGCGCGCCGCGCCGTGCACCGCGGCGACACCCCCGTGGCGTTGACTCCGCGTGAGTTCGGGCTGCTGGAATTCCTGTTGCGGCACAAGGGAACCGTGCTCACCAAGACCGATATCCTGCGCAACGTCTGGGACGCCCATTACGACGGCCCGGAGAATGTCGTCGAGGTCTACATCGGCTATCTGCGCCGCAAGATCGACGCACCGTTCGAGCGCGCCAGCATCGAAACCCTACGCGGAGTCGGTTATCGGCTCATCGACCCCGATGCGGGGCAGGTCGACAACGAATCGGGCTCCGCCCCAACCTGATTCGGTGACGGTCACCGAACCACCGTGGGCAGCAACGATTTCGGCGACAATGGCCAGCCCGAGACCGGACCCACCCGTGCGCCGCGCCCGGTCGGCGTCGAGCCGCACGAAACGCCCGAACACCCGGTCCCGGTCGGTGGCCGGAATACCGGGACCGTCGTCGTCGACAACGACGACCGCGCGCCCGTCGCGTTCCTCGGTGCAGATCGCGATCCGCGACCGCGCGTGTGCGGCGGCGTTGTCGACGATGTTGCGCAGTGCCCGCTGCAGCCGCGCCCGGTCGCCGACGACCCGCACCGCATGGATCCGGGTACTGACGGTGACCGTGCCGCGCAATCGCAGCGTTGCCGCCAGTTCGGCGGCGAGATCGTCGAGATCGACATCGCTGGTACGCAATTCGAGTCCGTGTTCGTCGGCTGCGGCAAGCGTGAGCAGGTCCTCGATCAGGTGCAGCATCCGCCCGGCCTCCGGTAACAGCGTTGCGGTGATGAGCTCGCGGTCGAGCACCTCGGGCCGGTCCCGGGCCAGTTCCAGCGCCGCGGTCACCGTGGCCAATGGGCTGCGCAGTTCGTGCGAAGCGTCGCCGACGAACCGTTTCTGCGCCAGATGCCCGGCCTCGACGCGGGCCAGCATGTCGTTCATGGTCTCGGCCAGCTGCGCGATTTCATCGCGCGCTACCGGTACCGGCACCCGCTGCGACAAATCCGTCGACTCGATACCGGCCACCCGG
>NZ_BAGN01000364.1 GCF_000308835.1 Nocardia vinacea NBRC 16497 | reverse complement strand
CTTCTTCGAATACAACGCCACCCAGGTCCTCTTCGAACTCAGCGACCTCTTCGGCAGGGACCCCGGCAACCGTGTGCGCGGCGTAGTACGCCAAGGCCCTGATTGCCGTGGCGTCGAATCCCATCGCATCCGCCGTCTGATCTACCGAAAGTCCCTGCATGTGCAGCAAGATGACGCATCGGTATCGGTCCGGAGCTGCCTGTTTGAGGGTGCCGAGGCGTTGCTCGAGATCTTGGAGGCTGGCCCGGGCCAGATCGCGGCCGTAGCGTCCGGCGCGCACCCCTTCCGGCAGCGTCAGCCAGATTCCCCGTCTCAGTTGCGCCGTGGTTGTGGACTGGTCGGGATAGCGTTCCGCTAACCATGGCAGCAGGGTCTGAAGTAGGTCGCTCGCGGAGTACGCGTGATCAGCCGCGGTCGCCCACCGCGCTTCCTCGGCACGGCGTTGCCCCCGCTCGAATGCGTTCTCCCTGATCGCGGATGCACCGCCTCGGGTCGCAATGTGCTCGGCCACCTGCCAGACGGCACTATCCACAATCGCGGTGACTGCGGATTCGTCGCCGTCTTCGAGCATCGATGCCATGGCGGCGAGCGGAGTCCCATCCTTGAACAGACCGATGACGACCTGCTGCGCGATAGGGGGCAACTGGTCCAATGCGTCCAGTAGTTCTGCGGCATTCGCCGTCGCCAAAGCTCGGTATAGCCGCGATATCGATTTGTTGTGTTCGGCGGCAAGGACACTCACCAACGTGCGGGCAGCTTCAAGTGCGGCTTGGCGTATCGCCGCCGTATCCCTTCCTGAACGATGCAGACGCAAGGCTTCCCAATGATCGCCGCCGACCTGCAGGATGGCCTGATCTACCTGTTCCGGCGACGCTTGCTCCAGCAGCTGGTCGAGATCCGGTTTGATGGAGTTCGTCAAAGCGGAACGCAGAGCAGTGCGCAGCCGCTCGAGCTCAGGTGTCAGGCGCTGTAGCTTGCGACGGATTTCCGCCCTATGCGTTTGCACGGTTTTAACGGACAGACCGAGGGTTGTGGCGATTTCCGAATTCGTCATGCCCTGTTCGACCAGAGCCAGAATTTCGGCTTGGCGGGCAGACAATCCTCCAGGCGTCGGTGGGATCGACTCCGAGCTCTCATCCAACGACGAGGCGGGATGCGGACCACCGGGGTGGGTGGTCTCGTCGGTGATTTCCGGCTTTGCGGGGCTCGCCTGCGGCGGCGTGCCGGGATCCTGTTCTGCGACATCAGTGGTCGGCGGTGCTGCGTTGGATTCGGCAGGATCGGTGCGATGCGTGTCATTCGACGCGGCGCGGTCGGCGCCGGAGATGACGCCGCTGCGGATGGCGACGGCCACGGTCTCCGGCCGGTTGCGAGTACCGAGTTTTTCGCGGATGCGGGCCAGGGACTTGTCCACGGCACTTCCCGACATGTCAAGGTCTTCGGCGATGTCGAGGTTCGTATCGCCATTGGCGACACGTGTGAGCAAGTCGATTTCGGCAGAGGTCAATCCTGGCGCTTCGACAGTGATCGGACTCATGTCGGGTAGCAGGCCGGATCGCAGGGCGACGGCCACCATCGCCGCCCGGTTGTGTACGCGAAGCTTGCGACCGATACGCATCAGGTAGTCGTCCACGACCAGCGAGGAGAGGTTCAGCTCCGGTGCGATGTCCTTGCTGGTTTCGCCGTTCGCGACCCGAGTGAGCACAGCGACTTCGTAATTGGCCAACCGCGGCTCGGCGGTGCCCGGCATAGCTTCGGCGGGTTCGAGGAGTTCGAGGATGCCGGTGCGCGCGGCAACCGCCACCATCCCGGGCCGCCTGTGCACACCGAGCTTGCGACCAATGTTCTCTATCCGGGCGTCCACAGTCGTCGAGGACACCTCGAGATCCTGTGCGACGTCGTTGCTGGTGTCACCGTTCGCGATCCGAGCGAGTAGCTGGATTTCGTGGGTGGCCAGCTCGGGTTGGACGGCGCCGGAAGTATCGCCGGGATTCGTGCTGGGGAGGATGCCCAGGCACGCGGCGATGAATACCAGCTCCGACCAGTTGCGGGCACCGAACACGTGGCGGATCTGCGTTGCGTAGATGCCCACGGTCAATGGAGAAAGCCCGAGCTCCTCCGCGATCTGCGGCCCGGTCATGTCTGCGGCTATCAGTTGCAGCACCATGTACTGCCGATTGGTCAGTCCGCTGTCGCTCGGCGCCGTCGACTCGAGTCCGGTCGCGTGCGTCTGGTCCGGTGTCGCGGATCGCTGCGCCGCCTGGGTCAACCGGCTCAGCGCGCCCCGCTGCACCACATTGACGTCTTCACCGCGCTGCATTGCCCCCAACGCCTCGGTGATGTGCTTGCGCTGGGTGGCATTCAGGTCGAACCACTCGCCCACGACATCCTCGGCGGCACTGTGCAGCCATTCGGCGACATCCGCGCCCTGGCTGGTCAATCGCTGACTCGGAGCGAACTGGAACACCATGCCGGTAATGGCTCGTGCGACTTGCACCAGCGGTTCGAGGTCCCGGTTCATCGCTCCAGCCGGGATCCCGAGCAGGGCACGGACTTTCCGGAATGTTTCCGGCCCGTGCTGGGCGCGCAGCTCACGGAGCGCGGCATCAGCAGGCGTTCGGCCGGGTTCCGGATCAGCCGGCCCGGTGATCGGGTTTTGCGGGTGTGCTCGGGGGATATCGTCCGGGATGGGCTCATCGAGGGCCGACAGTTTGCCCTTGACGTTCTTGAAGTACGCGACGAATGCTCTGTCGACAACCGCATAGGGCGGGTCCCATTCGTCGTAGTGGCGCACCTGTGGGGTGGCCAGCGAATCGGATATCACGACTTCGCCGTCGACGTTGGTGATGACGTACCCGTGAGACTTGTTGCCGCGCTCTACGACGACTACCGCGGTGTCCGCGCCGCCACGCTTGTTCCGAATATCGTCGACGACCGCGGCCAGCGGGTCGGCGTCCGGCTGCTGGGTGGTGGCATCCGGCAGTGGCGCCGGGAAGAGCTGTGCGGCTATGCCGTTTTCCACATCGGGCCAAAGGTTTTCGCCGACTTCGGGTTCGAAGGTGGTGTCGTGGCCGAGCGCCCAGAGGGCCTTCACGAGTTGGATCACGCACTCCACCCGCCGGGCGGCCTGCTCGAGGTCGCTCCGGTCACCGAGGCCGAGTTTGCGGACCATACGGTCCAAATGGGTGCCTACGGTCGTCACCGAAATCCTCAGGGCGTCAGCGACTTCAGCGATCGTCATGCCCTGGGCGCGCAATCTGAGGATTTCGGATTCGCGCGCGGTCAATCGTCCGCCGACAGATCGGGGCGCGGCGGCAGGATCGGCGCTGGAGAGTGCGCCGGCGCGCAGCGCCGCCACCGACATCCCGGCGCGAGTGCCGATGCCGAGCTTGCTGGATGACCGCGCCAGGGTGTCCTTCACGGTCAGCTCCGCCACGTGCCGGTCCGCGCTGATCTCTTTGTTGGACATGCCGTTTGCCGCCATGCCGAGGATTTCGGTCTGGCGCTCGGTCAACTTGGCCGACAGCGGGCGTGACGTTCCCGCGAGTGGGATTTTGCCCGCACGGATTGCCGACACCGCCATCGCCGCCCGCTCGCTGATGCCGAGCTTCTCGCCGATGCGGGCGATATGGACCTTGACGGTGGCACTCGACAGCTCGAGGGCGGTGCCGATTTCGACGTTCGACATGCCTTCCGCCACAAGGCTGAGTACCTCGATCTCGCGGTTGGTCAGGTCGTCGGAACCGGGCTGCCGCGCCATGAGGACGAGATCGCTCAAGGATTTGACGGCATCGTGTTGAGCGGGGGTGAGAGTTTCATCCGCCTCGATCGCCTCGGTAATGAGCGCACGCTGTGCGGTATCCAACTGATCGAGACATCCCTGCAGATCCGCTTCGGTCAGCTGCGCCAGCGCGACTCGCACGGGGGCTGATGGTGCGATCCCGAGAGCGACGATGCAGGCTGCGATGAGCCCGGTCCGCTGCCGGTACCTGGTGGTTTCTTTGTCGGTACGAGGGGTGCTGTTCTCGCGATACCGGGCGGCCTCAACGAGTACCGCACGATCACGGGCGCCCAGCTTGTGCAGGATGCCGGTCAGCCGGTCCGATGCGGTGGCCTCGGACAGCCCGAGTTCTTCCGCGATGGCCTTATCCGTTTTCCCGCTTGCCGCCAGGTCGAGCATGTCGGCCTCGTCATCGGACAACATGTTTGCGCTGGGCAGTAGGCCGGCGTTTCGGGCCGCTTCGGCCATTTCCGCTCTACCGGCGACACCGAGTTTGGCGTGCGCGCGGGACAGGTATGTCTGTACCGTCCGCGGCGATATGCCCAGTGCGGCGCCGATTTCGGTGTTGGTGAGCTCTTCCTCGACAAGTACGAGGATTTGTTTCTCGCGGTCGGTGAGCGGGGCTTGGTCGTCGATGGGGGCTTGTTCGGGAAGGATGTCCGCGCGTGCGGCTGTCACCGCCATGCCCGCGCGGCCGCTGACCGGGAGTTTGCTCGTCGTACGGGCAAGGTGGGTCTCCACGGTTTGCACCGATATGCCGAGTGCGGCGGCGATTTCGGGGTTCGACTTACCGGTAGCGACGAGAGCGAGGACTTCTTTTTCCCGGTCGGTCAGTGGGCTTCCGATGTCGGCGGAGTCCTGTTCGGGCAGCGCGCCCGCGCGCGCGGCCGTCACCGCCAAACCCGCTCGACCACTAACCCTCAGCTTGTGACGAATGTTGACGAGATGGATCATCGCCGTACTCGCCGCGATGCCCAGTGCGGCACCGATTTCGGCATTGGTTTTGCCTTCGGCGACCAGCGCTAGCACCTGCGCCTGGCGCTTTGTCAGATTGCGGCGCACAACTTCATCCGGGTCTGCAGGTACCAGTGCTTCCGCGTTGTTGCCGACCAAGGTCACCGCGTCCGCGATTACCCGCCGGTTGACGAGGCTCAGTGCGCTCAGGCGACGTTCCAAGGTTTCGCGCGCCAATCGAGGCAGAGCTTCGCCGATACTCCCGTCGTCGGCAAGCATCGAACCTCGTGCCTCGGCCTCATCGAATACGGTGCGATTGACCGATTGCGCGAAAAGCAGAAGTGGTCTCGGCATCCGCATACCCGGTGAGAGGGTGACCCCTAATAGGCCGAATATGTGATCGAGAATTTCCCTTCCGTGCTGGACCCGAGTTTGCTCGGATACTACGGGGCCATCTTCCCGCGCGCGTGGTTCACCGGAATCTGCGGCCACCGCGGCTATCCCCGCTCGCACACCGATTCCGAGCTTGTCGGCGATGTTGCCGAGGTGGGCTTTAACCGTGCCTTCCGATATGTCGAGAGCCGCACCGACTGCTCGATTTGTCATTCCCTCTGCGACCAGACTGAATACTTCGAGCTCACGTTGGGAGAGCGTGGCGGGATCGCCCATGGCGTCGGGGTCGGCTGTGGCGGCGTTGTCGCTGTCCACCGGGACCACATTCTCGCGAACCACGGTGGCCAAGTCCGCTCGTCCGCTGGTGCCGAGCTTGCGGTGGATGTTTTTGAGGTGGGATTTAACCGTGCCTTCCGATATGTCGAGAGCCGCGGCGATTTCGAGGTTGGTCATCTCCTGCGCGAGCATGCGGACCACCTCGAGCTCACGTGGCGTCAATCGGTGCGCCAGCCGGTCTCCCGATTCCTGGATTGCCGTCGGGTCGTCCGACTGGCCTGCTTCGGCCGAGGGCCCGTCCACCCCGAGCCCTAGGTCGTCGAGACCGAATTCCGACAGGTCGATCGTGGACCATGCCGCATCGGTCTGCTGACGTACGCCGCCGGCGGACTCGCGGATCTCGAATGATTGCTCGATCCGGAATTTGCCGTCGGAGAAGGTGAGTCGTCTGACGGACATATCGCTCTGCTTGAGCACGACCTCGGTCCCGCGTCCCCCTTCCCGATCAGAATCCTGTTCGGCTTCAACCCATTTCGGCAGCCGCTCAGCATGGCCCGGCGCGAGGTCGTTGATGACGGTCACTCGTACCACGCGATCGTCGGCGGTGCCTGTCGCCTGGACATCGACGACGGACTCCGGATTCAGGCCATGTGCCTCCGCGTAGTTGTAGACGTGTGCCTCGGCATTGGTGAGCAGCTCGGAGAACATGTCCTCGACTGCCCAGATCTGCTCGTCGGAGAGCCACGGATGCTCTTCTCGCAGCCGTTGCGACAGTGCGCGTCGCTTGATGCCGATCTGCTCCTGGTAAGCAGGTCGTTCGCTGGCCGACTCCGCCAGCAATGGTGTTGCGCGGTCGTCTCCCGTCGTTTGTGCGCCAGCACGTCGAGAGCGCGGTTCGGTACTCGGCGGCCGAGCGGCGCGTTCGACGGGGCCGGGTGTTCGGCCGAGGTCCCAGATCACCTGGGTGCGGCTGTGTTCACCGGTTGTGTCGGTCACTTCGATGTGCAGCGCGTCGGCGGTGACCTTCGCCACGACATCGACGATGCCGTGGCCCCATCGGATCGATGCGGCGACGGCGTTTGCGATGTCGCGGACGTAGTCGTCGTCGGACCAGTCGCGCAGCAGGGTCGTGATGTTTTCCTCGACCAGGTCGGCTTTCGCGGAATCTCCGTGAGCGATACCGCTGATATCGATGACCCGGGTGCGCGCGGGCTCCCCATCGGCAGGGGGGCCGCCAGTTTCGTTCGGGTGTGGTCTGCCTTCGTGGTCGTCCGGGCCGCGCGGACGCATCTGCGCCATGCCTGCGCGCAGTTGCTCGCGGCTGGGAAGTGCGGCGGGAATGGTGCCCGGAATCGGCTCCCCGGCGCGCGCGGAGTTGCGGGCCCGGTGCCGGTCCGCGTCGCGCAGCGCTTCGGCCAACTCCGGGTCTGCGATGAATGGCGCGAGCGCTTGCTGAATTCCCCGCAGCAGGGCCGATGTCTGTGATCTACCGACGCGACGCTGTGTTATCAGGTCGGACCGTGACATCTGCGATGTGAGTGTCTGGTGGTTGTCGGTCTGCGGGCCCGAATCGGCGATCTTGAACGCAGCCATGGTGAGCCGCGAGACTTGCGCGTCCAAGCGCCGGAACAGGCGGTCGAAGCGCAGCACATTCGCTTGGGCGGACGCCTGCGCGGCGCGCGCCGCTGACTCCGGTGCCCCGAGGCGCGGACCGAAAATAACATCCCGCCGGTCGCTTTCCGCGCGCCAGAGGTCTCGAGTCCGCCGGGCGCGCTCCCGTTCGGCCACCAGGCTTTCGCGGTAGGCGAGCACGCCACCGAGCGAGACTCCGGCGATGGAGTCATCGGTCACGCTACGGCGCAACAGAATTCGGTCGAGCTCGGCGACTACGCCGTCGAGCTGTTCGCGCACCGTGGGGTCGGCGGTCGGGGCAGCCGTGGTGGGCGTGGTGTCCGAGTTGCTCAGGACGGTGGACCAGACCATGCCGGTGCCGTCGATCTGAACGTGCCGATAGTCGACCTGAATACCGCTGGCCACCAAGGCATCCAGCGTATCCCGAGGCAGGAAATGTTCCGCATCGGCGAACGGCGACATCAGGGTGAGTACGGTGCCGTCGAGCTTGGCCCAACGGCCGATCGGCTGCCCCGGCAGCTGGCCGAGCCACTGGTGGGCTGCTTCGGCTGCCGCCAGGGTGCGAATGGTCTGGAGCTGCTCGGTGAGCATTTGTATGCGTGCCAGCAGCTTTTTCTGTGTGGCCTCGTCGGCTACCGAGAGCCGGTCCGGATCCGCCTTCTCTGGGAATATCCGCCGCAGTACGGTGTGGGTGCGGGCGAGTTTGCGCTTGGCGTCGGTGATTCGCGCACCCCACTGGGGCATCGCCGTCCACAGTTCGGTCGCCAGCGCGATGCGCTGCCACGGCTGCTCGTACGAACCTGTCGTCGGCTCGTCTGTCACCTCGGCGGCGAGCAGCGGGTGAGTGCGCTCGTCGACTGGAATGCTCAACTGCCACAGTCGATCCTGCCGTTGTGCGGTTGCTTCGCGGACCAGCGCGGGCAGCGCCTCGACCAGCACCCGGCCGGTTCGATCTACCCGCACCTGCCGAGTAACGACGGGAATCCCGTACTGCTCGAATGTTTCTCGCAGCATGCCGGTCACCGTGGAGCGCGACCCCGGGCTGTCGAACACTTCCGCACGCACGCCGTCGACGATCAGGCTCTGGGGCCCGAGCGCCAATCCGCCGCGGGCAGACGAAACATCGCGGACTGCGATTTCCTCTGCCTGAGCCCGCGCATGGGCTGACTCCGCATCGATGGCTGCGCATTCGGGCCTAACCGTCGCGATGAGTCCGCGTAGGGCGTGCAGTTGGCTGCGCTGCTGGGCGTCGACGGTGGGTCGAGACAGCGCGTCCCGCGTCCGATTACGCAGCTCGGTGATGTCGAGATCTACCGGGAGCGCGCCCGCGTCGAGCCAGTGGCCGAAACCGATCAGCTCGGTCAGGCCCTGGGTTGCGAGCAATGCCTCGCGCAGGTTCTGGAGCAGCGCGGTCCGCTGCCAGGCGAGGTCGGATATCCGCTGGATCCATCGCGCCAGCGCACCGCTCGGCGGATGCTCCCACTCGGCGAATTCGTGCGTCGAAGCGCCGACGTCCACCGCAGGACGCT
>NZ_BAGN01000365.1 GCF_000308835.1 Nocardia vinacea NBRC 16497 | reverse complement strand
GCGTGGTTGCGCTCGGCAGCGGTGCCGATCACCGTCGCACCCGCAGCGGTGGCCAGCTGCACTCCCATCAGGCCGACCCCGCCGGCCCCGCCGTGGACGAGCACCGTGTCACCTGCACCCACGCCGGCGGCGTGCAGCGCATGGACGGCGGTGGTGCCGGTCAGCATCAGCGCCCCTGCCTGGGCCCACCCGATCCCCGCGGGCTTGGTGAAGATCGACGTGGCCGGGGCCGTGACGTAATCGGCGTAGGCGGCTGTCACGGGGTACACGATGACCTCGTCCCCGACCCGCACACCGGTTACCTCCGCACCAACCTCGGTGACGACGCCAGCGCACTCCAGACCGATCGAGGGCATCGAGGCGGCGACCCCGGCGGCGTCCTTGTGGTCGCCGTCCACGGCGTGGAAAGCCCCGCTGTAGAGCTTCCAGTCGATCGGGTTGACCCCTGCGGCCCGGACCGCGACGACCACGCCGCCGACGGCCGCGCGCGGCGTCGGCACCTCGGTCACGGCGAGCACATCGGGTGTGCCGTAGGCGATCGGACACACGATTCTGGGCATGACTGGGCTCCTGTCCTGGTGGGGTGGCAGTCGGCACTGCCCGGCGAGGGGGCGCGACCGATCGGTTGTCTCGTCGAGAGCGGCACGTCCGCTGTCGAGAGCTCCTGAGGATCAGTATCGACCCGCCAAGGCATGATCTGCAGCGCAACATCAGCAAGGAACACTTGCGTGGCACGCAAGAATTGGGCATGGGGATTGTGGCGGAGGATCTAGATCTCAACCTGGCCGCCGACGGCCGCCCGGAGGTTGGGGAGCAGCGGCGAACTGTCGATCAGTGTGACGCGGGCGGGATGCTCTGCTCGTACTGGAAGACGTTGCGGGGGTCGTACTTCGCCTTGATCCTGCGCAGCCGCTCGAAGTGCTGGCTCCCCCAGTAGGCGGTCTCCCAGTCCTGCATTCCGACGTTCGGCACGTTGACGTAGGCGCCCTCCGTGTAGGGCCGCAGCGCCTGGCTGAACTCAGCGGTCCATGCCTGGGCCTGCGAGGTCAGCGGGTCGCCGACGCCTGGTTGTGTTGAACGAGTCCCCCAGGCTGCGCCGATCTCGCCGTAGAAAAGCGCGTCGCGATGCGCGAACGCCGTGCCGCCGGGTGGCTCCCTCTTGATCGCCCCACCGAAGGCATCGACGAAGTAGTTGCTCTCCTCTGTGGGAGCGTTTCGCATGAAGTCGCCGATGATGTCGATCGCCTGCTTCGGGAACGGCTCTTTGACGAACTCCGAGAAGAACTTCCAGTTCGCGGGCTCCTGCGCGAGCGGGACCTGGGCTCCCGCAAAGATATCGCCCCAGTTACCGACCTGCACCGTGACATCGGGCCTGCCGACCGACAGGATCGGAGCCAGCATCTCTGTGGCCTGTGCCCCTGCCCCGTCCACAAGCCACGCGGACAGCAGGATCTGGGACTTGTGGATCTCGAGCTCGGATCCCAGACGGCTGTCGGCCGACGGTAACGTACGCTGCCACGCTTCGAAGACCCCGTACAGGTCCCCAAGTCCATCCCATGTCGCCTGCACATAGGCGAGATGCTCGAGCGGATACACCTGATAGGTGAGTTGTGTGACGATCCCGAAGTTGCCGTTTCCCGCCCCGCGAAGCGCCCAGAGCAGGTCCGAGTGGTGCTGCAAGTCCGCGTTGATCACCTCGGCGCAGTCGTGACCCGACGGGACGACGACCTCGGCCGCCATCAGGCTGTCGCAGGCCATGCCGAGCCAGCGGTTGAGGGGCCCGAGGCCACCACCGAGCGTCGCACCGCACAAGCTCACGCTGCCCTCGCTCCCGGTTGTGACCGCAAAGTTCTGCTTCGCGAGCGTCGTCACCGCTTCCAGTTGGTTCAGCCCGGCACCGACCGTCACGATCCGAGCGCCAGGGTCGATCTGGACCGACTTCAGCTGGCTGACGTCGATCACAATGCCGTTGTCGAGGTTCGACCAGCCTTCGAGGGCGTGGCGGCCGCTCCGCACCCGCAGCGCGATGTTGTGCTGCCGCGCCCACGTCAGGGCATTCACCACGTCCTTGGTTTCCTGTGCGAAGGCGATGACCTGCGGATAGTGCGAAAAGAGCTGGTCCCAGCCGAGTCGCGCATCCGTGTACGACGCGTCACCGGGGCGGACGATGTGGCCGGTCAGCGTCGCGGGCGGGCATCCCGGGCTCTTACTCGGGTGGTCCGCGACCACACTTCCCGGGGCGCTTGCGTCCGCAATATCCGGCGTGTCTGCGGCCGCAAGGCCCGAGACAACGACTGCTCCGACGCCAGCGGCCGCCGACGTCCTGAGCAGGTCACGGCGAGAAAGATCGCTCAAGGTTCAGATCCTCTCAATGGTCTACGCCAGTACCCGGCTGCCAAGGGAACTCTTACCCGCCAGCCGCCGGGCAGTCCTTTGTGGTCGACCCCCGCACGGTAACGGGGTGACGTGGCGGTGTGTCCCGACACGCCAATCGAGGACGATGACGACACTCAAACGAGGTTCCGTGCGGTGTCGGCCAGCTCAGCAAAACCGGACTCGTCGATTCCGAACGCGCCGGAGTGAACGTGGGCCACCACGCCAAACGCGAGGCCCTGTCGGCGCTGTGCATCGTGCCGGACCCCAACTGCTGCCGCTGAACCGCTCCGGATCATCGTGCCAGTTTCCGGGGCTGGGCGCGGTGCGTGCGGCGAGATAGGCGACCCAACTGGCCTTGGCGTAAGTGGTGGTCTGTTCCTCGTTCGTACTCTCGTTAGGGTGATGTGTGGCGACATTGGACTCTGATGATGAACTCGCGGCCGCGACCATCGGCCCGCTCGAACCGTACGCGGTCAAGGTCGTCATCGAGGATTACAACCCTTCCTGGCCAGGCTGGTACTGCGAAGAGGAAGCAGCGATCCGCGCGGCACTCGGCGCACTGGTCCTGCGGATCGAGCACACCGGATCAACCTCGGTGCCCGGACTCGCTGCCAAACCGGTGATCGACATCCTGTTGGTCATCCCGGACACCACTGATGAAGTCGCCTATGTTCCCGCGCTCGAGGGCGTCGGGTACACCCTGCGTATCCGTGAACCGGACTGGTATCAGCACCGCTGCCTGGTCCGGCGGGTCGAGGACGGTGCGCCGTGGAGCGTGAACCTGCATGTCTTCTCGCCGGAATTGGGTGCGCCGGAGATCGAGCGGATCCTTACCTTCCGGGATTGGCTCCGCACTCACGACGAGGACCGGGCATACTACGAGCGCACCAAACGGGAACTGGCCCAACATGATTGGATGTTCGTGCAACATTACGCCAACGCCAAGAGCGATGTCGTCGAGGAAATCCTCCGCCGAGCCCAGCAGGGTTGAACCTACTGGGCGCACCTCTTGGAGCACCCCGGCACCGAGTGCAAAGCTCGACCGGTGATGCTTCCAGCAGACAGCCATGTCCACAGTGAATGGTCCTGGGACACTGGCGGTCCCGCGTCGGAGGCCTCGGGCCGGATGCAACGGACCTGCGAGCGTGCCGTCGCGATCGGGCTGCCCGCGGTCGTGTTCACCGAACATCTCGACTTCGACGACGCATGGCGTACCGGTCCCGAGGACCTCATGCCACACCAACGCCACCTGCTCGGCCCGGACGGCTACCTCCGCCCTCCTGTGCTGGATGTTGCGGGCTACCTCGACTGCGTCGAGCGCTGCCGTCACCGGTTCCCGCAGCTACGCATTCTTACCGGAGTGGAGTTCGGACAACCACACCTCTTCGATGAACACGCGGCTCAGTTGCTCGACCTGACCGCGTTGGACCGCGTGAACGGTTCCTTGCACACACTCCAGATCGGCGACGACCGCAGTGAGCCCAACACCCTGTTTCGGCTGTGGCCGCCGGATGAGGTGATGTCGGCCTACCTCGACGAGATCCCGCGCATGGTCGCAGGATCCGACTCCTTCACAGTCTTCAGCCACATCGACTACGCAGTACGAGCCTGGCCAACCGGGGATGTCGGCCCATTCGCCCCGCGCCGCTTCGAGGACGGCTTCCGCTCGGCGATGCGAGCCATCGCCGACAGTGGGAGAGCGTTGGAGATGAACACCCGCAGACTCTGGCCCTGGATTCCGCAATGGTGGCGCGAAGAGGGCGGGCGCGCAGTCACATTCGGCAGCGACGCCCACGTCCCAGCAGCGCTCGCCGACAATTTCCCGGACGCAGTGGCAATGGTCGAGCATTGCGGATTCCAGCCGGGCCGCCAACCCGAGGACTTCTGGACACGCTAAACGATCGCTCTTGACATCCCCCGACGCACGAACCAGGGGTGTTCCACCAAATCCTTTGCAGGACAGCTTGGTCTGGGTGGACGATGCATCCACGGGCACGAACGGAGGGGACCCATGGCGACTCGACGAGATTGCGGAGATCCCGCAGACTTTCGTTGCTTGCAATCGCTGGCGCAGCGTATCTGGTCGCCCGAGCGTGCTTCCATATCGGCGACATCGCGTGGGCCTGGAACTCGGTCCCTGACACGACAGCGGAGTACCGGTTATCGGTATGGGAGGAACACGAGGTGGTGCTGGCATGGGCATGGTTAGAACTGCCCGGGCACCTGGACCTGCTCATCGACCCCGCCGCGACCAGCCTGCTACCGCGGGTACTGGACTGGTTCGAGACAGTAGCCACGGTGCCGAGGCTTTCCTGCCTGGTGATGGAAGACGATCGTCACGAGCGCACGGCACTGACCAGACGCGGCTACAGCCCGGAGCAGGACGGGTCGTTCTTCCGCCGCCACATCCACGACCTGACCAACCTGCCCGCACCGTCGGTGCCGAGCGGTTTCTCCATTACCCATGTCACCCGCGGCGACGCCGAGCGACGGGCTGCAGCACACCGCGCCGGCTGGTCCGACTTCGGCTCCCGGGTCGATAGCAACAGCTACCACAGGGTCATAGCCGCCTACCCCTACCGTGAGCAGACCGACCTCGTTGTCGTTGCGCCCGATTGCCAGTGGGCGGCCTCCGCGCTGGGCTGGTACGACGAGATCAACCGCGTCGGCCTGGTAGAGCCGGTCTCATGCATGCCGCAGTTCCGCGGCAAGGGCCTCGCCAAAGCGGTCAACATCGCCCTGCTGCACGCATTCCGGTCCCTCGGAGCCACCCACTCAGTGATACTGCCCCGCAGCGACCAGGCATACCCGGCACCAGCACGCCTCTACCAGTCCATCGGCTACCAGCGCGGCCCACGCACCGTGCTCTACATCCGGGACTGACACACCCGATACATCCTGCACCCCTATAACAGCCGCCATCTGGCCAACTCTTTCGTTGAGACTGGCCAACTGTCGCTGCGAGTCACAGCCGAAGCCTGAATGGAGTCGACCGGTGACAAATACAGCCCGCAAGTGACAACTATTCTTCTGATGGTTTGAAACTGTCTCATAAGCAGCGGCGGCGCTGGTCCGGTCAGCGTGCAGGCTAGGGTCGAGTTGCCCAGTGCCGCTTGGAGTTACGTCTCAGCACGCCCATCGATTAGGCCACCGTACCAATCAAAGCGTTCTATTCAGTTGACCGGAAGGGCATCGTGGATCTTTGTGGGGCGCAACGACGATGCGGATTCGATCCGTCGTATGGCTGGGTTGGCTACGCCGATGGCGCTGCGGGTAGCGGTGACCCTCGGATTGCCGGATCGGCTTGTCGGCGACGGTGTTTCCGTCGACGAACTCGCGGTCGAGCTCACCGTTGATCCGGTCGCGCTCGACCTCCTACTGAGCCACCTCGCGACCCTCGGAATCGTCGAACCGACCTCCACTGGCTACCGGACAACCGGGTACGGAACGAACCTGTGTGTCGATGCCGGCAATGGCTTGACCGACCTGCTGCGTCTGGACGCCGCAGGTGGCCGCGCCGAGTTGGCGTTCGCCGAACTCGCCCATGCCATCACCACTGGTCAAGCGGCCTACCCGCGGCGCTATGGGCAGGACTTCTGGGCCGACCTAGCCGAATATCCGCACCTGCGTGAGTCGTTCGACCGGCAGATGACCCACCGGTTCCGCGACCAGATCCCACGCATTGTCGCTGGTTTCGATTGGTCCCGGTTTTCCAGCATCGTCGACATCGGTGGCGGCCAGGGCAGCCTGCTCGCCGCGATCTTGGCCGCCTACCCTCGGATACACGGGCATCTGGTCGATCTCGAACCGACTGCCGCCCAAGCTCATCACACCTTCAGCACGCATGATCTCGACGAGCGCACGCAGGTCACGGCGGGTAGCTTCTTCGACCCGCTCCCAGCAGGAGCGGACGCCTATTTGCTCGTCGACATCCTCCACGACTGGGACGACGAGCACACCCACCGCATCCTGAACCGCTGCGTCGAGGCCGCCCACCCGGCCGGGTGTGTGCTGGTCATCGAACCGGTCGGAGGCCTGCGGGCCGCCAGCGAATTCAACCTGGCCGTGCTCGTAATGTATGGCGGCCGCGAGCGCCGGATCGATGAGTTCCGCGCGCTCGCATCGCGGCACGGCCTGGTTCTGGACACAGTCACCGACCTGACCGATCAACGCTGTCTTCTCGAATTCCAACTCGCGGCCGACGAGTTGACCGCGACAGTGGTATCCGACAACTCGGACCGGCACCCCAGCGGCCGAAATGTCAAACATGTCGAATAGGTTCGAGCGCTGCCCCAATCCGCGCGTGATATGCGGCAGTGGCGACGTTTTATGCGGTGCTTTCACGCTCCGCCAGAAACCTGTCGAGCAAGTCGAATAGAACCACAAGAGCACACAATTCTTGCTTTGGCGTGAGAGCGGTTTGGAAGGTCACATCACGTGGCGTTCCTCGGCGTGGTCTGCGGTGAGGTCGATTTAGTAGCCCTGGGCGCCGATGGTGGAGCCGGTGCTGTCGTGGAGCCGGTCGGCGAGGGCGCGGTGACCTGGCCGCGGGTGTCGATGATGCGGTGGCGGCTGCAGAACGGTTCGCCTTTGTAGTGCCGTGATCCAGGCTTTCGGAGGAGCCACTACCGTTGGGCGACCGAAGATCTCGCCGAACGCCCGCTCATGCCCAATTCAGGGGTGTTCGCAGGAGCGTGGACACGATCTCGGCTCACCGATGACTTTTGTGTGGATCCGTCGTCGATACCTCTGGATACACCGACAGCGGTGGGTCAGAGCAGGAACAAACGATCCGGGACAGTGATCCGGACGGGCGAGCAGGAGACGCAATGAGTGGTATCAGGGTGTTGGTGGCGGGGGCGAGCATCGCGGGACCCGCGCTGGCCCACTGGCTGCGCCGGCGCGGGGCCGAGGTGACCGTGGTGGAGCGGGCCCCCGAGCTGCGTCCGGGTGGGCAGGCGGTGGACGCGCGCGGGGTGGCCAAGGAGGTCATCCGACGCATGGGGCTGGACGCAGCGGTGCGCGCGGCCTGCACCGACACCGCAGGCGCCCACACTGTGGACGTGGACGGGAACGTGCTGGAGACCTTCCGCGCGGACGACGACGACGGCGACGGGTTCATCGCGGAGATCGAGATCCTGCGCGGGGACCTGTCCCAGGTGCTCTACGACGACACCCGCGACGGTGTCGAGTACATCTTCGGCGACCGCATCGCCGAACTCACCCAGGACGCGGACGGGGTCGACGTGACCTTCGCGGGCGGCGACCGGCGGCGTTTCGACCTGGTGGTCGGGGCGGACGGGCTGCACTCGGCGCTGCGAGCGATGGTCTTCGGGCCGCACGAGCAGTTCCTCCGCCACCTCGGGCTAGTACTGGCCTTCTACAGTGTGCCCAACGAGTTCGGGCTGGACCGCTGGCTGATCGACTACCAGGAGTCCGGGCGCTCCGCCGGCCTGCGCCCAATCCAGGACGCCACCCGGGCGATGGCCATGTTCTCCTTCCCCTCGGCCGACCTCGACGTCGATTACCGCGACGTCGAGGCGCAGAAGCGCCTGTTGCGCGAGCGGATGGCCGGGCTGGGCTGGTTGACCCCGGGCATCCTCGCGCATCTGGACGACACCCCGGACTTCTACCTCGACCAGGTCGCCCAGGTGGTGATGGACCGCTGGTCGAGTGGACGGGTGGTGCTGCTCGGGGACGCGGCGTTCAGCTCGTCGCCGATGTCCGGGGCGGGCACCGGGCTGGCCCTGGTCGGTGCCTACCTGCTGGCCGGAGAGCTGGCCGCTGCCGGGTGGGACCCGGAGGCCGGGTTCGCCGGCTACGAGAGGCGGATGCGCTCGTTCGTCGAGGCCAACCAGGAAATCGGCCGGTGGCATGTGCGCAGCCGCGATGTCCCCGGGCCGGACGCCGAGCCGAGCATCGATTTCGACAGCGAATCGTTCACCGAACTGATCGAGCGTGCGATCAACGGCGTCGAGCTGCCCGACTACGCAGGGGTGCCGGACTCCGGAGCCCCGGCCGGACCGCCGATCACCTCGCCGGCCGGCCCGTAGGCCACCAACTCGCGCCGGGGATCGTTGTCGTCGGCTGCCGCGCACTGCGAACGCACTCCATTGCGGCCTATCGTGCGTTCCACGCGGCCGCACCCTGAGGTTCGACGGGCGGTGGCCGTGTCGCGGGGTCCGGACAGGACCCCGCGACCAGCCGCACCGCACCGACCCGACACCCGTCAGGCAGCGTCGAGAGCCGCGGTGATCTTGCGGGTCATCGCAGCCACAGCGGGACTGGACTCGCCCTTACCCGGCCCGACGGCAGCTTCGACAGCGACCAGGACGGTATT
>NZ_BAGN01000366.1 GCF_000308835.1 Nocardia vinacea NBRC 16497 | reverse complement strand
CACCACCGAATTCCCGCTGGCTGCAATGGATCCGCAGCAAGAGTCCGCGGCCCGAGAACAAGAACCTGGCTCTGCTGTTCGGCGGCTCCGGCATCTCCGCGATGGGCGGCCTCGGCTTGAGCGGCGTCATCCCGCCGCTGGTCTATAACATGAGTGGTTCCGCGGAACTGACCGGCTTGGCGACCGCTGCGACCCAATTCGCCGCGCTGCTCGCGCAAGGTCCGGCCGGAGAGCTCGCGGACATGCCTGGAAGCCGCGACAGACTACGCAAGTTGTCTGCAATCGGCGCCGCTGTCGCCGCTGTCGGCGGCGGATGGGTCCTTTCCGATATGCCAGGCGCACTGGAGGCCGTCATCGGATCGGCCGTCGTCCTCCAGGCAATCGACACCCTCGCGGCGACCAGCACAATGATCTACGGCCAACGGCTGGCCCAGACCAAGGCACAGAAAAAGGCCTCGATAACTCTGTCACTACTGGAGCGCCAAGCGGCCGGAGCATTCGGCAGGTTTATTTTTCCTGCGCTCGAACACCTCTCGTCAGCCCTACCATTCTTCGCCGACGCCGCATCCTATGCGGTGAATCGGTGGATGCTGAATAAACTTCCCCCGATCACCTCGGAGCCGACACAGACCCGCCTGCTCGATGGCGTCCGCGCCTTGTGGCGAGACCCCTACCTGCGCGACACGGGCGTGCTGCTGTTCCCGTCGACCTTGGCGCTCTGGTCCGGCGGAGTGCAATTGGCGGAAATCATCAACACAGCGGGCTATTCGGCAACCACGACCGGACTGCTCTTGTCCAGTAGCAGCACAGGAGTCCTACTCGCCGCAGCCGCGGCGACCCGAAAGCGGTTCATGGATCGCATCAGCGTGAAATGGATGCATCCGCTCATGCTGACGGCGTTCGGCGGACTCATGGCCGAGTACGCGACCACATCCAATCCATGGATCATCTGGCCGACCTCGGTTGTCACCGGTTCGTTGATGATGTTCAGCAATCAGAAGATTCTCGAGTATCAGGCTGAAGTAGTTCCCGCGGGGACTCTCGGCAAGGCGAACGCAGCGGCGGCAATCGTGGGTCTCACAGGCGGAATGCTCGGCAGCGCATTCGGCGGTTTTCTGTTGGAAAGGGCCGGCGGTACTGCGACAGGTCTGACCAACGCGGCGCTGTTGCTCGGCTCAGCAGCGGCCTCGGTCGTCATCGCGCGCATCACACGTAGCAGGCACGATCAGCAAAATGAACCGGGACCGGCCGGTGATGGCTCGACCACACACCAGGAACCCGACACCCACACACTCGACCCCACCATCATCAAAAACTGCGCCATCCAACTCGCCCGCGTATTCCGAGCCGTAACACTCACCCACGACGGCTCCCCCGAACCCGACCCAACCGACCGCACATGGGACTCCACAAAAAACTGGAAACCCGTCGAAGCCACCCTCGGAGCCCAACTCCGCCCCACCCCATACGACGGCGACCCACGCTTCACCACCACCGCCGAAACCGTCCGCAACGCCGCACAAACCGGCATCCACATCGCCGTCCTCATCGTCGACGACGGCAAAAAATCACACTCCTACACCTTCGTCAACGCCGGAAACCAAGTACTCGTCTTCGACACCCTCGCCAAAGACCCCACCCCCGACCCCAACGACCCCCACCCAGACGTCTACATCCCCCACGTCCGCAACTACGACGGCGACGAAAACGGCCAAAACAAATGGCAACCCACATACCACACCGTCACAAAAGTCTTCGCCACCTACTACACCAACAACCACGACACACTCACCCCCACCAAAAAAAATGCCCCCTGGTACCGACACACCAAACACCCCCACAAAATCGAAGGAAAACCCAGCACCAACACCCCCGACAACGCACCCGAACCCAACACCCAAAACAACCCGCCCGCCAACAACGAAAACTCCAACAGCCAGTTTGCGCAGGCGCGCGCACTCCGCGACTCGGCAGCTGCGGACCTGTCCATCAACCCTGCCGAGTTGCAACCAGGTTCGCCACGCATTGCCGAGTTGCAGAACGAGCTGGACGAGTTGCGCACCAGGCTGGTGCCGGTGTCCGGTATGCCACAGTCGAAGCTCGATGACGAACAGCGCGCCGACCGTCGACGCGCGGCCGCACTCGACCACCTGATCGAGGTTACCGCCAGGTATCACGCACTCGACTCGCACCTCAACCGAACCGACGTTATCGAGCCGGGCCAGGTGCGTGCGCCGTTAGGGCGGACGATCGTCGAGGGTCTCGGACTGCCAGCCACTGTCGCCGCGGCCGAAATTATCGGCGAGGACCCGACGGCGGCGCTGCTGCCGCAGGAGCAGGTGCTGATCGACGCGATCGAGTCGGATCCGGAAAGAGTGCGGGAACGCGAGATCGTGTATGGCCGTACCTGCGCCCATCGTGCATTGGCTCGGCTGGGCGGGCCGGTCGGACCAGTCCTGCGTGCGGGCACGAACGCGCCCGGCGGACTTCCGTTGTGGCAGCCAGGCGTCGTGGGAAGTATCAGCCATAGACAAGGTTTCACCCTCACCGACAGAACTGGCTACTACGTCGCCGCGGTATCTCGACACCATCGTTCGATCGGCATCGACACCGAACACAACGAGCCGCTCTCCGATGTACTGCGCAATCGCATTGCGCTGCCCGAGGAGCAAGCCTGGCTCGGCCGTGTCGGAACGCACCGCAGCATTCACTGGGACCGAGTGCTGTTCTCCGCCAAGGAAAGTGTCTACAAAGCCTGGTACCCCCTCACCAATCGTTACCTCGACTTCGAAGATGCTCTGATCACATTCGATCTCGATGCGGGGACCTTCCACGCACAACTGCTGGTCGCGGACCGATCCACCCACGACGGCCCGCCACTGACCGAATTCGACGGTCACTTCGCGGTAGAGGGTGGCGTAATCCTCACCGGAATCGCTGTGCCGCAACTGAATTCGGGGACCGCAGCATCAACATCCGCAGCTGAGGCAGGCGACGTCAGTGGCGCCGACGGCAGCGCGCCGACGCTATCCACCTCGAGCCCCGTGGTGGACCCAGGATCTCCGCCCGCATCCGCTGAAATCGGCAACGAAACCGGCTCGAACACAACGGAAACGGACCGGGCCGGGGACGGTACGTCGATTGCGCACGACGGCCGACGCGGCGATGCCGATGATGCCTACGGTGGCCCAACCGTCCAGGATAGGAACGATCGCGGTGACAACGAACGTGGCGGTCGGATTCCGGCTGGCAGCCGTATGTCACCGGAGCAGATTCAGCAATTGGTCAAACAGCTTGTTGCACAGGGACATCCGCAGCGGGCGATACGCCTGATCCAGCAAGAGTACGGTGCGAGGGTCTTCGGGTGGGTATCGGCCAATATCGGTGAACACCAAGCGTCCCGGGACATTACCGACGAAGCATGCACACAAGCGGTCCACCGCTTCACCCAAATCGGCAACCTCAGTGTCGAGGAATGGGTCGTGCGCAATGCCCGCAATCTCATGAGAGAGCATCGCGGGTTCGTCCGGTTCCGCCAGCGGATCCGGGATATCTTCATCGCCGGCGCCGATGTCGAGGCAGACGGAACGGCGAGCCGAGCGCTGGCCGCGGCCGAGCGCACAAGGATACAGGCCTGCGTCCGTGCAACTCTCACCCCCGACCAGCAGCGGAAGATCACCGAGCTGTGGCAGACGCGACACGATGCGTCGACCGAACCGTTGCCACCCGCCGACGTCCGGCGCGCAGACCCCGTGCTGTGGGCCGCTGTTCGGAAGTTGGCCGTCGCGATCACTGCAGCACATGCCGGGACGGATCTGGCCACCGCCCGGGCGACCGCATTCGTGAAATCCCCTGGGCGCGAGTCGCCCCAGGACGATTCGGCGCTCGCATTGTCCGAGCAGGAGCTCGAAATACTCCAGCTCGTCGCACAAGGATTGTTCCCGCATGAGATCGGGAAAGTCCTGCGAATATCGCATACGACCGTTGAAGAAGCTCTGGCACACATATCCGACGAGCTCGGGGTCGACGGTCTGACGGCCATGTTGGACACGGCCAGGCATGCGCATCGCATCGATGACGAACAGTTCACGCCGACGAGCCAGCAGATCCGGCTACTCGACTTGGTCGCGGACGGCAAGACGAACAACGAGATCGGAGAGATCCTCGGCCTGACCCCAGGAACTGTGAACGTCTATCTCAACCGCCTCGAAGCCGAATTCGGTACCGGTACCCGCGCCGGGCTCACGGCCGTGGCCATCCGGATGCGGATCATCGAACACCGAGGCGCCCGCACAGCGGACGGCGCGAGCACGGGCGACGACCTGGACCAAGTCGAACTCGACCTGCTCGTCATGACCGCGAATGGCATGTCCAACAGGGTCATTGCGGATGTGCTCGGCATTCACGAGGTCAGCGTGGGCCGATACTACCGGAGGATCAAGGCCAAGCTGGGCACCGAGAGCCGGGCGGCGATGGTGGCGATGGTCATGCCGCGGATCGGTGCCGTTCTCGGGGACAGCGAGCTGTCCGATCGCGACAAAGATGTTCTTCGTCTGATCGTGAATGGCGTGCCGAACACGGTTATCGGGAACGAATTGGGAATGCCGGCGTCGGCCGTACTCGCCTACCGCGCGCGCATTGCCGTCAAACTGGACTCCCGGAGTCTGAACGCGATGATCGAGTCGGGACGGCACCCCGAACTGCACCCATCACCGGCCGGACCCAGCACACCGAATACCGAATCAACACACACCACAACCGATTCCGACGTCCCCGACCGCACCCAACCAAACACCAACGGCCCCAACCAACAACAACGCCAACACAAAATCCTCGGCCCACCCGACGCATCCGCACCTCCGGCGCGATCGTCCCCTGACAGAGGCCGGCGCGATGCCGGTGTCCACGGTCCGGACGGGCAGGGGCTGTCGGATATCGATGGATCCGAAACCGATTCGGCAGCAAGCAGTTCCGGAATAGCGGAGGTCGCCCACCACTCCGGGGATCTTCCGGCCAACGGCGGCTCGGCAGAACTGCCGATCAACCCGGCGGACCGCTTCGCGTTCACCACCGACGATATCGAGGAGTTCATCACCGAACTCGCGAAGACGGTGCGTAACCATCCGACCGGCCGGCTGTTGGTCGATCTGTACTACAATTCTTTCACTCCAGCCGATCTCGGTAGCCGGTTACGGCAGCAGCCGCTTATACCCGATCTGGTCGAGGTCGTCGCGATCAATCGCTCCGGCAAGACCATTCCCGTCTTCTCCCGCGATGCGGTCTTCGACACTGCGCCCGAAGTTTCCGGCAGTGTCGTCGTGCTCGAAACACCGCCCGCGCTCCAGCAGATCAGCGATGCGAGCAGCGAGGTGACATCTGGGTTGGTTACCGCCACCCGAACGGAAAGCCGAACCACGGCAAGCGAGTCCGGAGCGAGGGCGATCGCTCAATCTCTGACTCTGCATCTGGTCGAGGCGCAAGGCGTCGGCCACCCGGAGATACGAAAAAAGCTGAAGTTACCGCCCCCGCCCAGCATTGAAATCCAGAGCAACGATCTCACCGTCCGTTGCGAGATCGTGTTCTACCGACGGGTGAACGAGGGACCGCGCGTCTACATCATTTACGAGGACCCGGAGATCGATAACCCGGAGTTCGACACCGTACGTCGAATGATCGACGCCGCATTGCTGGACCATTTCCCAGACGAGGCGATAACGATCGAGGAAACCTACGACCATGATCGTGAGTCCACCGACCAGGCCGACGAGCCACGGATAATCGGCCCACGGCGGTCGGCTATATCCGGCTCCGCCGAACACGCATCGCAGCGCGCTGCTGATGAAGATGATTCCGTTGACAACCATGCGATCGTCTTCGAAGTCGACGAGTCCCGTTCCGGGCCACCGTTTTCGGCGGAAGGGTCCATCCCCCGAAAGGCCGCTGCGCAACGACCGGTCAGCACCGACGCCGAGCTGAACGCCGTCCTCGATGACGTATACATGGGCATCGGCGATCGGAACCAGGTCGGTGACGGCACCCTCATGGACGCGGTCCGCAATGAAGTCAGCACCGGTCAACCCACCCGCGGCCGCTGGCACCGAGGTAAGGCCACGGAAACTGCCGGTCGTCTCCGCGCTTGGCTGGCCGCGAATCTAGCAGCGCCACAGGCTGATCGGGACGTCGCACAAAACTTGATCGGGGAACTCGACGACGTCGTGCGCGGTGCCACCGCCCCGGATATAGCCGATGCCGAATTCGCAGCGGTGGCGGTCGACCGCAGCGCTACCCCCGACTCCCCCGTCATCACCGCCGACGGCGGTACGAAAGAGCCCGACTCGACCGCAACTACCCCGAACGAGGCCGCGGCCAGCGACGTCACGCCGGAGCAACTCGAGCGATCCCAAGGGGATTCGCAACGGCCGGGCCAACCCAGCCCCCCAACCGATTCGAGCCGAACGGCGTCCACCCCTGCCACGACACCAGCGCTCGACCTCCTGTCGGTAACGGGTACGCAATTGGCCGCGTTGATGGACAGCGAGCAGCTCACCAGCGTGCAGCTGACCCAGCTGTATCTGGAACGCAACGAAGCACTTTCGGCGCTGCACGCGGTGATCGCCATCAATCCGCATGCCCTGGACGAGGCCCGCCGGGCCGACGAACTCCGGCATGTCCTCCGGCAGCGCGGCATCACACCGAGCCCCCTGCTGGGGATGCCGGTCATCGTGAAAGGCAACATCGACATCGAAGGGATGCCGACCACCGCAGGCTCGTCGGCCCTGGCGAATTCGTTCCCCATTGCGGACGCCACTTTGGTGACGCAATTGCGTGCGGCTGGTGCGGTGATCCTCGGGCACGCCAATCTCACCGAGTTCGCGGGCTACTCGAGCAGGAAGGTGCCTCATGGATACAGCTCCTACGGCGGCCAAACCCTCAACGCACACGAGGCGGCACTGACACCGGGTGGCTCGAGCTCGGGATCTGCCGTATCCGTCGCCGCCGGGGGCGCGCCGCTCGCCATCGGCACGCAAACATTCGGATCGATTCTGGCCCCGTGCAACTACAACTCGGTTGTCGGACTCAAGCCGACTGTCGGTGCGGTTCCCCGCACAGGCATCGTGCCCATCGCGACCACCCGGGACACGGCAGGACCGATCACTGCGGATGTCACCGACGCCGCAGTGTTGCTGACGGCGCTCGTCGGCATCGACCCGCAAGACCCGGCGACCGCGCACAATCCGCTGGCAGGCCACGACTTCACCCAGGATCTGAATCCGCACGCTCTCCGCGGAGCTCGGCTCGGCGTCCTCGAGGCAGGGATTCCGGCCGAGGATGAACCACGTCGGCCCTTGTGGGACGCGGTTCTGGATACGCTGAAGGCCCAGGGCGCCACCCTGATCACTGTCGACTTGGATCTCACCGATAGCTTCCAGGACAACGACCCACCCTGGTCGAGTGTGTTCACCTATGAGTTCAAGCGCGACATGCTGGCCTACCTGTCGCGACTGCCCGCCGACGCCCCGATCAAGACTCTGGCCGACCTCATCGCCCACTACATCGCCGATACCGAACCGAAGTACGGCAACGACCTACTCCTCGCCGCAGAGGCGATCGACCTCGATGCGGGAAGTCCCGACATGGAGAAATACCTGGCAGGTCTCCAGTCGGACCTCGCCGCACGCACTCCCGGGGCCAACACAGTGTGGAGCGTGTTCACCGACGAGTTCGTACGCCACCTGCTCGCATACCGGTCGGGACTACCCGCCGACACCCCGATCAGGACTTTGGCCGACCTCATCGCCCACTACATCGCCGACACCGAACCGACGTACGGCCACGACCTACTCCTCGCCGCGGAGGCGATCGATCTAGACCCGGGCAGCCCCGACACGGCGAAATACCTAGCAGACCTCCAGCGGGACCTCGCCGAAAGTAAATCCCGGATCGACGCGGTGATGGCCGAGCACAACCTCACCGCGTTGGTGTCGGCCTACAACTACGGAACGGCGATGGGTGACAAGGCCGGATACCCGGGCATCATCGTCCCGGCCGGTCGCGCTCCGGCCGACACCCCCGGCGACCAACATATGAACGTCACGTTCCGTGGCGGCGCCTGGAGCGAACCGACACTGATCAGCTACGCCTACGCATTCGAGCAAGCGCACGCGGCACCCCGGCCACGACCTCAGTTCACCGAACAGCTGTACCGAGCCGCCACCACGGAGGCATCACAAGACCAGCACAGCACCCCGCAGTCGCGCGCCGTCGACGAAACCACGGCGACGCCGATCAGCGTCCCTCCCACCAGCTCGAATCCGACGGAAACCGCCCGCGAACGGATCGGATTGCGCGCCGACGCCGACCCGATGCCATCGGCGGCCGACCGGAACGTCGACGTCGAGCAGAATCTCGCATTCCTCGCCCGCCATCACGACCACTTCCCCGTCGAATACACCACCGACCCCGGACTCGTATATATCCCCGACCCCGGACACCCACCAACCGAAGTACACACCACCGGCATCACCCCGAGGGGAGAAGGCCCCCTCACCACCTACCGCGACATCGACCAGGCCCGCCGCTGGTCGGTGACGGGACGGGTATACGTCGCGCGCCCCGAGGCCGGATTCCTGCGCGCCGACCCCGACCGATCCGTCCAACTCATCGGCGGAATCAACGGATCACGGATACTCGGCTACTACCACTTCGGCCCCGAAGTGCCACTCACCCTCCCCTACGGATTCACCACCCCCGCCCAGCAGGCGGGCGACTGGATCCCCAACACCGTGCACGGCGATGCGGCCCCACCGCCTTTACCCGTTCACAATTCCGCGGACTCACCCACTGATGCCACCGAATCGATACCGGTCACCGACTGGGCGATCGACGATAACCAACTGGCACTCGACCTCGACGGACCGCTTTATGTCGCGGCCGAACCAGTTGATCTCGACGGACCGCTTTATGTCGCGGATCCCGAGAACTCGGTGCACGGGAAAATTGGAGACGAGCGGGCCACTGTTGAAGAACGATCTCCTTCGGACTCCGAAAACGTCACCGACGCCCCGGATTACGCGAACATGGTCGTCGGTTTGGCGGCGGTCATTGCCGAGTACCCGAACTTGCGCGACGTGTTTCCTTCGGCCCCGCGATACCAGTCGCTCGGTAGCGACGAAGGCGAGGTGATGCCGACGTTCGTGGCCCTGGCGCTGCGGGATGCGGCGGTAAAATTCGGCCAGAAGGTCTCGGGTAACTACAACGACGTGTACCTGCTGGGTGAATTCGCCATCCGCATTCCGCGGGCAGATGCCCCCGACCAGCTGGATTTCGTGCTCTGGCCGAAGGAATACCAGACGTTGGAGGCGATTGCGCGGGACGCGCCGCGCCTCCGGCATCAGGTACCGCAGGTGTTGCACGTGGAATTGGATGCCCAGGACGATCTCGTGTTCGAGATTCAACGGCGAATCCACGGCGAACCGGTGGCTGACCTTCGCGACAAAAAGGTAATGAATACGATCTACTCGGTGGCCGGGGAGCTAATGCAGGTTGCAGTCCCGCAGGACTCGCTGCCACTGCCCGCCGATTATCCCGAATCCGGTGACTCCGAGGGGTTCTTCCGGATGCTGATAGACCACATCGAGCGCCTCTATCAGCGCTACCGCGCGATCCCGAAGTACCGGGCCATGTTCGACGACCTCGGCTTCCCCGAGTTGCTGCACCCCGGGCTGGAGTCAGACCTGGACCTTCTCCGTTCCCAGCCATTCCGCCTTCTGCACGGTGACCTCACGAAGGAAAATGTGTTGGAATCGGATGTCGGCGTGATGATCGTGGACTTCGGTCTGGCCATGTTCGGTCCGTCGGATTACGAAGCGGCGATCATGCGGCATCGCAGCCCCGGCACCGTGCACGCATTCGACGACCTCCCGCCTTATCTGATCCCCTACGCCAGACTATTGGACCAAATGCGGGTTCTGCACGACACGATCCGCCTTGTGGACGAAACCGCCACGCCGGAACCCGACCCCGACAAGACATTCCGCCTGGTCTGGAACGTAATCCAAGCGCTTGGCATCCCATCCGACTCGTGGCCTGGCCCGCGCCCGGGCAGGCAGGCGCATATCCGGCTGCTCAATATCGCCGCTCACGTGCGGAAGTCTGCCGTCGAGCGCGACGAACCGGTCTATGTGGTCGCCGGTACCGACGGGCCAGCCCCAACCATGTCAACCGACAGCACCCCCGATGGATCCACTACGGACGATGCACTCCCAGGCCCCACGCCACGCCCGAAAGCGATGAAACGCACGGCTCCCGTCGAGGTTCCCGACTACATCCGTAAATGCCTCGTCCAAACCGTCCGCGCCTCCTGGGCCGTCGGCTACGACCAAGCCACCATCCCCCACGAAAACGCCGACACCTGGGACGAACTCGAACAC
>NZ_BAGN01000367.1 GCF_000308835.1 Nocardia vinacea NBRC 16497 | reverse complement strand
CACATAGGGCGCACCGAAACTCGGCTGTGCGCTTTCGGATGCCCTGGATCACCACACCCACGGCCCATCCGAAGAATCCGATACAAACCAGAATGCAAACCGTGGGGTTTCCGTGGGGTTGGGCCAAATAAACAGGTCAGGACCGGTGTAATACCGGTCCTGACCTGCGATTTCGGTGGAGCTAAGGGGACTCGAACCCCTGACCCCCACGCAGGTGTTCAAGGTGTCTCATGGTTCCCATCGAAACCCGAAACATCCCGTGACCTGCGGCGACAGCGGGCGTTCGGGTCCCATCATATCCAGTATGTTCCCATCTTTTCCCGTTCAAACCGTGGGGTTAGCGTGGGGACGGCCAAGTTTGCGCGGTCGCGGGCAGCGGGGCGTCCGCTGCCCTAGTGGGACCGATGGCGGGGTGCTGACGCACCGTCGCGGATCGTTGACAATCCCGGTTTCCCGGCTTGTCCTAGGCGGGAGCGGAGAACGTTGGCGCGAGATGGTTGAGGGCTGCGGTGGAGTCGGGGGCCTTTGCGGGCTGATCGATGTAGTGCTGTTCGGTAGTGGAAACATTTCGGTGTCCGGCCTGTCGTTTGGCCTGTTCGGGTCCGAATTCTTCGGCCACGGCGGTTAGGTTCGTCTTGCGGTAGGTCTTCGGGGTGATCCAGGCATAGGTGGTGCCGCGTGCGGCGCGCCAGGTGCGACCGAAGTTGTGGGGGTCTCTCCAGGTGCTGCGTATGGACGGGAAGATGGGGGATTCGTCGTCGGGGTCCCAGTTGTCGGCACCGAGTGCGCGCAGGGTGTCGATGGTGAACTGCGGCAGTAGGACGGTGCGGTACCCGGCATCGGTTTTCGTCCATTCCTGCCGGTACAGTCCTTTGCCTTTCACGCGCACGATGGTTCCGCTGATAGTCATTTCCCATGGTGTCGCGGCGGTGTTGAGATCACAGCGACGGAAAGCGAGGCATTCACCGGGTCGAGCCCCTGTTCCCAACAGCACATCGGCGGCGTTAAGGATGTCGGGGTCGCGTGCTGGCCCGCGCGTGTAGGCGGGTGTGCCCGGGATTTCTTCACCGGCGAGCCAGGTTTCGAGCTGCGCGCGCAGCCCGTTGCGGGTTGTCTCGTCCATTGCTTTCGGCTTGGATCGCTTCCGTTTGATCTTGCCGACTTCCCGCATGGGGTTCTCGCGGATCGCTCCGTGTCGTACAGCCAGGCTCATCATCCCGGTGAGAATGATCTTGTGGCATTGCGCTTTACGGGTGTGCCCGTTCTTCTGGATCTGTTTGAGGTGATTATCCAGGTATGAGGTGTCGGCTTCGAACAGTCGCACGCCACTCATCGCCGTTTTGATCTTCACGGTGTCTTTCCGCGCGCGTGGATCGTTGGAGGGATCGATCTCCTCCCGATACCACTCCAACGTCTGCGGGGCAGTCGTCTCGTCCAGTTCCATCTCCTCGAGCCAAGCGTCTGCCAGTGCGGGAATCAGCGTGTCTCTGGTGATGGCGCTGTTCCGCTGCCGACCCTCGGATTTGACTCGGTCCTGGATGATCTGTTTGAGGCGCGTCTCCGCTCCGCTCTTGCTGGTTCCCCACCCTTCGACCGAGACCGTCTCCCCGCTATAGCTGCGGTATCGCGCCCGTGCACGGTATTGGCGTGGGCCCAGTTTTGTGCAGTTGATCGTTCCGTATGTTCCTATTGCCAACGCCTGTCGAGGCATCTAATTCGCACCTTTCCGTGCAGCATGTATTCGAGCCGAATCCGGATAGGATTCACATATCTTGTCCGTGTTCGAGCTGCGCTTCTTCCCAGTCGATAAGATCGCTGAATCGGTATCTCCGATATCTGCCCATTCGGGCGTAGCGGGGACCTTTACCGAGAGAAGCCCAGTTCGCGAGGGTCTTCTCAGGGATCTTCAAACGTTTCGATACCTCCTCCGTGCTGAGCCAGTAGTCCGCCGCCGAATTCCCGGTGTTGTCGGTTTGCGGGGACGGTCCTACATTCACGCTCGATATCGCCGTGTGGTCAAGCGGGTCGGCTGGAGAATTTTTCGACCTGCGGCTATTACCCCCGATTTTGAATTCGCGACCGCTGTCCGAACGGTTTTTCCGGCACGGACGACTGGAATTTCCGTCTGCCCGGGATGCCCTTTCCGGCATTGCTTCCGATGCTGTCGAGTCACCCGCTGCCTTATGTATGGGGGTCATCGCTGTGACGCCTTTCGCTGCTGGTGTAGGTCCTCGCCGGGGCTCGGGTGCGTCCGGTACGCCGACGCGTCGAGGTCGACATCGGTATCGATCTCATGGCTGGTGGTGGCGAGTTCGCCGCGATCGGTGGTGATAATGGCGTTCTCGGTGTGTGAGGCCAGTGATCCGAACACGGCCCGGTCGGTGCCCCCGACCGCGAGCAGCCCGGATCCCCGTGCGGCCGAGAGCAGGAACTGTTGCTCTCCGTCGGAGAGGTGGAACGCCGTAGCGACCTCGTCGATGGCTTGCGGTGCCTGGCGCAGCAGGATCTGGGTCGCGGCGTTGGACACGATCGCGCGCCCCAGCTCGGTCGAGCACACATCCGCGCAGTCCTGGGTCGCGACAGTCAATCCCGCCCAGTGCTTGCGGAAGCTCTTCGCGGCCCGGAACAGGAACTGTGCTCCGGCGGGCTGGCGCATGAGCAGCCAGGCTTCGTCCACGGTGATCATGCGAGGCCGCCGCTGGCCCAGGTTCGACACCCGCCGCCACGTCACGTCTAGAACGAGTAGCGTGCCGATCGTTTTCAGCTCTTCGGGCAGCTCCCGCAACGAGAAGACGATCATCGCGCCCTTGGGCTCGGTGGTGGTGGGCCCGTCGATCAGCCCGGCATAGGCACCCTCGCCGACGTAGGGGTGCAGTCCGGCGGCCAGCTCGGCAGCGGCGGTAGACCCGGTCCGGTCGAGTTGTTCGCGCAAACCGCTCAGCGTGGGCGCGGGCCGGGTCCAGGTCGCGGGGT
Organism: Nocardia vinacea NBRC 16497; assembly: GCF_000308835.1. Classification (GTDB taxonomy): domain Bacteria; phylum Actinomycetota; class Actinomycetes; order Mycobacteriales; family Mycobacteriaceae; genus Nocardia; species Nocardia vinacea. The sequence continues at coordinate 7,688 of NZ_BAGN01000367.1, read as the reverse complement.
CGTCGGTGATCCCGGCAGCGGCGTAGGTGGTGGCCAGGGCAGCGTCTAGCGCTGATTTCTGGGCGGCGGTCTGCTCACCCAGCAGGACCTGGATCAGGGTGTGGCAGAACAGTTTGCGGCGGGTGAGGGCGTCGGTGGGAGCGCTGCGGCGCCCGTCGCCTCGGGTGTGGATTTCCAGGTCGAACGGGTTGAGACGCACGCCGGGAGCGCCGAGGCGGATATGGGTGCCACCGACGGTTTCGGCGAGGCGGCGGTATTCGTCTTCGGGGTCGATGACGACTTGTTCGATGCCGCGATACAGCGAGCGCAGGATCTCGGTTTTGACCAGGTAGGACTTACCCGCGCCGGACCGGCCGAGGATCACCAGGTTGTGGTTGTGGGCTTCGGGAGCGAACCGGTCCACGAACAGCAGGCCTGAGGCGGCGTCGCGGCCGTAGAGCACCCCGTGCGGGCGCGCGGCCTGCGCCGGATCGACGGCAGGTAACTGTGGGGAGTCGAAGGGGAACGCCGCGGCGAGGGCGGTGGTGTCGAAGGTGCGCTGAACCCGGATCAGGTCCATCCCGAGCGGGAGGGTGGTGGCCCAGGCTTGGGCGGACCTGTAGGACAGGGTGCAGGTGTCCACGAGCAGGCTCGCCGCCAGCGCCCGCACGGCGGCGACCTCGTCGGCCAACTCGGCCTCGGACTCGGCGTGCACGCTCAGATACACCCCGACGCGGAACAACCTGGCCTCGGCGCGCGCGACGCGCGCGGACAGGTCGGCGGCGTCTTCGACCGCGACATCGATCTGCGGGTCGGACAGGCGGCCCCGGCCGACGTCGTGCATCCGGGAGGACTCGAGCCGGGCTTGCTGGCGGCGCAGCCTGGTGGCGGCGGTGACCGGGTCGACGGGGTCGATGTGGATGGCGACCTCGACCCGGCTGGGGTGTGAGAGCAGCGGTGCGAGCCAGCCCGCCGTCACCTCCCTCGGGTATCCGATGACCGCGAGGGTCTGGGTCCAGTCGGAACCGATCTCCAGATGCCGAGTGCCGATGGTCAGCGATTCGGGCGCGAAGCCGGTCTCGCTAGTGAACGGGTCGGCCGCTGCGTAGTCGGGGTCGGTCGTGATGATCGCCGAGGGTGCGGCGATGTCGGCGGCGGCCGAGACGAGGCCGTCGGGGTTGGTGCAGCTGGTCAGCACCGCCCGTGCCTGCATCTCATCGAGAGCGGTGACCGAGATACCCAGCGGGCCCAGCACATCAGCGGCCTCGTTCATCCGGCGCAGGAGCCGCGATTCGGCTGCCCGGCGTGCGCCGGTGGACAGCGCGCGCCGTGCCTTGCCCCGTCCGGGCCACCGGGCACGCAGCCCGGTGGCCGCGAGGCTCTCGACGGGTTCGCGCCACACCAGCAGCACTTGGCGGTGAGTCGGGTTCTCCCGCGCGGCCAGCTCGGCGAGGTGATCGGCGTGGTCGAGCGCGGCGACGGCGAGATCTGGTGACATCTGCTCGGCGGCGGTGTGCAGGCCGGTCATGTACTCGGTCAGGTCCAGCCGCGCCGAGCGCACCAGGATCTGCACGGGTTGACGCAGAGTGTGTAGCCATCCCGCGAGTTGGCCGACGAGACTGTCCTGCTCGGCCGGGGTACGCAGGCTCAGGTTGAGAGTGCCAGCTACTGCGATGACGGCAAGACCGTCGGCACCGAGGTCGATCACGCCGACACCGCTACCGGTCGCGGTGACCGACTCCGGCAGCCGCGCCGCCTGCGCGGTCAACGCGACCGGTGTGGGTGGGCGGGGCCGGGAGTGGGTGGCGCGATCGGTGATCCACCTCGGCGGTGGCGGTGCCTGCCCGCGTGTTCTAACGAGGTGGCGCGGGCGGAGGCGGTGGCGGATCGCGGCCACCGCCAGCAGGTCGGCCGACAGACCGTCGCGGCGGGTGAGGACCGCGACAGCGACCACGACCAGGATCGGGGTCGCGACGGCCGCGAAGACCGCAGGCGCGACAACCGTTCTGGTCGCCGTCCAGGCCGAGTACAACAGCCCGGCGGTGACGGCGAGGACGGCGAGCTGGCGGGCGGTGAACGGGCCCAGCAGCCGGTCGGACCGGTCGACGTCAGCGGGAATACGCACGATAGTGCTCATCGCAAAGGTCCTCCTCTCGGAGCGCGTGGCGCGCGGCGGCGCACGGGCAGGTCGGGCATGGGCAGATGCAGTTGCCGTCCCGCCGCCCGCGACGGCGCGGGCGCGGGCGGCTGTGGTGGGTTCGGCGGCGGCGGTGCGGGTGTGACCCGGATCACCGGGAACGGCAGCGGGTACTGGCCGCTACGAGTCGGCCGCAGACGGGCGTAGGGATCGGCTGGGGCGGGTTCGGTGAAATCGAAGGCGAGCTGTTGGGGCTGCTGACGCCGGGTGCTGGGACGCTCCGGTGGCTGGACCGGGGCAGGTGTTGTGGGCCGGACCCGGCGGACCGGGATCGGTAGTGGCAACTGTCCACCGGCTCCGGCCCGGGTGCCCCGGTACGGGTCGGGCGGGGTGAAGTCGAACGCGAGTTGGCGTCCGCGTGGAGTCCGGGCCGGGCGGGTCGGGGTGGTGCTGGTCGAGTGGGCGGGAGTCGGGCTCGGCTGCCGACCGACTCGACGCACCCCTTCCAGAGGCAGCATCAGCTGCCCGTCGCGGGTGGAGCGCACCCGTGCATACGGATCCGGAGGCCCGGAGCTGGCAGCGGTGGTGCGAGGCGCTCGCGGGGGCCGGGTGGGCTGGGTGGCTCGCCGGGCGGGTGTCGCGGTGGCGGCGCTCCGTGCGCTGCTCGCGGTGGCACCTTTGAGCAGGCCGAGGGTTTTGTAGGCGATGAAGCCACGCACGATCGACCCGACGAACGAACGACCTTGCCCGATCTTGAGCACCGACAGCAGCCAGATCGGGGTCTTGATCAACACGAACATCAGCGCCAGAGCGACGATCATGTTCACGATCTCGTTCGCGTCCGGACCGAAGAGATGCCATCCGCCCGGGGTGAGCAGCACCCGCAGGACCGTCACCAGCGTCAGCGATTGCACGACCTGGATCCCCAGGCACGCGGCGAACGAGCGCCACCACCACCGCGCTACTCCGTCGATGCCGGGCAGTGCATGACACATCAACGCCAAAGGTGCGGACACGATCAGCAGGATCGTGATGGTGACTCGCACGACGTAGCTGATGAGCAACACGAGCAGCATCACCACCAACGCGAGATACAGCAGCAGCGCGAATCCCTGGCTCTGGGGGCTGGTCGTCGCGAGTTCGGTCAGCGCATCGGCGGCCGAGCCGGAGTCGACGCCGTCTCCGGCCACGGCTTGGGCGAGGGCGTTGGCGAGGCCGATCGCCGCCGTGGCGATCATCATGCTCAGTCCCCCGGCAACGAACCCGACCACCAGCCGGGGGGCGAGTTCGCGGATCGACCATTGGGTCTGCAGGGTTTCGCGCATCATCAGCAGCACTCCCGCCGCCATCACCACCAGCACGTACAGGGCGGTGACGATCTGCCACGACTGGTCCCACAGCACACCGATCTGCGGTATCCGCCCCGGTTCGGGCGTGGTGAGCAGGGTTTCTGAAAGCAGTTCGAGCAGCGGGTTGAGCGCGGACTCGACGATCCGCTGGAAGAACCCGTCGATCGCGTTTTCTACGCACCCGTTGATGTTGGTGACCCCGCACTCGGCCGACCCCGACGAACCCGCCGGAGCCGGGGAGATGGTGCCGGGTGCGGTCGGTGTGGGCGTGGCCGGGCTCGGGATAGTGGTGGAGGGCGGGGTCACCCACCGCGACGGCGGGGTCGTCGTTGCCGGGGGAGCAGTCGTGGGGGCGGGTGTGGCCGGTGTCGGGGTCACCGGCACGGTCGGTGTCGCGGGCTGTGCGGCGGCACCGCCCGCGCCGGTGAGGCCGAGCAGTACCGCCACCAACACCGCCACCGCTGCCGCTGCTGTGGCGGTGTGTGCGGGCCGCGGTCGTCGTGCGGAGACGAGGGCGGCGCCACTCGCGTGTGAGGCGTTCACGTCAGCCTCCGACGATGGACTTGAGAACGGCCACGATGACCGGTGCCAGCATCGCCAGCGCGTAGCCGAGGCACGCGGCCCGGAACGCGGTCTTGGCTTTCTCGGTCTCGGCGGGATCGCCTCCACCGAGCAGATAGCGCGCACCAGCTACGGTCAGGCACAACGTCGCCAACCCGGCGAGAATCCCCATCACCCAGTTACGGGCGTTGTCGATCACCTGATCCAGCGACGAGGCGACCGCCAGTACCGCTGTCTGCGGCGGCCCGGCGGACGCCGATCCGGCCATCAGCACCAGCAACGCCGCTGTGGTGCCCAGGCCCGCGAGGGTCGTCGGCCACCGCCGCCACAGCCCCGGCTGCCGAGTCGACGCCGGTGGCGCCTCGCTGAGGTGTCCTCGGTTCGCGTTCATGCGGCAGCCTTTTGCCCGTGCTCGGTGCGCGAGGGCGCCGGTGCCGAGGAGCGCCGGTTCGGCCGGCGACCTCGCCGCGGTGCGCGCCCGGTGCGAGCGGCGGGTGCGAGCGCGGCGACCGCTTCGGCTTCGACGGTGCTGGTGCGATCCGGGTCCAGGTCGCGGGCGCGTTCGGTCAGCCAGGCCAGCAGGGCGCGTTCGGCGCGGGGACGTTGCTTGCGCAGCTTCCACAACGACACGCCACGCTCGGCCGCCAGCCAGGTCAAAGAGCGGCCCTCCCACCGCGACGCCGCGATCAGTTCGGCCGCCCCCTCGGAGATCACTCCGGCGGCCACGGCCTGGGCCAGGACCGTCTCGGGATGGCCCGGCCCGGCCACCATCGCCCGGACTCGTTCACCGAGCGGACCGAGGTCGCGGTCGAGGTCGCCCACCGACATCGTTGGCGATTGCTGTTGGTAAGCCGCCTTGAGCACGGCGCGGTAGGCACCCCACCGCAGCCGATGCCACACCCCTGGCCGATCCAGGCCGACGCGCGGGAGGTGGAGTAGGAACGCCGTCAGCACTTCGGACTCGATGTCATGGCGCGCGGTGTTGCTCGGTGTCGCGTACTCGCCTGCTGTCCGGGCCAGCATCGGTGCCGCCAGCCCGGCGCACACCAGCATCGCGCCCTCGTCCCGAGTCCGTGCCCGTTCGATGAGCCACACCCAGATCGCGTCGACCTCCTCCATCGGCGTCGCCGGATCCCACAGCCGCTCGCGCAACTCCTCCCACGTCCGAGCCGAGCCACCGGTGGCCGTCGATGTCGGCACGGGACGCGGATCGATGGGCAAGGGCTGCGCGGCGATCCGCTCGAATCCCGCGCGCACCACTGCCAACGGTGAGCCCGGCGAACCACCGGATCCCGGATATTTCACGACTTGCGAATTCGTCACCAGAAACTCCTGTTTCGATCGAAAACTTCCGACCTCGCAAGGACACCGGAGACCCACATCCGAAACGCACCCAAACCACCCCCAAACCGCACCCGGAACACATCCAAACAACACCCAAAACACACCCGCGCCAAGCTGGCGAATAATTCGCTACCACTCATCGCAGTCGATCACCGGGCAGCCACCCACGCAGCAAGGGCGCATCTACCAGTGAATGTGTATGAGCGGATGCGGTTTGGGCGTGGTTTGGGGGTGGTTTGGGGGTGACGCGGATACCGCACCCAACTACCTCGGCAACCAGCCGAAAAGAATCTCGAAAAAATTTGCGCCAACCCCTAGGCCGAATAGCGTGCCCAGGCACCATTTCGCCATCAGGAAATTCTCAGAAAGAAATTCTGTTCGGCGTGTCCCGAAAACGGCTTTTCGGCGGAAGTAAGCGAGTACACACCGCTCTCTCGTCAGGAGTCGTTATGACCGCCAGCTCTCGCCGACCCCGCTCCACCTCCGCTGCCCCGACGCCCACCGTGCGTGTCCCCTCGACCTTGTGGGCGCTCGGTGCCGAGCCCCTCGATCCAGACGACCGCTGGCCCGCCCCGATCCTGGCCCACGCGACCCGCGAGTTCTCCGGACCGGGCTCGCGGGTGATGCTCATCGGCAGGCCCGTCCCGACCGTTCGGGGCGCGCTGCGGGTGATCGAGCCCGACACCGCCCACGCCCACGCCGCGATCCGCGATCTGGACCGCCACAGCCTCGACGCCCCCACCCGCGCGAGCCGTACAGGCGAGCCGGTGGATCTGGTTATCGCGAGCCTGCTGGCCGATCACCCGGACACGATGGAGGCGGCCGAGTATGTGACCTCGCTGGCGACCGACGTGATGGCGATGGGGGGTTTGCTGGTCGTGCTGTCGCGTTGCCGCCACAGCGTTTCCGGCGTCCTGCTGGATCCGGCCGGTTCGGTCGTGGCCGCCGCCCAGGCCGCCGATCTGCTCTACCTCCAGCACATCATTGCCGCGCCGATCGCCGGGACCACTGTCACCGCCACCGCACCCGCCGACCCGGTCGCGTCCGGCCGCCCGCGCCATGTCGTCGCGCACACCGACGCCTTCGTGTTTTTCCAGGCAGCCCATGGCTGACCCGTACCCCTCGCCCCGCCCGAACCACTCACGCGAAGGACACGCCATGACCCTCGACTCCACCCTCGCCAACACCGACGTCGACTCCACGACCACCGCACCCACCAGCCTGGTCGCGCGGCCGGTGTCGGTGTGGGCGACAGCCCAGAACGCGCCTGCCGCGCAACGTCGGGGCCGGTATCACCCCGACAGCACCGCGCACCCGGCCAAGATGTTCCCCGCGATCGTGCAACACGCGGTCGAGACCTACACCCGGCCCGGGGACCTCGTTCTGGACCCGATGTGCGGGATCGGCACCACCCTGGTCGAAGCCCTGCACCTCGGCCGCCGCGCGGTCGGCGTGGAGTACGAGGCCCGGTGGGCCGAGCTGGCCCGCGCCAACCTCACGCTCGCTCGCGAGGCGGGGATCGATCTCGACGCCAACGTCTACACCGGCGACGCCCGCAAGCTGCCCGACCTGATCCCGGCACAGTTGCGGGGCCGCGCCAGTCTGGTCATCACCTCCCCGCCCTACGGCGACTCCCTGCACGGCCACGTCCGCGCCAACGGCAATGCACCGGTTCAGAAGTCCAATCACCGCTACGGCGCGGTGCTCGACCGAGGCAACCTCGCCAACGTCGGATTGGGTCGCTTGCTCTCGGGATTCACCCGGATCCTCGCCGGTGCCGCCGAGTACCTCGCTCCAGGCGGACACGTCGTAATCACCGCGCGGCCGTGGCGCCAGCACGCCGAGCTGGTGAACCTGCCGACCCACCTGTTCACCTGCGCCGAGCTAGCCGGGCTGGTCCCGGTCGAGCGGTGCGTAGCGCTGCTGGGCCGCCTCACCGACGGTGAACTCGTCGCGCGCAGCAGCTTCTTCCAACGCGACTTCGTCGTCAAACAGCGCGCCGCAGGGCTGCCGATGCACCTCATAGCGCATGAGGATGTGGTTGTTCTGCGCAAACCGGACGCCGCTGCCGCCTCGACCGAACGCCATAGGGCGCGTGCACGATTCCCATACGGTACTACCCCGGTCTCGGGGACGAGCGGCGCCAACGGGCAGGGGTCGGTGGCGGCGTGAGCGCACCTGTCGCAAGCCCCGAGCAGGGGTGGCTGGGCCGGGCGCTGCTCGCGCCCGGCGCGGCGCTGCGCGATCTGGCCGAGACGGTCGAACATGCACTCGGATTGGCGGCCGGGCCAGTTGGAGTGCTAGCCGTGCTCGGCGTG
>NZ_BAGN01000368.1 GCF_000308835.1 Nocardia vinacea NBRC 16497 | reverse complement strand
CGAAGACGCGGAGTACAACAATGAGCGATGGCGACACCACCGACGGCACGGTGCACAGCCACCGCGACGGCCCCCTGCTGCGCCTGACCCTGGATCGTCCTGCCCGGCGTAATGCACTCAGCCCCACCATGATCGACGATCTGGTCGGCGCGCTCACCGCTGCCGCCACCGACGACACCCTGCGCGTCATCCACATCCAGGGCGCGGGCAACGATTTCTGCTCCGGGGTGGACTGGGTCGCCACCAACAGCGGCGCCAACCGGGCACGGACCGGCGACCTCGTCCGCCGCATACCGCATACCGCGCACCGGGTCATCGAACTCCTCCACACCATTCAGCTGCCCGTGGTGTGCACCGTCCGCGGCTGGGCGGCCGGTATGGGATGCAACCTCGCGCTCGCCGCCGACTTCACCATCGCCGCCGCCGATGCCGTGTTCTGGGAGCCCTTCCTGGCCCGCGGATTCAGCCCGGACACCGGATCCACCTGGCTTCTGCCCCGCCTCGTCGGCCTCACCCGAGCCAAACGATTACTGCTGCTCGGCGAGAAGGTCGAGGCCACCGACGCGGCCGACTGGGGCCTGATCCATCAGGTCACCGACCCCGCCGAACTCGAACAGCACACCGACGCACTACTCACCCGTCTCGGCGCGGCGGCGACCATCGCGTTCGGACTCACCAAACAGGCCATCCATCACAACCAGCACACCGCCCTGCCCGAAGCACTGAACCACGAACTCTTCGCCCTCGAACTCGCCTGCCGCACCAAAGATTTCAAGGAGGGCCTGGCCGCCTTCCAGCAGCGTCGCCCGCCGGATTTCCAGGGTCGATAGCAGCCGAACGCGAGTCGGCTGATCGAGGCCCGGCGAGAAACGATCGCGCCGGGGCCTTCGTGAGCTGACTCGCTACGGTGCCTCGGGTTCTGGGACATGGAAGTGTTCGTCCCGCAGCCGGAATGCTTCGGTGGTCCCGTGCTCCGCGCGTGTCTTGACGAAGTTGAATTCGCCAGGGGCGAATTGCAGATTGGTCCCGAATGCGTGGAAGAGATAGCTCGCCACTTCCTCGCCTTGATAGGCCTGGCTCTGTTCGACGAGCCGGAACGCCTCCTTGGCTATGACGACGCCATCGGCAGGCATCTTCGCCGCCTTCTCGGCCCAGTACCGCGCCCGAGCGGTCACCGCTGCGGCATCGCACGTTTCGGTGAAGACGCCGAGATGTTCGATGCCGCCCGCCTCGATGATGTCGCCGGTCAACAGCAGGCGGCGCGCGAGCACCGGACCGAGCCGGTGGAAGAACATATGCAGGCTGCCGAGCGCGGGCCCGAGGAAACGAGTCGCGGGCATACCGATTTTCGTATCCCGCGCGATCACCGAGATATCGGTCATCAGCGCCATTTCGAAACCGCCACCGAGGGCGTAGCCACTGATCTCGCCCACCGTGACCTTCGGAAAGCCGAGGAAATTGTGATAGAAGTCGAACGATTTGCGATCCACGGTCAGCCGCCGTCGCTGGCTGGGCCGACTCTTGGTCGGCCGCTTGCCGTTTCCGGCGCTCTCGCCGTACCAGCCGTAGGCGTTGTTCATATCGGCACCGGTGCTGAACACACCGTCCGCCCCGCGCAGCAGCACGACGGTGATGTCGTCATCCGCGGCGACCTGGTCCAGATATCGGGCCAGACCATCGCGCATGGCCGCATCGTAGGAATTGCGCCGACCCGGATTGTTCAGGGTGACAATGGCGATCCGCTTGTCGGGTTCCACGTGGTAGACCACGCGGCCGTCAGCGGCACTCGAACTGGTCATCGATGCGTCCCTTCCTTCTCTTTCGGGGATCGCTTTCCGTATCGCGCCCCGGTCAGCCGCTCGGGCGGCAAGGCCACCGTCTGGATGACTGCCGTGCACAGCACCTGGTCATCCAGAATCAGCCGCGCTATCGATTCGATGCCGGTCTCCCCCACCGACCGGACGATCTCGAATCGCAGCTCGACGAGGATCGGCGTCGGACGGCGATAGGTGACATTCAGCGAGCGGGTCTTGCCGGTCAGGCCGACCACGCAACTCTGATGCTGGACGACGGCGTCGAAGAAGACCGCGAGGAAGCCGCCGTGCACGAGCCCGGGCGGCCCCTCGTGCACCAGCGGAAAGGTGACCCGCCCCGCGGCCGCATCCATGCCGAGATGGTCGAATCGGTATTCCGGAAAACAGGGATTGAATGCGCCGATATCCGACGCGTGGTCCAGATAGACCCGCTGCGAAGCACTTTGAGTGGCACCGACCCGCGGCGCCGGATCCGGCGGGACCGCCAGGCGCAGTTCACGCTCCCACTCGGCGAATCGCCCGAGCATGGCGTCGACGGTCGGATGGGGATGTTCCAACGACAGCAGTAACCCGCCGAGCCTGCGGATGGCAGCGGCAGCGGCCATGGTCTGCGGCAGCGGTTGCTCACCGAAACGAATCGCCGATCCGGTCGCGGCCGTGGCGCCGTCCGGGGGTGATTGCCCGTGCTCGGCCATCGGACCTCATTTCGTCGTCGATACGTATCCGCAAACTTTGCAGAAGCCTAACGGTACTGTCTACTGTATATATATCAGTAGCGTGCGTCAGCAGTTGTGCCCGGGAAGGAAATCCATGCCGTTCGACACCATCGGATACGACGTCGACGGGCATACGGCCACCGTCACACTGAACCGGCCGGACGCCCTCAATGCGCTCAGCCCGCACATGATCACCGAGTTGCGGGCCGCATACGACGAGGCGGAGAACGACGACAAGGTCTGGTCGATCATCGTCACCGGCACCGGGCGGGCCTTCTGCACCGGCGCGGATGTGAAGGCCATTCCCGGTGACGGCAAGGTGATCAACGAACGGCCGTATCTGTCCACCTATGAGCAGTGGGAGGCACCGCAAGAGGGCACACCGCCGTTTCGCGCCATGACCAAACCGATTCTGGCCGCGATCAACGGATTGTGTTGCGGCGCAGGACTCGACTGGGTCACCACCGGAGATATCGTTATCGCCTCGGAGCGCGCGAGCTTCTTCGACCCGCACGTCAGCATCGGTTTGGTCGCGGGCCGCGAGGTGGTGCGGCTGGCCAGGGTGCTGCCGCGTTCGGTCGCGCTGCGCATGGCGCTGATGGGTAAGCACGAACGGATGAGCGCGCAGCGTGCCTATGAGTTGGGCATGATCACCGAGGTCGTCGCGCACGACCGGCTGCTCGAGCGCGCACACGAGATTGCCGACATCGTCAATTCCAATGCGCCGCTTGCGGTTCGGGGAACTCGACTGGCCATCGTCAAGGGATTGGACGTGCCGCTGCACGAAGCGGAGATGCTCGCCGAATCGTTCCGCGAGCGCGTCACCCGCACCGAGGACGCGCTCGAGGGGCCCAAGGCCTTCATCGAGAAGCGGACCCCGGATTGGCAGTGCCGATGAGTACCGGACCGGTCGATATCGCCTCGATGAGTACCGGGTTCGAGACCATCGTGCTGGAGTCCGATCCCATCGACCGGGTCGCCACCCTTACCCTGAACCGGCCGGAACGCCTGAACGCCTTCGACCGGACCATGTGCGAGGAAGTCGAAAGCGCCTGGCGCCTGATCAAACTCGATGATTCGGTCAACGCCGTCGTCGTGCGCGCGGCGGGTACCCGAGCGTTCAGCGCCGGATTGGATGTCAAGACGCCGTACGGACAGCCCGCCAGCGTCTGGCATCACGACGACCCCGGTGAAGCACTCAGCCCGAAATGGCAGAAGATGTGGAAGCCGGTCGTGTGCGCCGTGCACGGCATGTGCACCGCGGGCGCGTTCTATTTCGTCAACGAGGCCGACATCGTGATCTGTTCGACCGAGGCCACCTTTTTCGACTCACATGTTTCGGCGGGCCTGGTCTCCGCATTGGAGCCCGTCGGGCTCATGCGACGCGTCGGCCTCGGCGACACCTTGCGGATGGCGCTGATGGGCAACGACGAACGGGTCGGCGCGGAAACCGCGTTGCGCATCGGACTCGTGACGGAAGTGGTCGAGCGCGACCGACTCTGGGCCCGCGCGCACGAGATCGCGGCCACCGTCGCCGCCAAACCACCCGCGGCCACGCAGGGCACGGTCAAAGCGATCTGGGAATCACTCGACAAGCCCTATCGAGCGGCGCTGGACCACGGACTCATCTACACGCGCCTCGGCAATCCGATCGGTACCGCCCAACTGGCCGACGAGCGTAACGGCACTGCGCCACAGCGTGTTCCGACTGAACCGAGGATCCGGTGATGAACGATTATCCGAGCGAGGGCCATCCTCTGATTCGACGCATCGCGGATGTGCTCGACCTGCGGCCGGACGCGCCCGCGATCGAATACGACGATCGGTGGTTCTCCTGGCGACTGCTCGGCGATATGGCACGTCGTATCTGCTCCTACACGTCCACGCCCGGCGCGATGCCACGGCAGGTCGGCATTCTGCTGCGCAATCGGCCCGAGCATGTTGCCGCGTTTCTCGGCGTCCTGCTCGGTGGCGGCAGCGTCGTGGTGATCAATCCGGCACGCGGTGACGACCGGATCCGAGCCGATATCGCGGCGCTGCGGCTACCACTGGTGATCGGCCGTGCCAGCGATCTCGCGGCGCTGGTCACGCCCGAATCGGGCACCGCGACGGTATCGATCTCGGAATTGGATGTGGAGCCGCATTCGACCGGGCATCCCCACGATTTCGGTGCTGCCGAGCCGGGGGTGGCGGTGCGCATGCTGACCAGCGGGACTACCGGGCCGCCGAAGCGCGTCGATATCACCTACGACATGCTGGCGCGCAGCGTGCTCGGATCCGACCCGGCTGGTTCGACGCCACCCAGCGAACCACGACGCGGTGTCGCGATCGTCAATGCGCCGCTGGTCCACATCGGCGGCATATTCCGAATACTGCAGTGCGTCACCGAGGCCCGGCCGTTCGTGCTGTTGCCACGGTTCGAACTCAGCAGCTGGGCCAAGGCGGTACGTGCGCATCGTCCGGCCGCGGTATCGCTGGTGCCCGCCGCATTGCGCACGGTGCTGAATTCGGATCTGGGCAGCGACGATCTCGCGGGTATCCGTGTCGTCACCTCGGGCACGGCGCCGCTGTCGGCCGCCGACGCCGACGCCTTCTACGAGAAGTTCGGCATTCCCGTCCTGACGTCCTATGCCGCAACCGAATTCGGTGGCGGCGTCGCGGGCTGGACGCTGTCGGATCACCAGCGGTACTGGAATGCCAAGCGCGGCAGCGTCGGTCGCGCGAGCGGCGGCGCCAGGCTGCGAGTCGTCGACGAGGACGGCACGGTCCTCGGGGCCGACCGGCCCGGCCTGCTCGAGGTCATCCCCGGACAGCTGGGACCATCCGCGGCCTGGATCCGCACCACCGATATCGCTCGCATCGATGCGGACGGATTTCTGTGGATCCTGGGGCGGGCCGATCAGGCGATCATCCGGGGCGGCTTCAAGATCATGCCCGACGATGTGCGCAGCGCCCTGGAAAGCCATCCCGCCGTGCAGGGGGCGGCGGTGGTGGCCCGGCCTGACCAGCGTCTCGGGGAGACGCCGGTGGCATTGGTGGAATTGCGCGATGACACGACCGCCGGAACCGACGAATTGGTGCAGTTCCTCCGAACACGCTTGGCGGCCTATGAGATTCCCACCGAGATCGCCATTGTCGAGGCCATTCCGCGAACACCGTCCGGTAAGGCGGATCTGAGCGCGGTGCGGCATCACTTCAGCGAACCCGCGGCCGCCGTGCGAGGCGACAATGGTTACTGACTCCCCCACGGTGGCACAGTTTCTGCACCGGCACGCCCGTACCAGGCCCGATCATCCGCTGTTCATCTGCGACGAGGAGCGCATCACTTACGGCGAAGCGCAGCGCCGCTCGGCCCGGCTCGCCCGGGGACTGATCGCACTCGGGGCCGGTAAGGGCACTCATATCGGTTTGCTGTATCCCAACAGCGCCGACTTCGTCGTCGGCGCACTCGCGGCCGCGCGGATCGGTGCGGTGATCGTCCCGTTCTCGACTTTCGCCACCGCCGGCGAGATACGCGAGCAGTTGGTCGACGGTGATATCCGAATCCTGCTGACCGCAGCGAGTTTTCGCTCCCACGATTACGTCCAGCGGCTGACCGAGGTGCTCACCGGCTCGAAGTTCGGCTCCGGGGGCAGGTTGTTCTGCCGTACGGTCCCTCAGCTGCGCCACGTCGCGATCAGTTACGGCACCGATCCGCGCCGCGTCCGCAGTATCGAGGGCCTCGACCATTTCGCCGAGTCGGTCGACGACGCACTGCTCACCGCGATGGAGCGGGATGTCGACAGCTCGGACCCGCTGGCCATCATCTACACCTCCGGTTCCACCAGCGCACCCAAGGGAGTCGTGCACACCCATGGCGCACTCCTCGACCACCAGAAGAACTTGAACAAGATCCGCCGACTCACCGAAACAGACATCCTGTTCTGCAACTCGCCGTTCTTCTGGATCGGCGGATTCGCCTTCGGGCTGCTGGCGACCCTGGTCGCCGGATCGACCCTGGTGTGCTCGAATGCCACCGACGCCGGTGCGACCCTCGATCTGCTGGAGGCCGAGAAGCCGACGATGACAAATGGTTTCGCGGCGGCCATCGCCCATCTCGCCCGGCATCCCAGCTATGCCGATCGCGATCTGTCCAGCATGCGCCGAGGCAATTTGTACTCGATCATGGCCGAGGAGGTGCGTCCCCGCGATCCCGAGCTGCGCCACAATATGCTCGGCCTGACCGAAGCGGGCAGTGTCGTACTGCTCAGCGGCGACGAATCCGATCAGCCGGAGCAGCGCCGTGGCTCATTCGGCAAGCCCGCCCCCGGATTCGACATCAAGATCGTCGACCTGGACACCGGCGCCGAGGTCGAGACCGGTGAGGTCGGCGAGCTGTGCATCCGCGGGCCCTATGTCATGCAGGGGTACTACAAGCGCAGCCGGGAGGAGAGTTTCGACGCCGACGGCTGGTTCCACACCGGTGACCTGGTGCGCGTCGACGGCGACGGCTTCGTCTACTTCATCGGCAGACACGCTTCGATGATCAAGACCGCAGGCGCGAACGTCTCCCCGGCCGAGGTGGAGAAAGCGATCACCGAGGCCACCGGAGCAGCGGCGCACGTGATCGGACTGCCCGATCCCGATCACGGTCAGGTGGTCGCGGCGGTCGTCGTCACGACGAACGGCACCGGCCTGGACGACGGTGAGCTCCGGGAACGGCTGAAGACCGAACTCTCGGCATACAAGATTCCCAAGCGGTTCCTATCGCTGCGCCTTGCCGATGTACCGCTGCTGTCCAGCGGCAAGGTCGATCTCCAACGACTCCGAAAGATGTTCGATGCCTGAGGATGTCGCGGCGACCGCATGCACCGTCGACGCATTGATACGTCTGCGCGCCGACCACAACGGAGCCGACTCGGCGATCATCGATCCGACCGCACACCTGACCTACGCCGAACTCGACACGACGACACACCAGCTGGCCGCAGCATTCGTCGAAGCCGGTGTCGGCAAGGGCACCCGGGTGGGATTGATCATGCCCAATAGCGTCCACTGGGTGCAGTTCGCGGTCGCACTCACACGTATCGGCGCGGTGCTGGTTCCGCTCAGCACCTTGCTCGAGACCCCGGAGCTGGTCGCGCAATTACGTGTCGCCGCAGTGGAATTCGTGATCACGGTCGAGGAGTTCCGCGGGCACCGCTATGTCGAGGGTCTTCGATCCGAGTTGGGGCTCCGCGATTTCGACGACGCGCCGATCCAAGACCCGGCTCTGCCCGCACTACGGCGCGTGTGGACGGACGAACAGGTGGATGGGCTGCGGGTCACCGCAACGGCCACCGAGGTCGCCGCCGCTCTGGCGCGCACCGTCGCCGCCGCCGACCCGCTGACGATCATGTTCACCTCCGGAAGCCGGAGTCTCCCCAAGGGCGTAATCCATTCACACGGCAACGCCTTCGGCGCCGTGCGCTCCGGACTCGCCGACCGATGCATCGACGGCGGCACCAGGCTGTACCTGCCGATGCCCTTCTTCTGGGTGGGCGGTTTCGGCGGTGGTGTCCTGTCCGCGCTGCTGGCGGGCGCCACCCTGGTCACCGAGGCGATTCCGCGACCGGAGACCACAGTGCGACTGCTGGAACGCGAACGGGTCACCCTCTTTCGCGGCTGGCCCGATCAGGCCGAAATGCTTGCGCGCCAGGCGGATACGATCGGCGCCGACCTCTCGGCGCTGCGACCGGGCAGCCTCGAGGCATTTCTACCGCCCGAGCAGCGCTCACGACCCGGTGCGCGTGCCAACTTGTTCGGCATGACCGAATCCTTCGGCCCCTACTGCGGTTACCGCGCCGACACCGATATGCCCGACACCGCGGCGGGCAGCTGCGGACGACCGTTTGCCGGTATGGAGGTGCGCATCGTCGATCCGACGGACGGCAGTCCGGCACCCACGGGCGCGGTCGGTGAGATTCAACTCCGCGGACCGCACACGCTGCGCGGCATATGCCGCCGCGGTCGCGAAGACCTGCTGACCGACGACGGGTTCTATCCCACCGGCGATCTCGGCCATCTCGACGAAGACGGATTCCTGTTCTATCACGGCCGCTCCGACGACATGTTCAAGGTCAGCGGCGCCACCGTCTACCCCAGTGAAGTGGAGCAGGCCCTGCGCGGTATCGGCGGCGTCGAGAACGCTTTCGTCACCAATGTCGTTCAAGGGCAGAGTCATCGGGTAGCCGCAGCCGTGGTGGGTGATATCGCCATCGATCGGCTCCGCACCGACGCGCGGCAACGGCTCAGTGCGTTCAAAGTGCCGACGATCTGGTTGCTGCTGGAGTCCGATGAGCGCATCCCGCGTGGATCGACCGGCAAGGTCGATATCACGGCATTGCGCGACCTGCTGTCGCGCCAAGGCAGTAACTGAATACGGTGAACGGCAAGGTGAGGGAAAACATGACAGCGATGCAAGCGATCAGTGGGCTCCTCGACCACATCGGATTCCGCCGAAACGGCGGCGCGGACGACTCACCTGTCTGGGAGCTGCCGGTCGCTCCGCACGTGGTCAACACCTCGGGCGGACTGCAGGGCGGCCTCATCGCGACACTGGCCGATATCGCGGCGGGCACGGCGGCATTGGCGATGCGGCCGAACGGCGGTGGCGTGGTCACCTCGGATCTGAGTGTGCGCTATTTCCGCCCCATCACCGACGGCGCGGCGCGCGCCGTGACCAAGATCGTGCACGCGGGGAAACGGTCCATCGTCGTCCAAGTCGAGGTGCGGGGCATGCCGGGCAACGAACTGGCCGCGCTCGCGACCGTCAACTTCGCCACAGTCGATTTCAACACCGGGGCGGCAGACTTCGATACCGGTGCCGTCGAGCCGTAGCCGAGCACGGCCGAAGTCCTCGACGGCGCAGGTGTCGAGCGCGCGGCGGGACGTCGTCTGTTTCAACATCAGGAAACCGTCGTGGCCTGCGGCCGGTAGAAGATCGCGAGTTGCCCGATACCGGATACCGCTCCGAGACCGGCCGCGATCGCGAAACCCACCCAGCCATAGGGTTGATCGGCGTCGAAAATCAGCCGATCAATGCTGATCCGCCCGGCGCCGAGTATCGCTACGGCTATCGCCGCCACCGCGAGCACCATGTTGTACTCCCAGCCGTTGCCCACGATGAAGAACCCATTGGTCCGATGAACGGTCCACGCCGCCACCAGCATGAGCGCGACGAATCCGGCTGCGGCGACGGGGGTGAGCAGGCCGACCGCGAGTGCGATGCCGAAGCCGACCTCGCACCCCGCCGCCAGGCGCGCGTGCAATGCGCCCGGTTTCATCCCGATGCTGTCGAACCAGGCGGCAGTGCCGGCGAGCCGTCCACCCGAGAAGATCTTGCCGTATCCGTGTGCGGCCATGGTCAGACCGAGGCACGCTCGCAGTAGCAACAGGCCGACGTCATAAGCATTCATCGCAGCAACCAATACATCGAGAACGAAGGTCTGGCACCCGGCCCGCGCTGTCCGGGCGCTACCGTATTCCATACCGCTGGCATTACAGTAATGTTATACACGCAAGCCGAGCGGTCAACAGGAGGCCATGTCATGACGAGTACGTCGACCGGCGTCGAGCCGGTAACGGCGGAGGATTTCCGTGAAATCCTGGCCCAGACCAGGAAGTTCGTCCGGACCGTTGTCGTCGAGCGGGAGCGCGAGATCGCCGAGGAGAACCGGATGCCCGACGAGATCGTCGAACAGGCCAAGGCGATGGGGCTTTTCGGCTACGCCATTCCCCAGCAATGGGGTGGGCTCGGTCTCGATCTCGCACAGGACGTCGAGTTGGCGATGGAGTTCGGCTACACCACGCTCGCGTTGCGGTCGATGTTCGGCACAAATAACGGGATCGCGGGACAGGTACTGGTCGGATTCGGCACCGAGGAACAGAAGTCGCGATGGCTCGAACCCATCGCCTCCGGCGAGGTGGTGGCCTCGTTCGCCCTCACCGAATCCGGGGCGGGTTCCAACCCGGCATCGTTGCGGAGTACGGCGGCCCGCTCCGGAACCGACTGGATCATCAACGGCGAGAAGCGATTCATCACCAATGCTCCCGTGGCGGATCTGTTCATCACCTTCGCCCGCACCCGCCCGGCCGACGAGCACGGTGCGGGTATCGCGGTATTCCTCGTGCCCGCCGACTCCCTCGGCGTCGAGGTAGGGCCCAAGGACCGCAAGATGGGGCAGGAAGGCGCGTGGACGGCGGAGGTGCGATTCCAGGATGTGCGCGTAGGTCCCGAGGCACTGGTCGGCGGCAGCGAGGATATCGGCTACCGCGCGGCGATGACCTCGTTGGCCCGCGGCCGCATCCATATCGCCGCACTCGCGGTCGGCGCCGCGCAACGCGCCCTCGACGAATCCGTGGCCTATGCCGCGACGGCCACTCAGGGCGGCACTGCGATAGGGCAGTTCCAGCTGGTGCAGTCCATGCTCGCCGATATGCAGACCGGGGTCATGGCGGGCCGGGCGCTGGTCCGCGACGCAGCGCGCAGCTGGGTCGCGGGCGAGGACCGGCGCATTGCGCCCTCGGTCGCGAAGCTGTACTGCACCGAAATGGCGGGCAAGGTCGCCGATTTGGCGGTGCAGGTGCACGGCGGCACCGGCTATATGCGTGATGTGGCGGTCGAACGCATCTACCGCGACGTCCGGCTGCTGCGACTGTATGAAGGCACCAGCGAAATCCAGCGTCTGATCATCGGCGGCGGACTCGTCAAGAACGCCCAGCGCGGGCAGTAATGCGTCGACAGCGCGACCGGTGCGGAAACACCCCGCTCAGGCCAGTACATCGTCCAGGCTGCTTGCCGTGGGCACCCGCGCGGACCACACCTCGAGCTGCTCCAACCCAGTATCACGGACAGCCTGCTCCACCGAAGCAGGCAGCCGACCAAACCTCAGCGCCAACTGCTCGATCAACATCGCCGCCCGCCCGCGTGCTTCACCACGCGCTTCACCTTCTGCACGCAACCTGTCAGCGGTAGTCACGATGACCTCCTTAGCTTGGGCGCGCGA
>NZ_BAGN01000369.1 GCF_000308835.1 Nocardia vinacea NBRC 16497 | reverse complement strand
GGATCTGCGCGCCGGGGCCGAGATCCGGGTATTCACCGGGCACACCGACGCGGTGACTTCGGTGGCCTGCACCGTCGTCGACGGTCGTCCGGTCGCTGTCACAACCTCGTTCGACGGGACGGTGCGGGTGTGGGATCGTGCGCGCCGGGGCCGAGATCCGGGTATTCACCGGGCACACCGACGCGGTGACTTCGGTGGCCTGCACCGACATCGGAGATCGTCCGGTCGCTGTCACCACCGGTCGCGATCGGACGGTACGGGTGTGGGACCTGACGACCGGGGCCGAGATCCGGGTATTCACCGGGCACACCGACTGGATCAGCGGGGTGGCGTGCATGCGCATCGGTGACGAAACTATCGCTGTCACAACCTCTTACGATCGATCTGCGCGGGTGTGGGATCTGATTGCCGGGGTCGCGGTCGCGGTATTCACCGGGCACACCGACCCGGTGACCGCGGTGACGTGTGCGCACATCGCTGACGAGACTGTCGCTGTCACAACCTCTTACGATCGGAAGGTTCGGGTGTGGGATCCGCGGACCGGGATCGAGCGCGCGGTATTCACAGGACACACCAATTGGGTGAGTGCGGTGGCGTGCACCAGCATCCACGGCGACCCGATCGTCGTCACGGCCGGCTGGGACCACAGTGTACGAGTGTGGGAACTCGATACCTCACGCAACGTGCGGCAGGCATCCGTGCATACCGACCTGGTATTCGCCGCGACCGTTCACGCCCTGCCGGAATCCGTCGTGGCCGTCACCGCCAGCCGTGACGGCACCGCGCGGGTATGGGATCTGGGCAGCGGGGCCGAGCGCACCGTATTCACCGGGCACACGGACTGGGTGACGGCGGTGGCGTGCACCGGCATCGACGGCGATCCGGTCGCGGTGACCACCAGCCGCGATGACACCGTGCGGGTATGGGATGTGCGCACCGGCATGGAGCGGACCGTATTCACCGGCCATACGCATTGGGTGACGGCGGTGGCGTGCACCAGCATCGACGGCGATCCGGTCGCGGTGACCACCAGCCGCGATGACACCGTGCGGGTATGGGACCCGGGGACGGGGATCGAGCGGGCTGTGCTGTCCGGGCACACCAATCCGCTGTGCGTGGCGTGCACGACAGTCGACGGCACTCCGGTCGCTGTCACCGCCGGTGACGACCGGACGGTGCTGGTGTGGGATCTGCGCTTCGGAGTGCTCTTGGAGAAACTTCCCGGCCATACCGGTTCGGTGAATGCGGTGGCGTGCACCAGCATCGACGGTGTGCCGGTCGCCATCACCGCCGGCACCGACCGGTCTATACGGATCTGGGATCTGCGCTCCAGAACTCTCGTGGACGCCCTGTCCGGCCATACCGGGGCGGTGAACGCCGTGGCGTGCACCAGCATCGACGGTGTGCCGGTCGCCATCACCGCCGGCACCGACCGGTCTATACGGATCTGGAATCTCCGCACGATGTCCCCCGATACGGTCATCGATTGCCCGACTCGGCAACAACTCGTCGCGGTGAGCCCGGAAACCGAAATCCTGCTCGCGCTCGGCAATGATGTCGCTGTGCTGTCACGACACTCGTGACCGGGACCGGATTGTCACCCGATGGCCACGTCCGTTGCGGTACAACTACTTTCACCACCTGGGATCGACCCGGGAGCAAGTCGAATCCCACCGCGGCGGCGAGGCAGGAAGTCGGCCGGCCAAGTGAAATGCGGGCCCGGCGCGATGCTGAGCGCGAAGGTCACCACGAAATGGCTGGCCGTGCCAGATCCCTGGTTGGTGACGCGGGCGCACAGTTCGAGATCGCTGCGCGCGTCATCGTTTTCGGGTGCGGCCTCGTGGTGGTGTCGCACCCATTCGTCGGCATTCTGCACGGCACCAACCGATCACGGACCGGTTTCGCTGCGGTAGAAGTAAGGTAGCGAGGTGTGGTCGCGACCGGTGGGTCTACGCGAGAATGAAACCAGAATATCGTTGATCTTGCCCGAACTTATCGGCGCGGGCTGGGTCAGCGAGCAGATCCGGAATGGGTGCCCGATCATCGGCGGCCGGACCGTTGCGCCCAGCGAACCTGGCTTGCCAGCCCTCCACGGCATCCTGGTCGATCGATGATCGCGGGGGTGTTGCGCGAGACTGTGGCTGATGAGCGGCGGGTGGCGGTCACACCCGCCGATGTGGGTCGGCTGGTTGCGGCGGGCCTGGCTGTGCTGGTGGAGGTCGGCGCGGGCGCGGGCGCGGGATTCGACGATCGTTCCTACGAGTGCGCCGGAGCCCGGCTGGTCTCTGACCCCGCAACGGTTTTCCGGTTGGCTGATCTGGTCACCTGGGTGAAACCGCCGATGTACGAGCTGGAGTCGATGCCGCTGCGGTCGGGGCAGGTGCTGATCGGATTCCAGGATCCGATCGCACGCGCCGAACCGATCGCGCGGTTGCGTGGCCGCAACGTGGAGTCGGTGGCGTTCGAGGAGGTGCCCGCAGACAGCGGGGCGGACATCGACGCGCTGTCGGCGATGAGCCGCATCGCCGGGGAGATCGCCTATGAGGACGGGCACCAGTTGTTGACCGCGAACGAGCATGGCCGTCCGGTACGGACGTTGGTACTGGGCTGCGGGCACGCGGGACTGGCAGCCCTCACTGCGGCGGCGCGCCGCGGCGACGAGACGGTCGCCGTCGGACATCGTGTGGAACAACGAGACCAGGCGATCCGGCACGGTGCTGGACGATTCCTTCTCGATCCTGCGATACCGGCATTGCTCGCCGAAGAACAGATCGATCTGGTGATCTGTGCCGCCGTGCGGCGCGGGTTGCCCGCGCCGGTGCTGCTCGGCGCCCCCGAGCTGGCGGCGCTGCGCCCCGGTGCGGTGGTCGTCGATCTTGTCGGCAAAGCCGGTGGAAACTGCGTCGCCACAGTCGTACACGCGACGGTGAGACTTCCTGGCGGTGTCACCGTCACCCATCGCTCGAACTACCCGTCACGACGACCCGTCACCGCGAGCCATGCCTACAGTGCCGCGGTTACAGCGATGCTTTTGTCTCGATGCGGTTGATCTTGTTCTTCACGAATGTGGTCCAGGATATTCGGGCTAGGGCGGACACCGTGTCGGGTAACCGCCGAGGCGCGAAGCGCACGAAAGCGGGTGCGGCTCGCAGCTGAGCAACCCTGATGCGCGACGTGGGTTGTGCGACGGTGACGCGGACCGCATCGCGGCCATCTCAGCAGAAAGTACAGCCTCTCACCAAGGACAGCGGTACTCGGGCGCCTGTCTCCCCGGCCAGTTGATGATCGACTCGAACGAGGCCGCGTGCGAGAAGTCCCGGGCGAAAGCGACGACGAGTTCACGCGCGGTTCGAGGGGCCAATCGCCGCCCTGCCACGACAGGGGCCGAGTCGGGCGGCACGCGTCCGTCGATAACCCCGTAGAGGACCATGAGAACGGAGTACCACTGCCGCCACTCATCCTGGAACCGCCGCAGGAACACCGGCTCTATTTCTCCGCCACCGGATGCGAACACCGACCTCAGGTCGCGCGTTGCCGTGCTCGGCTCGCCGCGTGCCAACAGCACGTGCTGCAACGCGTACGACTCAGCCTCGAAGGTCGCCTGAATCGCGGTTCCGATCCCGAAACCAGCCGACGGTCGGTGCTCCCTGCCGTGCAGCGCTTCGTGGAAGAGCAGCGCGCCAAGCCGATCAGGCGGGTAATCCAGCACCCGCGGGTGCAGCACGACTCGACCGCCGAATTCGCGGAACTCGGCGTCTAGGTCCCCCCGGTTCAATCGGACGAGATCGTGGCCCACGGCGATCCGGAGCTTTTGTTCGGTATAGAAGGGAAAAACGAATCCGTCGCGCAGTTCGACCTCGCCCCGGGTAACGGTCTCGATGCCGACCCGGCAGCGTGCCGCCTGCTCCAGGGACAGCCCGCCCACTCCGGTGACCGCGTCTTCGAACCGCCGGGCAGCGTCCATCCCCGAAGACCACGTCGAACCGGCCTGTTCGGGATGGTCGTCGGAGCTGTGGTCCGGTGTGACATCGACATTGACGAAGCCCACCGGGACGAAATCCGCCCGCCCGAGCGGGGAGAAGCGCACCCGCACCACGTCCGGGTACTCGCGTGGGCGCGGACACACCACGTGGGTGTCATACGCGTGGAAGCGAACTCCCCGCCGCACGATCACAACTATCGTGCGTACCGAAGAACCGCTTACGGCCGTCCGCGCATCGTCGACATTCGCGAACCCGCCGCCGTCGGCCGACCGAATCTCTTCCTCGGCGAACAGAGTCCTCGTACCGGGTGACAGCCCCTGAGCATCCCCGTCGACAGTCAGAAGACCTACGGGGACCGCGGTGTGCGACCGACCGACGTGTCGTTGACGCTGGACGGCAACCGGCCCTTTCGGCTCCGCCGCGCCGATCGCTCGTGCAGTGGCCCGGTTGCCGACCGTCCGTTGCAACTCGAGCCACCTCCGAGCCTGCGGAGACGCACCCCGGTCGACCGGCAAGGATTCCGGTGACTGCCGGGTTCGGCGCTCGTGGTCGAGGTCCGAGTCCTCGGACTTCCTCTTCATGCAGACACTCCCTCAGCTGTCCACGGCCGCAAGCGCACTCCCCGTCCGGCGGAGTGACTCTGCAAAGCCCGCCGACAAGTCGTCGACATCCCAAGAGCGAGAAGGTCATCGACACCTCGGATCGATCCCAGCCCCGCCAGCACAACCACCGAACCTTCAGCCGCAACCCACAAATACGGATGTACCCCAACATGGACTGTCATCGCTGCACTGTCAACAGGCTCGTCGGGGATGGTGACGGCGGCACGGAGGACGCGGTAGACGACGCCGGAGGGGGCGTTTCACCAGGAGCCAGGAAAACCTTTGGCGCTCAACGTTGTCCGCCCGCACATCGATGCCGCCGCGCGAGCCTCGCCCAAAAGGCACGCTGGACCGCGCACCCGCTAGGCAGCGAACACGCCTGGATTCGCGTTCGCCTCCGACTCAGGCACTGTTGCGCGGTGCGCCGCCGAGCGCCAACCCGGCACCAACAGAATATGGCCACATGCCTGGACAGCATTCCAGTTTCGGGATCGCTCGACCACACCCGACTTAACCTAACGACAACGCGTCTTACGGCCCCAACGAACATGTTCGTTACGAACATGTTCGTGTACGGTGGAGGTATGAGTCCAGCAGCTTCGATCCACCGCAGTCGGCGTGAGCGGCCCGCCAAACCGGCGTTGACCTATGAGGGCATCGTCGCGACCGCTGTCGGGTTGATGCGCAGCGAGGGTTTGTCTCGGGTGACGATGCGACGACTGGCGCACGAGCTCGACACCGGGGCGGCCTCGCTGTATGTGTATGTGGCCAATACCGCGGAGCTGCATGCGGCGATCCTGGAGGAGTTGCTCGGTGGGGTGGATTTGAGCCCTGTCGGGGCGAAGGGAGATTGGCGTACGCGGACCGTCGCGGTGTTGACCTCGTATACGAACCTGCTGTTCGAGCAGCCGGGGCTGGCATCGTCGGCGCTGGTTGCCCGGCCTTCCGGGAAGAATTACCTCGCGTTGCTAGAGGCACTGCTCGCATTATTGGACGAGGGGGGCGTGCCCGGCGAGCAGGCGGCGTGGGGGGTGGACGTACTCCTGCAGGTCGGTACGGCAACGGCGGCCGAACAATCGGCGCGCAACCGGACCGTTGATGCCGACGCCGAGCATGCGGTGCTGACTGCGGCACTGCGTGATGCCACGCCCGCTACGCATCCACGGATCGCCTCGTTGGCCGACGAATTGGTCTCCGGTACACCGGAAGCGCGGTTGGCGTGGATCTTCCAGATGCTCGTCAACGGCGTGCTGCATACCGGCCGGACCGGTACTTCGAATTCTCTGGAACAGAGGTGATTTCATGTCGATACACCATCCGATCGTTATCATCGGCGCGGGCCTTGGCGGTCTGACGCTGGCTCGTGTGCTGCACGTCAATGGGATCGATTCGGTTATCTACGAACTCGATTCGTCGCGGTATGCGCGCTCGCAGGGCGGGATGCTCGATATCCACGAGGAGTCGGGGCAGGCGGCGCTGCATGCGGCCGACCTGTACACGGAATTCCGTGGCCTGGTGCTACCAGGCGGCGAGGCGATGCGCGTCCTCGACAAGTACGCGGTCACGCATTTCGCGGATGTCGACGAGGGCGACGGCAGTCGACCCGAAGTCGATCGCGGTGCACTGCGTGATCTCCTCCTCGACTCGCTACCTACCAGTGTCGTGCACTGGGGAGCCAAAGTTGTCGCCGTACAGTCGAATAGCGACGGCACACATGAGATCTTCTTCGAGGACCACACTTCGGTGACTGCCGATCTGCTGGTCGGCGCCGATGGCGCCTGGTCGAAGGTGCGGCCGCTGGTCTCGGACGCGACACCCGCATACTCCGGAGTCTCGTTCGTCGAGGGGTATCTCCATGACGTCGAATCCCGGCATCCCGATATTGCCCAGCTGGTCGGCACCGGCATGCTGTTCGCACTCGGCGATCGCAAAGGCCTACTGGTGCACCGCGAGTTCGATGAGCGAGTGCACTTCTATGCGGCGGTCACGGCTCCCGAAACCTGGCTGTCCACCCTGGATTTCGCTGATCCCATGGTGAAACAGGCAGTGTTGAAGCCTTTTTCCGATTGGGATCCGAGCCTGCGTGCGCTGATCGCGGCGGCGGATGGTCCGCTGATTCCGCGCGCGATCCACCTGCTACCGATCGGGCATCGCTGGTCGCGCGTCCCCGATGTCACCCTGGTCGGTGATGCGGCGCATCTGATGTCGCCATTCGCCGGAGAAGGCGCGAATCTCGCCATGCAAGACGGTGCGGAACTCGGTCGGGCGCTGGCCACCCACCCGATGGAGACGGCGCTGGTGCACTACGAAGAAGCGATGTTCGCACGCGCGGCAACGGCTGCGGCCGAATCCGCCGAAGGCCTGGCATTGTGCTTCGGCGAGGACGCACCCAAAGGGATGGTCGCCATGTTCACCGCGTTAGGCGACCGATGACGAGGTAGAACGCGCACGGTTATAGGTCCGAGAACCCCTGTCTCGTAGGCGATGTCACCCGAGCGCACCCCACAATGCCGCCGACATCACCTGCCACCCCACGCACCTGCTGAGCCAGCAGTTCGGATCCATCACCACACGCGCGGGGAGCACCGGTCACGACCATTCTCGCATCATGGTCCGCGCGCCCGGCGCACCGAATGCCGGTTTGGGTAGGTAGCCGAAGATAGCGGTGAGCACCGGAACGATCACCGTTCCCATGGCCAGCAGGTGCGGTCCGGACAGCGGATACGTGCGGTGATGCGGCAGGGCGCCGCCAACGGTGACGAGACCGTCCCCAGGCGATCGGGTGAGTTCATGACCGGCCGCCAACTGCCCGCCCAGACTGTGCCCCAGCAGTAGCACCGGGCGATCCGGATCGTCGGCTCGCGCATTCGCGACTTCCATTGCGATATCGTCGATTTCGTCGCCATAGGACCAGTCCAGGCCACGGCCCGCCGGTGGCCGGCCGGTTTCGAATCCCCGGCGCGTCAGCGCCTTCGCCTCCCAACCGCGGGCGACGAACTCGGCGACCAACGGCCCATAGTAGCGGGAGCCGATCGCCATCGCCGGTGCGATGAGCACCAGCGGCGGCCGACCGCCGGCATCGGCATTCGCCGCATGCGACTCCCCCGAATCGTCGGGTCGCAGAGGCACGATCAGCTCCCCAGCTCGCAGATCACCACCGGGATCTCACGCGTGGTCCGGGTCTGGTAGTTCGCGTAACCCTTGTACGCCTTGGTGATCTGCGGCCACAGCCGCGCCCGCTCCTCCGGATTCGCGGTGCGGGTGTGCACCTTGCGCCGGCGGCCGTAGATCACGAGTTCGGCATCGGGATGCGCCTGGAGATTGCGGTACCAATCGGGATGCCGGTCGTCACCCCCCTTGGACGCGACCAGGACCACCCGATCCGAGTCGTGAACCGGAGAGGTGAGGTAGCAGGAACGCGGCTGCCCGGACTTGCGCCCGACGGTGTGCAATTCGACCACCGGCATCCCGAATGGGTTGGCCAGCAATCTGTTTCCGCTGACCGTGAGAACCACCCGGTGCCCGAGGTTCATCAGTTTCGCCCCGCCGTCTTTGAGCGTGTTCCTGTCCACCGCATGCCCCTTGTCCGGAATCTTCCCCGCGGTTCACCACCGGGCCGCCGGTTGCGACCTCGTTGACCGCCGAAGTGAGTTAACGGTGCATACATTAGCAAAGGTGTGAGCGACGTCAACATCCCATCGGATATTCGCCGTAAGCGCGGAGACGCTACCCCTGCGCACCAGGTGTGCCCGCACCACCACGCAAGTACACGCTCTCGAGGGCCATTGCAGCCGACCGCCTCGATCATCCGCATCCACTGGACCATCCCCGACACCTGGCCGCTACCGGATCCAGTACACCGGCGCCAGTCGCGACCTCACCGGCGCACTCCACCCCTTCACCACCAGATCGCCGGGGTTCGACGTCCTCTGACAGGACAGCCACCGATGTGATCGTTCGGCCGCTGCCGAGACAGCTTCTACCGCTTGCCGATCCCATCGATGGCCTCGTTCGAAGAGAACGCCGCACAAACCGAAACGATGGAAATTCGAGCAGATACCCACACTCCTGGGCAGCGAACGATATTCCCAGTCGAAAAATATGTCGCCGAAAACAAATTGCAAGCAGAGTAGCGAAGCCCAGAAACTACAAGTCACCAACTCGCGAAGACGGTAGACAACAGCATCGAACCGATTCGGATGCCGAGACGCACCCCCATCGGCACACATGCGACATGGCCAGCGTGGGAGCACGCCCCAGAAAGTATCACGTACTCGAGGAGGCCGTCGGATGCTACGCCAACGAGCCGGACAATTCCTATAGGCTATTTATATAGAAAACTACCGATTTACCTCTCTAGCAAATCGGTTCGGGAAACCTTTCGATATTCATAATCGGCAACATGTCAGCGAATCATGAGCAAGGATGTCCACATCGACCATTCCTCCGCCGCCTCCTCAATGCGAAAGGAGCTTCCTCTCCATGACACAGCTTCCCCCTCCTCCCGAACCGGTACTCGAGCCCGCCGCGCAAGCCCTGGCCGACGCCACGTCATCCCATCCCCGGATCTACGAAGTCCCCCCGAACGAGGGCCGCGACATCCTCGCCGGCCTCCAGACCGGCGAGGGCGTCGACAAACCCGAAATCGACGAAGAGTGGGTGACCGTTCCCGGCGGTCCAACGGGCTCCACACGTGCCCGCATCATCCGGCCGAAGGGCCTGACCGGCACGCTGCCCGTCATCTTCTTCATCCACGGCGCGGGCTGGGTCTTCGGCGATGAGAACACCCATGACCGCCTGGTGCGCGAGCTGGCCGTCGGCGCGCAGGCCGCAGCGGTATTCCCGGCATACGAACGTGCGCCGGAGTCCAAGTACCCCAACGCAATCGAGCAGAACTGGACCGTAGGCAAGTGGGTCGTGGACAACGGCGCCCAGCACAACCTGGATCCGTCCCGCATGGCCGTCTGCGGGGACTCCGTGGGCGGCAATATGTCCGCGGTGTTCGCCCTGATGGCCAAGGAGCGCGGCGGTATCAGGCTGTCGGCCCAGGTCCTGCTCTACCCGGTGACCAATGCGGATTTCGAAACCCCGTCCTACCTGCAGTTCGCCGAGGGCTACTACCTCACGCGCGACGGTATGAAATGGTTCTGGGATCAGTACACCACCGACCCGGACCAGCGTAAGGAGATCTACGCCTCCCCGCTACAGGCAACTGTCGAGCAGTTGCGTGGCCTGCCGACCACATTGATCATCACCGACGAGGCCGACGTGCTGCGCGACGAGGGCGAGGCGTACGCAGCCAAACTGCGCCGAGCCGGTGTCGATGTGACGGCGGTGCGGGCGCTGGGGATGGTGCACGACTTCCTCATGCTCGACAGCCTTCGCGACTGCCACGCCACGAATATGGCCCGCAACCTGGCGATTGAGGCGCTGGCCGAAGCACTGCACGGTTCCAACGCGCGCGCCACCATCCCACACTGGTTCAGTAGCCCGTCCGACACCACGGCGGGCGTCTAGCGGCCATAGGCGGCCGCAGTCCGAGCGGGTCGATGTCACGGCCGCGCAGGTGTTGCCGGTGCCCGACGGAGTCAGCGTCACCGCCGCGGCGGCACTACCGGAGACGGCCGCCACCGTCTGGTCGAACGTGGTGATGACCGGCGGACTGAGCAGCGGTCAGGTCCTCCTGATTCACGGCGGCGGCAGCGGAATCGGCACCCACGCCATTCAGGTCGGCCGCGCGCTCGGCGCCGACGTGGCGGTGACGGCGGGATCACGGTCCAAGCTGGAGCGCTGCCGGGAACTGGGCGCGCAGACATTGATCAACTACCGCGAGCAGGATTTCACGGACGTCTTGAACAGCGAATACCCCGGCGCGAACGTGATTCTCGACATCATGGGCGGCAGTTATCTGGAGCGCAACATCAACTCGCTGGCCGAGAACGGGCACCTGACCATCATCGGACTACAGGGCGGCGCGACCGCCGAGGTGAATCTCGGTGCACTGCTGTTCAAGCGAGGTTCCATCCACGTCACGAACCTGCGCCGCCGGCCCGAGACGGGACCCGGTTCCAAGGCCGAGATCATCAGCGAGCTACGCAGTAACCTGTGGCCCCGGATCGCCGACGGCAGCGTCGCGCCCGTCGTCTCTGCCGAAGTGCCGGTCACCGATGTCGCTGAGGCGTACGAACTACTGGACTCCGCCGACAGCGTCGGCAAGGTCTTGCTCACCATCCGCGAAACCTGAGGAGCATTTTCGCGCGACAGGCCCGGCTTCGCTCCGGGTCGGCTTCGCACGGCGAATCACCCTTGCCACACCACCTTCGACTACACCGCCGGAGGGGCGCACCACACCTACCCTCGCCCCGCCGCCTCGAGCACTGCGGCCACCGCCGAATCGACCCGTTCGGTCACAGCCGTCGGTGACGAAGCATCCAGCTTGCCGTCGAGGTGCAAGAAGGCCAGCCCGTGGACCAGCGCCCACACCGCAGTCGCCATCGGCTCCGGATCGACATCCGGAAATGCTTGCTGGACAAGTGATTTGACGTACGCGCTGATCGCCTCCGCAGCCGCGACGCGCTCGGGGCTGGTCGGATCGCACGGTTCGGCGAACATCACCCGGAACATTCCCGGACGCGTCAGCGCGAACCGGACGTAGGCGTTCGCGACGGCAGCCAGACCTTCGGACGTGGCCTGCGCGGGGTGGGCCACGGCCAGCTGTTCGGCCAGCTCTCGATAGCCCACCGCCGCAACCGCGGACAGCAGCGCCTCGCGATCGGCGAAGTGGCGGTAGGGCGCCGCAGTGGACACCCCTGCCCGCCGGGCCGCCGCGCGCAGCGACAGCTCGGAGGCCCCACCCTCTTCCAGCAGCTCCACCGCTGCGCGCACCAAGGCGTTGGGCAGATCGCCGTGGTGATACGACGTGGTCGACGTTGCCATAGCTAGCTACCTTAACAAGTGTTGACGCCGCTTACATCCTCCTCTAATGTTAGCGCCGCATACTCAATGTGTGCGGTGCAAACATTCCTAGTCGAAGGAGATCGCCGATGCCCAGCGCTTCAACACAGGACGGGCTGTTCTCACCGGTTCAGCTGCGGTCCGGCCAGGTGTTACCGAACAGGATCGCGAAAGCGGCCATGGAGGAAGGTCTCGCCGGGGACGGGCAGCTGCCGGATGAGCGGTCGATCGCCCTGTACCGGCGCTGGGGCGGCGGTGGCGCGGGACTGCTGATCACCGGAAATGTGATGGTGCACGCGGAAGCGCTGACCGGACCGGGCGGCATCGTCTTGGACGCCGACTCCCCACTCGAGCCGTTCGCGGCCTGGGCGCAAGCCGGCAAGGCTGCCGGGGCGGCGATGTGGATGCAGATCAGCCACCCGGGCCGCCAGGTGCAGGCGAATATGCCCGGCGTCGTCTGGGGTCCTTCCGATATCGCCGTCGATGTGGGCCGCCATTCCAAGCGATTCGGGAAGCCGGTGGCGATGACCACCGACCAGATCCGGGAGACGATCGACCGGTTCGCCACCACCGCAGAGCGAGCTGAGCTGGCCGGATTCGACGGGGTCGAGGTGCATGCCGCACACGGGTATCTGCTCTCCCAGTTCCTGTCCCCGCTGGTGAACAACCGCACCGACGAGTGGGGCGGTTCGCTCGAGAACCGAGCACGGCTGCTGCTCGAGAT
>NZ_BAGN01000370.1 GCF_000308835.1 Nocardia vinacea NBRC 16497 | reverse complement strand
TCCCGAATCCGGCAGATGTGCACCAGCAATCCTTGACCACTCTCGCCTTCACCAGCCTACGCAGCCTCTCGGCCGTGCCAGACCTCCTCGGTGATCCACGCATCGCTGATGTCCTGGCGCACAACACCCTCGGCCGATTCGTGCCCCGCGTCCCGATCTACAGCTTTCACGGCGTCCTCGACGAGATCGTGCCGGTGGGTCAAGCCGACGATATGACGCGTCAGTGGTGCGCAGGCGGGGCGAGCGTACAGATCGCCCGCGACGGTTGGCTCGACCATGTATTGGAAGGCCTTGTCCGCCAACAGGATGCGGCTGAATATCTCGCGGATCGATTCACAGGTGCTCCGGCACCGAACGGATGTTGATCCGTTCGGATCCAGACGAAACCAGAGCAGCCCCGACCGCTGCCCAGCGATCACCGTGCATCCTCGGCGGCATCGCGGGCGAGAGAACAACGCAACCAGCGCCCGTCCAGCAGGGACTTTCGTGGAGGGAGGGGGTTTCGGGTGTACTACATACTGATCGCATGGGTGCTATCAGTTTGTTGCACATCTTGATTCTGCTTGCGATCGTGGCGGTGCCGGTGGTCATCGTGTTGATCGTGAAGTCCGGTTCGAGGGGTGGATCGCAAGCACATGCGATGGCTCCGGGCTGGTATCCCGACCATGCGAATCCGGCGCTGGTGCGGTGGTTCGACGGATACCAGTGGACGAATTACACGCAGCCACGGCAATGATGGGATCTAGCTGTCGACGTGGACGTGCGGGCGGTCGGCGGGATTCGGGACGGCGCGGCGGATGATTTCCCGGGTTACGGGGGCGACCTCACCCTCGCCGACGAAGAGGAACTTCAGGAGGTTGACCAGCGGGTTACCTTCTGTCCATTCGAAATACACGTGCGGTTCCAGGCCCGTGCGGTCGCGGATGGCGAGCAGGATGGCGGCGATGGAGTTGGGGATGGCGGTGGCTTCGACGCTGAGGATACGGTAGCCCTCGAGGTCGAGTCCGGTTACGCGTAGGTCGGTGCTGAAGTCGGAGGCGTCGCGGACGATGACCTCGAGGAACAGGATCGGGGCGTCCGCGGGGATATGGCTCTCCAGGCGTTGATCCGCTTCCTTCTCCCGGTACTCCTCGGGCCTGCGCTGGTCGATGTCGTGGGTGACGATGCGGATCATGCCCTCGGCCGCGGCCCGGTCGATCATACGGGCGGCGGTTTCGTCGAAAGTCACCTCGATGGCGCGCAATTCGAAGGAGCGGCGGGCGCGCGAGACGAACGACATGACGATGATCGTCAAGATGAACAGCGATGCCAGCTGCACACCCTCTGGGCGTTCGAAGATATTGGTGATGGTCGTGTAGACGAAGACCGCCGAAATCGCACCGAACCCGATTACCTTGTTGCGCTCACCCTTCCGCGCGGCCGACAACGTCACCGCGACCGCCGCAGAGGTGATGAGCACGAGTACACCGGTCGCATACGCACCGCCCTGCGCATCGACATCGGCGTCGAAGTACCACGTGATACCGAACGCGATCACCGCGAACACGAGCACCAGTGGCCGCACCGCACGTGCCCACTCCGGCGCCATGCCGTATCGAGGTAAATAGCGCGGCACCAGATTCAACAGCCCCGCCATGGCCGACGCGCCCGCGAACCAGAGGATCGCGATGGTGCTCACGTCGTACACCGTGCCGAACATATCGCCGAGGTATTCGTGCGCCAACCAGGCCAGCGCTCGACCGTTCGCGGACCCACCCGCTTCGAACTCCCGCTCCGGAATCAGCACCACCGTGATGAAACTCGTCACGATGAGGAAGCTGCTCATTATCAGGGCGGAGGTGGTCAACAGCTTGCGCGCCCCGGCGATGCGAGCGGTCGGGTTCTCCTCGGAATCCCCTGGCGCACCCTTGATTTGCGGCATCACCGCAACACCGGTCTCGAATCCGGACAAGCCGAGCGCCAGCTTCGGGAATACCAGCAGCGAGACGCCGATCATCGCCGCGATATTGCCGTGCTCGGCGGTCAGCGCATGCGTCCAGTCGACGACCAGATCACCGGCGGTGAGCACGTGATACAAACCGACAACGGCGACAACGACATTCAGCGAGAGGTACGCTCCGACCAACACGACCGCGATCTTGATGGCCTCGGCGAATCCCTTCAGGAAGATCGCCGCGAGCAATGCCAGCAGGGCGAGCGTGATGAGCAGGTTGTGATTGTGCAGAGCCGCAGGCACATAAGGGTTTTCAACGATATGTGCGGCACCGTCGGCGGCCGACAGTGTCATGGTGATGACGAAATCGGTTGCCGCGAAACCGAGCAGCACCAGAATGAAGATCTTTCCGGTCCAGCGCGGTAGGTGCTCGGTGAACATGGCCAGCGAACCGCCACCGTGCGGGCTCTCCCGCGCCACCCGCCGATACACCGGTAGCGCACCGAACAGCGTCAGCGCGACGAGCACCAGTGTGGCCAGCGGCGACAGCACACCGGCCGCGACTGCCGCGATACCCGGCTGATAGCCGAGGGTCGAGAAGTAGTCGACACCGGTCAGGCACATCACCTGCCACCAGGACCGCTCGTGTTCGGCATCACCCGGCTTGCGCATCGGTCCCGCGTGCTGCGAGTACCGCTCATCGGTCGCGCCCTGTAGGAGCCAGGCCGAGAAGGGCGAGCGGGTGCGCTCGTCGGTTGTAGTCACGATATTCCCTTGCGATGTTCGTCCGGTGCCGCCGGATTGTCGCCGACCCGGGCAAATCTACGGGAAACTTCAGACGGATAACGAAACCGCGGGGCGTCACCACTCGGCGAAGGAACCGTCCTTGCGGTGCCAGATCGGGTTTCGCCAACGGTGGCCCTTTTCGGCGGCGCGAGTCACCGCGGCTTCGTCGATCTGGATGCCGAGGCCAGGGGCCTGGAGCAGGTCGACATAGCCGTCGCGGTAAGCGAAAACCGTCGGGTCGGCGAGGTAGTCGAGCAAATCCGAGCCGGTGTTGTAGTGGATGCCGAGGCTTTGCTCCTGGATGAGCAGGTTGGGGGTGGCGAAGCCGACCTGGAGGCTGGCGGCGAGGGCGATGGGGCCGAGGGGGCAGTGCGGGGCGAGGGCGATATCGCGAGCCTCGGCGAGGGCGGCGATGCGGCGGACCTCGGAGATACCACCCGCGTGCGAGAGATCGGGCTGGACGACGGCGATGCCCTGATCGAGCACCGCATTGAAATCCCAACGCGAATAGAGCCGTTCACCGGTGGCAATAGGAATGCTTGTCGCGCGGGTGATCTCGCCGATCTGGCTGCTGCACTCCGGAACGAGCGGTTCCTCGACGAAGAACGGCAGATACGGTTCGAGTAGCGGCAGCACCCGCCGCGCCATCGGAATGGACAGGCGGCCATGGAAATCGACGGCGATATCGAAATCGTCGCCGGTTGCCTCGCGCACCGCCGCGACGCGATCGACGATGCCTCGGGTCGCGCGCGGCGTATCGATCAGCTCCAATTCGGCGGAGCCGTTCATCTTGATCGCGGTGAAGCCCTGTTCTTTTCGTTCTACCGCCGCCCGCGCGACATCATCGGGACGATCGCCACCGATCCAGCTGTATACCCGGACACGATCGCGCACCGCACCGCCGAGCAACTGCCAAACCGGTACGCCCAGCGCCTTTCCGGTGATATCCCACAGCGCCTGGTCGATGCCCGCGACCGCACTCGACAGGATAGGTCCGCCCCGGTAGAAACCGCCCTTGGTCAGCACCTGCCAGTGCGCTTCGATACTCATCGGGTCCTTGCCGACGAGGTAGTCGGCCAGTTCGTCGACCGCGGCGGCGACGGTGTGGGCGCGGCCCTCGAGTACCGGTTCACCCCAGCCGGTGATGCCCTCGTCGGTCTCGATCTTCAGGAAGCACCAGCGCGGCGCGACCAGGTAGGTGGTGAGTGCGGTGATCTTCACCGGGACTCCTTCCGCACGCTCCAGCCGCCGTCGACGACCAGGTTGGCACCGGTGATGAAGGACGCGTCGTCGGAGGCGAGGAAGGCGACCGCGGCGGCGACCTCCTCGGGCGCGCCCATCCGGTCCAGGGCGGTGGCCTGGGCGGATAGCCGCCGACCTGCCTCGTCGACGTCGTCCCATACCGGGGTGAGAATCGGGCCCGGCAGTACGGCATTGACCCGCACGCGAGAGCGTCCGTACTCCACGGCTAGTTGCCGGACCAATGCGGTCAACCCGCCCTTGGCTGCGGCATAAACCGGATATCCGGGTAGCCCGAATTGAGCGTGCACACTGGACACCGCGACCACATTGCCGCTGCGGCTGCGCAGATCGTCGATGAAGGTGCGCAGGCCGAGGAACAGCGGGGTCAGATTCACCGCGAGGCCGTCATCCCATGCCTGCCTGCTCAATTCGTGTGCCGGGATGGTGGCCTGCCGGGATGCGTTGCTGCACAAGAAGTCCAGCGGCCCGAACAGCGCGTTGACGCTATTGCGCAGCTCGATCCAAGAATCCTCCGAAGACACATCGCAGCGGACGAATTCGGCTCGATGACCGGCCGCACGGATCTTGGAGGCGACCTCGCGCCCACTCGCCTCGGCGATATCGGCGATGACAACCGCGGCGCCATCGGCGGCGAGCCGGTGTGCGGTGGCCGCGCCGATGCCGGATGCACCCCCGGTGACGACCGCGACCCGGTCTGCCAGACGACTCATGCTCTATCCCTTCATCGGTTGATGTCGGCGCCGGTGAGCAGGCCGAGTTCGTGCCGGAACGGCAGACCAGCCCAATCACCGGGGACGGATACGGCGAATGCGCCGCAGGTGGCGGCCAATTGCAGGCTGTGTCTCACGGACCCGTCGTCGAGCACACCGGCGAGGTAGCCCGCGACGAACGCATCACCCGCACCGACCGGGTCGACGCTGCGGATGCCCACTGCGGGCTGTCGGATCAGCTGACCGTTGTGCCGTGCGAGTGCACCTTCGGATCCGAGTTTGATCACGACTTGCGAAGGTCCCAGTGCGGCAAGGGATTCCGCCATCGCGGCGGGGCTGGCGGCAGGTACCAGGATGGCGGCTTCATCCACACCGGCGAAGACAATGTCGGCGCGCGACACCAGTTTCGAAAGCTCCACGGCCGCATCGGGTTCCGACCACAGCGCGCGGCGATAGTTGATATCGAGTGAGACGATCGACCCGGCATCGATGGCGGCGTCGAGTGCGGTATGAACGGCGTCGCGGGCGGATGGACTCAGTGCCGGGGTGATGCCGGTGAGATGCAGCACCCGTGCGGCGGCGATCTGAGCGGTATCGATATCGGCGGCCGACAGTCGAGATCCCGCGAAACCCTTACGGTAGTAGATAACTCGCATGTGGTCGGCAGTTCGCCGCTCGCGCACCATCAGCCCGCTCGGCAGTTCCTGATCGATTCGGCACCGCGAAATATCGACCCGTTCGGCGCGGAGCCGATCGAGCACCATCGTGCCGACGGCATCGGCACCGACGCTGCCCACCCACGCACTCTCGTGCCCCAGTCTGCGGACGCCGATGGCGACCGTCGCTTCCGCACCCGCGAAATCCATGCGCATTGCCGCACCGGGAGCCAGCGGACCGGGCTCGGTGGCGGCGACAACACCGAGCGCTTCGCCCAGGGTGACCAATCCACCGGTCATGGCAGCGACCCTCGCGCGCCGAGAGCCGCAACCCCAATCGGCCCCCGCGAAGCGGCCCTCACAGCAGTGCCTTCCGCACCGCGGATACGCGCTCCCGCAACGCGTCCAGATCACCGCCGACGCACGCATCACCGACAAGCGGCGAGCCCATGCCGAGCGCCTTGGCACCCGCATCCAGATACGCTCTGGCTTCGGCGAGTCCGATACCGCCCGTCGGCACCAGTGGGATCTCGTTCAGCGGGCCCCGAATCGCCTTCAGATAGCCGGGACCGCCGACCGATGCCGGAAAGACCTTGACCATCGTCGCGCCCGCCTGCCACGCACTGTGGATCTCGGTGGGTGTGAACGCGCCGCAGATCACCGGGACACCCATGCGGAGGCCCTCCGTGATCACCTCGCGGCACACCGTCGGGGTGATCAGATATGCCGCACCGGCATCCACGGCTCGTGCGGCATCGACCGCGGTCAGCACCGTGCCCGCACCGACCGGGTGGACCGATCCGGCGCATTCGCGCAATGCGTCCAGCGCCCCCGGGGAGTTGAGGGTGAACTCCACCGCGGTAATTCCCGAGTCGTGCAGTACGGCGGTCACCTCGGCGAATCGAGCTGCCGTCGGGGCGCGCAGGATTGCGATTACCGGTGGATCCAGGATCAGTCCGTGATCAGCGGTCATGGGTTGCTCACCAACCTCG
This sequence comes from Nocardia vinacea NBRC 16497, assembly GCF_000308835.1. Classification (GTDB taxonomy): domain Bacteria; phylum Actinomycetota; class Actinomycetes; order Mycobacteriales; family Mycobacteriaceae; genus Nocardia; species Nocardia vinacea. Next base: position 5,959 of record NZ_BAGN01000370.1, on the reverse strand, counting down.
CGTCGGAGTAGGTATTCGTCGGAAGACCGGTCACACCCGGCCTACAGGTGAACAGCCGCCCGGCATCGGGCGCGGCGGAACCTTCAGCGGCCGTGGTGATTACGAGGACATCCAGGTCCGGTCCAGCAAAGGCACAACTGGAGACCTGCGCAGGACCGACATCGATCACCGCATGCGGACGGCCCGACGGATCGAATGCCCGAACCTGCCCGGCACCCCACACCGCGACCCAGACGAAACCCCGTGCGTCCACGGTCAATCCATCGGGCAGACCGTCCGGGAATTCCGCGAAGACGCGTCCGCCGCTGAAAGTGCCTGTGGCCGAGTCGTAGTCGAATGCCTCGACGCGATGAGTCGGGCTGTCCGCGTAGTACAGAGTGGCACCGTCCGGACTCCAACCGAGCCCGTTGGAGATCGTCACGTGCTGCCGCACGGTGCTCAGCTCGCCATCGGGATCGAGTCGATAAAGCGCTGCGGTGCCCTGGATTTCATCCTCGGACATGGTCCCGGCGAACAGTCTCCCCCACGGGTCGGCCTTGGCATCGTTCATGCGCCGCCGAACCCCGTCATCGGGCAGCGATAGCGCCGCGACCTCGGTCATTGTGCCGTCAGCGATATGCAGGAAGGTGTCGACGGCAGTCGCGATCAGCCCGCCCGATGCGCACGGCACCACCGCGCTGACCCGCTTCCCCACCGCCACGGTGGACCGCTGGACGAGGTCACCGTCGCGCAGCGTCGCGCGGTGGATGCGCCCGGCCGGAATGTCCACCCACAGCACCTCATCGGTGCGGTCATCCCAGACCGGTCCCTCGCACAACCTGCCCGGCCTCGGCGAGCACCGCTCGGCTTTCAGTTCGATCATCATTCGCTCCTGACGGGTTCTAGGTCGGCAACCCGACCGCACGTTCCCCGCTGCGCCGCTGCTGAATGACAACCGCCGCCACCAGCAACGACCCTTGAGCAACGTTCTGCCAGAACGTATTCACACCAACAACGTTCAGCCCGTTGTCCAGCGCACCGAGCAGCACGACGGCCAGCAGCGTGCCACCGATCGTGCCCTTACCACCCTTCAGCGCACACCCACCCAACGCCGCCGCGGTGATCGCCTTCAGCTCGAGCCCCTCACTGCCCGAGACCGGCTGCCCGGAGCCGGTCCGCGCGGTCAGGATGATCCCGGCGATCGCCGCCACCGCACCAGCGAGAACGAATACAGCGATCAGGTACTTGTTGATATTGATGCCGGAAAGCCTTGCGGCCGTGTCATTTCCGCCGATGGCGTAGATATTGCGGCCGATATCGGTGTACTTCAGCAGCACATGCATACCGATCGCGACCACCGCGAGAATGATCACCGGCACCGGCAGACCCAGGATCTTGCCGCGCGCGATGAAGATGAATACATCGTCGCCGAGCACGAAACCCTGTGCCTTACCGCCGGATATCAACTGCGCGAGGCCCTTGAATGCGGCCAGGGTGGCCAGTGTCGCGATCACCGGATTGACGCGTCCGTAGACGATGATCAACCCGTTGATCGCCCCGAGCACCAGCCCGACACCGATCGCGGCCAGAATGCCCAACCAGGCATTGTCGGAGGTCGCGGTAAATGCCATCGCGCTGATCACCGAGGCGACACCGGCTTGCGAGCCGACCGAAATATCCAGCGCACCACAGATGATCACGACCGTCTGGACCACGGCGAGCAGACCGAAAACCGTTACCGCTTCACCGATTCCGGCCAGATTCGCCGGATCTAAATAGCCGTCGTTGAGCCAGGCGAAGATCGCGACGACCACCACCAGTGCGCCGATGAGGCTCAGATTGCCGGTGCCGATCGCCTGCACCAGCCGACGCATGGCCACGCCGGGAGCCGACACCGAGGGCGAGGCGGTCTCCACCGGGATCGAAAGTTGTTGGTCTGTCATGGGTTTCCTTGCGATGTATGCGACAGGTCGGCGGCCATGGCCAGCGCGAGAATCGCCTCCTCGCTGGCCTCTTCGCGGTCCAGTTCGCCGGTGACCCGGCCGTGCTGCATGACCACGATCCGGTCGGCCAGGCCGAGCACTTCGGGCAGCTCCGAGGAGATCACCAGCACCGCGACACCGGATTCGGCCAGTTCCTCGATGATGTGGTAGATCTCGATTTTGGCGCCGACATCGACGCCACGGGTGGGCTCATCCAGGATGAGCACCTTGGGTTTCCGGGCGAGCCAGCGGGCCAGTACCACCTTCTGCTGATTGCCGCCGGAGAGCTTGCGCACCTCTTGCTCGATGGAAGGTGTGCGCACCCTGAGTGATTCGACGTACTGACGCGCGAGCCGCCGTTCCTCGCCGCCGCGGACGAACCGGAGCCGCCGTAAGCGGTCGAGCATCGCGAGCGAAATATTGTCGCGCACACCGCGATGCAGCAGCAGGGCTTGCGCCTTGCGCTCCTCGGGCGCGTACCCCATGCCGGCCCGCACCGCGTCACGCGGTTGACGCAGACGCAGTTTCTTACCGTCCACCCGCACCTCGCCGGAACGGATCGGCAGATCACCGGCCAGCGCACCGGCCAGTTCCGAGCGACCCGCGCCGACCAGCCCGGCCAGCGCGACCACCTCACCGGCGCGCACCAGCAGACTCACGTCCGTAACGTCGTCGGTGGTCACCGCATCCGCGTCGAGCACCACCCGGCCCGGCGTATTGTGCTTGCGCGCGAACAACGTCGACAGATCCCGGCCGACCATCATCCGGACGATCTCGCGATCGGTGGTGTCGGCGATCGCGCGCGCACCGACGAGCGCGCCATCGCGCAGCACCGCGACCCGATCGGCCAGCCGGAAGATCTCCCGCATCCGATGCGATACATAGATCACCGCGAGGCCCTGCTCGCGCAATCGACCGATCAGCGCGAACAGCGATTCGGTCTCATGGTCCGACAGCGAAGACGTCGGCTCGTCGAAGGCGATCACCTTGGCATCGGTGGTCAACGCGCGCATGATCTCCACCAGTTGCCGTTGCGCCGCCGTGAGTTTCGATCCGATGGTGTCCGGGTCGAGGTCGCGGTCGAAGCCGAGTCGGGTGAGGTCGGCGCGCATCCGTTCGCGCAGGGCGGCCCGATCGAGCAGTCGGCCCGAGCGCCGCGGCAGCGATCCGAGATAGACGTTCTCGGCGACGGAAACATGCGGCACGATCTCCGGCTCCTGGCCGATCACCCGGATTCCGACCGACCGCGCGTCGGCGGGGGTGGCCAGCTCGAGTCGCACACCATCCAACTCGAGCCGGCCACCGTCCGGGCGGTGATCGCCACCGAGGATGCGGATCAGGGTGGATTTACCCGCCCCGTTCTCACCCATCAGGGCGGTCACCGCACCAGCGGGAAAATCCAGGCTCACTTCGCGCAGGGCCGGCACCCCGGCGAAGCTCTTGCTCAGCCCGGTTACCCGCAGTCCGGTCAGCTGCATGTGACGCCCGCCTGCTGCCAGTTGGTCGAGTCGACCATCTTGGTCGGCGCATAGGCCTCGGGCGGCATCTGCTTGCCGTTCTTCAGGTAGTCGTAGATCGTCTGTACCGACAGTGCGCCAACGTCTTTGCCGTTGATGAACAGTGCCGCCTTGAAGCCGGTCGGCTTGCCGCCGCGCCATTCCTTGCAGGCCAGGTAGGCGCCGAGGCCGACGCCGAGCACATTGTCGGCGGCGTATCCGGCGTTCTGGATCGCCGCGACGCCGCCGCTGACGTTCTCGTCGTTGCAGCCCATGACAATCCAGTTCTTCACCGACCGATTGCCCGACACCGTCGCCGAGATCTTGTTCTGCGCATCCGACGGAGTGTTGTCGGTACCGACCTCGATCACCTTGACGTCCACACCGGCGGCATCCTTGAAGGCCTTCTGATTGGCCTTGACCCGGTCGGTGCACACGGTCACGTCCTGTTTCCAGGCGTCGATGATCGCGGTCTCCTCCGGCTTCCACCCGGCCTTCTTGAAGTCCTGACCGGCGCGGGTGCCGACCTCGGTGCCCATCTGGGTGCCGCTGAAGCCGACCCGTGGCACGAGATTGTCTTTCGCGCAGGACGACGGATCCGGCCCGTTCGTGCAGACCTGGTCATCGGAGGTCAGCAACGCGACACCACCGGCCTTCGCGAGCTGGGCGACCTGCGGGCCGACCGACGGATCGGGCACCACGACGATCACACCGCTTGCCTTCTGGTTCACCGCGTTCTGCACCTCGGTGACCGCCTTGTTCGCGTCATTGCCGAGATTCACCACCTTCAGATCGATGCCCAACTCCTTGGCCTTGGCCTTGGCACCCTCGGCCTCACCGATGAAGTACTCCTGATCGCCCTGCTTCTGGGCGTAGACCAGGCTGATCGCGCCGGTGGTGTGCTGCGGTCCGGTCGCCTGCGAATCGTCCTTGCCCGACGAGCAGGCCGATACGGCCAACGCGAGCGATACCCCGCAGAAAACGGCTCTGGTCCAACGGCTTCGGCGGTTCCAGGACATGGGGTGCTCCTCTGATGCTTCGCCGGGCACTCGGCGCCTTGTAGTGACCTGGGTTACAGTAGGACTTCGGATAACTGTTGTAAATAGTGTTGTCAGAAGTGCTCGGGTAGCGTCTGCGAATATCAATCGGAAGGAGATGGCCCGACCGTGTACCAGCTGACCGCGCGCGATATCCGTCGCCGGAATCGGTTCTATGTACTGCAGGCGGTCTATGCCGCCGAGGGCCACACCAGCCGTCAGGAGATCGCCCGCGCCACCGGGCTCTCGTTCGCGACGGTGGGCAATATGATCGCCGAACTACTCGATGTGGGGGTACTCGCCGAACTCGGCTACGACGCACCCGGCATCGGGCGGCCGCGTGCACAGTTGGCGATCAATCCGGCGCGCGGCACCCTGGTCGGGGTCGATATCGCCGAAACCAGCATCCATTTCGATCTTTTCGACCTGGCGATGACGGTGCTGCGATCCGTCGAAATCCCCGTCGACCCCGAGGCCACCCAGCCCGACGATGTCGCCGAACTCATCATCCGCGGCATCCGCGAACTGACCGTCGACGATTCCGACAAGGTGCTCGGTGTCGGCCTGAGCGTGCCGGGCCTGGTCGAACCCGAGGGCGGGGTCTCGGTGTTCTCCCCGTATTGGCACTGGCGCGACGTTTCGCTCAAGGCGCTGCTCGCACCGCGATTGCCGCACCCGCTGTACCTGGACAACCCACTGAAAGCCAGCACGGCAGCGCATCTTTGGTTCGGAGCCGGGCGCGATGTGGACGATCTGATCGTCGTCACGCTGCGTGCCGGTGTCGGCATCGGCGTCGTCATCGATGGCACCCTCTACCGCGGCGTCACCAACAGTGCGGGCGAATGGGGCCACACCAACCTCGTCCTCGACGGACGCTTATGCCGCTGCGGACGTCAGGGATGCGTCGAGGCATACGTCAGCGCCCCCGGCATCGTGCAAACCCTGCGCGAAATCCACCCCACCAGCTCACTTTTCGGCACCGACGACGCCACGACCATCGCGGCCATCGCCGCAGCCGCAGCGCGCGAGGACACCACCGCCCTCGAAGTCATCGAAAAGACCGGCCAATACCTCGGCGTCGCCGTCGCCAATCTGGTCAACCTCTTCAACCCCCGAACCATGGTCTTCGGCGATCTAGTGGCGAACCTCCTCGGCGAACGCCTGCTCGTGGCGACCCGCCGAGTGGCCGCCCACCACGCGATGTCCGCCCCCTTCGCCGCAGTCACATTGCAACTGTGCACCCTCCCCCACAACCCCTCCAGCCTAGGCGCCGCCACCTTCGCCCTCGAAGGCTTCCTAGCCGACCGCGAAACCTTCGGCTCCATCGCCGCCCGCCGCGCCATCCGCACAACCCCCTAACTCAACTCGCCTCTGGACAAATGATCACGTGGAACTGGTGGCGGCATCGCCCGAGAGAGTGCCGCAACCAGTTCCACGTGATCAGCTGACCAGCCGCATAGCGAAG
>NZ_BAGN01000371.1 GCF_000308835.1 Nocardia vinacea NBRC 16497 | reverse complement strand
TCACCCGATCGATTACCCGGTCGGCGACGTATACGTCTCCCGCCCTGTCGACCGCCACACCATGGGGATCCTTCAGGCCGGTGAACGGCAGCGGGGCTGGCGCCGACGCGCCCGCCGCCAATTTCATCACCCGATCGTTACTCGTGTCGCTGACGTATACGTTGCCTGCCGTATCGACCGCCACACCGGTGGGCAGGGTTACGTCGGTGAACGGCAGCGGAGTCTGTCGCGAGTAGGCCCCGGCGACAGGTGGGGGCGAGTTGCCACCGCCGCCTGATTCTCGTTGGACACCAATGACGACAGCTACGGCGGCCACCACCGCAACCGCGACCGCGGCGGCGAGCAGCCCGGCGGTCTTGGGCGACAATCTGATTCGCCGCGCATGGCGCGCAGCCACACCCCCGGTAGTGCTGACCGCAGAATCGTCTACCACGGCGCAGGCCGCCGCGGCCAGCTCGCGCACAGTCTGGTAACGCTTGTCGGGGTTTTTGGCCATTCCCTTGGCGATGACCGCATCGAACGCAGGCGGTACATCCGGTGTGGTGGTGCTGGGACGCGGCGGCGGGGTGTGCAGGTGATGGGCGATCACACCCTGCACTCCCGCTGAACTCGTAAACGGCGGCCGGCCGGTCAGGCACTCGTACAGCACGCACGTCAACGCGTATACGTCCACTCGGGCATCGGCCTTGATCTCCGAGCCGATCTCCTCCGGCGCCATGTAGGCGATCGTGCCGATGGTCTCGCCGATCGTGGTCAGCGTACGGTCGTCGGCGGCGTGGGCGATCCCGAAGTCGATCAGGGAGGCGAACTCATCGGCCCCTAGCAGGATGTTGGTGGGTTTGACATCGCGGTGGACCAGCCCGGCGTCGTGGGCCGCCTGCAGCGCGCCGGCCACCTGTGCGATGATCGCCACTGCTCGCCGCGGCGACAGGGCCCCTTCTTGCGTGATCACCTTGCGCAGGTCGGTGCCCTCGATCAAGCGCATATTCAGATAGAGCCGACCGTCGATGTCGCCGAAGTCGTGGATGGGGATCACATGCGGCTCGGTCAACTGCGCTACCGCCCGGCACTCCCGGCGGAACCGCTCGCGCAGCTGTTCGTCATCGGCGAAGCGCTCGGGCAACACCTTGAGCGCCACCACCCGGTTGGTCAGCGAATCATGCGCTCGCCACACCTGGCCCATGCCGCCCTGGCCCAGCAGCGACAGAAGCCGATAGCGTCCGAACGTCTCCGTTGACTCCCGAGTGGCGTCCCCGCCACTCACTTCCGTGTCATCCATTGTGCCGTCCCGTGACCACCCGAGTGGCAAACGGTGTACTCGCTTGCATTCCAACCCTCGCCCGCGAGCGGGTGGCCCACTAGTTGATTTAGCCAAGCCGACCGTCGAGAGTCGGCGCTATCGTCGACGCGCGAATTTCCCAGCCATGCTCGAGCCGGCAAGTACGCGGCCGGGCACTCCCCCGCCACCGGTGCGAGTGCGCGGATCGTGTCCAGAAATCCGCCAACAAACCTCTAGCAACTTCAGCGTACCTCTGAGCCATACGATCAACTTCGTGAATCCGGCCGTCCAACACCACTCGGAGGCCTGGGCCATCTTGCATAAAAGGCCCGTCCGACAGCGCACCCGATTGCGATGCTTGGTGCTCGAACCGCTGCACTTCCATGCCCACGCCGAAGTCTACGATCGCGCCGCCAACCGGCCGCGCTATGGCAACGACTCCACGACGCCGGCTACTGCGTCGCGGCACCCAGGTCGTCGAAATCGGCGCCGGCACCGGGCTAGCAACCGGGCCGATGCTGCAGACCAGCGCCATCGTCACCGCGGTCGAGCCCACCCGCCTGCGCTGCCGCTAGCCGGAAGCGGCCTACATCGGCAGCGCTGAAACCGCACCGCTACCGCCGGCCGCCGTCGATCCCGCATCGCAGCAGCGACGGCATGCGCGGATTTCTTTTGCCCGCATATCAGCTTCTCGACGGACGCCGACCTCACAACTGGGTATCGGGGCCTTGTGATAGCGCGGCCCTGGATAGCATCGATTCTCGTACAGATCGAGGAAACGCCGAGGGGCTTGTGTTGACTACCGACCATCTTGACCGCTGGAACGCTCACGAGGCTTCGGCGGAGGCGATGATTCCGATCATTGGCAGGCTGTATCGCGAGAAGGGGGTGACCATCCTCCTGCACAGCCGGTCACTGGTGAACAAATCGGTGATCAGCATTCTGCGGACGCATCGGTTCGCGCGTCAGATCGAGGGTGAGGAACTGTCGATCGAGGAGACCCTGCCGTTCCTCGAAGTACTCAGCGCGTTGGATCTGGGTCCCTGCAAGATCGACCTCGGCCGATTGGTCATGGCCTATCGAACCGACGGTCGCGAACTGTCGATTCCGGAGTTCACCGCCGCGGTGCTGGCCGATGTCACCGACGGCAACAAGGCCGAGGCGCAGGGCCCACGCGACGTGGTGCTGTACGGCTTCGGCCGGATCGGTCGTCTGGTCGCTCGGCTGCTCATCGAGAAGGTCGGGTCCGGCAACGGGCTGAACCTGCGGGCCGTGGTGGTGCGCAAGGGTGCCGAGGGTGATCTGGCCAAGCGCGCGTCGCTGCTGCGGCGGGATTCGGTGCACGGGCAGTTCAATGGAACGATCAAGGTCGACGTCGAGAACGACACGATCATCGCGAACGGCAACGTCATCAAGTTCATCTACAGCGATGATCCGACGACGATCGACTACACCGAGTTCGGGATCAACGAGGCGATCCTGATCGACAACACCGGTAAGTGGCGTGACCGTGACGGCCTGTCGCAGCACCTGCGGCCCGGCATCGCGAAGGTCGTGCTCACCGCGCCCGGCAAGGGCGACGTCCCGAATATCGTGCACGGCGTCAACCACCGCGACCTCGATCTGTCGGAACAGATCTACTCGTGCGCTTCGTGCACGACCAACGCGATCGTGCCACCGCTCAAGGCGATGGATGACGAGTACGGCATCGTCCGCGGTCACGTGGAGACGGTGCACTCGTTCACCAACGACCAGAACCTGCTGGACAACTTCCACAAGGCCGACCGTCGCGGCCGCTCCGCCCCGTTCAACCTCGTGCTCACCGAAACCGGCGCCGCATCCGCGGTCGCGAAGGCAATGCCGGACTTCAAGGCCAAGATCACCGGCAACTCGATTCGCGTTCCTACCCCGGACGTTTCGGTCGCGATCCTGAACCTGCAACTCGAGCGAGAGGTCACGAAAAGCGAAGTGCTCGAGTACCTGCGTCAGGTGTCGCTGGCCGGCCCACTGAGCCGCAACCTCGACTACACCGCCGCCACCGATGTGGTTTCGAGCGACTTCATCGGCTCCCGAGCAGCATCCATCGTCGACGCCAACGCCACCATCGTCGACGGCGACACCGCAATCCTTTACCTCTGGTACGACAACGAATTCGGCTATTCGTGCCAGGTAGTGCGGACGGTGCAGTACATCTCGGGCATCGAGTATCCGACCTACCCGCAGTTGGGCACACAGGATCGCGCCGCCGCTGCGCCTACTCCCGCCGTAGCCGCGCGGTAATCGCACCATCCCACGTTCAGCCGAAACCTGGTCGGCCATCGCGGTTTTCCGCGACGGCCGACCTCGGCCGTGCACTCGAGAAGCATCTGTCGGTCGCCCCAGAAAAGCTGGCGACGTCGGTGGCCGACTTGTTCGGGCTTATTCACCCGCTATCGGGGCATCGAATCCCGCTGCGCCCGAACAGCGACGACCTGCCCCGCCTGTAAGGCCGGCACCATCCGCTAGCACGATGTCGGAAAACACATGGGGTGGTTCGTCGGCATACCAGTGGCGGTCAGCTCAGGAATTCGCGGACGGCACCGAGCCACTGGTCTGGCTGATCGATGTGGGCCATGTGGCCTGCCTCGTCGATCACCACCGGCTGTGCGGAGGGAATCAGCGCAACAGCCTCGGTGGTGAGTGTCGATGGGAAGATCATGTCTTGTCGACCGTGTAGCAGTAACAACGGGACGTTGAGCTCGGCCAATCGCCGCGCCGCGTTTTCGTATCGGGGCGAGGGCAATGTGCCTGCCAGCATCGGCCGCATCCATTCGGCGGAGAACCGGATGGCCGCGAGACGCCGCAGGTAGTCAGGTAGGGCTGCCGCCCGCCAGATATTGGCCGAAGCTCCGGCGATGGCTGCTGCGCGAGTAAGTTCGGCACCGGCCGACATGCGGTCGGACCATACCTGCGCCTCCCTGGCGCGGCGCTCGTCCCGGACCCGCCATCCGGCGAAGGCGTCTGCGGGCACCGGCAGGATGCTGCTGGACGCAATGATCAGCCGTCGTACCCGGTCGGGTGCATCCACGGCGAGACGTTGGGCGATCAGGCCGCCGTATGAGAACCCCAGCACGTCGACTCGGGCGACACCGTATGCATCGAGCAGCGCCGTCAGATCCCCGACAACACTGTCCGGGGTGTATTCGTCGTCTCGAAGTCCCCGGGTGGAACGGCCGCAGCCGCGCAGGTCCGGCAGTATCAGCCGATGCGTCCCGGCCAACTCGACCAGTGGTTCGCGCAGATAGCTGTGGTCCCAGTCCGGTCCACCGTGGATGACCAACAGCGTGCGCTGCGCTGGACCGGCGGAGTGTGCGACAAAGAGCATCACCTCGGGATCCGCGGACACTGGCACGACCTGCTCGACGAACACTCGGCTCAGTCTGCCATCCGCTTGCGCGCCAATGGTTTATCGTGTGGCCGCGTAGGCTGGCGGCATACTTCATCACGTGCAGGTGGGATGCCCGGTAGACACAACGGCCGATGCCCTGGTGGCCGCCGGGTTTCCGGTCGAGTGGGCCGATCCGGCCGAGATCCCCGGACGCCGCCGCTTTCACACGCGCGATGGCGTCGGCAACCGGCTGGAATTCCTTGCCCCTGAAGGCCACTGAACAACCGGCTGGATGCATGATCCACTCAGACTGCCGCACAACGAGATTCAGCGCGAAGGTCCCCGAGCCGAGTTGTGGCGATTGATACACGCGCACCGCCGGTAATGTGTCCGTCGTCGACTATGACCGAGGCTCGCGCGATGAGCACCTCATGCGGCGCTGCGAGCTGCTCGTCGTAGTTTGGACGGCGGACACCCACACCTCTTCGGGTGTGCTGCGCATCTCGAACGTGACCTGTTCCCAGGTGACCTTCGCGAAACCGGCCGATGTCAGAAGTTCGTCGAGCCCCGGTGACGCGTGCGGCCCGGTCGTCATGTCGCCGACCCAGCCGCTACACCACATCGGCGAGTGCTTCATCGCCAAAGGATGGATGTCGTAGACACGCCTCGACGTGAGCGATCACAACTTACGAAATGAGCGAGTCCTTGACACGGAGCAAATGTTCGCGCTAACAATGTTTGCGTTAACATTGTTAGGAGCGTCACAGTGGCGGACAGGTATGTGGTCGGTGTCGACTTCGGCACGTTGTCCGGGCGGGCAGTTGTGGTCAGGGTGCGGGATGGGGCCGAGTTCGCCAGTGCGGTAACCGAATACCGGCACGGGGTCATCGATCGGAATTTGCCGGTGAGCGGCCCTGAGCTTCCTCCGGATTGGGCGCTGCAGGATCCTGAGGACTACGTCGATGTGTTGCGGACGGCGGTGCCTGCCGCGCTGGTCGAATCGGGGGTCGACCCGGCTGACGTCATCGGAATCGCTACGGACTTCACGGCTTGTACGGTGCTGCCCACCCTTGCCGACGGAACACCGTTGTGCCGGGTGCCGGAGTTCGCGGCGCGTCCGCATGCGTATCCGAAGTTGTGGAAACACCATGCGGCACAAGCGCAGGCCGATCGGATCAACACCCTCGCCCACGAACGGGCCGAGCCGTGGATCAACCGGTATGGCGGCAAGATCTCGGCGGAATGGGAGTTCGCCAAGGCGCTGCAGATGTTGGAAGAGGATCCGCAGATCTATGAGCGGACCGAACGTTTCATCGAGGCGGCGGACTGGATTGTCTGGCAGCTGTGCGGTCAGGAGACGCGAAACGTCTGCACAGCTGGTTACAAGGGAATTCACCAGAACGGAAGCTGGCCGAGCAGCGACTACCTCGCCGCGCTGAATCCGGACTTCGCCGACTTCGCCGTCGGCAAGCTGGTCCACCCGCTGTCCCCGCTCGGAGGCCGTGCCGGAGGCCTGACCGAGCGGGCAGCGGGATGGACGGGACTGCGACCCGGGATCGCGGTCGCGGTGGGCAATGTCGATGCGCATGTCACCGCGCCCGCCGCGCAGGCCGTCGAGAACGGGCAACTGCTCGCGGTGATGGGGACGTCCACCTGCCATGTCATGAACAGTGATCACCTTGCCGAGGTGCCTGGCATGTGCGGGGTGGTGGATGGCGGAATCATCAGTGGCAGTTGGGGTTACGAGGCGGGGCAGAGCGGTGTCGGCGATATTTTCGCGTGGTTCGTCGACTCGTCGCTGCCGGGGCGCTATCACGCCGAGGCCGCCGCGCTCGGCATGGACACACACGCCTATCTGAGTGATCTGGCACGGCAGCAGCGGGTCGGTGAGCACGGCCTGGTCGCGCTGGACTGGCACAGCGGAAACCGCTCGGTGCTCGTCGACCACGATCTGTCCGGGATCCTCGTCGGCCTCACCCTTGCGACAAAACCCGAGGACATCTATCGCGCATTGCTGGAGGCCACCGCCTTCGGCACCCGCACCATCATCGAAACCTTCAATGCCGCAGGCGTTCCCGTTCGCGAACTGGTGATTGCCGGTGGCCTGCTGAAGAACTCGTTGCTGATGCAGATCTACGCCGACGTGACGCGGTTACCGCTGTCGATCATCGGCTCGGATCAGGGCCCGGCGCTCGGCTCGGCCATCCATGCCGCTGTCGCCGCCGGGGCCTACCCGGATGTCCGCGCCGCCGCCAAGGCGATGGGCCGGGTGCACCGCAACGCCTACCTCCCAGATCCCGACCGCGCCGCCGCCTACGACGCCGTCTACGCCGAATACCGAGCCCTACACGACCATTTCGGCCGCGGCGGCACCGAAATGTTGCACCGGCTGCGGCGCATCCGTAACGACGCACGAAGGGAAGTCGCCACCGCATGAACGAGCGCAGCGAGCGAACCGTAGGCACAGCCGAGCCAACCGCCATCACCGGCCTGCGCGAGCAGCTGGTCGATCTGCATCGAGAACTGCTGCGCTGGGGGCTGGTGGTGTGGACCGCGGGCAATGTCTCCGCCCGGGTACCCGGCGAGCAGCTGCTGGTCATCAAGCCGAGCGGCGTGTCCTACGACGAGCTCACCCCGAACTCGATGGTGGTCTGCGATTTCGACGGCAACCTGGTCGAAGGCGATCTGTCACCGTCCAGCGATACCGCCGCGCACGCCTATATCTACCGGGCGATGCCCGAGGTGGGCGGAGTGGTGCATACCCATTCGACCTACGCGAGCGCGTGGGCCGCACGCGCGGAACCGATTCCCTGTGCGCTCACCGCCATGGCCGATGAGTTCGGCGGCGAAATTCCGGTCGGCCCCTTCGCGCTCATCGGCAACGACGATATCGGCCGGGGTGTGGTCGCGACGCTGTCGGGCCACCGCTCCCCCGCCGTCCTGATGCGCAATCACGGCGTCTTCGCGGTCGGCCGCGACGCCCGCGCCGCGGTCAAGGCGGCCGTCATGTGCGAGGACGTGGCTCGCACCGTGCATATCGCGCGCCAACTCGGCGAACCGGTCCCCATCGCGCAGGCCGATGTGGACAGCCTGCACGACCGCTACCAGAACGTATACGGCCAGCACTGATTCCGGCCGCCGACAAAGGAGTACCTCCTCGATGAACCCGAAACCACGCATCGGCCTACTCGGCATCATGCAGGCCCTCTACGACGACATGATCCCGGGCATCGCCGAGCGCCAGGACCGCTACGCCCACGATATCGCCGAACAACTCGCCGATCTCGCCGACTGGACCGTCGGACGCCCCGTCAAGGACCGGCGTGACGCCGAGGCGGTCATGCGCGAATTCGTCAATGCCGATCTCGACGGCGTCATGGTGGTGATGCTCACCTACGGCCCGGCGATGCGGGTGGCCCGGTTGTTCAACGAGAACCGACTTCCGGTGCTACTGGCCAATATTCAGCCCGAACCGGCCGTGACCCCAGCCTGGGATATGGCGGATATGACCTACAACCAGGGCATTCACGGCGCTCAGGACACTGCGAATGCAATGGTCCGCGCCGACCGTCCGTTCACCGTCGTGACCGACGATTGGCGCACACCGGAATTCGCTGTGCGCGTTGATCGTTGGGCGCGGGCCGCGCGCGCGGTCACCGCCTGGCGGTCGCTCAAGGTCGGCGTATTCGGTTATGCCATGAACGATATGGGCGATATTCGCGTCGATGAGAACGCGCTGTTGCGGGCGCTCGGGCCGGAGATCAGCTTCGTCGCCCCCGGCGACCTCTACCGCGGCAGCCAGGCGGTGACCGATGACGACGTAGCGGCGCTGCTGGCTTGGGAGGACCGGGAATTCGCGATAGATCCCGCACTGACCGGTGCGGAACGCGAAGACCACGCCCGGATGCAGATCGCAATCGAACGCATTCTCACCGACCGCGGCTACGGTGCGTACTCGACACATTTCGACGCGATCGGCGAGGACGGCCGGTTCCAGCGGCTGCCGCTGGCCGCGGCATCGAGTCTGATGGCCAAGGGGTACGGCTATGGCGCCGAAGGCGATGCGATGGCAGCCGCCATGGTCTACGCGGGGCATCAGCTGATCGGCGACGGCCATTTCACCGAGATGTATGCGATGGACTTCCCCTCCGACTCGATTCTGATGAGCCATATGGGCGAGGGGAATTGGCGGATCGCGCGCACCGATGAGCCGGTCCGGCTGATTCGGCGCGAGCTCGGCATCGGCAAGCTCGACGAGCCGCCGACCTTCCTGTTCCGCTACCGGCCGGGGCCCGCGACGCTGGCCTGTCTGGTTTCGCTCGGTGGCGAAAAGTTCCGGCTGGTGGTGGCGGAGGGCAATGTGCTCGACAGCCAGGAACTGCCCGCACTGGAGATGCCCTACGGCCAGTTCCGCCCCGCGAGCGGTGTTCGGGCCTGCATGGACGGCTGGCTCACCGCGGGCGGGCCGCATCACCAGGTCATGAATATCGGCCACCACGCCGCCGACTGGCAGGTCTTCTGTCAGCTCGCCGGCATCGAGTTCGTCCAGGTCTAGTCAAGGAGTTGTGCCCATGCCCACTATCAACCGACGCGGACTCTTCGCCGGCGCCGCCGGTGTCGCGGCGCTGTTGGCCGCGGCCGCGTGTTCCGTTGAGGACAGCGGGAATTCATCCGCGGCCGGCGGCATGATCGGCATCGCCATGCCGACGAAATCCTCCGAACGCTGGGTCGCCGACGGCAACAATATCGTCAAGCAGTTCAAGGACCTCGGCTACGACACCGATCTGCAGTACGCCGAGGACGTCATCGAAACGCAGGTTTCGCAAATCGAGAACATGATCACCCGGGGTGTCAAGGCACTGGTGATCGCGGCGATCGACAACAAATCGCTCACCGGCGTACTGCAGCAGGCCAAGACGAACAAGATCGCGGTGATCGCCTACGACCGGCTCATCCGCGACACCGCGAATGTCGACTATTACGCCACCTTCGACAACTTCAAGGTCGGTGTGCTGGAAGCGAATTACATCGTGGACCGGCTCGGACTGCGGGATGGCAAGGGCCCGTTCTCGATCGAACTATTCGCCGGTTCCCCCGACGACAACAACACCTACTACTTCTTCAACGGCGCCATGTCGGTGATCCGGCCCTATCTCGACTCCGGCAAGCTGGTGGTCCGCTCCGGGCAGACCGCCATCGATCAGGTGACCACGCTGCGCTGGGACGGCGCCACCGCCCAGTCCCGGATGGAGAACCTGCTCAGCGCCAATTACTCCACCACGAATATCGATGCCGTGCTGTCCCCCTACGACGGCCTCAGTATCGGCATCGTCTCGGCCCTCAAGGCGGTCGGGTACGGCAGGGGCGATAAGAAGATGCCGGTCGTCACCGGTCAGGATGCCGAGAAGGCGTCGGTGAAGTCGATCATCGCGGGCGAGCAGACCATGACCGTCTTCAAAGACACCCGTGACCTCGCAAAACGCGCCGTGCAGATGGTCAATGCGATCTTGACCAGCGGCACCCCGGAAACCAACGACACCACCTCCTACGACAACGGCGCCAAGAAGGTGCCGTCGTATCTGCTGCAGCCGGTCTCGGTCGACAAGGACAACTACCGCAAGGTGCTGATCGACTCCGGCTACTACTCCGAGCGCGACTTCGCCTGACGACCAGGAAAGGGCTGCCCGCATGGCCGAGTCAGGGGCCGGAGGAGGCAGCCTGCGTAACCACGGAGGCTGCCTCGGGCATGCAGAAAAGGACACGGCCCATGACCAAGCACATTCTCGAAATGCGCGGAATCACCATGGAATTCCCGGGTGTGAAGGCGCTGGACGCGGTGGATTTCGCGGTGGCCGACGGCGAAATCCACGCGCTGGTCGGCGAGAACGGCGCGGGCAAATCCACGCTCATGAAGGTGGTCAGCGGCGTCTACCCGCACGGCTCCTACAGCGGACAGATCCGCATGGACGGTACCGATGTGGCGTTCAAGGATATTCGCGGTAGCGAGTCGGCGGGAATCGCGATCATCCACCAGGAATTGGCGCTGGTGCCGCAGCTCTCGATCGCGGAGAACATCTTTCTCGGCAATGAACGCCTGCGCAGCTGGACCGTCGACTGGCACGAGACCAATCGGCAGGCGATGCTGCTGATGCGGCAGGTCGGTCTCGTCGAGGATCCCGAAACCCTGGTCGCCGCTTTGGGTGTCGGTAAACAGCAGCTCGTGGAGATCGCCAAGGCGCTGTCCAAACAGGTGCGATTGCTCATTCTCGACGAACCGACCGCGGCACTCAACGAGACCGACAGCGCGAGCCTGCTCGCGCTGTTGCGGCAGCTGCGCGAGCAGGGCATCACCTCGATCCTTATCTCGCACAAGCTCAATGAGGTGCTCGAGGTCGCCGATTCGATCACCGTGCTGCGCGACGGCCGGACCATCGAGACCCTGGACGCGGCGGCCGCGGAGGTCACCGAGGATCGCATTATCAAGGGGATGGTCGGGCGCGATCTCGACCACCGGTTCCCGCCGCGGACCGATCCGCAGATCGGCGAGGTGTTCTTCGAGATCGCCGATTGGAATGTCGATCACCCGACCATTGCCGATCGCCGGATCGTCCGGGACGCCGCACTCAACGTGCGGCGCGGTGAGATCGTCGGTATCGCCGGATTGATGGGTGCCGGGCGCACGGAATTGGCGATGAGTGTCTTCGGCCGGTCCTACGGCCGCAATATTCGCGGCACGATCCGCAAAGATGGCGCAGTACTGCGAATTTCGTCGGTGCGCGATGCGATCGGCGCCGGGATCGCCTATGTCTCGGAGGACCGCAAGCAATACGGATTGATCCTCGATGAAGACATCCGACGCAATATCACCCTGGCCAATCTTCCCGCGGTCTCCCGGCACACCGTCATCGACACCCACCGCGAGATAGTCGAAGCCGAGCGCCTGCGCACCCGGCTGACGGTGAAGACGCCGACGGTATTCCAGAAGGTGGGCAACCTCTCCGGCGGAAACCAGCAGAAGGTCGTACTCGGCAAATGGATCTTCACCGAACCCGATCTGCTGATCCTCGACGAGCCGACCCGCGGTATCGACGTCGGCGCCAAATACGAGATCTACCTGATCGTCCAGCAGCTCGCCGCCGCCGGAAAAGGCGTGCTGATCATCTCCTCGGAGTTGCCGGAATTACTCGGCCTGTGTGACCGCGTCTACGCGATGAGCCAGGGCCGCATTACCGGTGAACTCCCGAAACACGAAGCCACACAGGAGGCTGTCATGAAACTGATGACACGCGGAACCGCCACTGCCGAGGTGGTATCCGAATGACGTTGCTGGACAAGCTCGAAGACGACGACTCCGCCGAGGTCATCGCGAAGGCCGTCGAGCAGAAACAGGTCGGCGCGCTCGCGGCCCTGCGCCGCACCCTGCGCGGCAATGTGCGCCAATACGGCATGATCGTCGCGCTCGTGGTGATCACGCTGCTGTTCCAAATCCTCACCACGGCGAAACTTTCCGACGGTGTCAGCCTATTGACGCCGCTCAATGTCACGAATGTCATCCTGCAGAACGGCTACATCCTGGTGCTCGCCATCGGGATGATGCTGGTGATCATCAATGGGCACATCGACCTATCGGTCGGATCACTGTGCGCACTTGTCGGCGCCGTGACCGGTATCGCCATCGTGCAATGGCACTGGCCATGGCCGCTGGTCGTGCTGGCGGCCATCGCGATGGGTGCGGCCATCGGTGCCTGGCAAGGGTATTGGATCGCCTACGTCAAAATTCCGGCGTTCATCGTCACCCTGGGCGGCATGCT
>NZ_BAGN01000372.1 GCF_000308835.1 Nocardia vinacea NBRC 16497 | reverse complement strand
AGGTTCTGGGTCAGTGGCGTCGGCGCCGGCTGAGTGCGCGCGCTCGCCAGATCACCGTGCTCACCCCACCCGAGGTCGACGCCAAAGGCGCGCTGGCGTTCTGGGCGCACCTGATCGGGCAGCTGCGCCCTGCCTGGGCACGGGTGCTGCTGGGACAACCGCATATCGGATTCGAGTACACCGTCACGCCGGAGGAGGGTGCCGCGATCAGGCTGTGGGTACCCGGAGCGATCCCACCGGGATTGATCGAACGCGCGGTCGCCTCGGCCTGGCCCGGCGCGCACACCGACACCCGCCAGCTCGCCCGTCCGCCGCTACCGACACCGGCAGGTGGTGTCGCGCGGATCGTGGTCGGGGGTGAGTTGCGGCTGGGGCAGCGTGAAGGGTTGCCGTTGAGTACCGACCACTCCGGTGATCTCGTGCGCGACCTGATCACCGCCGCCGACGATCTGTCTCCCGGCCAAGCCGCGTGCGTGCAGATCCTCGCTCGCCCGGTCACCGGCCGCCGTGTCGCCCGAGCCACCCGCGCCGCGGCAAGCACCGGGGCCCCGGCGGGGATCCTGGTCGGGCTGCTGCGCGAGGCGCTGAACCTGCTCACCCCCGGCACGACCACGGCCCGACCGACCCGGGCTGGGAGTGTCAGCGAGGGGCGGGCCAGCGACCGCCAGGCCGTGATGGAGTACAGCGCCGCCGCCCGCGCGGCGGCAGCCAAAGCGCGTGGCGCGCACTGGGAAACCGTGGTGCGCTACGCCGCGTCCATCCCGGTCTCCGACGACCCCGACGACACGAACCCAAGGGCGCAGGCGCGGGCGGTGGCACGCGGCCGGGCCGACGCTCTGGCCACGGTGTTCGGGGCGTGCACCGATCACAACTACTACCGGCGGCGTCGCCGCCTGCGCCTGGCCACGTTGATCCGACACCGGCGTCTCGGGCGCGGGGACGTGCTATCGGTGCCCGAGCTCGCCACGATCGCGCATCTGCCCACCGACGACGGCCTGCCCGGCCTACAACGCGCCGGAGCCCGCGCCCTGTCGCCTGCCCCGGAGATCCCCGTCGGCGGGGCGTACACGAAACCGCTGGGGATGGCCGACACCGGTACTCGTCGCCCGGTCGCAGTCAAGATCTCCGATGCCCGACACCACCTACACATCCTCGGCCCCACGGGCGTCGGCAAGTCCACCCTGCTGGCACGCACGATCCTCGACGACGCCGACGCCGGACGCGGAGTGATCGTCATCGACCCGAAGGGCGACCTCGTCACCGACGTCCTGTCTCGGCTGCCTTCGCGCATGGGTGAGCGGGTCGTGCTTTTCGACGCCGACTCACCCAGCGCGCCACCGTGTGTGAACCCCCTGGATATCGGCCGGATCGGGCGTGCGGGAATGGATCTGGCCGTCGACAACCTGGTCACCGTGTTCCACCGGATCTTTCACCAATGGTGGGGGCCCCGCACCGACGACATCATGCGCGCGAGCCTGCTCACCCTGTGCGCCCAACCCGGCACCGCGACCCTGGCGGATCTGCCTCGTCTGCTCACCGAGCCAGCGTTCCGTGCCCGTGTCACCCGCACCACCAAAGACCCGGTCCTGCGCGGGTTCTGGGATGGCTACGAACAACTGTCCGACACCGGCCGCGCTCAGCTCACCGGCCCTCTGTTGAACAAGCTGCGCGCGTTCCTGTTGCGTCCGTTCGTGCGCTCGGCCATCGCGGGCGGGCCCTCGACGGTCGAGTTCGCCGACATCCTCGACAACGGCGGCATCTGCCTGGCACGGCTGCCGAAAGGCTCACTCGGAGAAGAGACCTCACGTCTGGTCGGGTCGCTGCTCGTGGCACGCACCTGGCAGGCGGTCACCGCGCGTGCTCGGGTTCCCGCTGCCGACCGGCCTGACGCCGCTCTCGTTCTCGATGAGGCGCAGAACTTCCTCAACCTGTCGACCCCGATCGAGGACATGCTCGCCGAAGCCCGCGGACTGCGCCTGTCGCTGCTGCTGGCACATCAGAACTTGGGCCAGCTCTCGCGCGAACTGCGCGATGGCATCTCGGCCAACGCCCGCAACAAGATCGTTTTCGCCGTGTCTCCCGACGATGCCCGCGAGCTGGCCCGCCATACCGACCCGTGGCTGTCCGAGCACGACCTGTCTCACCTGGACGCCTTCCACGCTGCCGCCCGCCTGCTGGTCGACGGGCGTAACGCGCGCCCCTTCACCCTCACTACCCGGCCCCTCAAGCCGCCGATCCCGGGCCGTGCCCGTGAGATCGCCGCCGCTGCCCGCGCCCGTCTCACCACACCGGCACGCACACCTGAGCCCGGGGGCACACCCGACCTCGACCGGGGCGAGCGGCCAGATCCCGCACGGCACGACCCTCGCCAGCCCTAGCCACGCGACCCGCCCTATCCGAGAAAGGTTGCTGCACCGATGATCTCTCGACCTGACCGCCAAGCGGATCGACGCGCACCCCGCCCCGAGCGCCGCACCGTACGACCCCGCCCGGTCGACACCACCGCGCTCGTGGCGCGGCTGACCGAGCGCGACCGCTGGATCCTGCGGATGCTGCACGAGCACCGCGTCCTGACCACCAACCAGCTCGCCACACTCGCCTTCCCCACCCCCGCCATCGCGTTGCGCCGCCTGACCCTGCTGCACGGCTACGGCGTCCTGGAACGGTTCCGGCCCTTGCGAACCCGGGGCAGCGCCCCCGTGCACTGGGTGCTGGCACCAGCCGGAGCCGCCGTGCTCGCCGCGGAGGCCGGTATCACCCCGCGCGAGCTCGGCTACAACCATCAGCGCACCCTCGCCGTCGCTCACAGCTTGCACCTGACTCACACCCTCGGCGTCAGTGACTGGTTCGCCACCCTCACCGCCCACGCACCCCGTGACGAGCACGGCGAACAGGCCCAGGTGCAGGCGTGGTGGTCGCAGACCCGCTGCCAGCGGCTGTGGGGCGACCTGGCACGACCGGACGCCTTCGGCCGCTACACCCACGCCGAGGCCACGCTCGATTTCTTCCTCGAATACGACCTCGCCTCCACCACGTTGAGCCGGGTCGCGGCCAAGCTGCACGGCTACGGCGAGCTGGCCCGCACCACCGGCGTCATCACCCCGGTCCTGCTGTGGGTGCCGACCATGCTGCGCGAAGCCAATGCCCGTGAGGCCCTGCGCCAGACCTGGCAACGACTGCCCGACCCCGAGGCCGTACCCGTCGCCACGGCCGCCGCCGAACTCCTCCGCTCGATTCCCGAGGCCAGCCCCGCCGATCAGGTGTGGCTACCGCTGGACACCGACTCCGACCGCAGGCGCCTACACGAACTCACCACCGCCTGGCCCCGACAGACCCCGCCAGCCACCAGCGTCGACACCGAGCAGACCTCGGCATCACTGAACGGGCTCGTCATCCTCGCGCCACCCCCACCGCGCCCACCGGCCTCCGAATTCTGGTGAGACAGCGATGCTGGTCAAGGCACTCGGGGCGGGCTGCGCGGCGGTCGTGTTCTGCGTGGTCGTGATCGCGGCCGTGGTCACCACGGTCGTCGTCTTCGACCAATCGCTGACCGCGCCTGCCCCGGGGACCTCGACCGGCACCGGGTCGGTCCCGAGTGCCGAAGCCCGCCAGGACATCCCAGCCGAGATGCTCGTGCTGTACCAGGCTGCCGCCGGGGACTGTGCCGGGCTGGACTGGTCGGTGCTGGCCGCGATCGGCAAGATCGAGACCGACCACGGCCGCTCACCACTTCCCGGGGTGTCCTCGGGTGAGAACGCGTCCGGTGCCGCCGGGCCGATGCAGTTCCTGGCCTCGACCTTCGAGTCGGTGACCGCCCGGCATCGGCTTCCCGCAGGCGGCGCGAGCCCGCCCTCGCGCTACAACCCCTCCGACACCGTGCACGCTGCGGCGTACTACCTGTGCGACTCCGGTGCACCCGGCGACCTGCGTGCGGCGATCTTCGCTTACAACCACGCCGACTGGTACGTCGACCAGGTCCTCGACCAGGCCGCACGCTACCGCGCCACCGACACCACCGACGGCGACTGCCACACCGAGGCACCCACGAATCCGGCTGCCGCGCAAGTGATCTCCTTCGCCTGCGCCCAGCTCGGGCTGCCGTATGTGTGGGGCGGCAACGGACCTGAGGTCAACGGCGGCTGGGACTGCTCAGGACTCACCCAAGCCTCCTACCGGGCAGCCGGGATCTCCATCCCCCGCACTACCTACGACCAAGTCCACACCGGCGCAACCATTTCCGAGGACAAACTCGCGCCCGGCGATCTGCTGTTCTACGGCACCGCCGCCGACGTCCACCACGTCGGCATCTACCTCGGTAGCGGACAAATGGTCCACGCACCCACCTTCGATGAGCCCGTCCAGATCTCGTCCTACCGGTGGCCCGACTACTACACCGCTACCCGCCCGTCACCCGCCCACGCCGACTCCCGCGCCGCACCCTAACCGCCACCCCACCCCGACAAGGAGAACTCATGCGCCACAACCACAATCGGACCGCCCGCACCCGCCGCATCGCCCACGCGACGCTATGCGCCGCCATCGCCACCACCACCGTGACGGCCGGTGTCGCCACCGCAGACCCGCCCCCCGGCCCGACCGGCGCGCAGTGCCCGCGCTGGACCGCGCTACTGGTCCCGGGCACCTACGAGACGACCACGACCACCGAGCAGGCCCCGGTCGGGATCCTCACCCGAGTCGGGGAATCGCTGACCGCGCGCTACGGCAGCGACATCGAGGTCCGCACCCTCACCGCACCGATAACCGGTTCCGGGACCGCGAGCGGACAGGAACTCACCACGGCGCTGTCGGCGTTGTGCTCGGACACGGGAGTGGTTTTGGCCGGCTACGCCCCGGGCGCCGAGGTCGCCGGTGACCTCGCCACCACCATCGGCAACAACCAAGGCCCGATCCCAGCCTCGCGGGTCGTGGCCGTCGCGCTGGTCTCTGACCCGCGCCGTGACCCGGCCACCACCGAGCTCGGCACCCCCGTCTCCGGGCAGGGCGTCACAGGCCCGCGCTCGCAGAGCTTCGGTGAACTCACCGACCGGGTCCGCACGCTCTGCGCCGAGGACGACCGCTACTGCTCGACCACCCCCGAGGCATCCCCTGTCCTCGCCGCGGTCAGCCGCGTCCTCTCCTCGACCACGACCACCTCGGCCCCGGCGCGGGCCTCGACTACGACACCCACCACGACGACACCACCCACGACCTCGACCGGGCAGCTCAGCGCCTCACAGGTTCTCGCGCAGGTGGTCACCGTCCTCAACGGGCTATCGAGCTTCACGGCGAACGTGCCCGCCATCGTCACCGACCTCGCCCAGATTCCGGGCCTGCTCGCCAGCGGCGACCTGCGCGGCCTGCACCGCGTTGCCGGAGACCTCAACAACCAGTTCAACCCGCTGGTCGAGCTGGCCGCCGGAATCGACCTGCGCCTGGTCGCCCGCGCACTGAAGATCGCCGCACCGCTGGACACCACCGGCGCGGCAACGATCGCCGCCGAGATCGTCGGTGTCCTCGCGGGACTCGACATCACCCGCATCGCCACCGACATCGGCCTGGCGCAAGAGATCACCTGGACCGCCGTGGAAACCCTCGCCGACGGCGACCCCGTCGCCGCCTTCCTGGCACTGACGGGACTAGCACCGATCGCGGCCGACCTGCTCTCGGCCACCGCCACCGCGTTCACCGGCACCCAGTTCCCCACGCTCACCCAGACCTACAACACCACCCGCACGGGCGCGGGCACCAGCGATCCGGCCCCCCAGAACGGCGACACGGCCACGTTCCCCGCCACCGGCTACGACACCGCCGCCCCCGTACTGACCGACTGGATCGAACAGGCCATCGACCGCACGAAATAGCCCCCGCCACACCAACCACCACAGCCAGACAACGAAACGGCCGGTGGGGCCGAGCAATTGCTCGGCCCCACCGGCCGTTTCAGCGTGTAGGCGGGCTAGGAGATGAGCGGGGGCACAGCGGGCAGGGTCTTCGCGGCCGGGGCACCGGTGGCCCGGAACCGCCACGACGGCATCGGCCTCCGCAACTCGGCCGTGTCGGTCTCGTCACCGTTCCCGGCGGGGCCGGTCAGCGGGGCGGGGGTCGCGCCGACGACCGCGCGGGCGGCATGGTCGGGGTTGGTGTAGGTGGTACCGGTCAGC
Source organism: Nocardia vinacea NBRC 16497 (assembly GCF_000308835.1). Taxonomy (GTDB): domain Bacteria; phylum Actinomycetota; class Actinomycetes; order Mycobacteriales; family Mycobacteriaceae; genus Nocardia; species Nocardia vinacea. The sequence goes on along the minus strand of NZ_BAGN01000372.1, from coordinate 6,798 downwards.
GGTCCCGTCATGATCCGCGTCGAGCCGGTGAACGGGAAGAACTCGCCCTCGGTACGTAGCAGCCGGTAGCGCATGAACACCGGCACCCACGGCACCAGGGCCGGGTCGACGGGCACACGGAGCTGACGTTCGGCCTCGGCCGAGACCGCCAGCCACAGCCCGAGGCTGTCGGTGGCGTGGGGGGAGTTGACGAACACGCGGTGCAGCTCCGCTGCGATGACAGCCGAGTTGGAAGTGGTGAACATGGTCGAGCACCTTTCACAGAGATAGATTGTGGGAGCGGTGCCGGACTCCCCGGAGATACGAGCTCCGGGGATCCCGGCATCGCCCGGTCAGGCCGATGCGAGGGTGAATCGTTTGGGGGCCGTGCTGGTCTGGCGAGCGGTCCCGCCCTTGGTGAGGGTGACCAGGGCGTTGTGGACCGCGCCGCTCGAACGTTCGAGGACTTTGCCGATCTGGTGCGGCGTGTACTCCTCGCCCGGGTGATCGCGCAGGAAATCCTCGACCTGTCCCCGCAACGCACCAGCGGGCAACCGCAGCACCGACTCCTGCTCGGCCGTTGCCGCGTCATCGGCCGGGACCGGGGTCACCGGGGCCGGGTCGACGGGATCGCCGTCGGTCGGGGCAGCGACCGCCGCGTCCGGCGCGGTGTCGGGTCCGGGGTCGGCGGGCGCGTCGGTGTCGGGGTCGGCGTGTGCCTGCTGCTCGTCAGTGGGATCGGGCAGTTCGGGGATAACCGGTGCGGGCGAAATCGGCTCTGGCGCGGCGGGTTCGGCCGGGGCCGGTTCCGGGGTGACTGGTTCGGGCGCGGCGGATTCCCCGGTGCCCGGTTCCGACCCGGCGGATTCGGCCGTGGTCGGTTCCGGGGCTGTTTCGGCCGCAATCCAGGTTTTGGCGGCCCGGGGCGATGTGGCGTCGCTGTGGGACAGCACGGCCCCGGCGGTTTCCCACCCCGACAGCACGCGCCGCGCGGTCGACAACCCGATCCCCGACGCGTCCGCCAACACGGCGGTGGTGGTGCCGGGATTGGTGCCCAGCGCTGCCCACAATGCCCGGTCGGTGCCGGTGCGCAGGACGGGCGCACCCGCCACCCCCGAACCGCTGTCCGGGGCGGCAGGGACGGCATCCGGGGCGGACGCGGCAGATGCCGGGCGCGCGGTGGTGGTGTTCTTCTTTTTGGACATGACAGGTCCCTCCAACAATTGGGTTCGGGTGAATTCGGGTGATATCCCGGTCGGGACGGAAACCACACCGATCGGGGCGAAATCCCCGGGGGTTTGGTGTCGTTCCCGTTTCCATGGACGCTCGATACCGGGGCCGATGTCAAGCGGAACGTGAAAACAAAATTCCGCGCCCGAATTCCTCTCGTCCGTTTCCGAAATGCGAACAGCACGAGAGGAATTCGGCTCGCGGGCAATTCTTCCGGCGAGGACAGCAGACTTACGTCGGTGGCCTCGCCGCGGGAATCACGCCAGCCGAGCTCGCAGAGGTCAGGTTGTGCAGTCGAGCCAGACCTGCACAGCGTGACCGCACTCGCTGTGGCGCATCCTGTTCAAGGCAGCGCAAGCATCGGCGGCGATGCTGGTCCGGGTACACGAGGTCGATACTTCTGGACCAGACATGCGTACTCGCGCAAAACTTTTCGGCCGCCCATCGCGGCGCAGCGCTGCTGCCCACCACAGCGCTGATCTGGCGAATCGCGCTCTGGGCTGTGCCTGCTGCTTCGTCAGGCATAATGCCACTGGGCCTTTTGGGGGGAGCGGGGAAATGCAGGCGAGTCCGATTCAGTGGGGGATGCTGGCGATCGCGATTGTGATGGCGATCTTCGCAGCGGGCACCCTGCACATCAACTATCGGAAGCACCGGGTAGAGGTGCGCGCACGAGGTAGCAAGACGATTCGGCGGCGACGCGAGAAGGTCGACGAGTATGCAGCCGAGGTCGAGCGGCTCGGCGACTCCTGCCCGCAAGCGCTGACATTGGAACACGACTTGGCTTGCCGCTGGCTGGCAGCCGAGTACGCCGTTCAGATGACCCCGGAGGAAATTGCCCGCCAGTGGCGAATGTTGACTCGCGCCTTCTTCCCCATCGTGTTCGTCACGGTTGTCAGCTACCAGTTCTTCGACAGCAGCCTTTGGATCCGCGTGGTGGCTGGCGTCCTGTACTGGATCGGCCTGGCGTGGTCCGCGCTGACCTGGATCGCGTTGAAAAACCCTTCATGGCGCGTCGATCGGCAGCGGATGCTCTACGCCAGACTCGGCGACCGAGCGGTACTCCCCCAGATCCGGCCGGTCACGGGCAACCCCTTGGTGGCACGGGTTCCCAATTGGCGCGCCGTCGACCGATGGATCGTTGAAACTACCGGCCGTCCAACCGATATCGTCGCAGTCACCGACGAGCACGTGCGCACGATTCAAGCTTCGATCGACCAGTGGTACACGACGAGAAGGACTCACCGAGTCCGGCAGTCGCTCGCCGCGTTCGGTAGGAAAGTTCGGGACCGCGCGACAGACCCGGTCCGGTTGCGATGACCTCGCGGCCAATACTCACCGGACGTGCAGTGTCACTATTGGGCTGGTTCGGTACCTCGCTGTACCTCGCCCGAGTTGCGTGTCTTTTTACCGGGCTTCTTCGCTGCGGCACGCTTGGTGGCTGGCTCCGCTGACGCCGCCTTCTTTGTTGGCGTCGAGGATTCAGCTAGAGCTGTGCGTAGGTGTTTGGTTCCGGGCTTCTTTGCTGCGGCGCGCTTGGTGGCTGGCTCCGCTGAGGCAGCCTTCTCTGTCTGCGTCGAGGACGGCAGCGCCTTGGTCCGAGTCCCTGCTAGGTCGGAACCCGAAATTGCTCTGGCCATCATGTCGCGGATCATTGTGGTCGTGTCGAAACGCGAGAATGCTTCGCGGGCAGCAGCGGTCGTGTTCAGACCGGCGAGTGCTTCGCGGGCAGCAGCGGTCGTGTTCAGACCGGCGAGTGCTTCGCGGGCAGCAGCGGTCGTGTTCAGACCGGCGAGTGCTTCGCGGGCAGCAGCGGTCGTGTCGAAACGGGCGAATGCTTGGTTCACTGCAGCGGTTCGCGTACTCGCTATCTCCTGTTCCGCTGCTGCGGCTGCCACGTCGCTGACGCGAGCTGCTTCATCAACGGCTGCTTCGCTGATCTCAGCGGCGAGATACTTTTTCGCCAAGGCCAGGAAAGTCTCTACGTCGACCAGATGGAATTCACACCCGGCCGTCTGCTTCATCTCCCTGACCAGCTCAACCCGGGGCACGGTGTATCCGCCGTCGCGGAACACCCAGTCCTCCTTCTTCTCGTTGGTGACCAGCAGCACCGGCAACTTCCGTTCAGTTGCTTCGGTGATCGTCTGCTTCCAGACGAGGTAGTCACCGATGGAACGCTCAGCCTTCTTGCTGTCACGGTAGCCCGGTGGGATGTGCCCGGCCATCCGAAGTTTGTGAGCGTTCTGGGCGCCAGCGGACTGTTTTTCGTCGAGTGCGGCCCCGGTTTTCCCGTCGAACAGCGCGCAGATCTTTGTGAGGATCGGGTCCGAGTCCGGGTGGGCGTCAGGGTCGGGTGTGACACCACCGGCGGTTCCTTCGATGTCACGAATCACCGGTTCGAGGGCGGCGAGCACACCTTTGTGGACGGTGTCGGCGGCGGCGAGTCCGTCGAGGCCATGGCGCTGAGCATGGACGGCAATGGCTGCCACCAAGACCTCGATCGGCACCGTCAGCTGGACGCTGATCGCGTCTCGAATGTCTTGACGCTCGCGGATGACGGTGGTCCGGTTGTCGTGGAACTCTTCACCGACCCGGTTCGGAATCCAGAGCCGCTCGCCCAGAAGCGCCAGCGCGTCGAAGTATTCCTCGCGGGTGGTGTCGGTGAAACGGTACAGGTCCAGCACCGCATTTGTGTCGAGCACGACGAGACCCTCGACAACGAAACGTTTCAGTTCGTCGTCGGTCGGCGGATAGTAGCCCGCGAATTCGGTTCGGAAGCTGGAACTTCCGACGGGATCGTTCGATTGCTTCTTAGCGCGAGAGGAGTTCGACACTCGGCCGAGCCTACGGCTCTGCCACACACTTCTCTGCTTCGGTCACGATGTCGTCTCGTGTCGGTGCTGCGGTGTGCGAACCGGTGTTCGGGGGCCGGGGCGGCTGTTCGTTTTCCTGACCCCCTGTTGCCCCGGGTGCGGTGGGCACCCGGGGCAACAGGGGGTCAGGTAACGGGGTCAGGCGGCCCGTACGGCGGCGGTGGCGGCGCGGCCGATGGCGGCGGCGGTGGTGGCCGGGTCGGTGATCAGGTGCACGTTCACCCCGGTCAGCGGGTTCGGGTCGCTGTCGGCCGGTGCGAGCCACAGCACCGCGCATCCAGTGGTGCGCAGCGTGTCGAGGCGTTGCTGGGCGCGGCGGCGGTTACCGCCGGTGTAGTGGCCATCGGAGATGATCACCAACAAGCGGGTCGCGCCTGGGTGGGCCAGGTCGAGGGCACCGTGCAGGGCCTCGACAGCGATGTCGATGACGTGGTGGTAATCCGGACACGTGAATTCGGTGACCTGTGCGGGGGCGGTGCCGGGGTAGGTGATCGGTTTGACCGAGGCTCCGAATGTCACGGTCGCGGTCGTGGCGGGCATGGTGGCCAGCTCGGCCGCGCGGGCGATGATCCACGCGGCCGAGGCCACCGGGGCCGCGTAGTCGCCCATCGAGGAGGACACGTCACACGCGATGCCGACTCGCAACGGCGGCAGCGGAACGGTTTTGCGGGTGGTGCGGGTGAACGGTTCGGCGGTCGGCATCGCCCCGGCCGCGCGTTGGGCCTCACGCGCGAGCGCGCCGCGCATCCGCAACCGGCCCGGCGGCAGCGCGGAGGTCGTTTTCACCGTGGCCCGTTCCCGGGTGGCGGCGGTGTTGAGGACGCGGGCCAGCACCCGGGCAGCGGTGTGCTCGGCCGGGCGTGCGGGCCGGGTCTTTCGCCTGCTCGCGGTCCGGCCCCGGCCCGTCCCGTCGCCGAACACCGCACGAGCTTGCGAGGCAGCGTCTTTCGCGTCGCGTTCGGCCGCCTCACGGGCGGCGGCAGCGATCTCGGCGGGATCGGGTTCCACCGGGGCGGCGGCTACCGCGTTGCCGATGTTGGTCACGGTGTCGCCGATCGCGGCCCCCAGTGGCGAGGACGGTACGGGGTCGGTGTGGGGGTCGGGGCCGACGATGTCGAGCCAGCGCTGCCCGAGCTCGAGCATGGCGGCGGTGTCGTTGTCGGCCACGGTGTGCGCCTCGCGCCAGATGGCGCGCAATTCGTCGAGGGTGTCGGTGCCGAGGATCGCCTCGATCGCGGTAGCGGCGGGCGCGCATTCGGCCGCATCGAGGATACCGCCGTCCATGCGCGCCAGGATGAGGGCGGCGTTGCGGGCGGCGTTGTAGGGGGTGGGGGGAATCTGGGCGGCGGCGATCGCGCCGCCGTTGTCCCCGATCACGATCTCGGTGGTGCTGGCACGCAACCAATGCCGGTCGTCGGGGCGACGGCGGACCTGGGCGGCCTCGATCCGGGATTCCTCAAGCAGCATCGCGGCATCGACCACCCCCGGGTGCGCCACCGGCGGCGGGTTCCACGCCGAATGTTTGGCGTGGGCGCACTCGTGTACCAGCGCGCCCCACACCGCCGGGTAGCGGTTGCGGTCACTGTTGCGTTCGGGGCGGGCGGTGGCCGGGTCGATCTTGAGGCGGGTGCCGTCGAGTTCGATGGCCGCGCGGCCCGGCATGAACACCGCCGGGTGCCCGAAAGCAGCACCGGGGGCAATCGTTACCGATAGGTCCTCGCGGTCGGCGATCGGCGGGGCCTCGGCGGTCATAGCAGCGGAGAGGGCTACCCATCCGCCGGTGACAGGCACAGAGGCCGAGGCGGGTGTGCGGGCGGGTGTCGGGGCAGCGGGCGCGGGTGCCGAGGTGGTGGGGGCGGTTGTCGGGGCGGCGGGGGCCGGGGTGGTGATCACGTGGCCGGTCATGGCAGGCGGTGCCTTTCGTGGGCGGGGCGGATGGCGGTTGGTCAGATGCGGGGGCCGAGGGCCAGCGGGGCGTGGCCGGTGCCGTACACGGCTTTCACCACGGCGGCCACGATGTCGCGGTCCTCTTCGGGGGCGGCTCCGACCAAATTGGCGGCGGCGGTGGCGAAGTCGGTGGCGGCGGCGATCTTGCGGTACGCCAGCAGCTCGCGCAGCTGGGGTGCCCACCCGATTTCGCCTTTGGCCTGCCGGTCGGCCAGCGTGCGCGCCACTTTCACCGCCCGCCGTTCCACCCCGAGCTGGGCGGCGAGGTCGTAGTCGCTGCCCACCTGCACCTGGAACGCGAACCGGGAGGACAACGCGTCCGACAGGATGGCCCCGTGCACTCCGGGGTTGTGCCCGGCCACCACGAAGAACCCGGGCGCGGCCGTCACTACCTCGCCGCCGTGGGATTTGATCACGATCTCGCGGCGGCCGTCCATCGCCGGATACACCACCGACAGCACGGTCGGCGGGATGAGGGTCGCGTCGTCGATGAACAGCACCCGGCCCTCACGCATAGCCCGGACCAGCGGCCCGTGCACGAAAACGAAAGTGCCGTCCGGGTTCTGGGTGTACTCGCCCACCAAATCGGCGACCGTGGTGTCCCCGTCACCCTGCACGGTCAGCAGGTCACCGTAGGCGGCCTCGATGAGCGAGGTCTTCCCGGTTCCGGGCGGCCCGTACAGCAGCACCGGCACCTCGGCCGCCCGCATGGTCACCAACACATCCACATCGGCGCGCCCGGCCAGCTTGCGCACGTGGTAGTCCTGCC
>NZ_BAGN01000373.1 GCF_000308835.1 Nocardia vinacea NBRC 16497 | reverse complement strand
ACATGCGGTCTCGACCCGCGCGCACCGAGCGACAACCGCAGCATTGCTGGCGGTTCGTCATCCGAGCCGGCATCCAGGATCCGGGCAACCAATTCCACATCCGGCCGGTACAGACACCGCAGCCATTGCTCGACTACCGGGTTCACCACGCCGTCCTCGAGCACGCCCGCCTCGGTGAGCTGTGCGCCGACGACGGCGTCTACTCGGTCCCGGTCCTCGGGCCGATAAATGGTCGGCAGCAATGCCAATACCGGCGGATAGGAGTCGATGCCGACCAGCCGCTGCAGCAGCAGGGCGGCATCGACATTCAGGTCGATTGCGATTGGATCGTCTTCCACACTTTCACCGAATGTCGAGTCATCGGAAACAGCCCACGCGCGCCGCGAAACATGCGACGGCATGGAAGGGAACGGCGCGATCGTTACGACCTGCCGAGCCCCGCGAACCTCTGTCCCGCCTGGTGGTCGGTGCGCTGGATCTCGAGGGCGGCGACCTCGACAGCGCCGTTCAACTTCTGGACCTGCGTGTCGTAGGCAGTCAGGTCGTTGTTGTAGTTGGTCATAGTGCTCTGATACTGATCGCCGAAGGCGCCCAGCATCACGGTTTCCAACGCCTTCTGGAACCCACGCAATCGCTCGGTGTTCGCCATCATCGCGGTGACGAGCGCCTTGACATCGCCAACGGCGGTCGCTGCGGCGGCGTGATTGAGGTGAATAGGTTTAGTCATCGAACTAGTCCTTCCTAATTTTGAGTACGGCGGTTACCTGAAACCTCACTGAAAATTCAAGTTGAGGTTCTTCGTGGAGTTGACCCCGTCGCCACCGATATGTGCCAAAACCTTTTGAGCTTCGGTCATATCACTCTCATCGAAACTGACGCCGTTTTGTTTCATTACATCGATGATAAGCTGCAAATCCTTGGCAAGATTCTTTCCCTGCTGGAATGCATCACTCATCGCCTGTTGGACCGCATCACCGGTATTACCCTTGATCGCGCTGTGCAACTCGGTCGCGGCGCCCTGCATCCTTCCGAGATGCGTTTCGAGCTCACCCATACCGATGGTTGTGTTGTTCGCGGTCGTCTGGACCAGGGCCGGATCGACATCCGTAATGGCCATTGTTATTCCTCTCCATTATTTGGATATTCGGCCTCGGTGCACTTCACCGGGGACGTTCTGCCGAGGCGAGTACAGCTTCGTCTTCGACTCGCTCGATGACACCGACTGCCAGGACCGGTTCGAGCACGGGCTCGTCGCGGCCATTACCGTCCGCGTACTCGATAACGCCGATGACCGGAGCCTTTTCGAGTACCGGCACTTCCTGAGGTTCGCCGGGTACGAATACCTTCGACCCCCTTTTCTCGTCGTCGCGACGACGCCGCATCCGGGACTTCGGCGCGACCGCACCCCGCGGTGGCCCGCTGCGCGGCCCCATCGGACCAGGTCCCGTCTGCGCAGGCGTAGCACCGAAGACCCGGCTCGCACCCAGATTCCAGTTGGGAGGCATCCGGAATCCGGTCGAAGCGCCCGGCATCGATCCGACGCCGCCGCGCACCATATTGAGCGCGACGAGGCTGCCGACCCCGCCGTTCAATCCCGCGAGCGTCGTCGAATATTGCGATGTGCCGACGAGTTCCATCTGGTCCGCCGAACCGTAGTCGACGCCGTTCGCGCCCGAATCACCGTTCAGCGCACCGGGATCCGCCTGCGGCGCCAGCTGCTCGGGATCGCTGGGGGTGGCCGAGTTCGCCGGATCCGTTGGTGTGGGATCGGTCGGCGTATCGTTGCCGCCCGGGCCGCCGTTATCGCCGCCGGTCCCGTTGTCACCACCACCGGTATCGTTCGTACCTCCGGTGTCCGACGGGGTGTGAGTGGTCGTCGTTTGGGTCGTTCCGGTAGTACTGTGTTCGGTCCCGCCGTAGGTCGTTGGGTCGTCGTACGAGGAGTAGTCCATTTGCATGCCCGGATCGCCGCCGGTCACGATGGGGGGCGCTTCGACCGGCGGCGGAAGCGCCGCGAGCGTCGGTAGCAACGCGCCGGCATAGCTGCCCATCACAGCCGTGGCAGCCGCCTTGATCGCGAAATACTCCATTTCCTGGGCGATCAGCAACGGACCGGTTGGGGCTCCCATAGCGGTCGTGGCCACCAAGGCGGCTTCCTTCAACCGGAACTCGGCCAGCCATGCGGCTACCCCCGTCATGGCGGTCGCTGCTCCGGAGTAAATACTTGCCACCTGATCGGCCAACAGGCCGGTTTGCGCTGCAACGGTGGCCTGCTCGCGTAACCACATCGCATGGTTGCGAAACGCCAGCTGCGCCTTGTCCGCCGAGAGCCCTTGCCACGATCCGCTCAATTGCGTCATAGCGCCCTCGGTGGCAGCAGCAGCAGCATTCAACTGCATGGCCATGGCCTGATAGCCCGCCGACGTCAGCAGCGTTCCCGTGATCCCGGGACCGCCGAGTAGTCGCGCAATTATTTCCTCGGGTGTTTGCGCGATGAAAAAAGGCACGAGCATATCATCATGCTTTCGCTCGGGCTACCTGGGATTACTTGCCAGCTACCACAGCGTTGCTGAGGACCTCAACCCCGCCGGCCCCATCTGTAACCACATGGGCGACAGCTATTTCGGGGAGTGCTTCTGCCCCGTTCACTCCTTTGGCAACTCCGTTTGCAGTGCAAGGCAATACCAGCCCGGCCTGATCGCCGAATGCGGTAGGAATGCACGCACTCACATCGTCCAACCCCGGCGGAAGCGGGACCGCCACCGTCGCGACCGCACCGAGCATCTGCATCAGATCGGCGGCACTGACACCGAGCTGCGAGGCGATAGCCGGGAAATGGTCCGGAACAACATCCAGGTTCATGGAAGTCTCCTAACGAGAGGTGCCGACTCTTCGCGAGTCGATACATCAAGAACGCTAAGGCATTCCCAACCCTGGGAACGTCAGCCGAAATGGGCTTGACCAGGCGTCATTCCGGCTCCGGCAGCCATGCGGCCTGCACGAGATCCCGGCGGGAATGCAATGGCTCCACGAAGATCCCGCGTCCCACGGGCTGCTTGGTCGGCTTCACATCACCGATCAGCATGCCGTCCAGCTTCGACCCGTCCATGATCAGGCCGGAGCAGTTGAGGTTCTTGACCTGTCCGAGCACGTTGTCGTACAGCGCCATGTCGGCCTGGGCGATATTCCGCGCAACGATGAGATGGAACCCGGTATCACGGCCGTCCACGATGAGGTCACGCAGCGCGTCCAATGGATTGATCGAACCGCGTGGCGCCACCATGTGGTAGTCGTCGACGACCACAAAGATCTCGGGACCGCTCCACCACGAGCGTTCCCGCAGCTGCTGCGGGGTGACCCCATCGGGTGGGCGGCGTTCGCGCATCTTCGCGGCGAAAGGAGGCAGCCCGTCCTTCAGATCGCGTTCACTGGTCAGATACCCGACCAGCTGTTCATCCGGAATTTTCTCCATGTGTTGGCGGCGGTAGTCCACCAGCAATACCCGGGCCTGGTCCTTGGTGAATTGCGTCCGGATCGATTCCAGCAATGCCGCGAGCACCGTCGACTTGCCGCAACCCGACGAGCCGAGCACCACCATATGCGTCGAGACCCCGAAATCGATGGCGGCCGGTCGCAGATCGGATTCCCGCACACCGAACGGCACGACCAAGCGCTGAGCCAGAGTGGCCGGCTGCGGCCGATTCGCCCGGATCTCGGCCAGGGTGATCTGATCCGGCAGCAGTTTGACGGCCGGTGCCCGGCGCCCCTCGTACCGACGGGTGAGCTCGTCGATCGCGCCCGCGATACCGGCGGGCGCCGACTCGGCATCACCGACACCGTCGATGCGCGGCAGCGCGGTGAGCATATGCAGGCCATCGTTGGAAAGACAGCGACCGGGACGATCCGCCGGAATCGCCGTGACCACGCCGCGGTGTTGGGAAAAGACGGTGTCGGTGAGATCACCGAGCCGCATCTCCAGACGCGTCTGCAGCAGATCCTTGATGTTCGGGCGGATGGCGGCCCAGCGCGAACTGCTGACCACCAGGTGGATGCCGTAGTTCAGGCCCTGCAGCGCGATCGACTCCATGACCGGCACATATTCGTCGTAGTACGGGCCGTTGACGGAGAACCCGACATCCCATCCATCGATGATGAAGAAGACATCGCCGTGTTCGTCACCGTAGGCTGTGAGTTCCGCCGACTCGCGCGGCGTCCCGCGGCGACGCCGGAACTCGCGCATCGACTCGATACCGAGTTCGGAGAACAGCGCCTGCCGACTCGCGAGAAGATTGGTGATCAGTGCGAATGTGCGCCGGATACGGTCACCGTCGCGCGCCGAGGCGATCGATCCGACATGCGGCACAGTGCGCATTGCGGTCAAACCACCGGAGAAGTCGAGGCAGTAGAACTGCACCTGTTCCGGCGTGTGGGTCAGCGCAGCCGAGATCATCAAGGTCTGTAGCGCGGTCGACTTGCCCGACTGCGGGCCGCCGACGACGGCCATATGCCCGCCCGCGCCGGACAGATCGACCGACCACACGTCCTGACGTTGCTGGCGCGGCTTGTCCACGATTGCAAGGGGCATTTGCAGCGCACCAGGGGTGACCGAACGGACCAGCCGCTCCAGCGTCGGCGGCACGCTCAGTGGCGGCAGCCACATCTTGTGCGCCGCGCGGCCGTGACCCGCCAATTGCTGCAGCACCGTCTCCATCACGGTGACGGGTTCGCCTTCCGGGTCCACCTCGGGCGCGACCGGATCTGGTGCGACAACCGGCTCGGAACGGACATTGATGATCTGGGTGGCGGTGAACCGCTGTGGCGGCCGGTAGCCACCGCCGATCCGGCGCGCGCGCTGTGCGCTGGCCGCGGTGGCCTGGGCCGGCGCGGTGTAGCTGGAACCCACGTACGCGGCCTGGAACCGCTGCAGATCGCCCGAACCGACCCGCAGATAACCCGAGCCCGGCTTCTTCGGCAGGTGGTAGGCATCGGCCGTACCGATGGCATCGCGGGAATCCGCGGTCTGGTTGGTACGCAACGCGATTCGGTAGGACAGATGCGCCTCGAGCTCCCCCATCCGGTTGGCGGGCACCTTCTGCGAGGCGAGCAGCAAGTGGATGCGCAGCGACCGGCCGAGTCGACCGATGGCGACGAACAGCTTGGAGAAATTCGGATGCTGTTCGAGGAGTTCGGCGAATTCGTCCAGGATGATGAGCAGGGTCGGTAGCGGCGGTAGTTGCGCGCCTTGTTCGCGGGCCCGCTCGTAGTCGGCGACGCTGGCGAAGTTGCCCGCATCGCGCAGAATCCGCTGCCGCCTGGCCATTTCACCATTGATCACGTCCTCCATTCGGGTGACGAGATCGGCTTCCTCTTCCATGTTGGTGACCACGGCGGTGACGTGGTGCAGCCGGTCGAAGCCGAGGAAGGTCGCGCCACCCTTGAAGTCGACGAGCAGCAGGTTCAGCACATCCGGCGAATGCGTCGCGACCGCCGAAAGCACCAGTGTGCGAAGGAATTCCGATTTTCCGGAACCGGTGGCGCCGATGCACATACCGTGCGGGCCCATGCCCTCCTCGGCCGATTCCTTGATGTCGAGGAAGACGAGTTGGCTGGTCGGATCGTGGCCGAACGGAATATTGAGCCTGGCGCGGTCGCTGTCGCGGCGATTGGGCCAGTGCAGGTCGACCGAGATACTGCCCGGATCGAGAATGCCGACCATGTCCTCCCAAGAGGTACCGCCGCTTGCCTGCTCGGCGGCCACCGCCTCCACCACGGTCGACAGACGGTGCGGCGAGAGGTTGCGCGCCAATGCGATTGCCGCGGGCACCGACATGGCATCGGACGTGCCGACCCGGCGCGGCCCACGCGCGGTGACCTCGTGCAGGTCCCGGTTCTCGCTCACGGTGAATTTCAGCGCCCGCGGCAGCGTCTGTTCGGCCGAGCCGAGCCGCAGCCAGGTGCAGCCGTCGACACCGGAGATATCGCGCTCATTGGCGGCCCCGCCCACATCCACGATCAGGATGTAGTGGGTCCGGTCGAGGGTGGGTTGTGAGTTGGCTGAGAACGGGCCGCGATTCAGGCCGGCGAGAACCTTTGTGCGCAACTCCGATACGGACCGATACACCATCCGGCTCGACCCGATGGCGTCGGTCTCACTCGGATGCTGGGTGTGCGGCAACCACTTCAACCAGGACCACTCCGGTCCGTCCGGATCCGACAGCACCGCAGCGATGGCCACCTGGTCGGGTCCGTGCAGAACCGCGATCTCGGCGATCATCGCGCGTACGAGCGCCGCCACCGCGCCCGCGTCACCGTCCAATCCGACCTGTGGCGCGGACAGCAGATTGATCGCGACCGGCATACCGCCGACGGTCGAATAGGCCTTCGCGAACCGGGTGACCTCGACGACGCCGACCGGATCCAGATCCGCGGTGGGCGCTGCCTCCGGCACGATCACGCGCACCTGGTTGGCGATCCGGCCCCGGCCCACCCGCACCCGCAGAAACTGTGGACTCGCGACCTGCACCTCCCACATCCGGGTGCCGCCGACCAGCCGGGAGATCTCCGCCGGGCCGGGATGGGTGTAGCGCAGGAAGGCGAAGAGCTCCGATTCCGCCGCATGGACGGTCTTGCGGTTATCGGCGACCGAGCGCAGATAATCCTTGCGCTCCTCATTGAGCGAGGCCGCATTGTTGCCGCCACCGCCCGCCATCGATCCGCCCATCATGCCGAACATCGACACCAGCATCATGACCGGGAACATCATCATCATCGGTGACATCTGCCCGCCATTGCGGAACATCATCACCATCATGCCGCCCATGCCCGCGACCATCACCACGGGCATGATCATTTTGACTCTGGACGGGGGAACCGGTTTGGGCAGCTCGGTCGGCGGCTGCAACCGCAGTTCGGTCACCGCGGGCGCCTTGGGACCGCGCACGGCGCGCGCCGGGCGCACGAATCGACGCGTGGTCGTCATGACGTACCGCCGGTCTTCAGGCCGGTGGCCGTCTTATCGGTGGGAACCCCGTCGTGCTGGACGCGGGCATCCTTCTGCGACAGCACCGGCCCGACCGCGAACAACGAGACAATGCTCCACGGCGCGGGCACCGGACTACGCAGTCCCAGTGCGCTCAGGGTTTGGTTACCGGTGTCGCCGATACCCGCATCGATCCCGTAGCGCACCCCGCTGTCGGAGATCCAATACAGCGATTCACGCAGCGGCGAAGTGGGATCGGCTCCGGTGACCTGCACGAAACGGCCGCTGCTACCGGGCAGATAGGCCGAATCCGCGGTGGCGCCACCCGAACTCGGCGCGGTCACCAGATCGACGACGCGAACCTGGTCCGCGGTCGTCAACGGCAGCTGCCGACCGACCAGCAGCTCGGTGCGGGCATTCGGATCACCGTTGTCGCGTGACCAGTGGTAGCAACTCACCCCGAAACGAGTGGGGTCGACGACCTTGACCGGGCGAGCCGGGTAGTCGGCCGTCCCCGGCCAGGCCCCGGGCCGCATATTGGCCGTGATGGTGTCCGGCCCGACCGCCGTCGTCGCGGGCATACCATGTGAGTCGGCATTGCGGACAATTGCCGCCAATACCGCGCTGACCTGGACCAAGCCCGATTGGGAAACCAGGTAGTACGAGACACCGCGATCCGGCGTGGACATGCTCAACACCGAACCGATCGTGACCGACAGTCCCGAGCTCAAGGTGGTCGAACCGCCCGCGCCCGGTACATCCGGCACCCGCACCGGCGGCACCTCCGGAGTCGCATCGAGGAGTCCGCTGGACGCGTTGGGCACCGGCGTCGTGGGGTCGATGCCGAGCGCCAACGTCACCGCGGAATCGGCGAGGCTGATCGCCGCGCGGACCACACCCTTCTCGCCGTCGTTGTACAGCAGCCAGGTGTCGTTGCCGTTGCGCACCAACCGGGCCTCGTCGGCACCGAGCGGACGGATGGTTTCACCGTCGACGGTGAGCGAACCGCCGATCGCGGTGGTGCGGACCGCGGATGAGGCCGTGGTGGGCAGTCCGGTCGACTGATTCACCGGCGCGGCCGACCCGGTGAAGGTGGTATCGCAGATCGCCCACGACGAATCCCGAGTGCCGCTGTCGACGATGGTGCCCGGCGCCCCGGGTATGCCGACCCACGGTCCGCGCGGATACTTCGCCAGTTCGTCGCGCGAGACCGGCACCGGACTCTCGGCCGTACCGAGGATCAACCGCGCCGAGGTCAGATTCAGCGCGGGATACAACCGGTTGTTGAGGCGCACGAACAGTGCGCCACTGTCCTTTTCCGACACGATATTCGAATTCCCGACCTGTTTGGCAGGCTTGAAAAACGCCAGCACGGCCGAGCCCGCGATTATCACACAGGCCAGCGCGATGCCGATCGACAGCGCGGTGGATCGCCCGCGCTGTGGGTCATCGACCATCGAGGCATCGCGACGCACCAGGGCGTGTTCGATACGGCGCAGGAGAAATCGCCAGCCGGATATCTGGTGTTTGGTCACCACCCGGAAACGCGCCACCGGGTCAGCCCGTCGGTGCCAAACCTGCCAGCGCGGCCATGATGTCGAACGCGTCGATCGTCATCAATTCTTCGTTGCTCATCGAAGCGACATCCACGTTCTCCTTGGTGAAGCGGTAGTCACGCTCTGCCTCCGCGGCCTCGACGACGTTGCGGATGAAACGACCGTTGCCGGCCAGATCGATCAGCAGGCGACCGTTCTTGGTCTGTCCGGACAGTTGCTCGCAGCGATCCCGCAGGATCTCCCGCGCCTGTTCGGACAGCAGCGAATCCTTTTTGCGCGCAATGTGATCGGCGATCTGGGTCAGCTCGTCGGCGCCATAGCTGGAGAACCGGATCCGCTTGGTGAAGCGCGAGCCGAGGCCGTCGTTGGACGCCAGGAACCGGTCGATCTGGTCCTCGTATCCGGCGATGATCACGACCAGCTTGTCGCGATCGTTCTCCATCCGCGCCAGGAGTGTATCGACGGCCTCCTTGCCGAATGCGTCGCCGCCGGACAGGCCCTCCTGGATCAGCGTGTAGGCCTCGTCGATGAAAAGCACCCCGCCGAGCGCGGAGTCGATCAGCGCATTGGTCTTCGGTGCGGTATGGCCGAGGTGAGTGCCCACCATATCGTTGCGAGACACCTCGATGACCTCGGAATTCTTCACCACACCGAGGCCGGCGAAGATCTTGGCGATCACCCTGGCGATGGTGGTCTTGCCGGTGCCGGGCGGGCCGGAGAAGATCAGATGCTGCGACTTGGATTCCACGGCCAGACCGCGCTTGGCCCGCACCTGATCGATCACCACGCCCGACTTCAACCGCTCGACCTGCTCCTTGACCGAATCCATGCCGATCTGTGCCTGCAGCAGCTCCGAGGCCTCCGCCAGCAGCGTCTCGCGCTCCTCGCGCGCCGCCGAGGCGGCGGCCTCGGCCGGATCGGCACCGGTCTTCGGATCCCATTTGTCGGTACGCGAGGCGAGCAGATCCGGCGTGGTGATCTCGAGCTGGTACGACTTGTCCTTGACCGCGCGCTGCCATTCCTCGCGCTCGGTCCACAGGCCGGATCCCTGCAGCCCCTTGAGGATTCGGTCGGCGTTCTCGTGATCGCCGTTGTGCCGGTACAGCATGCCCAACAGGAAGTGCGCATCCGCCCAGATGTAGGACAGATTGCCCGAGGCTGCGTCCTCGGCGATGCGCTGCGCACGCGGCATGGCCTCGCCCATCCGGCCCAGATGCGCCAACGATTGGGCGGTCATCAACTCGGCCGCGATATCGAGCAGTCCGTCCTCGAGCACGGGCTTGGCATTGCGTGCACTGAGCACGTCCGGCCACTGCTTGGTCCGGAAGTACAGCGACATGCGGACGAAATCGGCCACATCGTCGCTGGGCACCTGATCGAGAATCGCGGCGGCTTCTTGCCACTCGCCACCATCGGCGTAGGAACAGGCCTGCGCGATCGCGATTTGGTCGCGGTCGGCCATGGCGACGCGCAATCCGTACATGCCGATCTCGACCTGACACCACAGCGAACGGTCCACAAGACCCGCGCGCTGCTGGTCGCGATAAAGGTTGTGCACGGAGCGGTAGGCACCGTAGATCACCTCGGAGGTGACCTCACCGGCCATGGCGCAGCCCAGCCAGGCATCGCACATATCCGGATCAAGATCGGTGGCGGCTCGGAACGCTGCCACCGCATGCTGTTCGTTTCGCACTCCCCCGGCGACCAATCCCAGTGATTGAACACCTGTATAGAACGCGTCCTCGGCCGCTGACACCTGGACTTCCCTTCCGCCACAATCGCCTGCGGGAACGATAGACATTTCGAGGCGGCCGCCGTTTCCAGCCAATTCCCAACATTGGGAAGCCCCGTGGGCAGCGAAAACGCGAACCTCCAAGCAAGTAGCCGTTATTGATGGTGCCGTCATTCAGCGGTAATATCGAACTGGGCGCCCCCCATCCCACACCTTCAGGCGCCCATGACAGCGGTCGGCCCGGCTCATTCCCCCAGGTACCGGCCGCTGTCGTTTGCGGCAATCATCACCGACCAGACGGTCCCCTTTACCATTCAACGGCACACTATTGATCGCACCGCTATTTAGCGGTATAGTTCACAGTGGGCTGCCGGTCCTCATCCTGACAGCCCACAACCTCGAGCGGCGGCCTGGAGTCGCAACCCGGCAACAGGCCGCCGTGCACAACGGATTCCCCACATCCGTGGTGAGTCGCCGAACCCCCATCCCCGACGGCTCGCCTGGCGGCCGGTGGCACTCAGGCAGCCACCGGCCGCTGTGGTGTCTGCGGACTTCAGAGGTGTCTGCGGACTTCAGATCACCCGCACAACGACGGCGTCGCTGGACATGCGCGACCATTTGACCGTCGAACCCGAGTACGGCGCCTCGATCACCAGCCCGTTGCCCGCCGCGAGTTGCACATGCTCCGGGCCGCGCGCGCTGAAGGAACTCGCCGGGAAAACCAGGTCACCGGGCCGCACGTCCTGCGGGGAAATCCGAACACCGGAGTAGATCTGATCATAAGTGGTGCGGGGCAATACGACCCGACCGTCGGTGGCCTGCGCGACGGCATACTGCGTCAGCCCGGAACAGTCGAAGCCGCCGCCGGTCGGACCGCCCGCACCGCCGCCGCCCCAGATGTACGGCGTGCCCAGCCAGGCACTCGCCGCGCTGACCGCCTTGCTGCCGGTGGTTCCGTCCGACGGAACAGGATGCCCGGCGATGGCTTGCAGTCGAGAGGTCGCGCGACCCGCCGTCCGAGCCGTGGTGCGCGCTCGGCTCCGGCGCCGACGACGGCTCCCACCACCACCCGTGACCCGACCGCGCGTGACCTGCGGTACGGCCGGCGGCATGATCTGAGCCGCCTGATGCCGCGCCGCCGCGACATCCGCGTCGACTTGTTTGGCGACCGTGGTGATGGTGTTCTGGGCGGCATCGAGCAGCGCCGGACCGCTGAAGCGGGTGTCGCCGATCGTCGCGATCGCCTGCAGGCGAGTCTGTAGATCGGCGATCTGATTGTTCACCGCGTTCCGTCCGACCATGGTTCCGTCACCGGCCGATGACACCGCCCGGTTCACGATAGTGTCCTTGCCCGCCTGGGATTCTGCGACAGATTGATGCATGCCTCGCATGTCGCCGTAGCCGACCATCAACGAACCGCGATGGCCGTCATCGGTGCGGGCGGCAACCGACGATACCGTGGTGGCCGTCGTGCTCGGGCTCGGTTGGCCCGATCCGTAGAGTCCGAGTAAGGAGTTCAGGACCCCGTTGAGGTCGAGTGTGAGTTGCGGTGTCATCCGACCGACTCGCCATCGCTCATCATCGACCGCCTTCCGAATCGACGCAGCTGTCGTGTAGCCGACGAAATCTAGAAGCTTCTCCAACTACGAAGTCGCACACGACTATGCGGCAATCGCGCCGAGAAACGGAAACGATCCCACTTCCCAGTTGCGGGAAGGCTGGACAATGGTGGGCGTCGGGTGGCGGGAAAGGATCTGATTGCATATGGCCGACGGGAGCACGGAAATCGACCCCGGCATTTTGCGTGTGCTGCCGAACCAGCACCAGCAAGTCGCGGCCGACACACTCGCCTGGGCCAGTGCGCCCAGCGCCACCACCGCCCACACCACCGGCGCCGACACGAAGCTGCCGCCCGACCCGCAAGGTCCGCCACCCGGCGGGCAGGACTCATCCGACGGAAAACATGACAAGCGGCCTGATCGCCGCGACAAACCGCCCACTGCTGCGAAGCATTATTGGCTGGTTGAACTGGATCCCCCGTCGGGCGCGTCAACGGCGTTGAAATCGTTTGTCGCCATGGCCGAATCCGCGATTCAATCTGCGGTCGATCTGCTCGGCCGCGGCGTTCCGGAGTTGCCGCCGGAGGTCGGTGATCTGCTTCGGACGGTCGTCTACCAGGCGCTGGGCAAGGGCGAGACGACGGTCGCCTACCAGCAGGCCCTTTCTGCCGTGCAGGCGCGGCAGACCGCGCTGCTCAACTACGACAACGAGGTCGCCAAAACCGCGATCGAAGTCGCCGCCAAGAAGGACGAGACGCTCGCGGCCATCAAGAATATCGTGCACACCCTGCAGACCGATCTGAAGGTGCCTATCACCGGAAAACACAAGGCCACGCAGGAAGCGAAGCTCATGGAGAAGATCGCCACCGCGGTAGAGCAGGTGTACCGGAAGGTCGAGGCGGTCTACCAGAACAACCAGAACATGGCCGGATCCGGCAACGACAGCTCCGGCAGTGGCAGTTCGGGCTCCTCCGGCAACGGCTCCTCCGGTAGCAACTCTTCGGGCGGTAGTAGTGGATCCGGTGGCGGCGACGGCGGAATCGGCCAGATTTTCCAGACGCTCGCGATGTTGGTCCCGATGGGGGTCATGGCGGCGACACCCGTGGTCACGGCGCTGATGGAGAACGATAAACAGCGCAAAGAACACGAAGAGCAAGAGAAGGCCAAGTCCGAACAGGCGGCGCCTGGCACCACCGCACCTGGGGCAGCCGCCACCACACCCGGGACGGCGGCGCCGACCGACCCCAATGCGGCGGCCACCGCGACGGCCGACCCCAACGCAGCGGCCCCCACTTCTTCGTACGCCCCGGCTCCGGCGGCCACCGCGCCGGCGAGCCAGGCTCCGAGTGCACCCGCCACGGCCGCGACACAGAGCGATCCGAATGCGGGCGCGCCCGCACCTGCCGCACCTCCAGCCCAGGCCTGAGAACCGCGGCCGAGGGGAGAGGCCCTCGGGCACTCCCGTGGGCCACCCTGGGCTTCACTCGGCGCGGCCGTGGTCACGTTGCCGGAATGGACCGTCGGAATACGAACCGGTCGCGCATCGGGTTATGACGCGCTCCAAATTCGCGTGCCGCGCATGTTTTTGCCCCGACACATAGGGCGCGCGGGAGTCTCGCGTCGCGCCGATTCTGACTACCAGACACCGCGATTCGGACCCGACACACTATTCCATCACACGGCGGAATAGGTCCGATCCCGCCGTAGAACCCGACCCCTAGATTGTGGCCGTGACGACCGGTGGGGTTACCGTCGAGGGTGCTGTCGCAGTGGTCACCGGTGCTGGTCCGGCCTGTTGGGTGGCATTACCGC
>NZ_BAGN01000374.1 GCF_000308835.1 Nocardia vinacea NBRC 16497 | reverse complement strand
ATTTCGGTACACGCGTTCGTCAGGTAGGTGGCGACCGCGCGATGGGTGATCGGCACGCCTTTCGGCCGTCCCGTAGATCCGGAGGTGTAGATGACGTAGGCGACGTTGTCGAGGCGCAGCGGGCGGGTCCGATCCGCATCGGTGATCGGACGCGTGGTTTCCGCACCCGAGTCGTCGTCGAACAGCACCACGGGGCACGCATCGCCGGGCACCTGATCGCGCATGCTCCGGTTCGTCACCACAGCGATCGGATCGGCGTCGTTCAGCACGTAGTCGAGTCGATCGAGCGGGTGTGCGAGGTCCAGTGGCAGATACCCGGCGCCCGACTTCAGCACCGCGAGAGCCACGATGATCAGATCGGCATCGCGTGGCATCGCGATGGCCACCAGCGATTCCGGCCCCGCACCGAGGGCGATGAGCTTGCGGGCGAACCGGTTCGAGCGCTCGTCGAGCTCACCGTAGGTCAGGGCGGTCGTACCCGATGTGACGGCGACCGCGGACGGCGTGGCCGCGGCCTGTCTCGTGAGCAGATCGACGAGTGTCGCAGAACTCGCCGAGCCGTCGCGGCCGGCGAGTTCGCCGAGCATGCGCCGCTCCTCGACGGGATCGACGAGCGGGACGTCGACCAGGCGGGTGTCGACGGGCGAGTCCATCATGCGATGCAGGAAGTCGATGAATCGATCAGTGTGCACGTCGAGTTCGTGCTGGCTGTACAGGTTGGCGTTGCCGTGCAATTCGATGAACAGCGGCGCGTCGGCCCCGGAGCGGTACATATTGAGCTGTAGGTCGTCCAGGGCCCCGGATGTCAGCGCGCGGTAGCGGCCGATCGCCGAGCCGAGCCGAATCTCGGAATCGAAGAACAAGATATTGAGGATCGGACCGAACGAGGTCGCGGCCGCGTCCAACGCGTCGGAATCGCGGCGCAGATCCTCGAACCGGTAGAGCTGGTGCCGCATCGCCAGGACGAGCTCGGACACCGACGCGCGAATCAGCTCTTCCACGGTGGTCGTCGCGTCCACGGCGAATCGGATCGGCACCATGTTCGCCAACATCGCGGCGGCGTTCCGCAACCGCATCGTCGTCCGTCCGGTCACCGGCAGCGACAAGACGACGTCGTCGGTGTCCGTCATGCGGGCGAGAAACGCGGCGAACGCGGCCACCACCACCTGCGCGGGCGACGCGTGCAGGTCGTCGGCGAAACGGTCGAGCATGGCGGTCAACCGCGACGGCAGCGGCCGACCGGCGAATCGGTCGTCTTCGCTCCACTTGGCGGTGCGACCGGACAGACTCGTCGTCGGCGGCAGATCGGCTACCTTGTCCAGCCAGTACGCCCTGTCGGTGTCGAACCGGCGGCTCATGCGATATTCGCGCTCCGCCGCGATGACGTCCGCCAGCCGGGCCGCCACCAGCCGGGCCGGCGGCCTGCCCTCGAGTAGCGCGTTGTAGTGCTCGGCCGCTCGGTTCAGGACTTTGAACGCGCCATAGCCATCGATCACCAGATGATGGGCGCGCGCGTACCACAGATACCGGTCTTCGCCGAGCCGGATGAGTCGCGTCGCGGCGAGCCGGTCCCGGGCCAGATCGATAGCCTTGGTGTTGTAGTCGCGGCGCATCCATTCCATCGCCGCCGCGTGCGGATCGTCTTCGGCGCTGAGATCCAGCAACGGTTCGTCGTAGACGATGCTGCGGTCGACGAATTGATACGGGTGACCGCCGGATTCGACCACCCGGACAACAAGAGACTCGGTCTCGTGGCCTGCGTCGTTCACCGCCTTGGTGAACGCGTCGTAGTCTATGGGCCCCTCGATCTCGACATAGTGCGCGATATTGACGTTCGGGCCGCCTGGCAGGTTGTTCGCGAGCCACATTCCGTGTTGCGCCCTCGAAAGCGGAATCAGATCCGGATCTCGGTCGGGAGGTGTGGCTGAATTCGGACTCATCGTTTAACCTCTCCTCGAATTCCGAGACACAGGATCAGCGCGCGACAAAAACCCCACCGTGCCCGGAATTTCCCGTAGGCGTTTCTTCCTTACCGATGCAATTACAGATGCACCTCACCGACGTTGAAGCGAGCATCCATACCCTGCTGCGGTCATGCGCCAGCCGAAGCGCATGACTTTACTAATGGCAGCTCGAAGTCGTAGCCGCTCCATCGGTACACCAAACCCTGTCCCCGACCGTGCCGAGCAACTTTGCAACAAATTCGTTGCAACGCCGACAAATGCCACCGCAAGCGTGCAGACGTGCATAAAATCCCTGGTCACGCGAGGTTGCTGGAGACCTCGCCGGAAATGTCAAGCTACGTACTATATGTCCGTATCAAAATGAGATCTGCGTTGTCGAGTGGCTGATTATCCGCCCCCACCTCGGGTCGGAATCTCATTCCAAAGTTGATCCCGACCCGGGCGGCTGCGCTACGAACATTATCCTGCTCCCTCAAAATACCGGATGTTCACACCCCCACGCGCCGGGACTGCGCGTAGGAACCTTCTGCATCCGCGATATATGGAAACCCGTTGCGCCGCACCTATCTAATGCTACTAGACACCGGCTTTTGATGTCTCGCACTCGACATGAATCTCGACGCCCTCAACACTTCCGCAGCCTCCTGTTTTGTCGCAGTTTCCCCAACCAGGTCAGCATTTCCCGACCTGGCGGTGTCGCACGACCGACACCGGTAGGAACTGCGCGTCCGGGGTTGTGACGCAGACGCCCAGGATCGGGGATTCCCGGAGGTCAGAAGAATCAGTAGGCAGGCGAAAGAGCTGCCCATGTCTTCGATGTTCGCCAAGTTCGGTGGCGTCCCACCGACGGCACCCTTGCTGGCCACCGCCGGTGGGGACGCCACGGTGCGGGTGTGGGATGCCGCAAGCATCGACCGGTCGGGCAGCCCCTCACCGGCCGCACCGACCCGGTGAACGCCAATGCCCCGCCGACGTCGACAGTTGCGGGCGGCCCGTTGGGGTGCCACAGCGCAAACCCGCGCTGATCGACCTCGGCGAACGTTCGTGGAACTGGAAAGGACCGCCTCGTGTGCGGCGCGCGCTCAGTTCATGGCGGTCGCCATCGCCGCCGGGTGGGCCTGGAAGCCGACGCGGAAGTGTTCTTCACCAGCCGATTCGGGTTGGGACGGCACTTTGTCGGTGCCGTCACATATCTTGGGGCGCATCGTGATCGACCGGGAGGGAGAACGATGGCCTCGAATCCGAGTGCCACGCCGGATGAACCGGCATGGGAAAGCGCTTCTGTCGTACGGGTTTTGCCCGCCGTCGCACCGCGCAAACTGAACAAGGTGCCGTTCGTGGAGCTGGCCGACGGACGCCTCCAGGGCGTGGTGTCGAGTGGCTCCGATATTTCACGCGTGTACGTGGCGTCGGTGACCGCGGGGACGCATGGGCTGAGCTGTAGCACCAATAACAACCGGCCGTGCGGCGGGTTGAATCAGGGGTGGGTCTGCAAGCATCTGGACGCACTCATCGAAGAAGCGGTGCTCCAGTACGGGCAGGACCGGGTGGCGCGCTTCCTGCGGGTCGAGGTCGCTGAGGGCGCCCGACTCGCGAACTGCCTCAATGGAACTCGCGACCCAGCGCCGGCCGCCGCGGTGTTCAGCCGGTTCCTGCGGCATCTGACCTACCTGGAACTGCCGGGTAGCGCGACGCCGATCCCGGAGCTGCACTGGTTCCCGGCGGGGGTGGGTCGCTGATGCAGGCTGTACAACTAGCCGCACTGGCGGATGTGCCCGCCGGCGTCGCGGCGGCCCTGGACGCGGTGGGCGGCTTCGATACCGCGCTGGTCAACGGCTTCGCCCGGGTTTCCGAACCGCAGAGCGCGGCACTGGCGGCGCTGGCCGCAGCCGTGGCGGGTTCGCCACTGGCCGAGGCGGTGGCGGCGGCGGTGTCGAAGGTGAGCACGGGGGCGATCGGCACGGATGAGCTGTCGGCGCTGGCCGCCGCCCGTGCCGCCCTGCTGGGCGCGGTGCACGACGCGCTGGTCGACCAGGCCGATACGGCACTGGGCCGCAATCGATCCGAGTGGACGGCCACGCCGGATGCCACCGCACCGAGCCCGCTCGCGGCGGGTTCCCGCGCCTGGCTGGGCGAACTGGCCATCGCCGGATGGCGCGGCGTGAACCACGACCTGGTGGCGGCCGCCGATCAAATCGTGGAGTCGCTCCTGGCAGACCCCGCGCTGCGACGGCTGGCGATGCTGCTGGACGGCTTCACCGCCGAACTGGGCGCCTCCGCGCCGATCGTCACTATGGACCGGGTGCCTGCGCGGCGCTGGGCCGATCTGTGGACACGCGCCCTGCTGCTGTCCTGGCGCGGCGCGGAATCCACTGTGACCGAGTCGATTTCGGGTCGGCTGCTGCCGCTGGGCGTCGACCTACACGAGCATGGGACCGCCGTACAGGCCCAGGTGCACGGCGTGCTGGAGGTCGCGGGCGCACCGGCCCGTCGGGTGCGGGTATCGGTGGCCGCGGCCAAGGTGGACACCATTGTGGGACCGGCGGTTTGGCAATTGCTGGGTGCGCATCGACAGTTGCTCACCGCGCTGGCCGAGCAACGCGCGCTGGAGCTCACCGACATGCCGCTGACGGCGACCGGTGACCTGCTGTGGGATGACGATCGGGCGAAGGCCGGGGAGGCCGCCGATCCGTTCGTCACCGCCACCGTGCAGCTGCCGCAGGCGCAGGCGCAGGCCGTCGCACCGCTGGATAGCGATCCGGTGCACATCGCCGAACCGGTTCTGCTCGAGGGGTACCGGTTCCGCGACGGCGCAATGGAATTGGGCGAGCAGCGGATTCGAGTGGAACTGGACGCGCTGCCGTCCGCCGGTCCGCTCACTCCGGCCGGGGTGACCGCCTCCAGCGCTATGATCGGATTGCTGCGCTGGGATGTCGGCGGCTGGTCGGTGCGACCGCTGGCCGTGCGGCGCAAGGTCAAGAGCGCACTTACCGCCTTCCACAACGGCGACTGGGCGCTCGGCCCGACCGATCCGAAAGTCGCCAAGGCACAGGCCAAGTCGGGCGATGCCGTGGCGGTGTTGCGTGAGCGCGCGGGACGGTTGCTGCGAAAATGACTACAGCATCGCGAAGCGATTCCATGGGGAGCGGCGGTCGGGTGACCGGTGGGCCGAATTATGAGACGCGACGCCAGATCCTGTACTGGCGTCTACTGGCCGGCGTCTTCAATGCGGATCAGCAACCGACGCTGGAACAGGCCAGCGCGGGCATCGTCGACGATCAGGGGTTGCCGCTGGCCGTGCTCGATCCGGGCATTTCCATCGACAATGTGGTGCAACGCTATCCGGAGATGAAGGCGCAGTTCGAAAGCCTCGACTTCTCCGAAACCGGGGACTCCGCGACCGAGGGGGAGACAGCCGACGACGCCGGGGACGAGGCCGCTGCGCCCCGATCCGTCGGCGCGGCCGATGTCCGCACCGCCGCACTGGTTTCCAAGCTGCTGCTGAACGTCTTCGCCACCGGCTCAGGTCAGGTCAGCGCCACCCAGCTGGCGGGCTGGCAGTCCGATGCCACTTGGCTGCGCCGCTGCCTGGGTGAGGAGCAGGCCGCCGCCGTGCAAGGCGTGCTCACCGGTCTGGAAGGCGAACTGGTGTCCCGCATGCGGCTGCGCGAAGTGCTGGCCGATCCGCACCTGGCCGCCCAGCTCACCCCGAGCATGTCGCTCATCGAACAACTGTTGCGCGACAAACACAATCTGTCCGGCGTGGCCCTGGCCAATGCCAAACGCCTCATCCGCCGCTACATCGACGAGGTCGCCGAAGTCCTGCGCACCCAGGTGCAGCAGACCAGCGCCGGCACCGTCGACCGCTCGGTCCCGCCCAAGCGCATTCTCCGCAACCTGGACGTGGACCGGACCATCTGGAAGAACCTGCCCAACTGGAACCCCCGGGACGAGCGCCCTCTACGTCGACCGGCTCTACTACCGCCAGACCGCCAAGCGCACCGTCCCCGCCCGCATGATCGTGGTGGTGGACCAGTCCGGTTCCATGGTCGACTCCATGGTGAACTGCACCATTCTGGCGTCGATCTTCGCGGGCCTGCCCAAGGTGGATGTACATCTCATCGCCTACGACACCCGCGCCCTGGATCTCACCCCGTGGGTGCACGACCCGTTCGAAGTGCTGTTGCGCACCAATCTCGGCGGCGGCAACGACGGCCCGGTCGCCATGGCCATGGCCCAGCCCAAGATAACCGACCCGAAAAACACTGTGCTGGTGTGGATTTCAGACTTCTACGAATTCGACCGCTCCCAGCCGCTGTTCGAGGCCATGGAGGCGGTGCACCGCTCCGGGGTAAAGCTCATCCCGGTCGGCTCGGTGAACAGTTCCGGCCACCAGAGCGTCAACCCGTGGTTCCGTGAACGATTCAAAAACCTTGGCACCCCGGTGATTTCCGGACGCATCCAAAAGCTCGTGCACGAACTCAAGAACTTTCTCGACTAGGAGACCAGCCATCATGAACGACGTTTTGCGCGCCCCCGCCGAGGTCAAGTACGCCGAGGAACTGGACTGGCTGGAGTCCATCGACGACGGCCCCAAGCCGTTCGCGTGGCGGCTGAGCCCGAAGATGGTGCGGCTGTTCATTCTCGGCTCCGAACGCGCCGACGGACTGGACCGCGAGGTGGAGCAGAAGTGGTTCGGCGACCGCAGCTTCGTCGAGCGCAGCATTGTCACCCTGGCCTCGGACCGGGGCCTGCTGCTCATCGGTGATCCGGGCACCGGCAAGAGTTGGCTGGCCGAGTTGCTGGCCGCCGCCATCAGCCGCAATTCCACACTCGTGGTGCAGGGCACCGCCGGCACCACCGAGGACCACATCAAGTACTCGTGGAACATCTCCATGGTCATCGCCAAGGGGCAGTCGAGGGAGTCGATGATCCCGTCCCCGATCATGACCGCCATGGAGCAGGGCGTGATCGGCCGCTTCGAGGAGCTCACCCGCTCCACCAGCGACGTGCAGGACGCGCTGATCTCCATCCTGTCGGAGAAGTACGTCTCCATCCCCGAGCTCGACGACGACAATGTGGTGTTCGCACAGCCGGGCTTCTCCATCATCGCCACCGCCAACAGCCGCGACCGGGGTGTGAACGACCTGTCCTCGGCGCTGAAGCGGCGCTTCAACTTCGTGCGTATTCCGGTGGTGTCCAACAAGAAGAGCGAGGCGGAGATCGTGCGTTTCCGCACCGCGGAACTGCTGCGCCGCCATTCCCTCGAACTGGAACTGCCACCCACGCTGCTGGACATCCTGCTGGAGAGCTTCGCCGATCTGCGCGCCGCCGCGGCCGCCGCCACCAGCGACGACGACAAGCTGGAGTCGGCGCTGTCCACCGCCGAGCAGATCGGTGTGCTCGAGGACGCCATCCTGCACAGCCAGTTCTTCGGTGCGAAGGAATTGCGCGCCGAGACCCTCGCCGGTTCGCTGGTCGGGTCCCTGGCCCGGCGCACGCCCGAGGACCTGGCCATTCTCAACAAGTACCTGCACGGCGTGGTCGAGCCGCGCACCAAGGACAAGAAGGGCAATGCCGCCTGGGGTGAATTCCTGGAGGGCGGCCGGGCGGCGATCGCGAGGCTGTCGTGACCGTCCCCGACACCCGGTTCACGCCGAATACCTTTGCCGCGCTGCGGGATCAGTTGGCGGACGCCGCCGTCACGTTCGCCGGGATGCCGGGGGCGGCGGGCGACATCCTGACGGGCATGGTCGACGATGTCGACCGGGCGCTGTCGGAGCGGCTGGAGATCTTCCCGGTCTGTCACCACTCACCCGCCTCCGGTCTGGCCATGGTGCGGCGGCTGCGCGAAAAGCAGCCGAGCGTCATCTACCTGGAACTGTGCGAAGACATGCGGCCGCTGTTGGACGAACTGCGCAACTGCCGGTTGCCGGTCGCCTTGCAGGCCTTCGCCACCGATATCGAAGGTTTCCCGGCGGAATGGGCACCGCTGTCGGTGGTCGCGCCGATCACCGAATCGTCGGCCGAGTACCAGGCCATCGCGTATGCGCTCGATACGCCGGGTGTCGAACTGGTGTTGGTGGATCGGTCCACTGATCACGTCTTCCAGTGGGCTCCCCAAAAGGCGGAGTCGGAAACACCTGCCGACGACGAGCCCCCCGAGGACGAGGGCCTACACGGCGGCGCAGTCGGCATCGAAATCGGTGATCTGCGACCGCGTTTCGCCGAACTGGAAGAACACTTGCTGCACCACGGCAAGGTCCGGCATTGGTCGGAATGGTGGGACCAGTACGTGGAGCAACCCCTCATGGACGCCGACTACGACACCTACCGCCAGGTCATGGTGATGATCGGCAGCCTGTTCCGGCGGCTGCGGCGCGGCAGCACCGTCGAGGACGAGGACCGCGAGCGGTACATGTGGACCCGCATGCGGGAACACTTGGCCGCCAACGACATCGATCCGGCACAGGTGTTGTATGTGTGCGGCGCGGCCCATGCGGCCAGCCCGGTCGAACAGTTCGGGCTGGAGTCGGACGCGGCGTTCGAGATCTCGTCGCGCTCGGCCACCAAGTGGCACTACGGGCTGATCCCGTCCAGTCATTCCGCCATCGAGGCGCAGTTCGGGCTGGCCGGCGGCGCGGTGTCGATCGCGGCGGCCACCTGGGCGAAGGGACTGCGGCGCGGCAGATTGCAATCGTTCCAGCTGGAGGGCCAGCAGGGAACGAAGAAGCGCGCCAAGAAGCCGCCGCTGCTGCCGGCGGAACCGGAAGCCGAAGTGACGGACCAGCTTTCGGGCTTTCTGTCCCGGCCGCCGGTGCTGGACCCACTCGATGAGGCCGAACTGCTGGAATGGTCGGTGGATATCGTCCGGCTGGCCCGGCGCAACGGCTACCTGGCCAGCACCGCCGACGCCATCGCCATCTTCGAGACCTCGATCCTGCTGGCTGGCCTGCGCAATCGCGCCCGTCCGACGCCGTACGACTTCCAGGACGCGGCCGTCACCTGCCTGGAGAAGGACCGGGTGCCGGGGCGGCGCGATGTGCGGCGGCTGTGTGAAATCCTGCTCGGCGGCGACCGCATCGGCCAGGTCGGATACGCGGCGCTGCCACCGCTGGCCCGCGATGTGCTCGACCGGCTGGAACCACTGGGACTGGATCTGTCCAAGCGGACACTGCAACGCGCGCTGCTGGACCTGAAGGCTAGTCCGGACCTGCGGCCGTGCTCGGATCTGTTGTGGCTGCTGCGCAGGTTGCTGCCACAGGACGCGTTGCGGCCCATCATGGGCTCACGCGGATTGGGTGAGACCTCGATCCAGGAGAGCTGGGATATCGGGCTCGGCAAATACCAGCGCTCGCTGGTGGAGCTCGGCTACGAGGGCGTGTCGGTGGAGCAGGTGCTGGAGCAGCGCCTGCGGCGTGCGGTCGCCACACCGGACGTGACAGCGGCGGTGGCGCTGGGCGCGGTCGAGGATGCGCTGGTGTATCTGGGATCGGTCCGGCTCGCCGACGAGCTGGGCAATCGCGCGGTCGAACTCCTCGCCGCCGAGCGAACGGTCGACGACGCGCCCGTCGTGCTTCGGCGTATCCGGGTGCTGCTCAACTACTTCCGCTCCACCGAAGCCGGCCTGCCGGTGTGGTGCGAACGGTTCGTGACGGCCGGGTACGCCCACTACTGCACCCTGCTGCCCACCGCCTTCGCCGCCGAGGAGACCGGACCCGCACAGGTGGCGGCCATGCTGGGCTTCCTGTTCGGGATGGAGAACCTGGCGCTGTCGCTGGGCTGCGATCACACCCAGCTGGAATTGGCGGTGCTGCAATCGCACCCGGAGACGCCGGCCAAGGTGGCCCTGCTGTGGGCAGCGCGGTTCCAGCTCGGCCTGCTGACCATGGCAGAGCTGCGCGAGCGGTGCGACGGGATGCTGGCCAATCCCCTGGTGCTGCCGACGATTCCGCAGTACGTGAGCGGTTTCGTGCAGGCCATCGACCCCGCTCCAGCGCTGAAACCCTTTGTGGTGGAGCTGTTGTCGAAGGCCTTCGGCACGCTGCCGGACACGGTGCTGCTGCCGTGGCTGCCGAAGCTCATCACCACCCTGAAAGACCAGGCGGGCGACCTGATCCCGGGACTGGTCCGCGAAGCGGGCCGCACCTTCCCCGGCGCACTGCCCGCCGTGGACACCTTCGTGCCGCCCTGGTCGGTCGAATTCACCACGGCCGCAACGTCGGTGGCGGCGGCACCGCTCGGGCCGGTCACCGGACTACTGGCCGCCCACCCCGCCGCCTGCGACGCGCTTGCCGTACTGCTCGGCGTCGAGGGCGGCTGGCAGGAGGCCGGGCCGGCCGGAAACCGCGAGGTAACCGGTTTGCTGGACCGGTTCCCCGCAACCGCCGCCGCACTGGCGGCGCAGCTCGGAGTATCAGCCGCGCGAAGCTGACGGGGCCCCGGCCGGTTCGTCATCCCCCGCCGGGGGATCACGGCACGTCACAGGACGCAAAAACGTTCCCTCCGCGCGCGGAGGGAACGTCAGCTCGAGCAGCTAGGTCTTCGGGACGGGGGTGTCGAGCGCATCCGCGACATCGAGCTTGTCGACCAGCTGCGCCCACCCGACCGCAGCCACAATGTCGGGAACGATTCGAGCTCTGCACCACACACCCATCACCCGCGATACGGATCGGGCGTCCTGAGCACTATCGGGGTCTTCCGCCTCGATTGGACCGAATTCCCCTTGGATGCCAGGATCGTGCGAGCCTGGCGGGCCGCTTCGAGCGTCGCCCGGTTGTTGGCGATCTTGCCGAACGGGGTGGGTGGTTGGGTGATCTCGTCCTTTCCACGCGCCGGCCGAGGCGAAGTGGTTGTGTTTCTGTTTGCTGGTGGCGTTAACTCGGTACACAATGTCGTCGAGCGGGCTTGGGGTCGCCGTGTTGGTTGGTCGTGAGGTCGAGCGTGACCTGATCACGGCGTTTGTCGTGGGGCAGGTCGGCGACGAGCCGGTTCTGGTCGTCCGCGGTGATCCGGGTGTCGGCAAGACTGTCGTACTGGATATGGCTGCTGATACTGCTGTGTCCCAAGGCATTCGGGTGGTGCGGGCGGCGGCGCTCGAGTACGAAGCCGATCTGCCGTTCGGTGCGCTCAATCAGCTGCTGCACCCGCTGTTGAAGGAAATCGACGAGCTCGGTGCCACGCATCGGCAGGCATTGAACGTGATCATGGGATTGGAACCGGGCGCGATGCCCTCGCAGCTGATCGCGGGGGCGGCGACATTGGCGCTGTTACGAGCGGCGGCGGACCAGGGCGCCGCGATGCTGATGATCGTCGACGATGTGCAGTGGCTGGATCTGTCGAGCGCGATGGCGTTGAGTTATGCGGCCCGGCGCTGGAGCGGGAGCGACATCCGGATGGTCGTCGCGGTGCGCGCGGACTCCGATGATGGTTTCACCCGCAGTGGTTTCCGGGTGCATGATCTGGCTCCGTTGGACGACGCCGATTCCGATGCGCTGTTGCGCGCCGCGTTCCCGGCGCTGAGCGCAAATGTGCGTCGTCGCTTATGTGCCGACGCGCATGGTAATCCGCTGGCGTTGCTCGAACTGCCGGTCGCGTTCGAGAATGGTGGTCCGTCAACCACTTTGCCGTCAGTGTTGCCGCTGACCGACCGGTTGCAGCGAGTGTTCGCCGATCGACTCGCGGGGCTGCCGGAGGGGACGCGGCGGATGTTGTTGTTCGTTATTCTCGCCGGCGCCGAAAACAGCATGACTTTGGAGGATTGCGCACCCCTACCGGAGGGGCTGGCCGATCTGCCGCCTGCCGAGCGTGCGGGGATTGTCCGCGCGAACCCTCGTACCGGCAGGTTGGAGTTCCGTCATCCGTTGATCCGTTCGGCGGTCATCGAGCAGTCGACGAGCGAGGAACGCCGCGAGGTCCATCGCATCCTCGCCGAGGCATTCACCGACCAACCGCAACGGCGGGCCTGGCATCTCGGGCAGGCGGCGATAGGGCCTGACGAAGAGATCGCCGCGTCGCTGGAAGCGTTGTCGCAGCAGATGATTCGACATGGTGACGGCAAGCGCGCGACGGCGGCGATGTTGCGGGCCGCCGAGCTGAGCCCCGCGGATTCCGATCGCGCTCGCCGTACAGCGCGCGGCCTATCTGGGGACACTGATCACTGGAGATCTTGCCGACACTTCCCGTCTGCTGCTGGCAGCGACTCGCGCCGACGCCCGCGAGTCGCCGTCGTTGGAGTCGGCGGTCGCCGCGGCTTCCCAGCTGCTCAACGATGAAGGGGACGCCTCCACCGCAGGCAGGTTGTTACTGGCGACCATTCGAGTGCACGATCGTGATCTCGGTGTCGGCGCAGACACCATGGTTGAAGCGTTGCACATGTTGCTGTATGTCGGCTTCTACAGCGGTCGGCCGGAACTCTGGGACGACATCAGCGAGGTGCTCGAGCGTGCCGAGGTAAAACCGGCAGACACTCTGTCGTTGCTGCACAACGTCTTCGCCAACCCTGTCGTAGCCACACCGGCCGCGCTGGGACAGCTCACCGATGCACTCGACGGGCTGCGCTTCTCCTCCGATCCGGTCCGGATCGTTCGCGTCGCGACGGCAGCCGCCTATGTCGATCGCATCGGCCTCGCCCGCGAAGCCCTGTGGCGGGTGATTGCCGATGGTCGCCGCGGCGGGGCGATCGCCAAGGCCATCGAAGCGCTGTTCTTGATCGCACAGGTCGATTTCTTCGAAGGCGGCTGGGATGAGCTGACCGAGGTCACCGGCGAGGGCCTGCAGTTGTGCGCCGAACTCGGCTACACATTGGTCGCCGGACCCGGCAAATTCCTGCGGGCCCTCGTCGCCGCGGCGCGTGGCCATAGCGATGCCGACCTGGCTGCCGAGGAACGGCTGCTGTGGGCCGCGCCGCGGCGCCTGGCGACCTTCGCCGCCTACTCGTCGCACATTCGTTGCCTGTCCGCGCTCGGGCGCTCGGCTTTCGATGAGGCATACCGGCATGCGGCATCGATCAACGCGCCAGGGGATTTTCCGCGCTACACACCCCACGCGGTGTGGCTGGTACTCGACCTCACCGAAGCAGCAACCCGCAGCGGCAGGGTTGCCGAGGCGCGAGCCCACGCCGAAGCTGCGGTCGCAGCCGGCCTGCCCGAGCTTTCCTCCAGGCTTCGGATGCTGACCAGCGCCGCGCTCGCCGTCACCGATCCCCACGACTGGCGCAGATACTTCGAGGATGCGCTGACCACTCCCGAGGGGGATCGATGGGTATTCGACCGCGCCCGAATAGAACTGCTCTACGGCGAACGGCTGCGCCGAGAACGCGAACTAGCCGCAGCCCGAGCCCATTTGGCTACCGCAGTGCAGGTATTCGAACGGCTGCAAGCGATTCCCTGGCTGGAACGGACCCGATCGGAACTGCGAGCGGCCGGTGAGCCCGCGCCCGTCGAGACTCGGGCCTCGGCGCTGACACCACAGGAGCAGGCGGTCGCCGAATTGGCGGCCTCGGGGCTGACGAACAAGGAGATCGCCGAGCGACTGTTCCTGTCGGCGCGGACGGTCTCGACACACCTGCACCGTGTGTTTCCGAAACTCGGCATCACCACCCGCAGCGCGCTGCGCGATGCGATGAGCCGCCGCCCCGGCTGATATACGTCAATTGACGGATTCGTCCTCCCTGCCGCGAACCTAGATTCGGTTGTGCCGAACAGCAATGCAGCACAGAGGAGACCGGCATGAGTGCACAGAGCAAGACCGTTGTCCTGGTTCACGGCGGTTTCGTGGACGGGTCCGGGTGGCGGGCGGTCTATGACGAGCTCGCTGGAGACGGATTCAGTGTGCGGGTAGTGCAGAACCCGACCAAGTCGCTCGCCGACGACGCCGCGACCACTCGACAGATCCTCGACGACATCGAGGGCGAGGTCGTGCTCGTCGGACATTCCTACGGCGGAGCGGTCATCACCGAAGCGGGTACCCACGACAAGGTCACCGCCCTCGTCTACATCACCGCCTTCGCACCCGACAAGGGCGAGTCGGTGAACACTCTCATCGGTACCTTCCCTCAGGACGGGCCGCAGCCGCCCATCCTGGCACCGGTGCATGGCTACCTGTTCCTCGACCGGACGAAGTTCCACGAATCCTTCGCCCACGATCTCTCCACGCAGGACGCGGCGTTCCTGGCCGACTCCCAGGTGCCGTGGGGCCTGGACGCACTCGGCGGGACCGTGAGTGAGGCCGCCTGGCGGCTCAAGCCCAGCTGGTACCTTCGAGTCACCGAGGACAAGATGATCCCGCCGACGGCACAAGCCTCGATGGCCGAACGTATCGGCGCGACCGTCGTCGAGACTCCGGGCAGCCACGCCATTTACGTCTCCCGACCCGACGTGGTCGCGGACATCATCCGAACCGCGGTGGGAGCGGCCTAGTTTCGAACGGAGGGAGGCTGTTTGCGGTCCATCACTCTACTGAGAGTCGTCCCC
>NZ_BAGN01000375.1 GCF_000308835.1 Nocardia vinacea NBRC 16497 | reverse complement strand
ACACATCCGTGCGCCTGGGTGAGACACTGTTGTTGTCAGGGATGGTTCCCTCGATCGGCTCGGTAGGCGACGCATTCGATAATGCGTTGGCCGAGACCACAATTGGGCTATATAAAACTGAAGCGATCCGCGACGATTCCCCTTTTCGGCGTGGGCCGTTGACCCGTCTAGCCGATGTCGAAATGCTCACCGCGGACTGGGTCGCGTGGTTCAACGAGTCCCGGCTGATGCACCGACTCGGCCGCAAACCGCCAGTCGAATACGAAGCCGACTACTATGCACACCGCGCCGGAAAACCGGCCGGTGACAGATAAACAGGTGTGCACCGGACCCGGGGAGATTCATTATCACGTGCCCGCTAGCAATCTGCCGCGATATCCGCTGCGTGGTCGACGACGGCAAAATCATGGAGTTCAGTCCAGGTCACTATTTCCCCTCTCGTTGCCGCCGCAGCAAGTCGTTCACCAAGCCCTGTCACGCATAATCGTGACAAGGTCGGTATCAGGTCGAACTGGCCGGATCTCAATGATTGTGTCAAGCTGCGGTGGCCGGGATTGGGGGCCCGTCCGGCTGCCAGAGGCGGTTGTCGCGCAGCAAAGCCCATACAACGTCGACGAGGCGGCGCGCCAGCGCAATCATCGCCTTGGTGTGGCGTTGCCGCTCGGTTCTTTTGCGGCGGTAGAACTGTCGTGACGGGCCGTCGGTCTTCAGGCTGGAGAACGCGGTCATGTAGAAGACGTGCCGCAGCCTGCGGTGGTATCGCAGTGGCCGGTGAAGGACCCCGGTGCGGCGGCCGGAGTCGTTGGGTACCGGCGCGAGCCCGGCGTAGGTGGCTAGGCGTGCGGCGCTGCCGAACGCGGCCAGGTCCCCGGCAGTGATTGCCAGGAATTCCGCGCCGAGGATCGGCCCCATCCCAGGCATGCTCTCGAGGATTCTCGCCTGCGGGTGGGTACGGAACCGGTTGGTGATCTGCTTGTCGAGGTCCTTGATCTGCCGATCGAGGTCCAACAGTCGCCGGGCTTGGTCGGCGATCAGGCCCGCGGCCGTCGCTTCGCCGGGCAGGGTGATCGTCTGCGTGTTCACCGCTGCCACGGCTTTGGTGACGATGCCGCGGATCGACGGCCGGTGTGCTCCAGCGGTGCGCAGGTGCTCGGTGAGTTCGCCGGCGCCGGCGCTGCGGATCGCCTCGGGTGTGCAGTAACCGCTGACCAGGATCAACGGCGATCGGGTCGAGTAGTCGAAGGCCCGTTCCAGTGCCGGGAATACCCGTGACAGCAGGTCCCGCAGACGGTTGACTCCACGCACCCAGTCGGCCATCAGGTCCGTGCGGTGACCGGTCAGCAGTCCCAGTTCCACGACCAGTTCACTCGGTGTGGACAAGGAGGTGAGGTCCCGGCGCAGTCTCGCGGTTTCAGCGATCACCTGGGCGTCGCGGGCGTCGGTTTTGCCTTCGCCGGCGAACGCGCCGCTCATCCGGTTGACCATCGTGCCGGGCACGAACAACACTTGTTGGTCGGCAGCGACCAGAACGGCTAGCAACAACGTCGCGTAGGCCGAGGTCAGGTCCACCGCCCAGCGAACCTGTCGAGCCATGTCGGAGGCTGTCGTGATCAGCTGCTCGATGGCCGCTTGGTCGTTGCGGATCTGCTTAGACCACAACACCATTCCGTGGGCATCGACTGCGACCGCGTGATGATGCAGTTTGCCGACGTCGATGCCGATCCATGCCGCGTCGACCGCTTCTGCCATACGTCCACTCCCATGAATGCGGTTGCGCCCATGGACAACCCCGCTGGCATACCCCTAAACAGCGACCGGTTCGCCACACGTCTCAATCAGCAGCCGGAGCGTCCGCAGCGGCGGGGTGACCATCCGGCCAGAGCAACCCAACTACCAGTCCCCGATCAGTCACGCCCCGCCGCTTCCGGGCATCCGAGCGGTCTTGGCCCGGACAACTACAAACTTAGGGGTCCTCGATGAGGCGACCCGGTATTGGAGTCCGGGGTCGATTCGATCCAAATTCAGTTGATGCTGCAGGCCACCCGGCAACAAACCCCGCCGCCATTCAACGATTCGGCTTAGCTGGGCAGGGGCGGCCCCCAGTGCTTGGGATAGGCGAACGATACATGCTCGGTCCCGAATTTCACGCCGAGGAATTCGGCGTCGCCGGTGAAGTCCGTGTCAGTGAATTCGGCGCCGCCGTTGAACTCCGCCTTGTTGAATCTGGCAGCAGCGGTGAACTTCGCGTCCTTGAACCGGGCGAAGGTGTTGAACCTCGAATCGTTGAACTCGACGTCGCCGTTGAACTCCGACCAATCGTGGCCAGCGAAGGTCACGCCCGCGAACGAGTTGTTGCCGAACGTCGTGCCGTTGAACGAAGCGTGACCAGCAGCGAACTCCGCGCCCCCGAACCAGGCGCCCGCGGTGAACTCCGCACCGTTGAACCAGACAGGCGCGATGGACTTCACGTCTTCGAACGAGGTGTCTTCGAGCGTGGCTTTGCCGAAGAACTTCGCGCGCTCGAAGTAGGTGATGTCACGGAATTCGGCCCTGGCGAACCAGGCGCCCGCGGTGAACGTCGCTTCCTCGAACCTGGCAGTGCCAGCGAACGCCACGTCCTTGAAGAGGGCGCTCCCGACGAAGGTTGTCTTCTTGAACTCGACAGATCCCTCGAAGGTTGCGTTTTCGAAGTCGACGTTTTCCAAGGTGGCGGTGCGGAAATCAAAATCGCTGGTCGACCAGCTATATTCGGCGCCTGGCTGTAGGTGCTCGGCGATGACGCGGAGAATAGTTTTGCGTACTTCGCGATCGTTCTGCCTGTATTCGAAATGTTCCTGGCGCTCGGGTTGATCGCCGTCCGACTGACCGTGGTCGGTGGCGCGGGTGGTGACCAGTTTGGTTCGGCCATCGCTGCCGTGCCCGGCGTCGTACGGCAGGCGCAGATAGCCGCACAGGACGTCGATGCACTGCTGGCGACGGAGACGGTCTGACGGGACCCCGTGGTTCGGTCCACCCGGACCGAAATCATGGGGTCAGGTCATATCAACTGTCGGTTATCTCGAATTTGACATCGCGAACCGCTGATATGGATCCACTCACACGCCGGCCAGAAGCGCGGAACAACGCCGGAGACTTCTCAGCGATAGTCCGTATCACTGTGGTGGGCCGGATATTTCCAGTTCCTGGACAGTGGGATGGGTTTTGGGGCTGGTGACCTGAAGGCGCAGGTAGCGGGCGGTGAGTGACTGTTGCACTGTGCCGGTTGCGGGGTCGGTGGTGACCGGTGTCCAGGTGTGGTTGTCGGTGGATGCGGTGATTGCGTACATCGGTGCGCGCTCGGCCCAGCGCGGGAGGATTCTGCTGATGGGTTGGTCGGTGCCGAGATCGACGGTGAGGTTTGCTTGGGTGGTCTCGGGTGCCCAACCGGTGGCGAGGCTGCCGTCGACTGCGGCGGCGGCGTATCGGCCCGGTTCCTCGGAGGAGGCGGTGACAGATGTGCATCGGGCGAGGTTTTCGCTGTGCTTCAGATCCGGCCGCCGTGTCGCGACGGTCAACGGCTCGCTGCTACTGAGCATGTGTATGCCGGTCGGGGTTTCGACCTGCATCGGTACACCCTCGGTAAGAGTGAGGGTTGTGCTGCCTGGCCCGATCTGGGCATCGAAAGTTCTTCCCTGCCAGTGCATTCCGTGTATGGACACGCCGGATTTCAGTTCCGGCGACAGCAGGGGGTCGATGCGGATCCTGTCCTCGCGCAGGCGCAGTCCCAGCAGTCCGTTGGTGAAGGACTGCAGGAATCCACCGGCCGCGGTAACGAACGTGAACGCTGGAGCGCTCAGGATCTCCATGACACCACCGACACCCCGCGACTCCGAGAATTGCCCGAACGGCGCACGCATGAATGACCGCACTGCACGTTCGAGATAGGTTTGGGTCACGCATCCCGGTCGCCCGATCGCCGCAGCGGCGATGGCGTGGATGGAGTCGGTCATCGCCGGACCGTCGGGATCGGTTCGTTCGACGTAGTAGTCCAGCGTATGCTCGGAAACCTCTTGGGACATAGGCCATTCCAGTGGGTAGATTAGCAGCGCGGCGTCGGCTTGTTTGATCGGTGTGCCCGGATAGCCGTCGTACTGGAGGAAGACTTGTTTCACCGGATCGAACGGTATGCGCAGCCGGTCGGCGATCGTGGTCCATTCGGGTGGGCTCGGTTCGCCGAGGAGATCGGCGGCGTGTGCGGCATCGCGCAGGGCACGTGCGGCCACAGCGTTGGTATAGACCCCGTCCCGTACGCCGTTGCTGTATTCGTCGGGGCCTGCGACATTGTTGATGGAGTAGCTGCCGTCCGGATTCGGCGTGACTCGCGAGACCCAGAATTCGGCCACGTTCTGCATGACCGGCCAGATGCGGTTGCGTAGATAGTCCTCGTCACCGGTAGCGAGGTAATACTGCCAGGCGGCCAGGGAGATGTCCCCCTGCAGATGGATCTGGTTCAGGCAGTGCGGCGGCAGCCAGCTGTGACATTCGGCCAGATCGCCGTGGCTGGCGCTGGTCCACGGATAGAACGCGCCACGAAAGCCGAGCAGCCGTGCATTGGCCTGCGCCCCCGGCAGCGTCTTGTACCGGTAGTCCACAACCGTTTTCGCCAGCTCGGGCGCGAATTGCAACAGCGTCGGGAACATCCAGGTATCGGCATCCCAGA
Organism: Nocardia vinacea NBRC 16497; assembly: GCF_000308835.1. Taxonomy (GTDB): domain Bacteria; phylum Actinomycetota; class Actinomycetes; order Mycobacteriales; family Mycobacteriaceae; genus Nocardia; species Nocardia vinacea. Next base: position 10,330 of record NZ_BAGN01000375.1, on the reverse strand, counting down.
ACACCGCGCCCGCGTAGTTGTCGCTGCTGAGCCCAACTGGTGAAATGCTGTTGTCCTGCTGGGAATTAGTGCTCGAATACAGTGAATACAGCGAGCCGCGCACCCAAGACTGGATCTCGGGATCATCCGGTATGACAACCTCGCCACGCCACAGCGTCCGCCACACCGCTGCCGTGTCGGCGAGTAGCCGCGGCCAGCCCTTGTCTGCGGCTCGACGCGCGGCGTCGAACGCCGCAGTCGCGGGATCCGAGGCGGTGAGCGTTGTGTCGACACCGACGAACTTCGTCACCTCGTAGGTTTCCTCTGACCGAACCTCCCACCGTGCCTCCCGGCCGATGCTCAGTTCGAGCGCTGGCGAAACCTGCTGTGCCGTCGATGCTGTCGTGCGTAATACCGAAGCGACCTCACCGGTGACTGCGGTGCCATCAGTTCGGAAACCGATACCGATACCGTCCTCGCCGCGCGCACCACCGTCGATCTGCGTCATTCGTCGCGCCCCGGCGCCGTCGAGCACATCGGTGACAGTGACCTGACCGGACCAGTGCGGAACCATCGTCAGACGCACCGCCCCGACATGCTGATCGACGCGATCGGTGAGCACCTCATACACCAGGTCGGTGGCCTCGCCGTCCCGCGTTGTCCATGTGAGGGAGGTGCGTACCAGCCCGCACCGCTGGTGCACCGTCTGCCCGAAATTCGTGATCTGCGCCGACGGTGTTGCGCCGGAGTACTTCTCGCCGCCGACACCAACGGTGAGGCCCGACCAGTTCGGAATGGCCGCCGCCACCTCGCGGTCCGCCGCGACAGTCGGTGAATGACCGTACAGTCCGGCAACGAACGCGCCGTCATAGCGCGGCGTGTACAGCGGCCAACCACTCAGCTTGTCCGTCACGGCGTAGCCCATACCACGCGGGGGCACCCGCAACCCGAGATAGCCATTGCCCACAAAGGGATGCCGATCATAGGCGGCGTCGACCTCGCTACTCGACGGCGCCCATCCCGGCGCAGCGGCGACCTCATCATCGGGGCATATATTTGCCGCCGTCGTCTCGGCAGTATGGCGTACCGCGACCGCAGGAACCCGAACCGCCAACCCAAGGACCACAAGCATCGCGACAGCGATACAAGCCCTGACCCACACGCCGACCCGGCCGAAGCACCTGCCTATCAAGGACAACCACGTACCTCTCCGTGTGGCGACAACTCCGCGTGTACGCCAGCGCCACAGCAGCGGGGGCCGGAGATTATCGATTATTCGATATAATTTGCCGAATAATTGAGAGAACCTTAATGGCGCGCCCGTCGAGGGTCAAGACCGTATCCTGCTGCGACCGAGCAGAGTTCGTGCCCGAGACGCATGCTGTAGCGGGTCGGCACCACGATCGGGCGAGCCCGAGGGAAGGACCGCTACGTGGTCGCCGTGGCCCGCAAGGGCCACAGGCCGCGAAGGATTTCCAGAAGACTGCCCGCGCATGACCTCGGCACTGGCGGTCTCGGCATTGCGCAGACGCGATTGCGTGGTAGTCACCGAAAGGCACCGTCGTGCATCGCGTTTCGAGCCAGCAAGTTCGTATCCGCTTGGCACGCAATGGACTACGTGCATCCATGGGCCGCGTCGGTGTATCTGTGGCCGCCGATCCGACGGCAGCACCGTTCGCGGACCCCGGGGCCGACAGTGACAGCCGGTCCGCGCGTTCGACAATGATCGCGGTGGACGGATCGGGTCGCTGCAAGACCAGCGAAATGATCTGCGAACGTTCGCGACGTGGCTGAAACCGAGGGGCCGCTTGCACCACTGAACCGGCACTACGGTCTGAATGTTGGGAAATGACCTGCTACGCCGCAGCCAGGAAGGGGCTGCTGGATAAAGGGACGCTTCGTGAGTTGCTCGATCGCCGAGAGACCCCGGGTGCGTGGACAACAGCTCCTCGCATGGTGCTTTCCTCACGGCGCTGGCGATTTCGATCGGCACGGTACCGGTGTGGACTGCGAAGGCTCCTGCGGTGCGGAACCGTGACGTGCGGCCAGTGCGGCCCAGCAGCCGAGCCGCGACCACCGGTCCGACGCCGACCACGTCGAGAAGGCTACTGCCGGAATCGGCGACGGTGTCCTGTGTGCGCGGCTGGTTGGCCTTCAGCCGGGCGTCCAGAGCCCGCATATCGGCGACGAGGTCCCGGGCGAGTTCCTTGCGGGCCGTTCCACCAGTGAGGACGGGCGGACCCGCCGTAACACATCGGGGGCCTGGTTCGCGGTCAGATCGGTAGACACGCCACCGGGCAGCAACTCCCGCATCACCACGTCCAGCTGGTTGACCGTCCGGGTGCGCTGCATGGTCAGATTCGTGCGCCGCTCGTCAAGCATCCGCAGCACGGTGCTCGGCCCCTCGGCCTCGACGGGCACCGCATCGCCAGGTAACGCCGCCACACTGGCAGCCGCAGCCGTGTCGATATTGTCTTGTTCTTGCGCCGCCCGCCCCGCGACAATTCCCGGACCCGTGCGGTGGCCGTGGACGGCACATCAGTGACCATCTCACCGTGGGCGATCAGCCATTGGGCCAGTTGCCGGCCCAGACTCCACGCGTTCTGCACGACCCAGCGGCGTTCGGGAAATCGCTTTGCCCACACCAGAACTCGCCGATACTCCGGCAAGGCGGCGTCGATCGGGATCATCTCGAGCGTCTTGTTGGTTCCCGCATTCAGCGCTGCCGCCGTATGGGCGGACTTGTGCGGGTCGACCCCGATCACCACCGTCAACCACGTCTCCTGATTCCTCGTCGGATATCGGAAGCCGCAGGCGACATTCCGGCTTTCGGCCTGTGTGTCCCCGTCTCTGTTAAGTCAGGCCCGCGGCCGGTGTCGGGCCGGGGCGCAAACCCCCGGTGAGCCAGCCCGACGGGCGGCAGGAACCTCACGAGCCAGCCCCGACTCGACACCTCCGGCAGACTACGGCCGGTGATCATCCAGCCTGCCAACCGGTGACATCCATATAAGCCGGAACCTCACTGAACGGCGGGCAGCTGTGGAGCGGGCCACTGGCGGGTGCGAACGCTCCCAGCCAACTCGCAAGTGTGGATTGTGGAAGATCCGCCTGGACGTGAGGAGAAGATTGTGGCGGTGGGATACGAGCCGGCTACCCCACTGACGGTCGTTGGCTCGTGGTGGAGCGTCGCATTTGTCCGACCGACTGGCACACTCGGATTGTCCATGCCCAATGTGCGGCGGGCGTGCAGCGCCACGCGGTGGGACTGAGCCCCGAACCGGGGCATAGTCCCACCACGGCATGATTGCTAGAGCCCGGTAGCTTGATGGAATTTCTGAACGACCTCATCGAGCGGAGCGTCCGCCTCGATCACTGTGCCATCGGGATTGATCAGATCTATGCGGGTACGAGTGAGCTTGGAGTATTGCTCCACCCACCGACCGTTGATCTGCGTATAGCACTCCCAGTAGTGGCCGTAGCCGTGCACCCCGAACGTATTGCCCCAGATAAGTATGTCCTCCAACGTCCACTCGCCCGCAGCAGTCGTCGCGGACGTCATCTTGATTTGCGGGTCGTAGCCTTGGTGGTGTGTATTAGCGCTACCAAGCGTCAGTTCCAGGAAGGCGATGAACGAATCCCTGTCTGGAAAGATGGGGCCGGCACTGCCGCTGGTATCCACTATGACGTTAGGCGCGAGGTGTGTGCTCAGGTCGGACCAGTTCTTGGTATCGATGGCATGGAAGTAGTCTTGTTTGAGCTGCTCGACCGCATCGACGCCGGGCACCGAGACGGCAGGTTGCGAATAGCACGAGGGCATCGGACCCGATGACTCGGCGTTGGCGGTCGGGACACCGATGGTACCGAGCAATGTCGCCGCGCCGAACGCCACAGCGCCGCACAGTATGCCGGACCGCTTCCACCCGCCCGCTCGGCCCCGTAACCGACGGCGATTTTCTAACGACATATTTTTTCTTCTCCTCTTTCTGGTGGGGCGTGCAGGGGCGATTGGTTGCGCCTGCAGCCTCGTCACAGGCGTCGACTAGAATGGCCATAGCCAGCGACGTTGTGAGCGCGCCGCGGAAATGTACTGCTGGAGATAGCGGTTGGAGGCGCTGGTCCGGGAAGTGGGAGAGGTGGATCGACACCCGATCCCTCGCGAGGATCCGTGCGGTGGCGTCCCGCTCATTGGAAGGCGATTTGACGGTGCCGCCGCGATATCGCTCAATGGGATGAGATTCACACCTCGCACCGAGCTGTTCCGTTAGCACCGAGTTCCCGGTTGCTCACACGTCATATCGCGCCAGCTTGTAGTCCACCATCCCGTTGAGGTCCGGTGCGGAAGGGGCAGGTAGCTCGACAGCCTCGGCGCGAGTGGGCAGCAAATACCACCGCCGCGCCTGACGGTGGTGACCTCGCCGCGCTGATTCTCGCAGCCGACCTCGAGATGAATCTCGTTGCTGCCAGCCAGGCCGTCGTCGAAACCGACGAGAACACCGAGCTCGGTGAGAGTTTCGTCGCCAACATCAACCCGGCGCAGCGTGTGCGGCACGGTGCGAGCCGCGTCGGCGATGATGTGCGCGTCACGGGCGTCGGTCTTGGCTTGGCCGGGATACAGGTCAGCGATCCGTCGCATCGACAGCCCGGTCAGGTAGACCACGTCATGGCCACAAGCGAGCCACGGTAACCGGTAGGGCGCCGATGGTGTTGGGCTGGTCGAAAACCGTCCGTAGCCAGGCTTCGTCGTTGGGCAGCGCTATATCGAACAGTCGCTTGCCGCTCGTGTCGAGACCGACCGCGTGATCTTCGCCTTTCCCACATCAATGTCGCAGAACACGGCATACGCCTGTGCCACTTCGCATTTCCTCATCGCGTCGAAACCGAACGGCCGCCGATCTGGCGTCAACGCTCGGCACCCACGTTATGAAGAGAGACCTACCAGCAGCCCTGTCCCATCAGGGGTCCGTCGACGCCACCAGGTCCCGGCGACACCACCCCCGGATCATGCGACAGACAGGGGCAAGAAGTCATACCGGGCCTGGCGACCGTAGCCCTTGATCCAAGGCCCGCGAAGAAGATACCGGACAAGGCCGGGTTCACCGAGATCAAGATCATCTCGCGCCACTCGAAGATCGGGTAGCGGGCCGAACACCTTGCGGCGCTGGGCGTTACGCAGTTCAACATGAGCCCGCAACTGCGGCCCAGTCCGCCAGACACGCACGCATAGTTCTCTTTCGCTGTTGTCGCAGCTTCAGTGGCCGGATGCGGCCTGTTCGTCGGCGAAGTGCCTCGAGGCTGCGCTCATCATTTCCACCAGGTGGCGGCGGTCCACCGTCCAGATGTGGGATGCGATCGACCGATTCGCTTCTCCGACAACGTGTACCGGGCCATTGCCGATGTTTTCGATGATTTCGCAGGCGACGTCGCCGGGCTGCATGGTCTGCGCGTCGGGGGTGACACCCATACGTTGCATTGCCTCGGTGTCCGTCTTGCCGAGCGCCGTGCACACGACATCGACTCCGTGTGGGTGCAGCTCGGACCACAGACCCTCGGCGAAGTTGACGTTGAACGCCTTCACCGCCGAATACACGGCGATGGTGGCCGAGCCGGCCAGACACGCCAGCGAACCGACCAAAACGATGCCGCCACGGCCACGTTCGCGCATCGAGGGAGCGAAAAGCCGTGCCAGCGTGAGCGGTCCGGTGCACGCCAGTTCGATCTGCTTACGGGACTGCTCGACAGAATCCTCGAGGAACTCCACCGTGCGGTTCGCCGCACCCGCGTTGTAGATCAACAATCCGACCTCCAGGCCGTCGGTAGCCTGCGCCACCCTGGCACCGATATCGGGGGAAGTGAGGTCGACCACCAGCGAACGCGCGTGCACCCCGTGGCGCTCACGGACTCCGGCGGCGACCGCCTCGACCAGTGACTCATTGCGGGCAATCAGGATGAGATCGATTCCCCGCGCAGCCAATTGGTCGGCCAAGGCAGCTCCGACACCTTCGGAGGCACCAGCGATGACGGCCCACTGCCCGTACCGACGGGTGAACGTCTCGAATTCAACAGAATTGGTCACGACACACTCCCCACGGTCATCACTCGGGCCATACGGACGACGCGCTTGCTGATCCGCCAGCCGTCGGCGGTCCGGACGAAAACGTCCTCGTAGTTGCCTATTGCGTCGATCCAGCTCGACGGATCGCCGGGAACAGCGAGGAGAACCGCGTGCACATAGGAGCGGACGTTCGCACGGTCTCCATCGATATCGATGACGAAGTTGGACAATCGGTGGTGCGTCGGTCCCATCGCCTCATGCGCCGCGATCATGAAGTCGGTGAGGGCCTCGACACCGGAGAACGTTCCGATTTCGCCGTAGTCGGCCTCGACGTCGGGCGTCCAACATGTCCGGAACAGTGGCCAGTCCCGCTGGTCGATTCCGGTCGCGTACCGGATGAGTACATCGCTGACATGCGCCTGATCCATCAACACCTCGCTCAATTGAACAGGTGCAGCACCGGAACACCAGGTTGCTCGGTGCGGCACCGACGTAGGTGGTCGCGGTAGGGGTCGACCAAACACGCACGGTATTGCGGTGGGCGGCGCAGTTGGTCCGGCTCGGGTGCGCGGGCATAGCGTTTCACCGTGCTTGGTCATCTGACGTACGCCCGCACGGAGCTGCGGTACGTCTTATCGCCCGAGGATTTGGTCGGCGGTTGTCCGGAAAGCTGGATCGGCATGAGGTTCGTTCCATCTCAACTGGTTTCGAGCAGCGCGGCGTTAGGATGGTGGCGCTCCGACCGTGGTACACGACGTACTCGCTGCGCCGACGACGTGATCGGGCACGATCGCAAACGGGTTCGCGCAAGCTATATCTGCCATACGCACCTTCTCGGGGATGTCGAGTGGTTGATTGTTCTGTCTACTTGGACGCGCATCGCATCGGTTAGGTTCCATACAGAATCGACAGATCTCGTTCCGGGCCTTTCAGAATTGATGCCCCGGAACGTATTCCAGGACGGGAAGCGCCGAGCGTCCACCGAACAGACGGGGCATTCCTGTGCCAGATTCCCCTGCCGCCCACCGATTCCGTGTGCGTCATCTGGTGGTGGAGGCGATCCAGTGGGACGAATCCGATGTGTGCGTGATGCGCCTGCTGGAGCGGGGTGCGCCGGTCACGCCCGCGGGCACCCCGGACGGTGGATGGATGCTCAAATCTCCAGGCACGGAAGCGCCGTCGGCACTGTTGTTTCCCGGCGTATGGGTGGTGAACAGCGGCAGGAGCTGGGAGGCGTGGGAGCCTGCCGTACTCGACCGCATGTACGTCGCCGAGTAGGGGCGCAGGTCAGGAGGCGACCGCGCGGCCCGGCGCGTCCTGGTGCTGACATGCCTCGGCCCCGGACTTCGCGAGGTCCGGGGCCGGGGGTGGCGGGTCAGGTAGATCACGTGTGGGGTCAGGCCCTGGCGCGGGTGTAGACGCGGACCTGCTGCGCGCGGTCGTTGGTGATGGCGGCGCGCCGGGCCGCCATCGCCTCGGCGGGGGGGCCGCCGGTGGTGAGGGCCGTGTACAGCGCCAGCGCGTCCTCGATGGCTTCGCGGGCCCCGCGGGCGGCGACGGGGGAGATGGCGTGATCGGCGTCGCCCGCGAGGATGATCGGCTCGGCCGGCGGGCGGGCATCGACGAATTCGACGTTGCGGCAGTTGGAGACGTGCACGGTGTCGGTGGCGTCCAGCATGGCGCCGATCAGGTCGGCGGCGGTGGGGTCGGCGTCGCGGATCGCATCAGCCCATTCGCTGATCGGGTGAAAACCGATGTCGCCCTGACTGATCGGGTCGCGGGTGAGGCGAGCGAACCAGGACACCGTGCCATCTGCGCTGTCCGTGGGTTCGGTCCACATGTGCCCGAAGGTGCTCCGCGGAATAGGGCCGTCGCTGAGTACACCATGGAAATGCAACAGGTCTGGCTCAGTGGGTAGCGCCACCGGCCCGGTGGTGTTGCCGTAGAGCACGATCTGTCCGGCGTAAACGGCGTCGCGGTCGGGTTCGAGGCGTGCGCGGGCCAGGGAGTCGATGCCGTCAGCGGCGATGACCAGGCCTGGCCCGGACACCTCACCGGTGCCACCGGTCAGAGCCCCTGTCTCGGGGTCGATGTCGGTCACTGCGGCGTCGTAGCGGATGTCGGCGTCAGCGGCGCTGGCGAAGTCGGTGAGCACCCGCATCAGGTCGGCGCGCTGGTAAAGGCGGTGCCCGTGGCTGGGCACGATCCGGTTTCCGCCCTCGGGCAGGTAGTGGAACCGGAAGCCCGAACAGGCGGCCGAGGCGGCACGTAGGGCCTCGGCAGGCACGCCGAGGGCATCGAGGGCGCGGTGGGCGACACCATCGAGAGACATGAACGCCCCGGTGGTGGCGGGCGCGGGCTGACGTTCGAACACGGTGACCGGATGCCGATGGTGGGCGAGTGCGCCGGCAAGGGCGATACCGGCGATACCGCCGCCGAGGATGGTGGTTACCACGAAGGGCTCTCCTTCTAGTTCTGTGCGAGTTGGGTGTAACTGCGGGCGAGTTCGACCAGGGGATCGGTGCCGAGGGTGTCGGCGGTGAGCAGGGCCAGCGGGCGCGTCGGGCGAGACAGGTCCACGCTGTCGTGGCGTTGCCGCAGCTGCGACAGTGCGGCGGCCACCATGTCGGGGTGCTGGCGCTCGGCGGTGTCGAGTCCTTCGCCCAGGTGCGGGCTCAGGGTCAGCAGCCGGTCTCGGCATTCGATGCGGGTGCGCAGCAGCGCCGAGTGGGGGCGCATCAACAGCGGTGTCCAGCCGGTGCGGGGATAGGTCAGCGCTGGCGGTGACAGGGCTTCCAGATCGCGCAACAGCCCTCGCAGCAACCGGTTTTCGCGGATGGCGCGCCACAGGGCGCTCAGCTGGCGGGCACGGTGCGCGGCGGCGACCGCACCGAAACTGACCACCCACCCCACCGTCCCGACGAAATACAGCATCTTCGAGACCGGCACAGCCGCGGTGCGGATCGTGGCGCCGAAGAATCCCGGCACTTTGAACGGGTGTACGTCGATGTCGATCACGCAGTCCAGCCGCCGCGCCAGCGCGGTGACGAGAGTGTCAGCGCTGTCGCTGGCGTGGACACCCATTTCGCGCCGCAGCGTCCGGGCCGGCCGGTGGCGCAGGATCAGGTACCGACCGGGGGCGTGTGCTGGTGGAGCGATCAGCAATGGATGGTTCAGCACGATCTGAGCCCTTTCTTGTCAGTAGCGGGGTCGCGTAGTGCGCTGCGGCGCCGGGCCGTCAGGGGTGGCGGGTGCCGTCGTGCTGTGGCGGATCGACGCGTACCAGCCCCGACTGGAAGGCGATTACCACGAGTTGGGCGCGGTTCTGGACGCCCAGTTTCGACATGGCGCGCTGGACGTGGGTGCGGATGGTCAGTGGGCTGACATACATCTTCTCGGCGATCTCCTCATTGGACAGGCCTTGGGCGACCATGGTGACGACTTCGCGTTCACGGGCGGTGAGGACCTCGAGGGATTCGGCTGCGCTGATGTGGCTTTCGGGGCGGGCGAGGTAGCGGGCGATCAGGGTGCGGGTCGCGGTTGGGGAGAGCAGGGCGTCACCCGCGGCGACGGCGCGGATGGATCGCAGGAGTTCTTCGGGGCCTACGTCTTTGCCGAGGAATCCGCTGGCTCCGGCGCGAAGGGCTTGGGCCACATACTCGTCGAGTTCGAAGGTGGTGAGGATCAGTACGCGGGTCTCGCGCAGGGCAGGGTCGGCACAGATCTCCTGGGTCGCGGTCAGGCCGTCGACGCCGGGCATGCGGATGTCCATGACCACCACGTCGGGTTTGGCCGCTCGGGCCAGTTCGACCGCCTCACGGCCGTTTCCGGCGATGCCGACTACCTGCAGGTCCTCGGCGGAATCGATCAGGAGCTGGAAGGTACCGGCCAGCAGGGCTTGATCATCGGCCAGCAGTACCCGGATGGTCATGATGTCTTGTCCTCGTGGTCAGGGATTTCCGGTCGCTCGAGCGGAAGTTCGGTGGTGACTTCGAAGCCGCCGTCCGGCCTGCGCCCGGCGTGCAGGTGCCCGCCGGCGGAGACGGCTCGTTCGTTCATGCCGATCAGGCCGTAGCCTTGGCTGCCCGAATCCTGTTCGCCGCGAACAGATTCGGATACCGTGCCGCCGTCGTCGGCGACACTGATCGTCAGTAGCAGACGGGAGTAGACGAGCCGCACCGTCGCCGCCGCGGTGCCCGCGTGCTTGGTGACATTGGTGAGGGCCTCCTGGATGATCCGGTACGCGGTCAGGTCCGCGCCAGGTGAGAGCGGACGCGGCACTCCGGTGATCGACAGCGA
>NZ_BAGN01000376.1 GCF_000308835.1 Nocardia vinacea NBRC 16497 | reverse complement strand
CCCTGCGAGCCCCTATCCGTATGGTGCACAACATCTTTCACATCCCATCCGGCACGCTCGCGTGTCCAGATCGCATGCTCGATTGCATCGAGCACCAGCGCCGTGTTCATCGATGTGCCGGTGCGCCAGCCAATGATCCGGCGGGCGTAGGCGTCGATCACGAACGCCACATACACCCAGCCCGACCACGTCGACACATACGTCATGTCGGCGACCCAGAGCCTGTTGGGTGCGGCCGGCGCGAACCTGCGTTGCACCAGATCCGCCGGCCGCGGTGCGATCGGATCCGCGATCGTGGTGCGTTTGACCTTGCCGCGCACCGCACCTCGCAGTCCGAGCTGCCGCATCAACCGCTCAACGGTGCAGCGGGCCACGGTGATTCCCTCCCGATTGAGTTGCAGCCACACCTTTCTGGCGCCGTAGACGCCGAAGTTGTCACTATGAACGCGTTGGATTTGCACCCGCAGTTCCTCGTCGCGGGCCCCCCGAACGGTCGGGTCCGGATCGCGGTGCGCGTAGTAGGTCGATGGGGCGATCCGGACGCCCAGCTCTGTGAGCGTGGCGCAGATCGACTCGACACCCCATCGCAGGCCACCGTCGACTCGGTGGCCCTGGTGTTCGCTGATATACCTGACGGTCAGCGCTGTGGCCGGTCCAGTTCGGCCGCGAAGAAAATCGACGCTGACTTCAGAATTGCGTTGGCGCGCTTGAGTTCTGCGTTCTCCCGCCGCAGCCGCTTCAGCTCCTCGGACTCCTCAGTCGTGACACCGGGGCGAGCGCCGCCGTCGACCTCACTCTGACGCACCCAGCCCCGCACCGTCTCCGGATGCCCGACTCCCAACAACTCGGCGACCGCCCGCATCGCCGCCCACTCCGACCCATGCTGATCACGGATCTCGACAAACATCCGCACGGCCCGCTCACGCAACTCGGCCGGGTACTTCCTCCTCGACGACACGACTCCATCCTCCTCAAGAGATGAAGTCCCCCGACACGCCGGGGCGATTCAGCTTGCCCGGGTTGTTGTTCGCGGACTTCGATCGGTCAGTGCACCGGATCGCCGCACAGCTGTTCCTGTTGCGTGTAGAAATCGGCGGCAAGCTCCGGCGACATGTTCCGGCCTTCTTGCTGGACACTGACTCCGGCTCGGTGGTGGTCGATGTGAAACCGAGGGCCCGCCTGCAGAAGGTCGCTTTCACCTTTGCCTGGACGGAACAGGTGGTGACAGCGCGTGGCTGGCGATACAAGGTATGGAGCGAACCGGATCCCGTTGAGCTGGAGAATGTTCGATCCTCGCGGGCTACCGGCGCGGATAGTTGTTCGATCCCGTTGTCCTTGAGGTGCTGCGGAGTTCGGTGGCGAATGGGATGACCGTCGGCGAGGCTCTCGGTTCTGCGCCCGGGTTGCCCGCGGTGACGGCTCCTGCGGCGCTGCTGCACATGTTGTGGCGGCAGGAGTACATGCCTGGACATGTCCACACGGTTGACGTCGACCAGCATCATCCGGGCGGCGTGATAGCCAGGGCGGCAACCAGGTTCGGTGTCGGGACCCGGATGGTTTACGACGGCGAGCTGGTGGAGATCGTGGAGATGATCGCGACCTCGGCCGGCAACGAGGTCGTCTTGCGAGCGGAGTCGACCGGTCGGTCGGTTCGTCGTGTTTCGGTTCGCGAACTGCTCACCACCGAGGAATGCATGCCGCTCGCTGGCTGGCGCCACCATCAGCCCGAATTCGACTACCATAGTTAGCTTCTCGTGGCCGAAACGTGCTTCGCGATCGCATCCGGAGCGCTGAGTGAAGCGAAAATGCAAGCACGTCTACGTTTCTCGTCGAACGATGGATGGATGCTGCTGGAGGCCAAATGGACCCGAGTCGAGGGACGTCGCCGCCCACAAGCCCTTATCGACATCACGCCGATCTCCCCGAACTCAGTGCCCCTGATCAGAGGATGCCGGATCTGCCAGGACCTTGTACACCGTCCGACGCTATCGGCGTGGGGCGGTGAGTTCGGCACCCACGCAGCGGAGTAAGACTGCTGCGGCGAGATGGCTTTTGCGCCTGGACAATCCACTCAGCCGTCGACTGCTCCGATACGGTGGATTGCCGACACCGTCACTCCGCATAGGGGGAAAGATGATCTTCACGACCGAACCCCAAGTGGTGCGGTGCCTTGCATCGTTGATGCGTGCTTACCCCGTCGAGGCAAGTAAGACTCTTTGCGCGCTCGGAGTACCGCTGCCCGAAGTAATCGATCCATCCTCGGTTGCAGTTGAGGTGCGGTCGGGGCTGAAGGATCGAACAGATCTGGAGTTCCGAGCCGGGGGCGTTGGCGTTGTCCTCGAAGCGAAGATCGATGCGGCTCCTGATGTTTCGCAGCTGGTTCGGTATATGAGAAGCGATGGCGCTAAGAAGGTTGGCGTGTACCTGGTGCCCGAGGATGTTCTTTCGGAGCTTGCCGGAGCGCCGGATGTCTATTCGGTCTCGTGGGGCCAGCTTCTGGCGGCTTTCGAGCGCACCCCGATCGCGCGGGACTTGGCTGATGACATCGCCAAACTACAAAGGTTTCCATCGACGAAAACGAAGCAGCGTGCCGCGATGCGGCATGCTATTGAAGCCCTGACTGCCGATGAAAAACGCGGAACGAAGGTCTCTCCCGGGGGGACCCGAGGGAACCGGCCGTGTATCGACGTATCTGTCGAAGGTTCCTACGCAGTGGGACAGGTGGAAGGGCCGCGGGACGCGACGAAGGCACTTCGCTACGTAGCCTCAGTTGGTATCAGAATCGACGACGATGACTACCACATCTATGAGAAGAAGGACCGCCTGCGTAAGGCGCTGCGGCGCGCAGGCGAATTACTTGACGAAACGTGCATTCCGTTTCAGCGCAATTGGAGGATAAAGCACACTCAGGCGGCGGTGCTAGAGATGAACGAGGACCCGTGGCTTGCGCGTGGGTTCGAATCCGACTACGTGGGGATTCGGACTCTCGGCACCGACGACGTGCGCACTGCGCTACTTGATGCCATATCTGCAGCTCGCGTGTACGCCGTGGTGTCCCATCAGTTCTGGCCGAACGCCTGCGATGACCGGTGAGCTGGTTCCATCGAGCTGCTAGGCACACGTCTCGGCGGATCATCCTTGCCTGCTGTCGCAAAAGTTCGGCAGCATCGCGTGCATTGCTGCTGCGGGCTCTTCGAATTCCCTCTGATGTGGGATTAGCCACTCACCTGCCGATACTCTTGAGTCGCTGTGGATTTCGCACACCACATCCGCCTTTGGTCGCAGCGGATACGGGAGGTGCCCTACGACGACCAGGGGGTAACTGTGGGCAGACCTCGCATCGAGGCGGACGCAACCGTACCTGCACGGCGGCGCATGGTGGCGAACGCGCTTATTGCCATCCTTAACGAGGCACAGGTGGAGAACCAGCAGGTCATCGCCCATGCGAATTTGCCGATAAGGCGGACGACCTTCTCCCGACACCTGCGTGGGGATGGGAGTGACCAACCCAGCGAACTGATAGTCGACGCAGTGGTAAGGACGGTAGTAGATCTCCGGGGCGTCGACGTTGCAGATCTGCGCGCACGTTACCCCGTCTTGAGGGACTACGACACCCCTTTGACAGCGTCGGGCGAATCGAGCTCGCCAGGGCTTGATTTCGACCTTTGGGTACCGCATCGTCGCGCTCGATCGTTCCACGAGGGTGCTGATCGGCTGCTGGTGTTGCTCGCGAATGGCCAGGAACATGTGGCTGTTGGGACGGCTCGCACACTGTTCGAAGGGGATGACGCTGCTCTGGCCGCGGCGTTGGCGATGATTGCCGATCTCGACATCGGCGCCGTACTCGCTTTTGTCACCGCGATCGGTGAGATTCACGGACGTGTCCGCCGCGGAGAGCTGCTCGCAGCTCTCGACCATCACCGCCCAGACATACAGCGTGAAATCGTCGCAAACATGGGTGGTGCGTACGAGACGATTTTGCGTGCCGGGCAGAGGCAAGCCATCGACCTGACATCGGAGGAGCTGATCGGCCATCGCCTGGCGGCGTTCATATGTCGTGGCGATCTTGAGCGGGCGCAGGCGGAGTTTCTAGCGTACGCGTCGCCAGCAGACGGTGAGGTCCTCAATACGCGAGGTCCCGCGATCATCGGTTCGATCATCAGGAGTGCGCCCGACGGCAAACAGCTGGGCGACAGGCTACTCCGGACCCTGTTCATCGAAAACAGTTGGGCCACAGAACCGATCGTGACAACACTGTTCGACACCGTCGACGGCTCGCTCACGTTCGACGAGTGCATCGGGCACCTAAACCCCGTCACTTTCGGTGTAATCACCGACGTACTCACCAGCGCCGCAAGCCGGAGCGTGAACGTGAATCATGCAAGGATCCGCCGCCTCGTCGCGAACGCGTGCGTTCCTCAGATCGCGAGGGTATTGCTAAATTTGGGCCAGCGTGGAGCCGCCGGGAACCTCTGTTATCTTGCGCAGTTCGTCGACCTTTGTGAGCGGGGAGAAGAGTTCCCAGGCGGCAACGCCGGTGCCGTCCTACGGACGTTGGTGGCGGAGGCTGATGGAGTCAGCGGCGTAGTGAAAGTCCTGGAGATCGTGTTTTCCATGGAATACGACCCTTCCGACTACGTCATCAACGCCGCTGACATGTGGGATGTTGTCGTGCGTGGTGTCCGTCGAGCATTGTGCTCGGACTTTCACCTGGTCGGTCCGGCCATCATCGCGTTCCTTTCAACTCACCCCCGGCACGGTGCAGATTTACTGCGCTATCTGTTGATGGAATGGGACCTCGAAGAGCCGTGCCGGAGGGTGGACCGCAGTGATCTTGTGATGATTGGTGCAATGCTCGACTGCGAGGGCACTGAGTTCGCGGTGCCGGTGTCATCGGCACTGCACATGTCTGCCCATGACCTCCGCCTCAGCCTGCTAACTTCGCTGGATCGATGCTGCCCTGACTTCACCACTCAAGTCCTGGCTGTTGCCGCAGTGGGCTTCCCCGAGACGCTAATCGACGTTTTGTCGAGTCTGTTTGACCACGACGAGAACTCAGCAATACACGTCATTGAACGCCTGTCGGACAGAATCGGCTCGGAGGCGTGGCGTTCGGTATCGAACCGATTCGTAGCAGGGGACGTCGAGAATGTCAGGATCGCGATCCATGAGGCTATGTCAAAAGGCGGGCAGCGCACCGCGTGATCCCCGAACTTCGGCTTCCCCTGTGGTGGCGAGGCACTCACAGCGAGGACCTGCCGGCCGGTTGCGGGATAGCCCACTGGTGTGTTCGGTTGTGCCTGTCCACCATTTCGAGCAGGCACAACCGAAGACCACTGGCCGGCCTTCAGCGGCGATACGCCCGCCACACGGCGACAGCGAATGCGCCACCGCCACCTAACAACGCGACATCGGCCTTCCCAGCAAGGACAAGCGCGATGAGGGTCAGCATCACCACCACCAATGCGAGCAAGTCCACGATCAGGCTCGCGACACCAAGTCGGTGGCCTTCCCTACGGAAGGTACGTGCACGACGCGCCGGTGGGTTGGTTTCGGCGCGACGACGGTGACCAGGTGTGGGGGATACCGATTCACGCTGCGCCTGCTGGGGAACCATGGTGGGGCCTTTCTTGGTGACCTGTTGACCCGTGTACCGCGTTTCCAGTTCGACGCGGACTCCCGGAACGGTCCTAATGAAACCGCACTGCCGATTCTGGGTAGGGAAAACTTCTCCGCCAACCCTGGGACTATTCGTTGACCTGCGGGAATGTGTTATTCCACATCGAAGTTCGTAATCCCATCTCCCTGGTGTAGCCGAACACCACGATCGTCGGACACGACCGCCACCATACCCAGCTCACACACCCGACTCACGGCCGGAAACACCGGTGACCATCCACCTGGAAAACTACTGTCCGCCCAGCCGGCCCCGCCACGTACACCCTGGTGGGGTGTCATGGCAATCCGAGGAGTTCGCGGAGTCGGGTGGCGCTCATCTGGCCGGGTTGTTCGTCTTGTGGGAAGGAGTCGATCAGTTGGATGACGTCGTCGCGGCGGGTGGGGTCGGTGACCGCGGCGCGGGGTGTCCAACCTCCGAGCGCGGGGATGGCTTCGTCGGCCCACTTGTTTTCGTAGTCGCGGACGTATTGGTCGAGCATCGCGGCGATCTGTGGATCGTGGGGTGAGATCTTCGCGCTGGCAGCAGGTTTCGATTCGTGCTGATGGTTGGCGATGGTATCGGCGGCAGGGGTCCGCTTCTCGGATACGAGTTCGGCGGCGGGGTCGAGTTCTCGCATGGAATCGAGGAGGGATTGGAAGCGGGACTCGCTGTTTGCGTCAACGACCAGTTCACTGTCGGCGAGCCGGAGTCCGCCGAGGACGGTGGAGTTGTCATCGAGCCAGGTCCAGTGATCGGTGGTGGCGTCGCGTTCGTACTGTTCGTCGAGCGTTCGCCGCATCGCTGCCGGGTCGGTGACCCTCAGCCGGGCCTCGCTGAACACTAGGGGGTCTCCACTGCTGGTGACTAGCCGGGTGGGTGCGAAACGGGCGCTGAGGAATTCGACGATATCGCGCGGGGCAGTGGTGTCGGATTCGAGCAGCTGTGTCAGTTGACTGCGTTGCGGAAGCGAGACCGGTTCTAACGAACCGGTGGGTATCACTTGGTCTCCGACCGGCAGTAGATGGCAGCAGTAGAACTTCCCGCCGTGGACCTGGCGGCTCACGGTGGGGGTGGGGACAACGTGGCGGTCGCCGGTGCCGATGTCGCGCACGGTGATGCTTTCCCCGGGTTGCACCGATTCGATCTCGAACACCGACCGTGTCGCGAGCTGCCACTGTTGTCCGATCAGCAGGTCCTCCTCCGGCAGGAGCGCACCGCGTCGGCGCAGGAAATCGTCGAGCCCGCCACATTCGAACAACGTCACATCCACGACCATCGGGTCGTCGACCGCGGACAGCCACCCGAGTTCCGTATCCCAATGCCGGGAACGAATCTCAGCGAGGTCCTTGCGGGCCGGTCGCCAGTCGAGCTGATCGCAGTGCGCGACCGCCTTCTGGTAGAGCAGTCGAGCGCGGTCGAGCAGCGACAGCTCGCTAATCCGAAGACTTGGTCGATCGCGTACTCCTCAGCCTTGCTGAGGTCGTACTCGTCCTGCAGACGTTCCCAGAGATTGTGACATGACCGTGTTGTAGTGCTCGACGCGGCTCCACGGGCTCGAAGCCGGTTGCCGGGCACTGTTTCCCGGGTGCTGGCCTTGTTCCGTCGAGAAGCGCGATGTCGACCTGGACTCGCCGCTTGCGTTGCGCGACCCCGACGATCCGTATCCGCTCCGACGGGGATCGATCGCGCAGCCGGTAGATCCACTCGTCTCCGATGTTCATCGCCTGTCCCTGGGCTGTCACAGACAGTCTGCGGCGTTACGCGGCCGATGGGTGTCGGCGCGGCGAATTTCCAGACACCCCTGTCGCTCGGCGCGGGACTATGGCGTCATGGTGCGGCGGAGTGATCGGATCAACGAACGACCGGCAAGCCAAACTCCTGAAGCGGATTGGGGGGGGTCATGTCCGTTGTGGTAGCCGGTCGGCAGGCTGTATCGGTTCCATGTCGCGATAGCTATTGAGCCAGCCGGTTGCGCGATAATCGCCACGGCGGGTGAAAAGAGCTGCGCCAGTGGGGGGAGATGGCTGATATGGTAGGATATTTGCTATTTCGCTGCGTCCTGGTGGTATCGGAACTGCGAGATAGTCGGAACCCGACCAGACAACGAGGGTCGAGGTTGCTGTGCAACTGGCTGTGAAATGACCATCGGCTTCAGAGAGTTTCGAACCGGTGCTTCGCTCTCTTAGTAGCAGTGCGTAGTCGGATTGATTGAGCTGACATCCTTGAGGGCGTCCGGTTTCTGCCCAATCCGGGCTGGCGAGGCCGCGATTAGTAGCTGCCATCCACAGATCGGGGACAATATCCTCGGCGTATGCTGCTGTGGCCATTTGTTCGCACATCCACAGCAAGCGACCCGAGCCCCGAGGAGGCTGGAGGCGACGCCAGCGGATGCGTCGGCCCAGGTCGGCGGCCACGATCGCCACCCACGGATGTACCGTCGAAAAGAATCCCTGACAACTCAGCCAGTGAAGATATCGAGGAGCTTCCTCGAGGACCGGCGACATCGTGGAGTAGGGAATCCCAGCGATGATGCGGGCATCACGTCGAAAGGCGCTGGGAGAGTTGATGATTGCGAGCATGGCCGCGCGCGCCAAGTCTCCGGGAGCATAGGCAGCCCCGGCGACCCCAAGCGGTTGATGGTTATCGAACCCTGCAGGGTGACGGTCGACGATTCCATGCGCCCATTTCAAATGAAGTACTCGTGACTTGAGTGCCTCGCTTACCGCTGCATTTGAGAGGTTTGGGACATGTGTGGCGAGGATATCGATTAGTTGGACCTCAGCTTCGTCGGCAGATTCTGGAAAACTGATCGATGAGAGCTCTTCCCGAAGGTTGTGGCAGACGACGGGGGAAACCATCAGTCGACCAGTTACCATGCCCAGCTCAGTCGGGACGAAACGGTCAGTGTCGCCGGTGTGGTGATCTCGCTGGAGGAACTCGCTATCGAGAAGAAACCCGACAGCTTGTCGTAGCGGCGTCATATCACGACGTCCCTGGTGGTAAGAGAGAGTATGTTTCCACCATCGCTCTGCGTCAGGAATTGAGCGAATGCGGCCTTGGATTGCTTCTGCGAGAACATGTTCGGCTAAACTTGTATGGATCTGTGAGTTTACTCGAAACCCCGCCAATAGTTTGCGTTGCCAGGCCGCACGCTCGGTCTCGTCAACAAGCAAGAATGCCCAGCCCTCACGCTCTCCAGTGCCGACGCGCCCTGCACGCCCAAACATCTGTTGTACGGTGGCCACATCGATCGGTTTCATCGCGACCTCGGTATCTTGTACCACCACCGCGCGCGCTGGCATGTTCACACCAGCAGCGACGGTCGAAGTGGCTACCAGAACATCCAAATCGCGTGTGCGGAAGCCATGTTCGGCCTCCTTCTTGTGCTCCCAACCCTTGTAGTGAAGGCCTATCCGGGCGGTCAGGCAGATGGAGTAGACGCGGTCCGTGTCATCAGGGTCGACATTGAATACGTTGGCGCCTCGGGCTGCCGCGATGATCAAAGCTGTGCGTCTGACACTACGTTTACTGCCGCAGAATACGAGGACGCTGCCATCGCCATCGGACACAGCATTGACGATCGAAGCGGTCAATCTGATCTTCGCGGCCTCGGTCAAACTCCAGTCAGAGTGGTTGGCCACCATTGGCAACTGCCACGTGAGCTGGGTGGGCCGCCAACCGACGCGGACCGTTCGTGCCTGGAGCCATGATGCCAGTTCGTCGGCATTTGAGACCGTGGCTGACAATCCAACAATGCGGATGCGGGAACCGTCGTCTCGCACGCGTGCCAAGATTGCTTCGAGGAACGACCCCCGGGAACTGTCACCCAGGAGATGAATCTCATCGACGATCAAACATCCGACCTCGGCGAGAGCCTCGCGCATGGACGATGTTCGGCTGAGGGCCTCGAACTTCTCGGTCGTTGTCACCCACAAATCGGCAGCCCGGATTCGCGCGGCGTCGACACGGTGTTCGCCAGACAGCCGTTCGACGCGCAACCCCCGGTCGCGCCATGTGTCGAGCTCGCGGTTTAGCTCCTCGGTAAGTGAGCGTTGCGGTACCAGCCAGGCCGCCTTCTTGCCCTGTTCCAGGACTGTACGCAGGACACCGACCATTCCGATTACGGTCTTACCGGCCCCGGTCGGGGCGACGACGATTAAGTGATCGTTACTACCGACGATCTGCGGAATCGCTTCGGCCTGTGCCGGATTCATGACTGGATGTGGAAGGAACCGCACCCACTCCGCGGGAATAACTTCTTCGGCCGGCACGCGCTGCGGCGAAGCGGTTTCCGTTCTGGCGTGGTCGTACCACATCAAGTCGAATCCGTCGCGGGCGGCTTCTGCCGCTGCGCCGGTCAGGGGACGCGACGCTCGTGAGGCTCGACCTGAGGTGCCAAGAACCGCCGTCAGCCGTGCTTGGGGATTCGTAGTGATTAGTTCCTGCTCCAGGAGGTACCGTACTTCTCGGTAGGGGATTCGTTGCGCAAGAAGCGATTTGCGTAAATCGCTAAATCGTGCGTCAGACGGGATCAACACGCGCACATCGGTTCCGGGCGGACAGGTCGGTATGACAGTGTCCGGGTTGGTGATCTTCATCCACATGATCGGCGCCATGGGGTCAGTAGCAACTAGCGAATCATCTTTGATCGGCATCAGCGCGACCATGACCTCCGTAACCGGCCCCACTCGGCGCGTAGCAATCGACAGCCGAATGTGGCGAAACCTTTGCGACGCGGTCACCCTAGCGGATGGCTACGACATCTCAGTGCCTCGGTCATCGATGCGGCGAGCCCGGGTGTCGTTGCCTCGATAGGCGTTTCAACCAATGCACGGTCCTACTTGAGAACTGAACTCGACAGGTCGGGCATGTCGGCATGTGGCGTCCTGCAGGCTTCTCGTCCTGATGTTTGCGGAGCCTGAGGTCCGTGTGCTGGTAGGCCGTCCTGACGATGGTCTGACGCTCGCCGAACGCGTTGGATGACGGCTTGGCGGTAAGCGCTTGCAGGACAGTAAGGTCGCAGCTTGGAAGCCCGACTGGGCAGCCGGAGTTGAAGCAACGCATGATATTGTCGGAAGCCGTCACACCCGACACTCAGAAGCCGTCGCAAGGACCACACTGGCCATGGGTAGCTATACCGTTGTCATCATCCCCGACTCTCCGAATGGTCAGGGGGATAGCAGCGATGCTCCGCAGCTAACGATACGAGTCGATGCCTCTACATCAGATACGCGTGTCACCGGTATTGCCATCAGCACGACGGGTTCTGCTGGTCTGACATCCCAGCAGGTATGCGACATCGACATCGAGGCGGTTGTGACCGCCCTGGTTCGCCGGTTTCCGTCTTCGGGTCCGCGGGCCGCGGTGGCGGCAGCTTCCTCCGAGGTGCCTGTGGGGCAATCGGAACAGATGATGCTCGAAAACGCTTCAGTGCCAGAGGTTGCTGATCAGGCAGCAACTCCACGCTCCACGGACGGAGAAGGCGGACGCGCCTATCGGAGGATGCCCGATATCAACGAGCTTCGTGCGACGTACGAGCAGCTGGGCACGGTCACCGCGGTTGCAAAGCATTTCGGCGTACCTCGGCACACAGCTCAAGGATGGATGGGGCGATTGCGCAAGCTTGACCCATCTGTGGAAACTTCCTCCACAAACAAGAACTAGATCGTCAGCCTGAACGGACTCGGTAGCCAATGACAGACAGCTATACGATCACGATCTCTGACGCCAGAACCGGCGTCGTAGCGGCCGTTGCAACCGTAGAGATTGATGCATCCGGAGTACGATTGGCCGAGGTACGTGCCGAGACTACCGGCGAGGCCTATGTTCCTGAAGACTTGGCCCGCATTGATTTTCCGCTCCTTGTTCGCACCGCGAACATGCTGTCGGGTGGCCCGTCGCGACTCAACTTGGCATCGAAGCTGTCCTCTACCAGTGAAACCGTCTCGCCACCGGCAGAAACAGGTATTCCGCTGACCCCGCTAGAGAGTATCGACGACGCCGACACTGCAGTCAGTGAGCCCGCTTCTAAGCTCGCGGGAGCGCAGCAGCGGGCGCAGCGTCAGCGAGAGCAACGGGCAGGAGCGCCATCGGATTTCGGTGTAACTTACTGGCGTCTCGGCAGCACCGCCAAAGTTGCTAAGCACTACGACATTCCCCATCATGTCGCTCAGGACTGGATTAAATCCCTTCAACAACAAGGAAAGCTGGCTAATCCCTGGCCGTCGAAAACTTCACGCCCACTGCGGCCAAAGTGATGTGCTCACGTTGCTTCCGATAGATAGATCCTGATTCTCAGTGTGTGCGAGAATCGCCTAGGTTCTGTCGTCCGTGATTCGAATCCTTTGACGATGAGGGCCGAGAGAAAACAGTTGTCCTGAATAAGGTTGTCGCCCCGATGTTCTCACCAGGGCGGCAACACTTTCCCAGGCCGCTGGTCTGTCCATCCTTTCGAGGGCATACCCGCCGCCTTGCTGCTCCTACTCCTCGGTCCGAAGCGCGCCCGATGGGCAGGCCTCCACTGCCTCGCGCACGACACCCTCCTGGTCAGGAGTCGGCGTCTCAGCATGTGTGATCACCAGTCCATCGTCATCATCTTGGTCGAACAACGCAGGTGCCGTCAGCGCGCACATCCCAGCGCCGATGCAGCGGTTGCGATCGACAACGAGCTTCATGGTTTTCCGCTCCTACCAGCTGACAGGCAGTTGGTTTACGCCGAAGATCTGGCCGCTTCCCAACTGCACCTCGTGAGCGGGGATCGCCAACTTCAGATTGGGAAAGCGAATCACCAACGCACGGAAGGCAACTCGCATCTCGACGCGGGCCAGCTGCTGGCCAAGACATTGATGGGCGCCGTGGCTGAATCCCACGTGCCCGACTGTGTTTCGGTGCAAGTCGAGTGCATCGGGATTGTCGAAGCGGGCCGGATCGCGGTTGGCGGTCTGGATGGACACCGCGACCGTCTCACCGGCCCGGATCAGTTTGCCGCCGAGTTCGACGTCTTCCAGGGCGGCCCGGGCGGTGCTGTGGCTGATGCTCAGGTAACGCATCAGCTCCTCCACCGCGCTGTCGGTGAGGTCCGGATCCGAGCGCAATGCCGCCAACTGCTCGGGGTGAGTGAGCAGCGCGAATGTGCCCAGCGCCAGCATGTTCGCCGTCGTGTCTAGCCCTGCGCCGAGCAGGAAGGCGCCGATGCCGGCCAACTCCTCGTCGGTGAGGTCGGTCGTGGTCAGGTCGCTGAGTAGATCGTCGGTGGGAGCCGTACGTTTGTCCGTCACCAGGTCAGCGACGTAGTCGACGATGGCGGTGTAGGCGGCGAGACGTTCCTCTAGGCCGGCCGTGACGTCGCTGGCCTTTTTCGCATGCTCCTGGAAGGTAGTGCGATCGGAGCTGGGCACACCCAGCAGTTCGCAGATCATCAGCGCCGGAATGGGACGTGCGAAGGCCGTCACCAGATCTATTGGGCCGCCATGCTTTTCCATCGCATCGAGATGCTCAGTAGTGATCTGCTCGATCCGCTCGGTGAGCAGTTGCATACGTCGTACGGTGAACTTGCCGGTCAATAGCTTTCGGTACCGACGGTGGTCCGGGCCGTCCATACCGGCGAGGGCGCCCACCGGTGCCGGCGGCATAGGTCCGTAGTCGGCGTACGGATAGTGCTGAAGTTCATGGCGGGCGCTAAAGCGAGGATCCGAGAGTACCGCGCGGACCTCGGTGTGGCCGGTGGCCAGCCAGCCCTGGTGGCCGTTGGCGAATTGCATTCGGGTCAGGGGATCACGCTGGCGGATCTCTGTCAGAGCGGCGGGTGGGTCGAAGGGGCAACGGCCGGACCGAGTGGTCGGCAATTGCGTTGCGATGACGGGTGCTTCGCTCATCGTGGGTGGCTCCATTGCTGAGAATTGGGTTTCGAAGTCTGCCTGAACCGAATCGGCACGGTCGCAAGTGTGGAAGCTGCGGCTGGGAACTTCAGACGACTATCTATCGGTGGGGACAAAATAGTCTTGATGTGGTGCGTCTAATTGCGCTATCTGGGACGGATTGGGTGCTCGGAGAGCTTCTGCTGGATGTGTGTGGCGATGCTGTTGGTGTGCTCGGCTATATAAAAATGACCGCCGGTATGTGTGTGAAGCTCGAAACTGTTCGAAGTATGTTCTTTCCAACTGCTTGCTTCGTCAAAGGTTACTCGAGGGTCCCGGTCGCCAATATGGGCAAATATGGGTGTGGAAACCTCGGAGCCTGGTTGGTAAAAATATGTTTCGATAGCTCGATAGTCTGCGCGTACGGCGGGCAAGATCATTCGAACAATATCGTTGTCCGCGAAAGCGCGGCTGTCTGTACCGCCTAGCATTTTGAGCTCTTCAAGCAGTTTCTCGTCCGACAGTGTGTGCGCGATCTCTGGGCGGTAGCGAGACGGCGCGCGTCGGCCAGAGGCAAACAGTGCGATTGGGCTGTTGGTGATAGATATTCTTCGAGTCACTTCATAGGCTAAAATCGCTCCCATGCTATGGCCGAATAGGGCCAGCGGCTTGTCTGAGAAGTGTGAAATATTGTCCGCAATGGAATCTGCGAGAGCAGCTATGCTTCCGGCTGGCTGTTCATTTCGGCGATCCTGCCTTCCCGGATACTGCACAGACAACACTTCAACTTCGGGGGACATCGCCCTGGATAGCGGCAAAAAGAAGCTCGCGGAGCCGCCAGCGTGGGGGAAACATATGAGTCTACTGCTTGCAGTCGGCGACGGATTGAACCGTCTGAACCACAAGCTTATCTCGGCTGAAGTGCTCAATCGGGTCCTTTCAGTCAACGATCGACCGGGCCAGGGCGTTGTCTTGCCGGTGGCGAAGTGGCCCGCTACGAGGGACGCATCTGGTCCGAGTCACTGGTGTTGTTCCTTGAGCAGTTGATTCCCGTGGCGGAGTTCCCGTCGTGATCGTAAATGGCTGCGCTGAAACAGTTCTCGAAGGCGCAAAACGCAAGAGTAAACGGGTGCTGCAGCTTTCGAGCACGATGCTCCGGGTTCTGTTCTGCCTCAGTGCATCTCATCACCCCCCGCCTCTGGCACTATGACCGATGATGGTCCCCTCTGGCACTATGACTCATGTCACATCACGAGGTTCGTGCGCATGGCAAATCTGTAGCAGCTCTTAATCTGGATGCCAGCCAACCGGGCTTGCCCATCCTCGTGCGCTCCATGGTGACGCGGTGCGGCAATACTGGACGCTTGGCCAGAAAACGCGTTCTATCAGCGGTGTCGCTAATGGGCGATGGGTTGCGAGTCGGAGTGCGATCCCGTTGTGTTCGGGTGTCTGTGTGCATGTTCGAAGACTGACTCAGCTAACTCTGTGTGGCCGTAGATCGTTAGCGCAGCTATTGACGCGTGGTGCCGGTGATGATGTACTCGTGAACATCGTCCATTGGCGATGTCTTTAGTCATCGGGGGATATATTTGTTGTGGTATGCAATTCGTGTATGGGACTTCGAAGAGGTTCGGATATCGCAGTCCAATTTGGTTAGCGTCCGAGGCCCGGAGTTCGGTTATGCTCAAGCGTCCAGCTGCTATCAAGCGGGGTACTTCCGATGGTGAAGTCTGCGACGAATCGGTTGGAGATGTCAAAGTCGGCGGCTAGTTCGAGCTGCGTCTGCGGTAGCTGCAGTGCACGTTCCCGTCGGAGAATCTTGACTGGCGCCGAGTTTGTTAAACCGGTATCGCGATGTTGTGGGTCGGGCCCATGATCAAGCACCGCCGCATACAAAGGACGGTGATCCTGGGCACTCGGACCGGCGCGATGCTCTCGCTTGATTGGACCGACCTGGACGGGTGTCCCCGCCCTGGATCGTCGCCCCTCTATTCAGGATTATCTGACGTTGGTGTGGGTTCGGCGCCACGGATGGGAGCGGTTCCCAATCGCTCGCTGGTGTGCGACGTGGAAGAGACCCCCAAATGGGCGGCCGTGGGCGTGCTTGAGATCGTGGTTCGGGGAGCGGTGTCCAGCGGTCGTGATCTGTAACGGAGCCGGCGCACAGGCTCAGGGCCTAGGCAACCGTCTATCTGTAGCAGTGTTTCACTGACGAACATTTCACTGGCAGCCGACTAGCGGTGCGGATCTCGGCGCGGTCATTGCAGACCCCGGTATGGGCCGATCATTCTGCTTATAGAATTTTTGAATGGGGAGGCTTTTCTCATGTATAGCGCTAGCGCTGATGATATTGCGGTTGTGGGTTTGTCGTGTAAACTTCCGGGTGCTGACAACATCGACAAGTACTGGCAGCTTTTGGTAAATGGTCAAAGCGCCGTTAATCAGCCGAGCTCTATCAGCGCTGGCGGTAGATACATATTTCCCAAACCTGCAGGGTATTTGAGTAGCATCGACGGCTTCGATGCTGAGTTCTTTGACATCCGTCCGGTTGAGGCGGCGACGATAGATCCTCGTCAATTACTCGTGCTTGAGCTTTGTTGGGAAGCGATCGAAGATGCAGGTATCTCACCAGAAAGATTGAAACGCCGCGCTGTAGGTGTGTTTGTTGGTGCATCGCGCGACGAATTTGGTGAGTCGATAAGAGTCGGCGATTCGGACGCGTATTCGGCAACTGGCACCCACCGTGCGATGATCGCCAATAGGGTCTCGCACTTCTTTGACTTTACAGGTCCAAGTTTGGTTCTGGACAGTGCGCAGTCGTCATCGCTGGTTGCTGTCCATTTGGCGTGTGAGAGTATACGTCGCGGTGAATGTAGTGCTGCGATCGCTGGCGGGGTTAGCTTGATGGTAACCGGCAGTCATGTGCAGATGATGGACAGTCTTGGGGTAATCTCCAATCAGGGCGAATGCAGGGCCTTTGACGCGAACGCTGACGGATTCGTGCCCGGTGAAGGTGGTGGGATGGTTTTGTTGAAACCATTAGCCCAGGCTTTGCATGACGGTGATAGGATCTACTCAGTTATTCTTGGTGGGGCGATCAACCAAGATGGTGCCAGTACGGATTTCATGGCTCCGAGTGTCGCAGCGCAAGAAGAGCTCCTCTTGTCTGCCCTTCGGCGCGCCAACGTCGGTGGTGATCAAGTCCATTATGTCGAGCTGCATGGAACCGGAACTGTTGCAGGGGACTTGGCGGAGGCCGCAGCCCTAGTTTCTGTGTTTGGTAAGGGGCGCGGATCGGACGAAGCATGGTTGCAGGTTGGCTCGGTAAAGACAAATATTGGGCATTTAGACGCGGCGGCGGGGATAGCGGGCTTTATTAAAGTAGCACTTGGGTTGTGGCATGAAACAATTCCTTCGAGTTTGAACTATGAGACACCCAACCGGAGTATTTCTATCGAAGATTCCGGCGTGGCTGTATTGCGTCAGTGCTTGGATTTGTCTGCAGATCACAGCAGGGCCGTCGCTGGGGTGTCCTCGTTCGGTATGGGAGGGACGAATTGTCACATTGTCCTAGCGGGCAATGCAGCCGGAGCCACTGATTCGCGCACCAATCAGGCTTTCGGGCTGGTGCAAGAGTCTGTCACCACTCATGGGTTGGTGTGGGTGTTGTCGGGGCGTAGCAGTGACGGGCTGCTCGCGCAGGGGCGCCGGTTGCAGGAGTGGATGCTGACACGGCC
>NZ_BAGN01000377.1 GCF_000308835.1 Nocardia vinacea NBRC 16497 | reverse complement strand
GCCTACATCGTGGACTGGGCCCTGTCCGGCAGCGGTAACTGGCGCATGATGTTCGCGGTCGCGGCGATTCCCGCTGCTGCGCTGTTGGCGGGCATGTCGGTGCTGCCGGAGACGCCGCGGTGGCTGGTCCATGCCGGGCGCGAGGAGGAAGCGCGGGCCGTGCTGGCGGGTACCCACCGGGCCGATGAGATCGAATCCGAGATCAGCAGTATTCGCTCGGTCATTCGGTTGGATGAGCAGCAGAAGGGGCGGCTGCGCGATCTGTTGGCACCGTGGGCGCGGCCCGCTTTGGTGGTGGCGCTTATTCTGGCTGTCGGACAACAGTTCTCGGGCGTCAATGCCGTGAATGTGTACGCGCCGACCATGTTCAAGGATCTCGGCTTCGGAAATTCGACATCACTGCTGGCCTCCATTGTGCTCGGGGCGATCAAGGTGGCATTCACGGCCTGGGTGATCTTCGTCGTGGACCGTTGGGGCCGAAAGCCTTTGCTGCTGCTCGGCAATGTGTGTATGGCCTCGTCCCTGTTCCTGCTCGGCGCCATCGTGCTCGGCGTGCACAATCACACCGTTACCGGCCTCACCACGCTGATCCTGCTCAATGTCTATCTCGCGGGTTACGAATTGGGTTGGGGCGCGGTGGTGTGGGTGATGATGGCGGAGATCTTCCCGCTGCGGGTGCGCGGTGTCGGCATGGGCGTCGGCAGTGTCGTGCTGTGGAGTTCGACCTTCGCCATCACCTTCCTGTTCCCGGTGATGAACGATCATCTCGGCCTGGGCTATTCGGCCTGGATCTTCGCCGGGGTCAGCGTGGTGATGTTCATGCTGGTGCAGCGGTTCGTGCCGGAGACCAATGGTCGCAGTCTGGAGCAGATCGAGTTGGAGCTGCGGGCTCGGGTCAGCGGCAAATCCGCATGAGCGTGGTTTATGTATCGAATGCCGACAGTCGCGAAATCTCCGTGCTGCGACTCGACGACGACGGTGCGCTGACGCTCATCGAATCGCGGCCGGTAGACGGCGCGGTGATGCCCTTGGCGATGAGTCCGGACCGCCGGTATCTCTACGCATCACTGCGCTCGGCACCGTTCGCGGTGGCGGCATTCGCCAGAGATCCGGCATCGGGGCGGTTGACACCACTGTCGACCACGCCGTTGCCGGACAATATGGCATATCTCGCGACGGATCGAAGCGGGCGTTTTCTGCTCAGCGCGTCGTATTCGGGTGACAAGATCGCCGTCAATCCGATCGCATCCGATGGCGGCGTCGGACCACCGATCGCGGTGGAATCGACACCGCCGCACGCGCATTCGATACTCACCGATCCGTCGAACCGGTATCTGTTCGCGGCAGCGCTCGGCGGTGATGTGATTCTGCAGTACCGTTTCGATGCCGAAACCGGGCGGCTCACACCGAATGAGCCGCCGTGGGTCGAGACCGCAGCCGGCGCTGGTCCGCGTCATATCCTGTTCCATCCGTCCGGCTCGTTCGCCTTCGTGGCGAATGAGCTGGACGGCACGGTGAACAGTTACCGCTTCGAATCCGATACGGGCACGCTCACTCTCATCGCCTCGGCATCGGTGCTGCCGCCGGAAGCGGACGGGCCACCCTGGACTTCGGAGCTGTGCAGCACGCCCGATGGCCGCTATCTCTATGTGGCCGAACGGACTTCGAGCACGATCACGGGATTTCGTATCGACTCGGCAACCGGGCTGCTCGATCCGCTCGGGCACACGCCCACCGAGACCCAGCCGCGCGGATTCGCCATCGATCCGAGCGGGCGGTTCCTGGTGGTCGCGGGGCAGAAATCCCATGCCGTCACCAGCTACGCCATCGATCCCGCGACCGGCGCGCTCACCCCACGACAACAACTCGGTGTCGGCCGCGACCCCAACTGGGTCGAGATCGTCGCCCGCCAATGAATACCTTCAAGGTATCGGTTGATGCCGAATTGGCGTTGGACGAGTATCAGTAGCGCGTCATAGCCTGCGGAGAGCGCAATCTGCGGGCCAGGCGGAGTGCACGCCACAACGCAGGAGGAGAACGATGTCGATGCTGTCGCTGGAGCAGGTCCGCGGCTTCGTCACGGTGGCCGAGGAGGGTAATTTCCGGCGGGCGGCCGAACGCTTGCGGATGACGCAGCCGCCGCTGAGCCGCCAGATCCAGAAGCTCGAACGCGATATCGGCGTGGAACTCTTCGACCGCACCCAGCGGCAGGTCCAACTGACCCCGGCCGGGGAGGTCTTCCTGACCGAGGCGCGTCGTCTCCTGGCCCTGGCAGGCGCAGCGCCCGGCACCGCCCGCTTGGTAGCCGCCGGCGGGGCGGGCACGGTGCGGATCGGCTTCACCGCGGCGTCGGGCTTCGGCTTCCTCGGCCGATTCCTCAATCACATCGAAGCCGGACTCGACCGCGTCGAGATCGTGCTGCGTGAGATGGTGAGTTCCGACCAGTTCGAGAACCTGCGTAGCGGCAGCCTCGATCTCGCGCTGGCCCGCCCGCCGTTCGACCGCACCGAATTCGATTCGCGACTGGTGCATTCCGAAGGCTTGATGCTGGCGGTCCCGGAACAGCACAAGCTGGCCGGGGACGGTCCGATCGCGATCGAGGAACTGGGCGGTGAGACGCTGCTGGTGTACGCGCCGGGCCCGGCCCGCTATTTCGCCGATCTCGTCTCCGGCATCCTCGCCGCCGTGCCCTACACCGCCACCCATGAACTCACCCAGGTGCACACCATGCTCGCGCTGGTGGCCGCCGGACGCGGTTTGGCCCTGGTACCGGAAACCTCCACCCACCTGCATCCCGACGGCGTGCGGTTCCGGCCGCTCATCGGTGTCGAGGATCCCGTCGTCCTGCACGCGGTCTGGCGGCGCGACTGCGCCAATCCGGCGCTGCACCGAGTCATCGAACTGCTCGATTCGCTGCCGCCCGCTCCATGAGAGGAACCACATGTCCCATCTGTCCGCCGACGAGCTGGGCCCGGCACTTGGCCGCGGGCTATTGTCCTTCCCCGTCACGCATTTCGATGCGGAGCTGGCCTTCGACGAGGCCGCCTACCGCAAACACATTGCCTGGCTGTCCCAATACGAGGTGGCGGGTCTGTTCGCCGCGGGCGGTACAGGTGAGGGTTTCTCGCTGACACCACCCGAAATCGATCAGGTGGTGCGCGCCGCGGTCACCGAGACCGGTGGCCGGATCCCGGTTGTCGCACCGGCCACCGCGGGCACTGCCGTGGCGATAGAACAGGCCCGCGCCGCCGAAGCCGCTGGCGCCGAAGGCATTCTGCTCATGCCGCCGTATCTCACCGAGGCCGGCCCGGACGGGCTGGTCGAGCATGTCGCGGCCATCTGCGCCGCCACCTCGCTCGGTGTCATCTTCTACAGCCGCGCCAACGCGACATGCAATGACGTGACCTTGGCCAGGATGGCCGAGCGTTGCCCGAATCTGGTCGGGTTCAAAGACGGTGTCGGCAATGTCGAGACGATGACCCGCATCTATGCCCGGCTCGGCGACCGGCTCACCTATATCGGCGGGCTACCGACCGCGGAGACCTTCGCGCTGCCCTATACCGAAATGGGCGTCACCACATACTCTTCCGCGATCTTCAACTTCGTGCCGGAGTTCGCACTCGACTTCTACCGGGCCGTGCGGGCCCATGACCGCGACGAGGTCTACCGGCGGTTGCGCGACTTCGTCATCCCCTATCTCGATATCCGTGACCGTGCTCCCGGTTATGCGGTGTCGATCGTCAAGGCCGGGCTGACCGCCATCGGTCACCCGGCCGGGCCGGTACGGCCGCCCCTGACCGATCTCACCGCGCCCGAGCTCGCCGAACTGACCGCACTGGTCGACACGATCGCATGAACAGCACCACCCACAACCTCCGGGAGGATTTCATGGACACCGACCTCGACGAACTTGCGCGGATCATCGCCGCTGCGACCGACGCCGCAGGCCGCCTCGCCGACACCACACCCACCGAACGCGCACAGTGGCTCACCCATATCGCCGATGCCATGGATGCCGCCGCCGATGAACTCGTACCGCTCGCCGCGGCCGAGACCCAGCTGCCCGAAACACCCCGCCTGCGTGGCGAATTGACCCGCACCACCTTTCAGTTGCGACTGTTCGCCGATGTGCTCGCCGATGGAGAATTCCTCGCCGCCACCGTGGATCACGCCGATCCGAGCTGGCCGATGGGACCGCGACCCGATATCCGGCGCAGCCTCGTACCGATCGGCCCCACGCTCGTTTTCGCCGCGAGCAACTTTCCGTTCGCGTTCAGTGTCGCGGGTGGCGATACCGCCTCGGCACTTGCCGCGGGCTGTCCCGTTGTCCTCAAAGCACATCCGGGTCACCCGCGACTGTCCGATCGGACCGGCGCGATTGTGCGCGAAGCATTGACAGCGGCCGGGGCACCGGGAGGCACCTTCGCGGTCATCCACGGTGTCGAAGCGGGCACTACCGCTTTGCGCCATCCAGATATCGCCGCCGCATCGTTCACCGGTTCACTGGCGGGTGGCCGGGCGCTGTTCGATATCGCATCGTCACGACCGCGTCCGATCCCGTTCTACGGCGAACTCGGCAGCGTCAATCCGGTAGTGGTACTCCCCGGCGCGATTCGCGCGCGCGGACAACAGATCGTCGAGGGTTTCGTCGGATCGTTCACCCTCGGTGCCGGACAATTCTGCACCAAACCCGGTGTGCTGCTGCTGCCTTCGGAGCACGGACTCGCCGATGCGCTGACCACCGCGGTCGCGGCCGTGCCACAACGGCCGCTACTCAACGAGCACATCGCCAACGGCTTCCGATCGCGCGTCACCACCCTGCGCGAAAACTCCGCAGTCACTGCCCTTTCGGCACCCGACGAGCTGCTCGCACCGACCTTGCTGAGCGTGCGCGCCACCGATTTCCTGTCAGGCGGTGCGGCCCTGCAGGCGGAATGCTTCGGCCCGGCGGCGCTGGTCGTCGAATATGCGAATCTCATTGATTTGCAACAGGTTCTGCACGAGCTCGAGCCCGGACTCACCGCGACGATCGTTGCGGAGGACTCCGAGATCGACGATGTGCGCCCCCTCCTGCCCGCCCTCACCGCACTCGCGGGCCGACTGCTGTGGAACGACTGGCCCACCGGTGTCACCGTCAGCTGGGCCCAACAGCACGGCGGCCCATACCCGGCCACCACTGCCCCGACCACCACCTCGGTGGGCACCGCCGCGATCACCCGCT
Organism: Nocardia vinacea NBRC 16497; assembly: GCF_000308835.1. GTDB lineage: Bacteria > Actinomycetota > Actinomycetes > Mycobacteriales > Mycobacteriaceae > Nocardia > Nocardia vinacea. The sequence goes on along the minus strand of NZ_BAGN01000377.1, from coordinate 12,211 downwards.
TCCTGCGGCCGATCGCCTGGCAGGGCTTCCCGGATCAACTGCTCCCACCTGCCCTGCGCGAGGCCAACCCGTGGCGGCTGCCGCGCCGCGTCGATGGAAAGCGAGACTGATATGTCCCCCGTTATCACCGATGTTCGACTGACCCCGATCCTCATCGCCGACGCTCCCCTGCTCAATGTCGGTGGCGTGCACCAGCCGTATACCCCGCGCCTGATCGTCGAGATCGAAACCGATAGCGGCGCTTGCGGTCTCGGCGAAACCTATGGCGACCGCGTCTACCTCGAGCGCGCGGCCGACCTCGCCCCACAGTTGATCGGCATGCCGGTCGCCGCGATCAACGCCATCCGCCTGCTCGGCGCGAACACCACCGGGGAGGTGCTGATCGAGAACCCGGTCGCGGGCGGACTGCGCGGCACCCTCACCACCGACAAGGTCCGACTCAGTGTGATATCGGCGTTCGAATCGGCCGCACTCGACGCCCACGGTCGCGAGCTCGGTCTGCCGGTGCATGCCTTGCTCGGCGGCAAGGTCCGCGACCGGGTCGACTATTCGGGCTATCTGTTCTACAAGTGGGCCGACCATCCGTTCCCCGACGCACCGACCGACGACTGGGGCGAGGTCATCGATCCCGACGGCGTCGTCCGTTTGGCCGAGAAGTTCGCCGCCCATGGCGGATTCCGCTCGTTCAAACTCAAGGGCGGCGTATTCCCGCCCGAGGAGGAAGTCGCCGCGATCGAGGCACTGGCCAAGGCATTTCCGGATCATCCGCTGCGGCTGGATCCCAACGGCGGTTGGTCGCTGAGCAGCGCAACGACTGTTGCCGAACAACTTTCGGGTGTCGTCGAATATCTGGAAGACCCGACCGCCCGCCGCGAGGATATGGCGGAAGTGCATCGTCGCACCGGAATGCCGTTGGCCACCAATATGATCGTCACCTCGATCGAGGAGGTCCGTCCCGCCTTCGATCTCGATGCCGTCCAGATCGTGCTGTCCGACCATCACTTCTGGGGCGGACTATTCGCCACCCGCGATCTGGCCGCCGTCTGCCACGCCTACGGCAAAGGCGTTTCGATGCACTCCAATACCCACCTCGGAATCAGCCTGGCGGCAATGACCCATGTGGCCGCCACCGTCCCCGAGTTGACCTACGCCTGCGACACCCATTACCCGTGGCAACCCGAAGATGTGATCGCCGAAACCATCGTCTTCGAAGGGGGAGCCGTCACCGTCCCCGATGCACCCGGCCTCGGCATCCAACTCGATACAGACGCACTCGAGCGCCTCCATCATCGTTGGAAAGCCTTGCCGCAGTGGCACAATCGCGATGACATCGCGGGCATGCGCCTGGTCGATCCGGCATACCAGCCGCCGACCTCACCCAAATACTGAGGAATCGGTCCAGGCGACCGCGCGTAGCGGAAACGAGCCCATCCCACGTACCGGCGCCGGGAGTGCGATCAGCCGCGCACCGGTGTCGGGGACCGCGTCCAGGTTCGTCAGCTGCTCGATGATCGGGATTCCCGCCCCGAGCAGCGTGTGGTGGCACGGCCGCGTCGGCAGGGACGTGTCATCGATATCCAGCGAGTCGATGCCGACCAGTGCCACATTGGCGGCGACCAGCGCATCCGCAACCTCGCCGACCAAGAACGGATGCCCGGGGCCTCGATACCCGGACGAACCCCATCGGGCCGACCATCCGGTGTGCACGAGCACCGCCTTGCCCCATAGCTGTGCCGGGTCGCCGAGCACATCCGGTCCGACTACGCGCGTTCCCGCCGCACGGATGATCACGATCGGCACGTTGAACAGCCGTTCCAGCGGCAGCTCGGCGATATCGGCGCCGTCGGCATGGAAGTGGAACGGCGCGTCGATATACGTCCCCGCATGGCCGACGGTATCCACGCGCGCGATTTCGTAGGTCATATCGATCAGTGCCGACCGGTCACGTGCAATGTGTGTGGTGACTCGCGGTCCAGGCAGGCCTGGATAGGTGAGCATGCCATCCGAGATCGGATGAGACAGCTCAACTATCGCCTTGCCCATGCTGGAGACCGTACCCGCAGATCACGCGCGCAACCCACGCTCCAATATCGCCCACGCTTGCCGGGATGTGGCCTGCCTGGATTCCGGGGCCGTCTTCGCCAGCAGGGCCGCCAGCATCGCCACCGCCAATACGACGTCCATTGCCGTGACATCGGCACGAATATCGCCACGCTGGCGCGGGTCGTCGAGCTTCTGGGCGATGAGGCCGAGTAGCCGCCATGCAGCGCCGAGCAACTGCTCGTCCTCGGTGTTCGACGGATAGATCATGGCGATGAAGGCCGCGGACGCATTCAGTTGATCGACGATGAGGGCCAGCACATCCCCGACCGTGGTCGCCGGATCGGCGGCAAGTACTTCCAGCTCAACGATATTCTCCTCGAATACCGCCAGCGCCATGCTCTCCCTGGTCGGAAAATGCCGGTACAGCACCCCCTGTCCGACACCTGCCGCGCGCGCGATCAAACTCAGCGGTGCGTCGAAACCGTTCTCCGCGAATACAGTTCGAGCCGCCCGAATCAGAGCCGCCCGGTTTCCAGCGGCGGCTTTGGGTCCCAAATTCTGTCGGCGCGACGCAGTCACCTGCTCAACGCTACCGCTTGACTCGACCGACAGTCTCCAGCAAACTGTCGAGCAAACCGGACAAGACCGTCCGGTTATGTAAGTGAGGAAGAGCATGTCGGTGATCACCCGCCGGGCCCTGTTGACCGCCACCGCGGCGGCCGGCGTCACCATACTCGGCTCACGAACCACCAACCCGAAGCACGGCATCGCCGCACGGGTCAACAGCGTCCCGCTCACCCGGGAGGAACGCCGGGTCGTGGTGGTCGGATCCGGATTCGGCGGCGGGGTAACCGCACTGCGTTTGGCCGAGGCCGGCGTCCCGGTGCTACTGCTCGAACGTGGGATGCGCTGGCCGACCGGGCCGAATTCGGAGACCTTTCCGCGCGCCTCGGCGCTCGACAAGCGGGTGCTCTGGTACCGGTCCAGCCCGACATTATTCGGTGCACCACTGGCTTTCGAACCGTATACCGGCCTGGTCGAGGCGGTGCCCGGAACGAATATGACCGCCCTGTGCGCCGCGGGCCTCGGCGGCGGCTCGCTGATCTACCAGGGCATGTCGCTACAGCCCACGCAGCCGGTATTCGATGCGAATCTGCCCGAGGAACTCGACTGGACGACCATGGATCGGGTGCACTACCCGAGGGTGGCGCGCATGCTCGGCCTCGCGGTGGCGCCTGACGAGTTGATCGCGAACCGGAACTACACGGCCGCACGCGTATTCGGTGACCACGTGCGCCAGGCCGGACTGCCGCTGTCGAAGATTCCGATGCCCATCGACTGGAACTACGCACTCGCCGAGCTGCGCGGTGAGATGAAACCGTCGTACACCAACGGCGACGGCGCGATGGGTGTGAACAACGGCGGTAAGCATTCGGTCGATGTCACCTACATCGCCGCGGCCGAGGCGACCGGACGGGTGGAGGTGCAGACGCTGCACCAGGTCACCGATGTCGAACGCGGCACCGACGGCCGCTGGGTCGTGTACGTCGAACGGCTCGACACCTCCGGCAATGTCCTGGAAAACAAGATCATCACGGCCAATGCCCTGGTGCTGTCGGCGGGCAGTCTGAACACCACCAAGCTGCTGGTGCGCGCCGGGGCGAAGGGGAAGATTCCGGACCTGCCCGATGGGCTGGGTCAGCAGTGGGGCACCAATGCCGACCGGATCTACGTCTGGACCGACCCCATCTCCGATTTCGGTGCGGCACAGGGCGGTCCCGTGGTCTACGGAAGTAAGAACTGGGACGATCCGCAGGCCGCGTTCACCGTCATCCAGGCCTCCATTCCGCCGATGCAGATGGACCCCAAGAGCACCATGCTGGTCGGATACGGCGTCAGCGCGGACCGCGGCCGGTTCGTCTACGATTCCGCGACCGACGATGCGATTTTGCAGTGGCCGAAGAACGGCGACGCGAGTATCCAGAACAATCACATCGATCCGGCCGTGCGCCGAATCGCCGGCCCGACAAGCATTTTGGTCGACACCAACGCGCTGTTCCCGTCCACCTGGCACGCCCTCGGCGGCGCGAGCATGGGATCGGTCTGCGATCTCGACGGCCGGGTCCTGGGTCAGCGCGGTCTCTATGTGGTCGACGGCGCGCTCCTGCCGGGCAATGCCGCGGCCTGCAATCCGTCGATGACGATCGCCGCCGTCGCGGAGCGAGCTCTCGACCACCTGGTCACCCAGGACATCGGCACCGCGTTCTGACGACTACGGGCGCGGCCAGGGGCGGCCGAGATAGCGCTCGATATCGATATTGAAACGCTGCAGATAATCGGCGAAGTCGGCCGCATCCTGCGGTGACCAGTCCGCGAGGATCGTCGCCAAGGTTTGCAGCGATTCGTCGCGTTCGCGGTCGAGTTGCCGCTCGCCTTCGGCGGTAATGCGGAATTTGCGGGCCATGCCGCCATCCGGATCCGGGATCCGTTCCACCAAACCGTCGCGCACCATGGCCGCGGTCCGCCGGTTCAGCGTCGACACATCCTGACCCACCGCCTCGCTCAGCTGCCCGAGCGTCATCGGGCCCTCCACCCGCAGCCGGTTGAGCAACGTATACGTGTTGCGATCGAGTCGACGCCCGCCGAGTTGCCGGGAGGCGAGGCTGTACCGGCCGAACAGCATGGTCTCGAACTCGATCTTGTCGAGGATTTTGTCCATTTCGGGTCCTTCTGCCGATCCGCGCCGACCTGCGCCTGGATTTCCGTAGCACCAGGTATACCACGCGATGTGCGTCACACACATCATGTGCATCTAGCACATGACATGTATATGCCATACAGTGTGCACAGCGCACATCACATGCGCTCAACATACTTCCCCTGATTTCGACCGATTCGGAGACGCGCGTGAATACTCCAGCCCCCGCTACCCGGCCAGGCGGCGTTCTCGCCGTGCTGGCCACCGCGGGCATCGTCGCCTCGCTCATGGCGACACTCGTTATGCCGCTGCTCGGTGAGCTGCCACAACTGCTGCACACCACCTCGTCCAACGCCACCTGGGTGGTCACGATCACCCTGCTCGTCGGCGCCGTGATCACTCCGGTCGCCGGACGACTCGGCGACCTCTACGGCAAGCGGAAGATCCTGCTCGCCTCGATCGTGCCGCTGGTCGCCGGTTCACTCGTCTGCGCCGTCGCGACCTCGATCGTGCCGATGATCATCGGCCGCGGCCTGCAGGGCGCCGGCGTCGGCATCATTCCGCTGGGCATCAGCGCGCTGCGTGATCTGCTGCCGCCGGAGCGGTTGGGCGCGGCCATCGCACTGATCAGTTCGTCGCTGGGTATCGGCGCCGCCATGGGCCTTCCGCTGTCCGCGGCCATTGTCGAATACAGCAACTGGCGGGTGCTGTTCTGGGGCTCGGCCGCGCTTGCCGCGCTGGTCGGTGTACTGATCTTCGCGATCATTCCGGATACCCCGAACAGCGGCGCCGCCGGACGTTTCGACGCACTCGGGGCGATCGGCCTCGGCGCCGGACTCGTATCACTGCTGCTCGCCATCTCCAAGGGCGCCGCCTGGGGCTGGACCAGTGCCGGCATCCTCGGGTTGTTCGTCGCCGCGGTGGTCTCGCTGTTGGTCTGGGGTTGGTGGGAGCTGCGCATCGTTGCGCCGCTGGTCGATCTGCGCGTGACCGCACGGCCGCAAGTGCTGCTGACCAATGCGGCCTCGGTCGTCGTCGGTATCGCCATGTACTCCCAGTCGCTGGTCATGCCGCAACTGCTGCAACTGCCCACTGCCACCGGTTACGGCCTCGGCCAGTCGATGATGGCGATGGGACTGTGGATGGCGCCGGCGGGTGTCGTCATGATGCTGATCTCGCCGGTGGGCGCCAAGCTCTCCGCCGCCCGCGGTCCCAAGTTCACCCTGGTCACCGGATGCCTGATCATCGCGTTCGGCTATGCCTCCGCCATGGCACTGATGGGTTCCACCTGGGGCATGTTGGCCGTGACCGTGATCATCAGTGCGGGAACCGGTTTCGCCTACGGCGCCATGCCCGCCCTGATCATGGGTGCGGTCCCGGTATCGGAAACCGCCGCCGCCAACAGCTTCAACACCCTGATGCGCTCGGTCGGCACCTCCGCCGCAGCCGCTGTGATCGGCGCGGTACTCGCCCAGATGACCGTCTCGATGGGCGGGCACGCCATCCCGACCGAAAGCGGATTCCGCGTCGCCCTGCTGATCGGCTGTGGCGTCGCCGTACTCGGCGCCGCGATCTCGGCGACCATCCCGACCCGCCGGACCCCGGACTTCTCCGAGCCCACCATCACCGCGGAACCCGTCGCCGTCCGGGTGTGACTTGCAGGTCCGCACGGACCGATCGGCTCCGGAGGTGGTGCAAGGTTCCCAGATCCGGAAGGCCGCGAATACCCGGTTATCAACTGCCGCCGCATGTTCCGCGTGGCAGCAGCGATGGTGCCCGAGTTTGGGTGCCGAGCGTGCAGGGTAAGAAGTCGAACGCTAGATCTCACGTGAAAGAGGAAAGGGTTCGACCTTGATCAACGCCAAGAAGCCGATCGCCGTGTGTGCGGCCGCCATCGGGATCACCGCCGGGATGGCGGTATTCCTCCCAGCCACTGCGTCCGCGGCGACATACGACGGCCAGTGTGGTGCAGGCTTCAAGGTGATCGACTCACACGAGTTGAAGGGCGGCACAGTCTTTCTCACCTACGACGGCAGGACCAACTGCGTAGTCACCGTGCGGGACAAGCCGGGCGAGCCGATCTCGATGGGCGCCGCCGTGCGTCAGTCGAAAGACCACTCCCAGGTTGTCATAAACGACGACCGCGTCTTCTCCGACTACGCGTACGCGAAGGTCGAAGCCGAAGGCAAGTGCATCGACTGGGGCGGCCGCATCAAGGACGACCTCTGGGAAGAATTCGGAGTCCACTGCGGATAACGAGCCTCGCCGCACCGACGGCCTCGCGGCCGTCGGTGCGGTTCGGCGTTCAGCCCTCGCCTTTCGTTATGACGTCCTCCAGAACCGGTATCGCCTGATCATTGCCCTGATGCGGTGGATTCGGGCATGGTCGATCTGCGTATCTGGACACCGGCGGACGGGAATATTCATGGGCGGCGATCGGCGACCACACATTGTGGTGATGGGCGTGACGGGTTGCGGGAAATCGACGATCGCGCGGCAGGTTGCCGGGATGACGGGCGGCGAGTTCCTGGATGCCGATGATCTGCATTCCCCATCGAATGTCGCGAAGATGGCCGCGGGTATCCCACTTACCGACGCGGACCGGGCACCATGGCTCGAGGCTGTACGCGACTGGATGGGCACACGAAGTGCCGGCGTGGTGGCATGTTCCGCGCTGCGCCGTCGGTATCGGAATGTGCTCCGAAATGTCACTGCGCCAGTCGCTTTCGTGCACCTCGACGGCGCGCCTACTACTATTCGGTCGCGGATGGCGGCACGCCGCGGGCATTTCATGCGGCCAGTCCTACTCGATTCTCAACTCGCATTGCTCGAGCCCCTCGAGCCGGATGAGTTCGGGGTCGTATTGGATGTCGGGGCGGGGCCGGACGAGATCGCGCGGTCGGTGGTCGATTTCGCGCGGGACCGGGCGGTGGCGTGGTGAGTGCGCATCGGAGTTTCGATATCGAGGGCAAGATCGCCCTCGTCACCGGCTCGAGCCGCGGTATCGGATATGCGCTGGCAACCGGACTCGCCGAGACGGGAGCGACGGTAGTCCTCAATGGCCGTGACGCGGCGAGACTCGCCCGCAGCCGGGACGAGATCGCAGACAAGACCGGCGCGGTAGTCCACGTTTGCGCATTCGATGCGACGGACTCCGCGCAGGTGACCGCCGCGGCGCAGCACGTCGAAGACGAGATCGGTCCGGTGGATATCGTCGTGAACAACACCGGAGTCCAGCATCGCAGCCCGCTGCTCGAATTCTCCGACGCAGATTTCCGTCGCGTACTCGATACCAATCTCTTCAGCGCATTCTGTGTGGGGCGCGAATTCGCCCGCGCGATGGTCGAACGTGGCCGCGGCAAGATCGTCAATATCTGTTCGGTGCAAAGCGAATTGGGCCGGGCGGGTATCGCACCGTATGCGGCGAGCAAGGGCGGGCTGAAGATGCTCACCCGCGGCATGTGCGCGGATTGGGCTCCACTGGGACTGCAGGTCAATGCGATCGCGCCCGGCTACTTCGATACCGAGTTGACGTCCGCGCTGGTGAATGACGCCGATTTCAGCGCCTGGCTCACCAAGCGCACACCGGCCGGACGCTGGGGACGTACCGAGGAATTGGTCGGTGCGCTGCTGTTTCTCGTCTCGCCCGCATCGGATTTCGTCAACGGCCAGATCCTGTATGTCGATGGCGGTTTGACCGCCGTCGTCTGATCCACTTCCAGCTCGAAAGGCAACCGTGCCGAATATCAGCCGTCCCCGAATCCATCTCGGTCCCGATTCCGACTCCGCCCTCGCCAAGGGGATCGAGCAAGGCGGCGGCATTCTCGTTCCACTCGCCGACGCGGACGCGGTGGTGTGGACGCAGGGACCGGCCACCTTCCCCGACCGGCTGCCCGACGCAGTGCGCTGGGTGCAGTTGCCCTCCGCCGGCGTCGAACCCTGGATCTCCGCCGGGATCATCGATGAGACTCGCGTCTGGACCTCAGCGGCCGGCGCCTACGCGCGCAATGTCGCCGAGCACGGCGTCCTGCTGCTGCTCGCCGGTGTACGGGTCCTCGCCGAGCAGGTACGCGCGACATCCTGGCGCAAGTCGGATTTCGACCCACGGGTCGGGACGCTGTACGGCTCGACCGTGGCAATCGTCGGCTGTGGCGGCATCGGCCGCGCCATGATCCCCTTGCTCACCGCATTCGGTGCACAGGTACTGGCAGTCACCCGGTCGGGCGCTCCGGTGCCCGGCGCCGCCGAGACGGTCGCCGCAGATCGGACAACCGAAATCTGGTCGCGGGCAGATCATTTCGTACTCGCCGCACCGGCGACACCGGACACCGCACACCTCGTGGATGCGGACGCTCTCGCGAGTATGAAGTCGACCGCCTGGATCGTGAATGTGGCTCGTGGCTCGCTCATCGACACCGGCGCACTGGTACGCGCACTCGAGGACGGATCGATCGGCGGCGCCGCCCTGGATGTGACCGAACCCGAACCACTTCCGGCGGGCCATCCCCTCTGGACGCTGCCCAACGCCATCGTCACCCCGCATGTCGCCAATCCCGCGACGGGCCTCACCGCGGTGCTCGCCGATCATGTCGCGGCGAACGTCGAACGGTTCGCCGCCGGACAGCCGCTGCTCGCGACCATCGACATCCGACGCGGTTATTGAGCCGTACGCCCCGCACTGTTCCTGACATAGTTGGCGACGACGGCGCGCAATATCTCGCGCACGGCCTCCGCCGGTTTGGACAGCGGCTGATTGGTCGGAGTGCCAAGCGACACCTGGACCGTGATCGCCGGTTCGATGCGGCGCAATTCCAGATTCTCGACGGTCATGATCCGACGGGCCACCGACAACGGTAAAACGGTGGCGCCCAAGCCATTTCGCACTGCCTGCGCCATCAGCGCCACCGACTCGACCTCCCCCACGACATGCGCGTGTTCGAGCGCGTGATCGTATGCCTGCTCCACGACCTTCCGGATCGTGTGCATCGGGCCGGGCAGCAGCAGCGGCAGGCCCTTCAACTGCGCGATGGAGACCGCGGAACCGGTCGTACCGGGGAGCCCGGTCCCCGTCGGTGCGACGACCATCAGTTCTTCGGTGAGCAATCGCTCGAAGGTCACCCCCTTGATCGGCCCGGCGTCGTACAGCAGCGCCATATCCATCCGGCCGGTCATCATCGCCTCGCTGAGCACGCCGCCGAAGTTCTCGTTGATGTGCAGCAGGATGCTCGGATATCGCTCACGCACCGCGGTCAGCAATGGCAGAGCGATCGCGTTGACCGTGCTGTAGGGCGCCAGCCCGACGGAAACACCGCCCGCCAGTTCGCGGCCGACCACACTCACCTCAGCCTGTGCGCTCTGCACCTGACGCAGGATGATCTGCGCGTGCCGGTACAGCGCCCGGCCGGCATCGGTGGGCTCGACGCCTTGTTTGTGCCGGATCAGCAGCTGCTGACCGAACTGGGCCTCCAGGGCCGTCATCTGCTGGCTCAGCGCGGGCTGGGCGATGTGCAGGATATCCGCGGCCCGGGTGATACTGCCGGCATCCACGATGCGCACGAACGAAAACAAGCGTCGGGTATCCACGTCGTCGATCCACCTTTCTCGCAGCAACGTCGTCGCACGCGATGATTTCCGTATTGTTGCTCTGTGGAAACGCGGCGGTACCGAATTCACGGCCGACATTATGAGCCCGCCGCATAGTCGCTGCTCAGACACCATAGAGGTTCGTTATCGCCTCACCCGAAACCGGTATTACCCGCGCCAGGGCGAACCTGCGTAGCGTCCTTTTCACACCGCACGTTCACTCATACGGTGCTCGCAGTTTCCCACCCCGCGGAGGCATCCATGGCTTGGAATATCGATCTCGTCGCCGATATCGGTGAGAGTTTCGGGGCGTGGACGATGGGCGATGACAACGCACTGCTCGACGTCCTCACCTCCGCCAATATCGCCTGCGGCTTCCACGCGGGCGATCCGCAGACCATGGACCGGACGGTCCGTCAGTGCGTTGCCCGCGGCATCGGTATCGGCGCGCACCCCAGCTTCCCGGATCTGGTCGGCTTCGGCCGGCGGGCCATGGACCTCTCCGCCGACGAGGTGCGCACCGATGTCCTGTACCAACTCGGCGCGCTGCACGCCTTCGCCGTCGCGCACGGCACCACGGTGTCGCATGTGACACCGCACGGCCGCCTGGGCAACCTGGTGGCGACCCGCGCCGACTACGCCGCCGCCGTGGTCGATGCCGTCGGGTCGTTCGATCCGAACCTGATCGTGCTCGCCCAGGACGGCGAACTCGCCGACCACGCCCGCGCACAGGGGATTCGCGTCGGCATCGTCGGCATCGTGGATCGCGCTTATCGGGCAGACGGCACCCTCGTCCCGCGATCCGAGCCGGGTGCGGTCATTCACGACCCCGAGGTCCTCGCCCGCCGCGCGGTGCGCATGGTGACCGAGGAGATCATCGAATCCGTCGACGGCACAAGCCTTTCCGTCCGTCCGAACACACTGCTTTTGCACGGCGACAACGCAGACGCAGTGCGCAATGCACGGGCGATCCGGACCGCGCTCATTGCGGCGGGTGTGCACATCGTCCCACTGCCCGAGGTACTCGCGGATCGTGCCGGTAAGGAAAACGAACCATGTCCGGCATAGCGGGAGTCGCCTTCCAGGTCGCGGCCTGCGGTGATTCCGCCGTACGCGTCACCGCGCAGGGTGCCGACCGAGAGGAATGCTGGCGCGCTGTGCACGCGATCGCGGCCGCGATCGACACCGATGCGGACCGCTTCGCGATTACCGGCGTCATTCCGACCTACGACGCCGTGCTCATCGAATTCGACTGCGCGGCAAGCACTCACGACAATATTCGACAGCTGCTCGCGAATCTCGTACGAGAGTCGGTAGCACCGAAACCACGCCCGGCCCGGCATTTCGATATCCCCGTGGTCTACGGCGGCGAGTACGGTCCGGATCTCGACGACGTGGCCGACCAGTTGGGGCTGTCCCCGGCCGAGGTGATCCGCGTGCACGGATCGTCACCACTCACCATGCGCTGCTTCGGATCTCCGGGCGGGGCGCCGATGCTCGACGGTCCCGCCTTCCCACGGCCGGTACCCCGACGTGTCGTCCCGCGCCCGCATGTACCCGCCGGAGCCGTGGCAGTGGCCGGTCGACAGGCTGTCGTTTCGGCACGGCCCGCGCCCGGCGGATGGCCCGTCATAGGTCGAACCCCGCGCACCATGGTCGACCCGACGACCGAGCCGCTGTCTGCCTTCCGGCCCGGCGACACGTTTCGGTTCCATGCCATCGCGGCCCACGAATGGTCCCGGTTCGAGGGGGTGCTGCGTGGCTGAGACCATCACCGTGACGACCCCGGGGATCACCACCGTCCAGGATCTGGGTCGTCGCCGGGCCTCACGGATCGGCCAGCTGACCGGCGGTGCCCTCGACCAGTACAGCGCCGAGGTCGCCAAC
>NZ_BAGN01000378.1 GCF_000308835.1 Nocardia vinacea NBRC 16497 | reverse complement strand
GGGGGTCACCGCGGCGGAGAGGAACGGCGCCAGCAGATGTGCGATAACGCTCATGGCCTCCAGGACGCCGCGACTGGCCAGCACCGACATCTCGCCGACACGGCCGCCGCTGTACCAGCCGAGGGGTAGACGGCCCAGATGCTCACCGATCCGGGAGTATATTCCCCGCAGCAGGGTGGTTCCGACTCGGAAGCCGGACAGATCACTGAGATAACGCAGGACCGCGTAGACCGCGACCGCGACACCGAAGGCGACCAGCCAGGGACGGGCCTGCGCGGGAGTGTCCCCGAATAGGGCGCGCAGAATGGGAACCAGCAGGCCGTAGGACAATCCTTCGACAATGGCGGTCGCTGTCATGAGGGCAACCGTGCGGCGCACCGGCGGGGCGTATTCGGGTCCGAGTACGCGCAGCAGCATTCGAATCATCGGTACTCATCTCCTTGTGGGGTTTCGGACCCGTCCGCGATCGCTGATTGATGGACCTGCCAGAAAGCGGCGAACCTGCCGCCGCGGGCCAACAGTTCGGCCGGCCGGCCACGCTCGACGATCGCCCCGTCCTCCAGCACCACGACGGTGTCGGCGTCGGCGACTGTCTCCAGGCGATGGGCGATGACCAGAATGGTGCGCTCTCCTGCCAGCGTCGACAGTGCTCGGCGCACCGCCTGTTCGGTCTGCGGGTCGGCGAAGGCCGTCGCCTCGTCGAGCACCAGGATGGGCGCGTCGGAGAGTAGTGCGCGGGCGAGTGCGATGCGCTGGGCCTCACCGCCGGAGAGCCGGGCCTGCGTGCCGAGCACGGTCTCGTAGCCGTGGGGCAGTTCGAGAATGCGATCGTGGATGTTCGCCAGCTGGGCGGCGCGCACCACATCGGCGCGGTCGGCACGTGGTACCGCCAGCGCGATATTGTCGGCGACCGACGCGCGTAGCAGGCGAACATCCTGGAAGACGAAGGCGACGTTCCGGTACAGCGCATCGCTGTCGATGTCCCGCAGATCGGTCCCACCCAGCATGACCGACCCGTGCGTCGGATCGAAGAAGCGTGGCAGTAGCTGCACCAGGGTGGATTTGCCGCTTCCGGACGGTCCGACGAGCGCGGTGACCGTCCCCTGTTCGAGTACCAGGTCGATTCCGCGCAGCACCTCATGCTCGGCGTCGTAGCCGAATCGAACGTCGCGCAGTTCCACCCGATGCCCCCGGGGTGCGACCGGATTCACGGGTTCCGGCAGCGGCGTGACGGCGAGTACTTCCCGAATCCGGCCGACCGCGCGCCGCGCGGCCTGCATCTCATCGAAGCCGTGGCCGAGGGCGGCCACCGGGGCGGTCAGGCCCAGTCCCAGCAGCAGGAACGGCAAGAGATCGGCCGGTGCGAGCGAACCGTTCGCCATTAGCACCGCACCGCCGGTCAGCACGACCAGCAGGACGAACGGCGGCGACAGCACGAGTTGCATGCCCGCGGCGATCGGGGCGAGACCGCCCACCCAGCGGAAGAAGGTCCCGACGAAATCATCCACGGCCGTCCGGAATGCGCGGTGGGCTTGCCCGGAACCGCCGAATGCCTTGACCACCGCGATGCCCTGCACGTATTCGACGACGCAGTTCGCGACGTGCCCCATGGCCGCATCGAACTCTTCCTGTTCGCGCAGCCGGGCCGGAGTCATCATCGCTGGTACCAGCGCCACCGCTAGGACCACCGGGATGAGCGTGATGAGCGTCAGCCGCCAGTCGATGGTGAACAGATAGATCAGCGAAACCAGCGGTACCACGAAGGCGGAGACGAGCTCGCCGGGGGTGTGCGCGATGAACGGGTGCACGGCGCTCACATCGTTGCCCACCACCTGCGCCAGCTCGCCGGTCCGGCGGCGGGAGAACCAGCCGATCGGCACCCGTCCCAGCCCGGCGGCCAGTTGCCGGCGCAGCGACAGCTGCACCCGCCCGTCGAGTAGATGACCGATGACTGCCGATGCGGCCGTGAATAGCAGCCGGACCAGCAGGCCGGCCGCGCCCGCGAGCACGACGATCCAGACGTGACCATGGTCGATCGGAGTGGGGGAGAGCAGGGTCCGGCCCAATTCGACGACGGCAAGCAGCGGTGCCAGCCCGGCGACAGCGCCGATGACCTGAAAAATCAGTACGGCGGCGAAACCACTCGCGAAGGGGCGTAATGATCCGGTCGGATGCTGGGCCGGCTTGGGATCGTTCGGGGGTGGGGATTTCTCTTTCGTCTCGGCGGTATCGCTGCGCATCAAGTATCTCCGTGCTTCCGGTAATGCTTCTCGCCTCCGACGCTCTCGGTGGCGTAGCGATACCCTGACAGTCGTGGACACTGATCCGCTTTCGGAAATCTGCGGTCCGGCGCGGACGCCGGTGGCCTGGGTACGGGCCGGCCATGTCGGCTATGTCGGGCCGGATCTCGGCGTCGAACCGCATTCCCCGTCGGTCGCCATGCTCGGCGTCGGACTGCACGGCCCGCTCCTTGTGCATACCGGCGCGCACGGCCGGATCCGCACCGGCAGTTTCTTCGCCCCCGCTCGCACGACACAGCGCCTAGTCGCCACCAAGGGCTGGATTCTGGCGCTGTTCGTCGAACCCGCGGGCGCGCCCGCCACCGCCATTGCCGACGAGATGACTTCTTCCGCAGGACTTTTCGGACTCGACCATCGACGGGAACGAGAACTGGTCGAGTTGTGCTCAGCCGAGCGCGTGGACCCAGATCGCATCTACGCCTGCGCCGTCGCCGGGCCCGCGCCAGTAACCGATCCGCGCATCGAAGAGGTCGCCACCACCATCCGCGACCATCCGGACCGGACCTTCCGCGCCGATCAGATCGCCGCGAATATGGGCCTGTCCACCACACATTTCCTGCGACTGTTCACCCAGCAGTACGGCACTACCTTCCGTGGCTATCAACGGTGGAGCCGCATCATCCGTACCGTTCGCAACGCCGTGGCCGGCCACGACCTCACTCGCGCGGCCATCGACGCCGGTTTCGCCACCCCGTCGCATTTCAGCGAAACCTTTCGCGACATGATCGGACTATCGGCCACGGATATGCTGCGCGCGGGTATCCGCTTCGATCTCGGAACAGCGCCCTCCCCTTGATATTTCGACCACCCCGCGCCGGATCGATCAGTCGTCCCCGCCGTGGCTGTGGTGCGAGGTGACGCTGTCGATGAAAATCGGTGTCGTCGAGAGAGGGATTTCGAGTGTGCCGGTGTCGAGACGGGCGGGTACCTCGGTGCCGGAGATATCGACGGCGTGTGCGCTGGGGCATGGCCATTCCCACGTGAATTCGGTCGGCGTGTCGTCCTGATCGGCAGCGTCGCCGGGCCGGATCCACGCGATCGGCACCGGCGTCCGGTCGGCTCGCTCGGTCTCGAACAAATCCAGGCCGGGTGGGCGGCGACCGGGATTCGCCGGGCCCGCGTCGCGCCGTCCAGGTGGCGGGCCATCAGGGTTGAGGTATCGGCGGCCGGAGTGCGGCGGCTCCGGGCGGCAGCGTCGCCGGTCAGCAACTCGAGCAAGAGGCGCTGCGCGCCGCCGCATAGGCATGTAGCGGCTGGAGCTCCGCAGCCTGCGCGCCTGTGTGTCGGCGGCGAGACGAGAGCTGCATCCGATCTACCTGCCGCAGCCGTCCAGGAATCCGCCCGTTCCAGGGGTGCGAGAATTGAGCGATGGATGACTACACCACTCACAAGCAGCGCGCCGAGACACTGCTCAGTGGCCTTACCGCCAGCGACGCGGTCAGCGGCGCGGAGCGGCGGAACGTGATCGCTCAGGCGCAGGCACATGCTGCCCTCGCGCAGGCGGAAGCTCAGTGGGCGACCGCGGAGGCCATACGCGCACTCGGGACGTCGCCGACACGAAGCGCGGTCTGACCGACGCGGGCCGCACGCCGGCCTCGCGAGTCACCTCGGTCTCATGTGCCCGTCGGGCAGGCGGTCGTTGTACGGTCGGCTGCGGGATCAGCTCGTCGGCCACGCAGTTTCGTCGATCGCGAGCCACGGTGCGCTCGCGATGAGGGGCAGGGTCATATCGGTGATCGCTTTGGTGCGACGATGAAGATGGGATTGGTCGACATAGCCTGCCTCGACCGCGGCATCTGCGGGCGAGCGACCTGCCGCCAGAAGATGGGCGGCATGGTCGAAGCGGACGAGTTCGGACACACGCTTGGGTGAGACTCCGATCCGGGTCCGGAAGTGGGACCAGAGTCGCTGGCGGGTCCAGCCGGTCTCGGTGGCGATTGTCTCGATTCGGAGCTGCCCTCTGGTCCGGACAGTCTGGTCCCAGGCGTATACGAATTCGGGTGCTACAGCGAATTTGCCGGGCGCCCGGCTTCGAAGGAACGCGCCTGTGAGGGCGAAGCGGTCGTCCCACGACGGTGTCGAACGGAGCCGCTCGGTCAAGATGGCAGCGCTGCTGCCCCACAGGTGCGGCAACGATGTCACGGTACCGCCGATTATCTCGGTGTCTCGGAGAATCGCCGCGGCGACGACGGGGGACAGGCGGATCTGCAAAACTTCGCCGACCCCCGCGCTGGTCATGCGTAAGGCGCCGGCACGGAGGCCGATGATCGCGTTCCCCGCGACCGGGCCTCCGGGACCGTTGTAGGCGACTCCGCGTTCGGTGAGATCCAGCAGGAGCGTGACCGAGGGATGCGGGATCATCGTGAGGTCCACGGGGCCGATGTCGTAGTAACGGAAACCCGCCATCCTGACTCCCGGAGTCGGGAGACCGGCCGGGACGGCGACCTCGACCCGGCTCCAGTCCAGTAGGCCACTAGCGGTCATACATCCCAGGCTAGCCAGATCGCGGCAACGTGACATTCGTACAAGATGGTGCGACGAGTTTTCGACGAAGCTGTCGGTATGAGCGAATCGAGCCCCGGCCGGACACGTACCGACGCGACAGTCCACGGGTTGCACGTTGTCATCGACGGGGACCCGGCAGCACCGCCCTTGTTGCTCATCCACGGTTCAGGCGCAACCGGTTCGACGTGGGCACCGGTGGTGCCGTCGCTCGCCACGACGTATCGGGTGATCACGATCGACCTTCCGGGATGCGGCCGATCCGAGCCGGCGTCCACGTACGCCGTTCCCCAGCAGGCGGACCGGACAGCGGCACTATTGGACGAGCTCGGGTTCCGGAATCTGAAGGTGGTCGGTCACTCCAGCGGGGGATACGTCGCTACCGCCCTCGTGGAGCGTCGCCCGGACCTGGTCGGCGAGCTGGTCCTGGTCAGTACCGGGCCGAGCCACGCAGCGCTCTTGCCCGAGCCGGCAATCATCAAGGCGCTCGCCTCGCCGCCCTTCGGTCCGCTCGTGTGGGCGATTCGTACCGACTCGATGATCCGGCGCGGACTGGCAGCGACTGCGGCGGCCCCGATCACGGTGCCTGACACAGCTGTAGCCGATCTGCGAAAGACGACCTACCGCGCGTTCCGCGCGATTCTCGCCGCCAACATGGACTACATCGCCGCGGGGACTGTGCCCGAGCGCCTCATTGCCGCCGGGAAGCCCCTCCTCGTGATCTTCGGGGATTCCGACCCGCGGTGGGACCCGGCCGCCGCGCGCCAGTACGAGGCGGTGCCGGGTGCCGAGCTGCAATACCTTCGCGGAGTCGGGCATATGGCGATGCTCGAGGACCGCGACGCCCTCGTCCGCTCGATACTCGACTACACGTTCTAGCCGCGGGTTTCGGTTCGACCTGACGTGGTGCGGGGAAGAACGCGAGCAGTCGTTGACGAAGAAGTACGGACATCGCGATCCGAACCGGCCCCGGGTCAGAGCGCCCGGGGTGCCCGTGACGACCTTCGGCCGTGCCGAACGCCGGTACTGACTCGGACCCGCGGGCATGCCGCCGCGCTACCCCTGTGGGCCGACACCGTCGCGACCTGTCGCGGCTGCGTCGGCCCGCCGGTCTCATCGGTGGGCGGTGAGGCACTGTTCGGCGAACTGGGACAGCTCGTCGCTCTGCTCGGTCGGGTCGGCTGAGCCGGCGCTCATCACAATCCGGTTCACGCCTGCGCGGCGGGGACAGGACATGCTGTTGATCGATCGATTGCTGACCGCGACCGAGCGGGGTGGACTGCTGGGGAGCCAGATTGCCGCGGGGTTGTCCGCGCGGCCACCTCGGCCGCCATTTCGGTTGCTATTCGACTACCGCGGAATCGGGGCTGGCCGCAACGCTGCAGGTCCTCGCACCGCTACGCTGTGCGAGGTCCGAGATACGGCGCAGTAGTGGCTGGGTTCGATGGTCTTCCAACTGATCACCGGCCGGTTCAATGCCCGGTCGAGCTCGGACCGGAAAGCGGATACGCATGATGTCCTGTTCAACGCTCGGTTCCGGAGGCGCTCGCCGGTACTCCGGATTCTCGACGTCGAATCGACAGCCCGCGCCTGTAATGCGCCTTCGTACCAGGCTCCTCAGCGGCTGTGGGGTCGCTGTGATCGCCGCAACGAAATCGACTCGCGGGTCGCTGGTACTGGGATTGTGCGGATTCACCCCACGATTCGGCAGCCGCCCGAGCGTCTATTCGCCCGCACCGCACCGGATTACGACGTCACCTTCATCGTGCAACCACATCCGCTGGGGACCGCCGATGCGCTCCAACGCTGCGCCGCGACCGTCGATGAGCCGTATGTCGCGACCTTGTGTTCGAGGTGATTCCAGAACCCACCGTGCACCGGTTCCTGGCCGACCCCCACCATGCATGATCACGATCGCGCACTCCCCGAATCCGCAGCATTTCAGCACCGCCACCCTCACCGGCGGACGCGTGACCGCGATCGTGGACAAGCCGACCGAACCGACGACGAACCTGGTGTGCGCTGGGCTCATGTTGTTCGAATCGACGGCGCTGTTCGAGTCGGTGGGGCGTGTGCGCCAGAACCGGCGTGGTGAACGCGAGGCGATGGACGCGGTACGTGCCTTTCTACGCGCCGGTGAGCTGCGCTTCGATCGGGTGACCGGCCAGTGGTTCGATGTCGCCTTCTCACCTGAATCATTAACCGAGGCAGAACAATTCGCGCTGCATTGGGGCTTCAATCATCCCTCCAACGCCCGACAGGGGCCTTGGCATGGACCTGACAAATCCATCCAACCCGACCCGGATTCTGCTCGACACGACCCGACGGTGCCAGCTCACATGCTGGTACTGCCACTCTTCGTCCGGTCCTGACTATCGTGGCCCGACGCTAAAGACGGACATGATTCCCGAAGTGTTCGACGCAGCTGAACAACTGCGAACCTTCGATGTGACCGTCACCGGTGGCGAGCCGACGCTATGGCCCGGACTTGTTGCAGCGCTGGAGAACTCGCACCGATTTACCTTTACGAGCTTGCAGCTGATCACCAACGCGTTGGCTCCCAGTCGCAGGATCCTGCGAGCGATCGAGTTCGCGAACCTGTCACGGATCTGTGTGAGCCTCGACGGAATCGGCGACGTGCACGAGACCAATCGCGGCCCCGGCACCTACGCTCGCACCCTGCGCGGCATTCGAGAGCTACTGACGGTCACCGACAACATCACCGTGATCTCGGTCATCGACGCCACCAACCACCAACGTTGGCCCGAGCTGACCAGGACTCTGGCCGAACTCGGTGTGTCCCAACATCATCTGGCACACCGACACCGACACCGGCTCTGGCCGCGCCGACCCGTTTGCGCTCGACACCGGGTTCGCGCCGCAGGCGCTGACGATCGGCACTCGCCACCTCGAGATCGGGTCCGATTGGGCGGCGACTCTCGCGGTCACCGGATATCCGCGAGAAGTCACCGCCGGATGGTTCGCGCCGCTGTTGTCGCATCCCGGTCGGGTCGAGGTTGCCGTGCACATCGATCCCGTCGATCCGGTCACCGCCGCCACCCGGCTACGCCACCGGCTCGCGCGACTGGAATCCTCCCGAATGCACGACGCGAGCCGAGGCCGACCCTCCGACTCGATCCCAGGGGGAGCGCAGTCGGATCAAGATCCGAGTCCGGGCGGCGATGACGGCTATCTCGGCGGTCGACCGCCCTACGGTTACCGTCTTCCGATCAGCCGGTGCATGACGTGATCATCACGAAAGACACCTTCGAGCAGGTGCAGGCTCGATTCGCGTCGCGGAGCCCACGGTCACCCCGGGCGGTAGTCCGTCGCACTCACCCGTATGCGTTCAAGGGCCTCGTGACACACGACGCCTGCGGACGCAAGATGCAGGGCAACTGGTTCCACGGCGCGGCCTTCTACCGGTGCCGCTATCCACAGGAATACGCCATCGCCAACAGTCTCGAACACCCCACCAACGTCTTCTTGAAAGAAGACATGCTCATCGACCCCATCGACAACTGGCTCGCAGAGGTTTTCGAACCCGAAAGGGTCGAGTACACACTGACTCAGTTGGAGACTGCTCAACCCGATGCGACAGCGACATCGGACCCACTACGCCGAGCGATCGCCGAATGCGACCGCAAACTCGCCAGACATCGCGCCGCTCTAGAGGCCGGTGCAGACCCCGCGATGGTCGCCGCGTGGAGCAGCGACGTACACCGCGAACGGACGGTCCTGGCCGCTCAACTTACCGCCGCGACGAATCACGCCGTACTCGCTCAACGAATGAGCCGCGACGAAATCCGTCAACTGGTGGAGGCACTCGGTGGAATCCTGGCGATCCTGCGGGCTGCCGACCCCGGCGACAAGCTGGAGGTATACCGAGAACTGGGACTGAAACTCACCTACAACCACGACGACCACGCAGTTACGGCCGAGACGAACCCACGGCCACAGGTTGGCGTACTGTCTGTGTCCGGAGGGGGTATCGACCAGTACGCCAACCTCCTACGACACCGAAAACTGCTGGTCATCGGCAAATAGCGGTGGCGTGACGGCGCTGGTCCGGTTGCCGCAGGTTCGTACCCTCGGCGGGACGCCCAGTAGCCGGTGCGCCACTTGAAGATATGAAGCGACATCGTTATCTCTCGTGCGCCCCCAACCCGGGCCGGACGGCAGTAACGGTCAGGGTGCGGTGGTCGCGAGACCAGCGTCGCAAATCGAACCGGTCCAGGCTCACCACCTTTTCCTGGGCTCGAACGAAGTCCCGCACGAACTTCGGCGCCGCGTCATCGACGGCGTAGACCTCCGATGTCGCGCGAAGTCGAGAGTTCCAGCTGAAAGCCAGGTCGACCCGGCTGACGACCAGAGCCTGTCACCGGTGCGGTGATCGGTGCCGACATAGGTTCCGTCCTCAGCCTCAGAGGTGGCAACCGCGGCGGGCTGGATTGCCGACCGGGTTACCGGGGCGCCCGCCTCCGACTGAGAAGCGTTCACCGCCTGGCTTTCTATCGACGGCTGCCGGTTTTTCGTGCCGAAGCCGGTCGGTGTTCACTCCGGGAACACCCGTTCACCGAGGGTGGCCACCACCCGGAGAGCCACCTCCAAGGCTATCTTGTGTTCGTCGAGCGGCTGTGGCAGTAATTCCTCGACCTGCTGCATTCGATAGAGCACCGTGTTCTTGTGCACGCTCAGTGATTCGGCGGCCTTGGCCATGCTGCCTTGTTCTAGGTAGACCAGGGCGGTTTCGCGCAGTCGCGCGCCGGCCGCGCCCCGCTCCGCGAGCCCGCCCAGTTCGCGGCGCACCAACCGCGACAGCGCGGCGATGTCGGCGGCCAGACAGCTGACGAGTTCGACATCGCGGTACAGGGTGACCGGCGCGGGCTCGGTCTCCGCGGCGATCCGGTAGGCCCGCAGGGCCTCCTGGTGGCTGACGCGGAATCGTTCCACTCCGGTCGCGGGGACCCCGGCGGCCAACTGAACGATCGGTTGACGCTGCTGAAATGCCTTCAGGTGAGCGATCTTCCGGAGGTCGGGCACTTCCGGTGTGGCCAGCCAGGCCCAGAGCATCCGGCCGCCGGCGGGCAGCGTCAGCGGACGTGGAGCGCCGAGGGTGGTCGCGATGTCGACGGCCAGTGTCTCCAGCATCGCGGTGGCGTCGTCCTCGGTGCGGTCCGGAGTCCAGATGATCAGGCCGGTCTGCTGGATGTAGAGGTTGCGCCCGAGTTGCCGAGTGCTGCGCTCGATGTTTGTGCTCTAATTCGACACGGGGCCAGCGATTACCGGTTTGTCGACGTTGGCCCGGTCGAGCCAGGTGGCTGCTTCGTCATGGTGACCTCGCTCTGCGAGGTGGTGTGCCAGATTTCTATTCGCCACGAGGTTCCCGGTTTCGGCTGCACGACGTAGCAGTGTTTCTGATTCGGCCAGTTCACCACGACCAGCCAGCATCTGGGCGAGGTTGATCATGGCAGAGGGATGGCCAGCGTCGGATGCTCGGCGGAACAGGATTTCGGCAGTGTCGAGTTCGCCGCGGCGTGCGAGGATCAGGGCAAGGTTGTTCATGGCGGGGAGATCGTCTGCGGCGACGGCCTTTTGGTACCAGCGCTCGGCCTCGATGATGTCGCCGCGTTTCTCCAGTGCGATAGCGACGTTGGACATCGCGCGCGGCTGACCGGCCTCCGCGGCCTCAAGGAACCACGCGTCGGCGGCGGAAGTTTCACCGCGCTGCAGGCAGCCTGCCCCGAGGTTGAACATGGCGACCGAATCGCCTGCCCGCGCTGCCTTGAGATACCAGGCTTCGGCCTCGGTGTTCTGGCTGCGCCCGTTGAGGCGAATCGCTAACCGGCACATCGCCTCCGCATATCCGAGTTCGGCGGCATTTCGGTACCAGCTCTCGGCCTCTGGCCGGTTACCACGTCGATCAAGAACAACCCCGAGGTGAAACATCGCCCTGGCGTGAGTGGTGCAGGCGGTGATGCTCTCACGCAGCCACGACTCGGCGAGGTCGAGTTGGTTTCCGAGCAGTAGCAGTACGCCCCACGCGTACATCGCTTCGGGTTCACCGTCCGAAGCGGCCTGTTCGATGATCGGGAAGGCCACCTGCCAGTTTTTCCGCTCCAGGGCAGTGAATCCGATCGTGAGCAGGACTTCGTATGCCGTCTGCGCAATCACCTTCTGCCAGAACGTATCCGGAATAGGTCGTGGAGCACGTCGCTGGCCGTCGGCGGCAGCCAGTAGATAATCGAAGGGTCGGTATCCTCGCGTACGGTCGTCGATGTGGCTGGAAATCAGTGCAGCGACCCGGCCGGCGCCGGTAGGTGGCTTGCGCGCCGCGACGAGTGCACGGTGCACGCACTCATGGGTGAACTCGATATCAGGCCGTGTCGAACGGATTGCCTGAGCGGCAAGATCGATCAACATCGGCTGAGGGATCGGGTCTCTGCGGCCTACGCGGGCCCAGTCGATCACGGTGTCGATCACCGCGTGCTGCAGAGGATCGGTATGGCGGGAATCGTCGTACCGTGCCAGCATCTCCGGGGCTCCGGCGAGGAGCTCACCGAGCCCGTACACGCTGAAGTCGTGATCGGGATAGATCTGCGCCGCGGCGTCTTGTTCTGCGGGATCGTCGCTGGTTGCGGCGAGATCTATCATCACGGCCCGTTCCAGCAGAAGACGCGTGTTGCGGTGGAATTCGCCGAGGTTGCCACGTAGACGATCACGGGCCTCCGAGCGTAGGGTTGCTATCACCGTCGTCGGGCCGTCGCGTGCGAACAGTTGTGCAAGGAGGGCCGGGGTGAGTGCATTGGTATGGGTCAAGAACCGGTCCAAATCGTCGAGCCAGACTACTATCGCATCGCTAGTTGCCGAGATCCGCGAGTGCCGCACGAGGATGTGGAGCATGCTCGGAGCGGGCGCGACCAGGGCCGAGGTGGGGCACCCAGTGCGGATGGCCTCAAATGCGGTCCGGGTCTTCCCGGCCTTCGAAGGCCCGGTCACGATCATCATACGCGGATCGCGCAGCGCACGGGCCACGCGGGCGTCGACGGTGTTGTAGGTCCTCGGCACGTAGGGATCGCGGAGACCATAGTCGTCGTGGTTGCCGAACCGGGATGGCGTGGCACCGAGGCTGTAGGGATCCAATGACGCGACGGTGGGCAACCCGTGGTCGGCGAGTGTCTCCACCATGGTCTCGATCCTGGGTGCCAGCAAAGACTTCGACTGTTCTGATTGAATCTTACTGTCGCAGTTGGTGATCAGAGCGACGGCAGAGTGTTCGTTCGTGCGCGGCAGTAGGTTGTCGGGTATTGGCGTCGGATCCTGGTGCTGCGCTTCTGCCGGACCGTCGACACTACCGAGGCGATGGGCTACCCAGTTCTCGTGCGTGGCTTTGATGTTGTGAAGTTCGTCCACACTCCAGCTGTTGGGTTGGGAATCGATAAGCTGATGGTGTTGATTGCACAACAGGATCAGGTTTTCGTAGCGGTCACGGTCGGCGCGGGTCAACGGCGAGTCACCTCGTGGTCCCCGGACACTGGCGGCGACGATATGCGCGATCTCACCGAGCACCACCAGCGGATCCACTGGTGTAGCTTCGGCGGTCAGGGCCACGCGGCAGCCTGGAAAGGCGCACATGTTGCCGGACCGTTGAAACAGTTTGCGCTGCTCAGGTAGTGGTATACCCACCGCCAACCCTCCCCGTACGCGAAGTCCGCGCTTAACCGGTGCTGTAGGTGTTGTCAGCGTTGTATCGCCGACGTTCCCGGCGCAGAGTATCGTGCCAGAACCCAGACCTGAACCGCCGGATCCGCTTACGCCACAACCCTCGCCAGAGTTCAGGTCGGATCTCTAGCAAAGGCAGGATGCCGATCATGACTGTGCCGTAACGGTTTCGGCGGCGTCGCGCGACTTGTCTATGCTCAGCACTCGCGGCGTCGGCCGCTGCGGTGTCGTGTAACGGTCGGCATGCCCGTTACTCGATTGTTGCCGTGTGGTTAGGTGACCGAATGGGTTCTGGGACAGCCGTCGCCTATTCCACGGTGCGGCGGGGGCTACGCTGCGCGCGCGTCGTGATCGTTTTCGACGGCGGGGAGAATTGGTCGTACTGGGCTCGACGGGCTCTGTACCTGGCGAGCAGGACGTGGGGAGGGGCGGGATTCGTCCTGGTGCCACACCAGGACGGGAAAGTTGCGCCTGCGTTGCTGCGGGCCTGCCGGACCTACGATCCGGATTATGTTGTGACGTTCCGACGGGAGCTGGTCGACTTCGAATATTTCCTGCCGGGGTATCTGCAGGTGACCGTGGATGGGTCGCCGCTGACTGGCCGGGCCCGCTGGGATGCGTTGGCGGGAGACAACATCTGGGAGACACATACCGACAGTGATCAAGAGGCTAGGGATCAGATCGCTGCGGTGTGCTCGCCGTACAAGTACGCCAATGCAAACGAGAGCCACGAGGATGTCCGGCAGTTCGGGCAACGGCCTGAGGATTTCCCCGACGTGAACCGCATGCCCGGTCTGGCTGTTGTGAATTGTGCGCAGTGTCCGCCGAATTGGGGCGGCCTGCTGGGGGTTGCTGTCGCGTCCCACGCGGGGCTTGTCGACGCACCGAATCCGGCGGCAGTCGAGCCCGACGTCGATGAGGACATGCTGCGCCGGCTGACCCACTGGTTGATGGGCTCCGGTCCGCTGCCTCCCGAATCCCTGGCCCGGCTTCCACTCGACGGCGCCAGCCTTTCTGATATCGGTCGCGCATGGGACTACACCACATCCGGTTTGGCCGGTGTCGTCGAGACGCGCGACTCGTCGCAGACGGTACTGGTGGTGGTGGGTGACGCGGCCGAGGACTTCGCGCTGGCGCGTCTGTGGCAGCACACCTACGTGCATGGCGTCTGGTTGCCGAGCGCACTTGGCGCCGACCGAGACGACCTACCAGCGGGCGTGGTGACGGGCCTGGTCAAGATCTTCCGCAAGACCCGCTCCGGCCCGGAAACGGTCACAGTCACGTCCGCGTCACTGTCAGCCGAGGACCTTTCCCGGGTGCTGGCGCGCTTCCGGGCGGCGGTCGGCCAGTATCCAGTCGAGGGTGCCGACGAGATCGGTCGGGCGGTGTTGGCCGAGGAGCTGGTCTGGCCGCGTCGCAATACCGTGTATCTCGGGATTCGCGAGCAATTCGACGACCCGCTCAACGTCCCGACGGAAGTCGACGCCTCAGGGACGAGGACGATGCTGACACCGCTGCCGCCGCCGCTGCTGCAAGATCAGCTGCTTGCCAGGCACCCCGATCTCACGTGGCATGTCGATATCACGTGGCCGGATGATCGATCGGTACTCGGTGGCGGGCTGACCAGCCGCGAGTTGCTGACACCGTCGAGCGGATTACCGGTGACGCTGGCCCGCAGCAGCCGATACGGAGCGTCGTACCCGTCGAAGCGTTACGACCTCGTCCACAGCGGAATCCCGGCGGTCAACGCGCTGCCGAGACCAAAACTTCGTGATCTCAGCCTCGCCGATTGGGTGGACGCGAAGCTGGCGCAGCACGACCTCACCAGCCGACTGAGCTCGGCGGGGCACAAGACTGCCCAACTGGCGCGGATGTTCGCAGATCGAGACGCGGTCATGGATCTGTTCGCCGGCCCGCTGCTGCCGGCGCTACGCAAGATGGATGCCCAAGGCAAGAGCTCGAAGGACTGCTACCCGCAGGAGGAAGGGGTGCGGATCAGAGCCCACTACGGCGTCCTCAATTTCTCCGGTTTCACCGCATCGTCCCCGGCGACCAGCGAGGACCGGGCGCGACAAGATCTGGACAAAGCATTGCGAGCGGGGGTCATCCGCCGCGGGCTCGTGCTCAGGTGCAGTGTCTGTACCGAGGTCCAATTCCAGCCGATCGACCGGATCGGGCAGCGGTGGACGTGTGAACGGTGCGACTTCGGAAACGACCTCGATCAACCGGCCTGGAACCTGCCACGGCAGGAACCAGGCTGGTTCTACGATCTGCATCCTGTCGGAAGGCAACTGCTCGACGACCACGGCGAAGTTCCCATCGCCCTCGCTGCCCATCTCGCCCGCACAGGTAGCGCGCAGTCGGCCTACCAGGACCTCGCCGAAATCGAGTTGGTACGCGACAGTAAGGCGAAAGTGGAGTTGGATCTGATCGCCTACCGTGACGGTGTCCTAGTCATCGGTGAAGCCAAAAGTGCCGCTCAACTGAGTGGAAAGAGCAAAAACGAACGCGCAGAGGAGATCCGGAAGAAGTGCCAGGCTGCGGTGTGGCTCGAAGCGGAAGAACTCGTGTTCGCGACATCCGCGGCGAGATGGACAACAGGCACGGAGGCCGCCATTCGCGAAGTAACTGCCGGATTCGACTGGCCGCACATCGGGCCGCCAGTGATTCGCATGCTGGCAGGACTGGACTTCCCTGGCCCGGTTACATCGAAAGTTCTTTCTTTGCAGGAAGGTTCGCGGGGTGCGTTAGCCGGGAACGACGTAGCTGATGCAAGCGTGTAGGGTCAGCCAGCTGACCGCGCCCCTGCGTCCGGGCGAAGCCCGAACACCACGATCGGCGATGCGTCAGTGCCGGCGCGGCGGCGCACCGCAACGTCCAAGTCCTGATAGTGCGGGGATGCACGGGATTTCACCTCGGTCTGTGCTGGTTTGGGGCCTGCCCGCACCCCGGCGAGGGTTCGCAGGTGCGGGCGACGCCCTCACCACGCTGGACCGGCGTCCTAGGGCCAGACGAATCCTGGGTAATTGGATTGGATCGGCTGCGCGAACTCGGACGTGCCTACCTTGCCGAGCATCCGCACGCGGTCGAGGAGCGCACCACCGCGCTGCGGCCGGACTCGCTGGCCACGCTCATCTATACCTCCGGTACCACTGGGCGCCCGAAACCCGCACCCGATGCACCGGCCGCTACCGGCTGCGCGGCGGCGGCTCTCGATGAGCAGTTCCTTGTATTCGACATCGAGCTCGTGCAGCTCGGCGGCGCGGGTGGCCGGTCTGCTCGGCCGCCGCGCACGACTCATCGTCATGCACCGAAGATGTCGAGACTGTTGCATTGTGTCAAAGGATCCGGTGTTTCGATGTCGTTTCGACACATTCCCCTCTGCCCGACTGGCCGCAGCCGAGGAAGAAGTATCCACGGCGCGGATCCCGATTGGATCCGTACAAGCCGTTCATCGACGAAATCCTACGCGTGGATCTGAAAGCGCCTCGTATGCAACGACATACCGTGACCCGCCGGGCAGTTCTCGACATCCGAGATGGTCGGACAAGATCTCTCTTACCCTTGCCGTGCAAGAACTTTCGCACCCGGTAGTGATGCGGTGAACGATCAACCGAAGACAGTCAAGGGAAGTGGCTCGTAGTCTCACTTCGGACTACCGGCCCCCGTAGTATTTGGCGCCTCGCCTGCTGCGGTATCTGCCGGATCTGGACGCCCGAACCACAGGTCCTCGGTGACAAACCACTTGAAGGGGTGGCGAGGGGCGCCTCCAAACAAAAGCTCGTCGCCGAAAACGGCTTCCACCTCGTCATCGTGCTTCGCGATCTCAAAGATGTTCTCTTCCAGGCATTCCCATCCGTACTCGTCATCAGCTGCCCGTGCCAGCTCGGGGTCTTCTTCCGCCTCGTCCTCCTCTTCGTCACCGCCGTCTCGCAAACGAGCCTCAGGTAACCACGTGTCTCCGTCCTCGTGAAGTCCTTCCAAACCAGCGGCCGCACGGCAGGCTGCGACCATCAAGACTTCGTCGGCAAAACTGTGAGGCACA
Organism: Nocardia vinacea NBRC 16497; assembly: GCF_000308835.1. Taxonomy (GTDB): domain Bacteria; phylum Actinomycetota; class Actinomycetes; order Mycobacteriales; family Mycobacteriaceae; genus Nocardia; species Nocardia vinacea. The sequence continues at coordinate 1,352 of NZ_BAGN01000378.1, read as the reverse complement.
TACAGCGGGTTGGTCCCTTGGGTCAGCATGTCGTGCAAAGCGTTGCAGCGGTCGTATACGGCGGTTGCCCACGGCTTGTTGTCGTGCACATGCATCATGACCGTTGGCGCGAACGTGTCGAATGGGTCGTTTTCGCTGAGCTCGTCGAAAATGAATCGCTGGTCGTCCCACAGTGCGAGAGCGGTAGACATTAGTGCAGCTTGCCTTGGTGTCATGAAGTGGCTGGCGCCCCAACGCTCGACAAACGTTTCAGCCAGCCGGGCAAGTTCCAGGCCCATGCGAGCGTCTAGCCCGCGACTGCCGGGCATCTGCTCCAGGGCCCTCTGGCATTTGTTGCGGCTCTGGGCGCTGACGCTTTCCGGGTCCTGCTCAAAACGCCGCCATGTCGCAAGGGAGACCCCAGCGAGTCGGGCGGCTTCAGTTTGAGGGAGTCTGTCAGGTCGCTGTCGTTCCATGCCGACCAGGCTACCAGCCCTGAGTGCTCACTGAGCACTCAGTTCGCCCGTGTGGCTATGCACGATGGTCTCGCAGGGCGAGCAGGCTGAGTTCGCCTGTGCCGTCATCTGGATACGGCATCGCCAAGAGCTTTGCCTCCTGCCGCCACCTGTACTTGTCGGTCCCGACTGCCACGGTCGCTACCGGCAACGCGACCAGATGCGATAGAGGGACATTGTGGCGGAAGCTGCTGAGCATTCCTTCCTTTCCGAGTCGGCACTTCGAATTATAGAGAATTCGGCAGAATCTGAACTCTTCTCCTGCCGAGAAACGGCGCGTCGGCGCTTCGATTTCTCGTGTGATTTGGTAAGAAATTGGACACGCGCCGTCGTCGGTCAGACGCTGTGGAAGCATGATCGTGACGGGTAGACAAAGATTTGCGAACCATGATGATAGATCAAGAAGCGGCGGCGGTATATATTGTTCGCGATTCGGTAGCCACCCGTGCTCGCGTTGATGAAGTGATAAATGATTATAGAGGCACTCAACTACGCGATAACCTGTCCAAGCTTAGGATATTTTGGGTCCCGAGAGATTTCGACGCAGATGATGATAAATCTCGTGAAGTTGTTCACAACTCCCTAAAGGAGAGGATCTCTCAAGACCTTTTGCTGAGGGTAGTTCTCGGCGGACTCACAGCACGTGACGTCATTAGTTTCCTGAGTTCTGGTCGCATGGGATGCCCCATATGGGTTTTGCTGAATGTTGCTGATGACCATCAGCTCGATAACTACACCAGTGCCTCAAAGCGATACGGTGTCAGTGTGCCCATTCTCAAAGATGAGCTCGTCACGATAGAGCTTGCTGGAATGATCTCCAGAGAACAGACCGGGCTACTGCAGGTGACCGACAGGGGG
>NZ_BAGN01000379.1 GCF_000308835.1 Nocardia vinacea NBRC 16497 | reverse complement strand
GCTGCCCGCGCCGGTGCTCGACCAACTGCGCGAGGTGGCGTTGCGCGCCAGACAGCGCGCATTGGTGCTCGACGGGTGGCGGATGCGGCCGGGCGGCGGGCGTGGCCGCGGCGTCACGGCGCTGTTCGCGGGCGACTCCGGCACCGGTAAGACGATGTCAGCGGAGGTGATCGCCGCGGATCTCGGACTCGACCTCTACACCGTGAATCTCGCGACGGTCGTCGACAAGTACATCGGCGAGACCGAGAAGAATCTGGAGCGCATCTTCGTCGCGGCGGCGGGTGTGAACGCGGTGCTGCTGTTCGACGAGGCGGATGCCCTGTTCGGCCGTCGCACCGAGGTCCGCGACTCACATGACCGCTACGCGAATATCGAAAGCGCCTATCTGCTGCAGCGCATGGAATCCTTCGACGGACTGGCCATTCTCGCGACGAATCTGCGGGCGAATCTGGACGACGCCTTCACGCGGCGCCTCGATGTCGTGGTGAATTACACGCTGCCCGACGAGAGCGCGCGGCGCAGCCTGTGGGAGCGCTGCATCGGCACCAGGATTCCCCGTGCCGCGGATCTCGACCTGGATTTCTGCGCCCGCGGTTTCGAATTGTCCGGCGGCAATATCCGCTCGGCCATCGTCACCGCCGCCTATTTGGCCGCGGAGGCCGGAAGGGAACTACGCACCGCCGACCTCGTCGCCGGCGTGCACCGGGAGTACCGCAAGCTCGGAAGGCTCACCCTGGCAACAGAATTCGGCGAATACCACGAAGCCCTCCGCTGATGCGGGTTGCCCGATCGGGCAGTATTGGCTGCCCTTTCGCCGTCACGCCGGCCGACTGTCGGCGACGTCGCCGCCACGCATACTCGACTCACGTGACGGAAGGAGATCGGCCGTGCGCGAATGTTCGAACTGCGGACAGCCCAACTCCGAGAATGCCGAATTCTGCGTGAATCCGCAGTGCCGCACGTACCTGGGTTGGGCGACGACGGCGTTCTCGGATCCGGCGGCTGAGCCGCCGAAACCGACGCGTGCCGCGACGGTCGGGGTCTTCCCCGGGCCGCCTCGGCAACCGAACGGTCCGGCGACACCGTCGAACCCACAGCGCTTCGGGGTCCGGGTGACCATGGACCCGACCGAGTTGAGCGTCGATCCGGGCGCGGCCGTGGTCAGCACGGTGACCGTGCACAACACCGGCACCCGGGTGGAGGAGTTCGAACTCGGCGTCGCCGGTCCGCTGCGACCGTTCGCACATCTGGAACCCGCTGTGCTCAGCGTATATCCGGATGCGAAGGTCACCGCGGTGCTCCGGTTCGCACCACCACGCGATGCCGGGGTGCGGGCCGGGCGCGCGCCATTCGTGGTCGGCGCGCGGTCGCGGGTGAATGCCAGGGTCGAAGACAAGGTCTCCGGATCTGTGACCATCGGCTCGTTCACCGAGTTGAAGGCCGCGCTGCAACCGGAATCCAGTCGCGGGCGCAAACCCGCGCGGCATACCGTGGTGGCCGCGAATCTCGGCAATGTTCCGCTGGGCGTGCAGGTGGTGCTGGCCGACCGGGCCGGTGCGCTCACCTTCGAACCCCCACAGGCCATCACCACCCTCCCAGCTGGTGCGAGCGTGGAGACGCCGGTATTGGTGGGCGGATCGCGAAAGTGGTTCGGCCGCACGGAATCTCACGCCTTCACTGCTCAGGTGAGTCCGGCCGACGGCGCTCCCCCGATCGGGCTGAACGGAGTGCGGAATCAGGTTCCGGTATTCCCGTGGTGGGTGCCGACCGCGGTGGTCGTACTGCTCGCGCTGACGCTGGCCGTTATCGCGCTGGTGCCCAAGCACAAGGACACGGTGCCCGGTACCACCGGCATGATCCAACTCGCTGCCGAGCAGATCCTGGAGAACGCGGGCTATAAGCCGGTCATCGTGCAACGGGCCGATCCGAATGTGCCGCTGGGCCAGGTGATCGAGTCCAAACCGGTTGCGGGATACGAGTTGAAGCACGGTGAGCCGGTCCAGCTGTTCGTGTCGATCGGGCCGTGTGACGGCGGATGCCTGATCGAGGTCCCGAATGTGGAGGGGTTGAAGCAGGCCGATGCCGAGGCCGCGCTGAAAGCCGCGCAATTCGAGGTCGAGCGGTCCATCGAAGTGCCGGATCCGGCCATCGCCAAAGGTTTGGTGATCTCGAGCAGTCCCGCGGCGGGCGAAAAGAAGGAACCAGGCAGCAAGATCGTTCTCAAGGTGTCGACCGGTCCCACGCCGACCACCACGGTGGCTCCACCGACCACGACCGGTGGTAAGGGCGGCACGGATGGCACCGGCGGTAAGGAACAGGTCGAGATACCCGATGTGGTCGGAAAGTCGAAAGCCGAAGCGACCGAGAAGATCCAGGCCGTTGGTCTGACTTCCGACATCGTCGAACAGTCGAACGCCACCGTTGCCGCGGGCAAGGTCATCGCCGCCGATCCCGCCGCGAAATCCAAGGTGGACAAGGGATCCACGGTCAAGGTCACCGTTTCGAGCGGTCCAGAGCCCATCCCGGTCCCCGATGTGACCAAGAAGCCGAAGGCCGACGCACTCTCGGCGCTGACCGCGGCCGGGCTGAAGACCAAGGTGGTCGAACAGCCGGATACCAAGATCGCCGATGGTGCCGTGATATCGACCGACCCCGTCGCGAAGACCGCGGTCGCCAAGGACACGGTGGTCACCGTGACCGTCTCGCAGGGACCGCCGTGCAAGTCGGGCTTCGTCTTCCGGCTCGCCAAACCCGACGACCACGTATGTGTCACCCAAACGATCGCGGATCGCACCAAAACGGAGAACAGCCAAGCCGCTGCACGGGTCAGTGCTACCGACCACACCTATGGACCGGATACCTGCGTCCAGGGCTATGTGTGGCGGGAGGCGGTGAAAGACGACCACGTCTGCGTCGTACCGCAGTCCCGCACCGACGCCGCGACGGACAACGCAGCCGACAAGGATCGACACGCCAAGTGAGGAATCATGCGAGCACATGACCACGAGACCGCCGAGGAAACGGTTCGCCCCAAGTCGAGCCGGGTCGAGGACCCGACAGCCGCGCAACTGCGCGCGGCACTGTCGGGACGGCTGGACGCGGTTACGCCGAGCGGACTGCTCGGATTGCAGCGCACCGCCGGAAATGCCGGTACCACAACATTATTCGAGGAGCAGTCGCCGGTGCACGGTGTCATCGGATCCGGCGGCGCCCCGCTCGAACCCGAGGTGCGCGCCGATATGGAGTCACGCTTCGGACAGGATTTCGGCGATGTGCGTGTGCACACCGACGACCGCGCGCATCAGTCGGCCAAATCCGTGAACGCCCACGCCTACACGGTTGGCTCCGATATCGTCTTCCAGCGCGACACCTACGACCCGTCATCGGATGCCGGACGGCACACCCTCGCCCATGAACTCACCCATGTGGTGCAGCAGCGCAGCGGCCCGGTCGATGGCACCGACGCCGGTGGGGGCGTGAAGGTCAGCGACCCGTCGGACCGATTCGAACGGGAGGCCGTCGCCAATGCCGACCGCGTGATGTCCGCGCCATCGGTGGCGGCCGGGCCCGCGGTACAGCGCTGCGCCGACGAATCGGCCGAGGTCCAGCGGACCGAAGCACCCGCCGAGCAGGAGGAAGAGGAGCCGACGGCGCAAACCTATGTCCAGCGCGCCGAGAGCGAAGAGGAAGAGGAGTCGGCGTAGGCCGGTGATTCGATCGGAGTCAGAGCATGCCCGAGCCCGCCCGCAAATCGAAACCGCCTCGCCCCCTGCATAATCCGGCGGCTCCGGTGCGCGCGGTCGGCACCGCGAATGCGATGCAGCGGCTGCAGGCGACCGCTGGCAACGGTGCCGTCGCCGCGCTGTTCGCTCAGCGATTCAGCGCGGGCGAGGGTGCGTCGGCATGTCTGCCGCCCACCGTGGCTCCGACCCCGATGACACCGAAGCAGGATCCGAAGTTCGCAGCGGCCACCGATCAGGTCGCGGCGGAATCAGCTGCGGCAAAAGCACATCCGGCCCCGGCGAGGGAAGTCAAGGCCGCCCAGGACGCCGCCGTCGCACCGGCCGACGACAAAGAAGCACAGGCCAAAGCCGCACACACCGCGACCATGGCGGCAGCGAAACCTGCGGGCTTCGACAAGGCCGGATTCATCGCCGCGGTCAATGCCGCGATCGCGGCCAAAGCGCCCAAGAATCTCGACGAGGCCGATAAATTCGCGACCTCCGGCAAGGCCGATCAGGTCAAGAACGAGGTGCTCGGCAAGGTCAGCGCGGGCAAGGAGGCCTCGGCGAAGAATGTCGCCGATACCACCGAGGCGACACCGGACACCTCCGTCGCCAAGGACAAACCGGTCACAGCGATGCCCGCCGCGCCACCGGCTCGCCAACCCGTCGCGCCCGATCCCGCGGCGGCAGCACCGAAACCCGCACCCGTCGACCAAGTCCAGCTCGGCGCGGGCAGCTGCGAGACCAATGCGAAGATGGCCGAGGCCGGAGTCACCGACGAACAACTCGCCAAATCCAACGAGCCCGAGTTCACCGGCGCGCTGGACACCAAGAAGGAGTTGCGGGCCCACGACGCCGCGGCGCCTGCGCAATTCCGCCAGCAGGAAGCCGCCACCCTCGCCGCGGCCAAGGATCAGGCCGGTGCGAGCGCGAAAACCGGTCTGGCCGCGATGGGTTCGGCCAAGTCCGCCTCGCTGCAGGCCACCGGAGCGGGCAAGGACGCCACCAAAGCCAAGGACGAGACCGAACGCGCGCGCATCACCGGGGAGATCAAGAAGATCTTCGACGCCACCAAGACCGAGGTGGAACAGATCCTCACCGGTCTGGACGGTTTGGTGGCCCAGAAGTTCGAGGAGGGCGAACGCAAGGCCAAGGAGGCGTTCACCGCCGACCACAAGGAGCGGATGTGGCAGTACAAGCTGCGCCGCTACGGCGGTCCGCTCGGACCAACCCTGTGGGTGAAGGATCTGCTCCTCGATATGCCCGCCGAGGCGAATAACCTCTTCCTGGAATCCAAGAAGCTCTACGAGTCCAAGATGTCGGCGGTCATCAGCGATATCGCCGACACCGTCGGGACCGAGTTGAACCGGGCCAAGGAGCGGATTGCGCAGGGGCGCACCCAAGTTCAGAAGTTCGTCGCCGAGCAACCGGCGAATTTGCAGAAGCTCGCTGGGCAGGCCGTCGACGAAATCGGTTCGCAATTCGCGGATCTGGAGAAATCCGTCGACGAGAAGCAGCAGTCGCTGGTCGACGACCTCGCGACCCGCTACAACGAGGCGCGCGACGGAATCGAGGAGGAGATCAAGAAGCTTCAGGACGAGAACAAGGGGCTGGTCGGCAAGACCATCGATGCGGTCGGCGGCGCGATCGAGACGATCAAGAAGCTCAAGGACATGCTCCTGGGCGTACTGGCGCGGGCGGCGGGCGCGGTCGAGAAGATCATCAAGGATCCGATCGCCTTCCTCGGCAATTTCGTCAACGCGGTCAAGGCCGGGATCAGCAACTTCATGTCGAATATCGGAACGCACCTGAAGAAGGGCCTACAGGGCTGGCTGTTCGGGGCCCTCGCCGAGGCAGGCATCGAGATTCCGGCGAAATTCGACCTCAAAGGCATTATTACGCTGCTGCTTTCACTGCTCGGCCTCACCTGGAACTCGATCCGCGCGCGCATCGTCAAGGTCGTCGGCGAACCCGCCATGCAGAAGATCGAGGGAGCCGTCGATTTCGTGAAGGCGATCGTTACCGAAGGCATTCCGGGACTGTGGAAGTGGATCGCGCAGAAGATCACCGACCTCAAAGAGCAAGTGATGGGCCAGATCCGGGAATTCGTGATCAGCAAGGTGATCACGGCCGGAATCACCTGGCTGATCTCACTACTCAACCCCGCGGCCGCCTTCGTCAAGGCCTGCAAGATGATCTACGACGCGGTCATGTGGTTCGTGGACAATGCCGAGCGCCTCAAGGAATTCGTCGACTCGGTACTGGATTCGGTCGAATCGATCGCCTCCGGCGGTGTCGGCAAAGTCGCCGCCTTGATCGAAGGCACACTCGCCAAGACCGTCCCCATGCTCATCAGCGGCCTGGCCAGCCTCCTCGGTCTCGGCGGCATCGCCGACAAGATCAAGAAGATCCTGGAGACGGTGCAGAAGCCGGTCGGACAGGTGGTCGACAAGCTCATCGGCGTTGCGGTGAAGTACGGGAAGAAGTTCCTGACCAAGCTGAAGAATTCGAAACTCGGGAAGTTCGCTACCGGCCTGAAAGAGAAAGGCAAAGCCGCTTACGCCAAGGGCAAGGCGTATGTGAAGGCCAAATACGAGGCCGGAAAGCAATGGGTCAAGGGCAAGTACGAAGCCGGGAAGAAATGGGTCAAGACGAAGGTCGACGCCGCGAAGGCGAAGCTGTTCGGAGGCGATGACACTCCGGAAGGCAAGCAGAAGCGCCTGGACAAGGGGCTTGCGGCCGGTGTGAAGGCCGCGAATCGGTTCGCCGGTAAGCCGGTGGGCGAGTCGATGCTGAAACCAGCGTTGAGCTTCGTCCGGGCTCGCTACGGTCTACAACTCGTCGAACCCGTGCGCGATGGCGATCACTGGTCGGTGCACGCCGAGGTACAGCGGGCGACGGCGCCCACACAGGCAAAGGTCGACGATGACAAAGGCAAGGGTGCGCATGCGCCGGGCATCGGCAATATCGCGCCGTACCGGCAGCAGCCCGGAAATCCCGACCCGAAGGTCCTCGAGTGGCGGATGACCAAGGAGCACATCATTCCCGACGGGATATTCCGCCATTTGCTGACGGCGCTGACCCGCGACGGCTCGATCGACAAGGGCGACAGCGACTACGAAAACCAGACGACGATCCAGATCTATGAACGAGCCGGCGGCATCAAAACCGGCGGCTGGCCACGGGACTATGTCCGCAAACAGGACCAGGATCTGATCATTCGAATGGGCAATGCGGTCGCCATGGTTCGCGCCAGGGCAGGCGGCGACGAGGCCGGTAAGCGTAAAGCCGGTGCCAGCGGTCCGGAAGGCGGCGTCACCCCCAAGTATCACTGGCGCACCTATCTGAAGAAGCAGTACGAAACCCGACTGCTTCCGGTCTTCAAGAGCCTCGCCGCCGATGCATTGAGCCGAACCCAGAAAGCAGTCAAGGAAGAACAGTCCAGCGCAGGCGATAAACGCGGCGTGGGAGCAAGCCCACGCCCGAGCGAGGGCGAACTCTCCTCCGCCTATCAGCAGCAGTTGAAGGATATGACCGTGGTGCTCAACCAACATCTCGACGACGCCGACTTCGAATAGCGTACCGGCGCAGCACCACTGCCCACCGAGCGCTATCGGCACTCGTAACCGCTGGTACTCACCACGAGGTGGTCCCTGGACGGCACGCGGACTGGGTCGCTCGCGCGATCATCGCCGCGATCACCTGAGCCCGAACCGCTCCCGGCAACCGAGAAGTACGCGACACCCGAGGCGCTTCGTCTGCCGCAGTTCCCGCGTTACGCTGAACGCGCGGTGCGGCCATGCCTGCTTCTGTCGCCCGTCCGGTGAGACTGTCGTCACCGCGGCAGGCAGCGAGTTATCCGTCGACCACCTGATCGCCGTCGCCACGGTGATCCGCTTGGCAAGGATCGTCAGTATCAAGCTGTCCGGTGACCAAGAAGCCCACGCAGGCGATCCAGCACGGCAGCCGCTTCGGCGGGAAGTTCTCGGATGCCAGCCTTTTTGGTGGCGCGGATAACGCGTTGGTGTGGAAGTCGGTGTTGTTCGTCTGCTCGAATTGCCTGGAGGAACGCGTCTTCGGCGCCGAGTTAGTGGTTGCGGGCGAGGACTTGCGCGCGGTGACGCGTTCGATGATGTGTCATTGGGGTGCGGCCGGAGTGCTGAAGGGCGGAAACTCCGCTGCCGGCGTTTCGCTCCAGGAGTTCTCTGTAGGCGGTCAGGGTGGCATCGAACTGTGCGCGGACCGAGTTCGCCAGTGGCCCGCCGTATGGCTTCAGCCTGCAACACGTACTGCTATCGGTCGGTTTGAAACCGTTGCCGCATTGCCGTCTATCCAGCCGAAAATTCGACGAGCCCCACATAGCCTCGCGCACCACTCTCTAACGGCCAAGCAAGATCTTGCCTGCGTACTGCTGGCATGGGCAAGTTTGCACCTATTTCATTTAGACTAACGCCCAGAAGGGACGCCTCGGTATGCCTGGCTATGTATCGATTTTAGAATCACGTGTCCAAATGGTTGTAACCATTGCTTACGCTAACAGATAATTTTCCCGCCGTAACGTTCGCTGGAGCGTTGTCTTCGGAATCCCTACTTTCTTGACCATGCAAATAGCGATATCGCACCCTAGTCCGTGGACGCTTCGCGTGTTGGTCAGGCACACTGAAAGCGACACATGGGAGGGGGGGATAGTGCACCGTCCGCCATGGAGTCAGGCAGCGACGGCAAGAAGGGGATTAGGGAATTGCAGCAGAGTCGGCGCGCCGTCATGTCGTCCGACACGACGCGCTCGCACGAGCACAGCACGCAGCATGGGCTCATACAACCCTCCGTTCCAACTAGGTTTGTGGTAATTCCTACGTATCCCCGCCCACGTCTGGTCGGAAGAATATGACCAAGAGTCATAGCGCAGCACGGCGTGACGACACTGTTTCGAAACTTACCCCGGAGGCTCAGCCGCAAGATGGAGTTCTGGCCGTTCTGATCCGCTCGGGTATTGTTGAAAGCCGCCATTATGGAAGACTGGCCGTCCTACGAGAGACCAATTGCGCCGAACCGCTCCTGAGTGTCGGAAACATCGACGCGCCCTTCATACTCAGGTCCGTCTTCAAGCCGATACAAGCGCTGGCGATGACTCGACTCGGTCTGACACTTATCGATCAGGATCTGGCACTATCACTGTCCAGCCATTCCGGGGAAAAGTTTCACCAGGACCGCGTCCGGAGGCTATTAGTCAATTTCGGATTCCACGAGAACGATCTATGCAATCCCGCCGATCTACCACTCGGCCTCACTCTCGGAATTCCTGAAATGCACGACACACAACCGGCGCGTATAGCGCACAACTGTTCCGGCAAGCACGCGGCCATGTTGGCATGTTGCGCCATAAATGGATGGTCGAAAATAGACTATCTCAAACCGGATCACCCGCTACAAACAGCAATTGCGGCTATTACCACCGATATCGCCAGGGAAGAGCCAGCCAGGTGGGCCGTGGACGGATGTGGGGCGCCAGTACCCGCGCTCACACCGCGTGCGGTTGCGCGGATTTACTCTTCATTCGCATGCGGCGCAGAGGGCACCACTGAGCGACAAATATTCGAAGCAATGCGAGCCTGGCCGGAAATTGTTGCCGGTGTGGGTCGTAATTCGACTACGGTTATGCGCGCGATACCAGGAATTATCGTCAAAGACGGAGCCGAAGGAGTGGTGGGATTGGCGTTTTCTGACGGCACCGCCGCAGCGTTGAAGGTCTCTGACGGTGCGCAGCGGGCGTGCAGGGTTGTCATTGAGTATTTGGTGCACAGATTCACTCGCTACAAGAACGTCCGCTTAGCAAATGAACCAGCAATTGGCGGTGCGGAGATCGTTGGAGACCTCCGCGCAAGAGTCGGGAGTGGTGAATTAGAGGGTGATAGATAGCGGTACTACGCCTGCGCGCACAAGGCGTGACTGGGCAACAATAAAGTTCAGTCTATTGGCCGAGGGTGCGAGAGTTACACCAAGCGCCGAGAGTGCTCTGGTCCACTCAAAGATGCCTCTGCGGACCAGATCCGGCGTTTCCGGAGGGCTGGACTTGCAGATCGCCGACGGTATCGACGTAAACGTTCCCGTTTCGGAAATGTTCGTTCGAATGAGCCCATACACTATCGACCACGACGGTAATACGTTTGTCGTTATGCGCGGAGAGGACTCAATTTGCAACGCAAATCCGCTTCCTCTTCCATCCTATTATGAGTTACGGACCGCGGACGATACCGAGGCGATGCACAGAATCGCTCAAATGTGCTCAGCGGACCGGCTCTGCTTCGGCATGACGGGGCCTACGTGCCACTTTTGGCGTCGTGACCGCCGGTGCCAGTACTGCTCAATTGGAAAGAACTTTTCGGCTGACGCCGCCCGGAAGCAACAGCGTCACCTGCTTGAAGTTCTCGATGCCTCGCTCGTTGATAACCGGCTGCCAGCAAGACACCTTCTGATCGGCGGCGGAACGCCTAGCGGCCCAGATATGGGTGCAATACTTGCGTCCGAGCTGTGCCGAAGCGTTAAGGAGCGGCATGATATTCAAATATACGTAATGATTGCAGCTCCGATCGATAATTCATACATCGATATGCTCAAGGATGCGGGCGCGGACGAACTCGGGATGAATCTCGAGTTTTGGAGCGACGAAGCATGGCAGAAGTATATTCCCGGAAAGAATGATCTGATTGGGAAGAACCGCTATCTCAGCGCACTTGAGCATGCTGTCGAAAAGTTCGGGCCTATAAATACCCGCAGCATATTGATAGCCGGACTCGAGGACGCCTCGTACACGCGAGAGGCAGCAGCCTTTCTTGCAGGCCTCGGCGTAATGCCGATTGTATCCCCATTCCGCTCTCTGGACGGCACAATGCTGCAGGACAGTCGGGGGTTCAAAGGTGATAAGTACGTTAAGCTATGGAGTGCAATCGAAAGCGATCTGGCAGGCACAGGAATACCTCTCGGTCCGGTCTGCGTACCCTGCCAGAACAATACGTTAGCAATTCCGAACCCGACACACATTGCGCCGGTTCTTGTAAAGAGATAATTGGATGTTCATATCTGAAAACGGCTACGATAGCGAGTCGCCTCGCCCCCTGATCTTTGCTGGTCATCGACTGTTCGATGCGCTCAGCTCCCATATGGTTGTCCCACTTTTGGAAGCTTACTGTTGTGACTATGGCGAGAGCGCCATGAACGCGCTCGCACCTGAGATCCATTCGATCGAGGAGAATAGCCGGCAGCGGGCCCGCTGGACCAGCGCAGATATCGACCAGGCCGTTCGGTTGGGAATAGACAGGTTGCGGAAGTATGGCGGCGACATCGACATCCTCCCTTACGCTGTGACCTCGACTTGTGAAGAATTGCGCCAGATGGGCATCATTAAGCAGATCCTCGGACCCGAAGTAATTGCACGAGAAAAGTTTGAAAACAAACTCAAGATAAAGGATCTATTCGCGCACCTTCACCTTCCTGTAATTCCGCACAGCATGCTCGATTCGGCTCGAGGGAGCGTAGAAATACTCACCGGCGATTCTCGGTATCCGATGGTGATCCGGTCACCGTACGGCTCGACTGGGGCTATGACATTTCTCATCAGGACCGATCGTGAGTTAAACGAGTGGGCGGCCATGACAGCTCCGATTAGTCCCACATGGTTCGTCGAGCCTTTTGTCAAGGGGCCGTCTGTCAACGTAAATGCGATCGCGGGAGGTGGTCAAGTTTATATTTACCCTCCGTCGCTTCAGCTTACTGGGGTACCAGAATGTACTGATCATAGAATGGGATTCTGCGGCAATGATTTCATCCAGATCGATTCCGTGGACCTTTCGGCAGTCAACGAATGCTTACGACAGACCGGGATAATCGGAATGGAGATGTCTCGATCTGGCTTCAGGGGTTGCTATGGCGTTGACTTCATTGTCGATTTGGAAGGCACGGTCTACCCGTGCGAAATAAATCCTCGCTTTCAGAATTCGACGTTCCTACTCAACTTCGCCTTTCAAGATGAGCCGAAGTATGCGCCGACAGCTCTTCATTGCAGCATATTCCGAGATAACGCACCAACCAACGCTACTGGTGCAGTCCATCTTGTGGCATCGACCCATTTCGCCCAAGCAATCATCTACGCTTCAGGTGACAACGGGCCAATAGACGTCGAAAATGCGGTTCATGAAGGGTGCTATATGCAGGCGTCCACCACCAGCGAAGCTTCGACACTTAGGACGACTGATACAAACCCAAATCGGTTGAGAAACAATGAATACCTTGTTGCCGGATCCGTTCCGCTGCCAGGCACGACCGTAGAAGGGGGAGCTCCAGTAGCCAAGATAGTCGCCAAGAAGAGCATGGGAACCCCTGATGGAACGGCTCTACAACCGTGGGCACGAACGGTTGCTACCGCTCTCAGCCGCAGACTCGGGGTTCGGTCCGATGGTTGAGGAGGCGAGTCGCATTGTACGATCCGACGGCAGACGCCGGGTCGAGGAACTTACCATCGAATATCACACCGTCCGTGCAGAGATCGAATGCGACGTACTCATCGACGGCAAAGATGTCGGTACGGTGGGGTTAAGGTTTCTCGATGAGCACAGCCCGCTGAGCCAAGCTGAAGCAGAGCTGTTGACAGCGTCTTTCGGCGTCGTCCTCGGGCAGATGTGCCTTGCTAGAAACATCCGGTTGCCATTTCATATGAGTTCCAGACTCTACACTCCCCTTTCATCCCTGGTCGGCCTACTGTACGACTCACACTGCCTGACTCAACAAATATCACTCTTAGCAGGAACCTTGAATGCACCGAGACGCGATGCGCCAGCAGCTGCGCTGCAAGGCAGTCCGACGAAATGCGTTCTGCTGTGGAGCGGCGGAAAAGACGCCCTCGCCTCGTTGAATGTTCTGCGGAACAATGGGCTTTCTGTTCATGGAGTACACTTCAGCGCAAACTTTAGTTCGATCTCCGCGGAGCGAATGGCGGCCGACGATCTGTCCAGTTACTTCGCTATGCCGCTAGAGCACGTGCAGATCGAATGGGATCTCGTCAGAGAAATCGGTAATCTGTACGCAACGCACTACGATCGGTTTCCGTTGCAAAATACGATACCACACGGTCGCGACCTGATACTTATGGCTGCATCCGCAATTATCGCGCGACGAGTCGGCGCCCAATTCGTCTGCGCTGGTTACGAATACGACCTGTGGAGCAAACAGGTTCACCGGGGGACGCGGACAGTTTGGCGGCACGACATACAATCGGAAAGAGGCGGACACCTTTTAAATGAGCTCCTTCGGGCAGCGATCGGAGTGCAGTTCTTCTCACCAATCGCAGGCGTGACCGAGTTCGAAATCCTTCGGACTTTGCTCGCTCATTCGGATATATGGTCACATCTACATTCCTGCTTTTGGGGCAGTTGGTGCGGTATGTGTTCAAAATGCGTGCGGTACGCGATTACGGAGCGCGTTTTCGGAGTACGGTCAATACCTTTCGCTGTCGATCCTCTCGTCTTGCCGAATGTCGCCCTCGAATTGAGCCTGAACAGCATCAACGATTCAGATACGCCATTCTGGGAGGAGCTTACCTATGGATTGTTCGAGTTATACCATAAGGGATACTTCAATGACGCGGAGGCATTGAGGCGACGTGAAACATGGTATATTGGAGTTAAGGACGAATTATATACGCGGCTCACCAGCGTGTTCGACGACGACCTTGCCCCTCCTGGATTCAGCTATGCGCTTGGGATGCTGTAGCCGGTTCTCTGTCATGCAGTTTATTCGCGATTGAAAGGAAGACCCCATGGGTACTGAACGAACCATAACACCAATTAACCCAGCCACTGGCCGTCAGCTGTCGCCGGTGGGTGCTGCATCAGAAGCCGAGGTTCTCGATGCGGTCTCTCGGTCACGTCGGGCCTTTGCCACGTGGCGGTTCACTTCGGTGAAAGAGCGCTCAGCATTTCTTGTGAGCGCAGCCGAGTGCCTGGAGGCTGCTGCGGATGAAATCGGAGGGGTCATTACTTCCGAAATGGGTCGTGTAAAGGCTGAGTCAATTCCAGAGGTTACAAAATCCGGAGCGTTTTTGCGCTACTTCGCTCGCATCGGAGAAAGGGCGCTAACTCCTACGCGACTTGATCTCGAGGGTTTGACTTTGCCTGAAAAGGAAGCGTACGTGCACTATGAGCCACGTGGGGTCGTCGCGGTCATAAAGCCATGGAATGCGCCCGTGCAGCAGATCATATGGGCAGTAGCACCGGCGCTTATGGCCGGATGTACCGTCATTATCAAGCCATCAGAGTACACGCCGCGCAGCGCTCTGGGGCTTCAGCGGGCATTCGATAAAGCGGGGCTGCCGAAGGATGTTGTCATCACGTTGACCGGTGACGATCGAACTGGCGAGTTTTTGGTCGGATCGGACGTCGATGTGATTGCCTTCACCGGTAGCGTCGCAACCGGGCGACGCGTTGCAGAAATTGCTGGACGTCGGTTGAAGAAGGCGATTTTGGAGCTGTCGGGAAAGGATGCGCTGATAGTTGATCAGAATCCTCCTGACCTCACTCTTGTCGCATCAGGGATCGTTTACGGCGCATTCTCGAACTGCGGCCACTGGTGTAGCTCGATCGAACGAGCCTATATCCCGAGTGCTCTTTGGGATTCGGTTCTTCCGAAAGTTGTCGAAAAGACACGTGCACTCCGGGTAGGCGATGGCAGCACCGACGGCGTCGATATGGGGCCAATTGCGAACGAGCGACAGTTCTCCATTGTGAAAGATATTGTTGCTGATGCGGTCTCGCGCGGGGCGACAGTAGTTGCCGGCGGGAAGCCGTCTGCCGATAGTTCAGCCGGAGGCTATTTCTTTGAGCCCACCGTTCTTACCGACGTGCCACATGACGCACGTCTGACCCATGAGAATGTATTTGGTCCAGTAATTGCGCTGTATCGATACGACAAGCTTGACGACGCGATCCTTGCCGCGAACAGCACGAATTACGGACTCGGCCTGTCGTTGTGGACCGCGGATCCAGAAGTGGCGGAGTACGTTACAAAACGGAGTGATACAGGAATGGTTTGGGTTAATGAACCCCTGCAATCACTCGCCGCATGCCCATGGTCTGTGTATAAGGACAGCGGAATTGGCGTAGAACTCGGTGAGTCCGGATTGCGCGAATTCACGTTCGAGAAGGTTGTGCAAGCGCAGTTTGCCAATAACAGTGGCCCGCGGGCCTGGTATTTCCCTTACGGAAAGTAATGCTGACAGGCGGGTCGCATTGTGGCTGCGAGTAACACAGAAGGGCCAGGAGCCGAGAAGCGGTTAACATCGGCTCTGAGGTTCCTTGTCGATGAGGTTGATGGCGTTGTAATCTTCGTTGCGGCAGCCGTCGTAGCAGTTGCAACGTTGCTCGAGCACCTGAAGGAGGTACAGGCGCCGGCGCTGGTTGCGATTAGTATCGCGGTTGGCGTTCGTGTCTTTCGTGTCAAATACCAGATGAACGATATTTCGAGCAGTGTATCGAATCAATCGAATTTGACGCGAAACCAACTCCACGATGAATCGGCCGCAACCCAGACGAGACTCGGAACGCTGGAAGCCGCCCTGCTATCCGGGCGCCTGCACGAGGCTGAGATGTGCGATCGTTCGGGTTTCTATCGCCATATGTTGGCCGCCTTGAGAGAAGCGCATAAGAGCGTGGATCTCACTCAGCTCGATTCGCAGCCTCCCAAACATTATGGCACACCTGAGATGGTGGAATATTTCGATGCCCAAACTCAGCTGGTTCGTTCGAACTCGAGCATCAAGTTCCGGAGGATTATCGCTATTCCTACACTGGAAAAGCTCGAGTGGGTGGTTTCCATTCTGGACCAGGTGAAAGACTGTGCAAATTTCCAGATCAATATGATCGACCTATCCAAAACTGGAACGCTTCCTCCACCTCTGAGTTTGCAGATCTTCGATCGAAGAGAGATGTGCCTTGTTGACCCAACCCTGGGGTTCATGCTGCCTGAAGACCAGCGACATATGCTTTGGGTAAAGGGAAGTTCTGTTGCCGAAGTATTTGCGATCTACTATGACAGTTTGTGGCAACTCGGGACACGAGTAAAGGAAGGTAGTATAATCTACTGGGACGACCTCGAAACGCTCGCTCGTGAGCTCTCCGCGCGTTTTCCGGACAAGCGGAGTTACGCAAAATCTATCCTGTCCGAAATTAACAGACTGTCGGGAGCGATAGACAACTAGGTTTCTGGACGGTGCAGCGGGCCTCATCGTTAGTGCGTCGAAGTAGGAGGTGAGGCCCAATTGTGTACCGATCCGTCGGAGCTGAGCGCGTGCGATTTGGCGAAATCGATTGCATCACGGCAAGTGTCAGCAGTTGAAGTTGTCGAGCGCTATATCGAACGAATAGAGGCAATAAATCCACGCATAAATGCCATAGTCTCTTTCGTACCGGAACGGGCGCTGCGGGAAGCGCAATTATGCGATGCACGGCTGTCGAAGGGAGAGTTAATCGGTCCACTACACGGCGTCCCAATGGCATTCAAAGACAATCATGATGTCGCAGGGTTGCCAACTACATATGGCTCGCGGCTCTATCGCGGCAACATAGCGCGTAGTGATTCGTTTTGTGTTGATAGCCTGCGAAAGGCCGGTGTGGTGACACTCGGCAAAACGAATATTCCTGAGTTCGGCGCAGGCGGCCACACATATAACGATCTGTTTGGTCTGACCAGTAATCCGTGGGACACCGGCCGAAGTGCCGGAGGCAGCACCGGCGGCGGCGCTGCCGCTGTATCTGCAGGGATTTCCGCGCTTGCCGATGGTTCCGACGTTGCAGGCTCGCTCCGAGTCCCGGCCGCATTCTGTGGTGTGCTTGGGCTGAGACCTTCGGTAGATGCTGGTTGTTTTTCGCCTTCGACTCCGTCCGTATTTCCATTGCGCGTTGTCGGGCCGATCGGACGCTGCGTCGCCGATTTAGCGCTTGCGATGACGGTAATGTCTCGAAGTGATTTGCGGGCGCCGATGTCGAGCGATCGACTCAGTCGAGAGTTGTCTCGTCAAGAAGTTGCCCTGAGATCAGATGTCTCACGCCTCAATATCGCTTACTCAGAGGATGTTGGGGGTTTGATGGAAGTGGACGAGGAAGCCAGGTTTGCGGTGAAGTATGCTGCAGCGGCATTCTCAAGTCTGGGCTGTGAAGTCGCTGAGGCTTGTCCAGACTTTTCTGGTGCGGGCGAGGCATTCCGAACGCTTCGCGCCTGGGACTTTGAAGTAAGGCTCGGTAAAATCGTCCGGTCTAATCCAGGTCAGGTTCGGCAAGTCATCGTAGACGAAGTCGCCGTAGGTGCGGCTCTGACGGGCAGTGATATTGCACGGGCGATCGAGTCGCAATCGGCGACGTATCATCGCACCCGTATTTTTTTCGAAAAATATGACCTACTGATTCTTCCAGTCAGTCCTGTTGGCCCGTTTGATAATTCTCGGGAGGTCCCTCTTTCGCCTTCCGGGCACGAGTATGTAACATACATTGATTGGCTGGAGGCGTGTTTCGTCATTACCGTCGCAGGTAATCCTGCGCTCTCTATGCCAGTTGGCGTCTGCTCGAACGGTCTGGTCCGCAGCGTTCAGTTGGTTGGTCAACATCGAGATGAATTGGGACTGCTGCGCGCTGCGCAGGCATTCGAGGAGATGGTTTTCCCGGCTGGAAGATTGGAGCTAAAGCCCGACATAGATCTGGACTGAGTACTTGAAATGCTCATTGACGTCGATGAGACTTGGTTGCGGCCGCGCCATCGGCCGAGAAGGCAGGCCGCCGAGAGAGGCGCTATCCGATGCGGGCGGCTTTAGCACCGACCACGTCCCACAGGTGTGCCATCCGTGCTGCGATCTCGCCAAAAGTCTCGGTAT
The DNA here is from genome assembly GCF_000308835.1 of Nocardia vinacea NBRC 16497. Classification (GTDB taxonomy): domain Bacteria; phylum Actinomycetota; class Actinomycetes; order Mycobacteriales; family Mycobacteriaceae; genus Nocardia; species Nocardia vinacea. The sequence goes on along the minus strand of NZ_BAGN01000379.1, from coordinate 1,040 downwards.
GCACGACGACCTGGCAGTCGCCCGCCCGATGCACTGACATCGCCACCTCCTTGTGACGACGCTGCAGCCGGAGGCCATAGCGTAATCTATGGCGTTGATCAGAAGGTTTATCTCATTGTGCGCCGAAAGTATCGCAGCCGCTGCCTGTTTCAGTTGTCCACAGCTGGCCTGTCTGTTGCGCAACGTCGTGAATGCCAGACGGTGACGACATCTGTCGCCTTGTGCGGCCACAACACCCGCTCTGCCACGCGTAGACCAGGCCGCCTCCTCACCGTACGACAACCGATATGCGGCATGAGGGCGTGTTCGTGCGAATTGTCGAGTCGGCTACTGTCGGCCGCGTGGATCTGCAGCCCGCCGCCGATTCGTCCGAGCTGCTCACCCACCGAGGCGAGTTATTCATTTCGACGCACTGTGTTCGCGTCGAATGCCCCGTGTTGGAGCAGTATCGGGACCAGTGGCTCGAAATCGGCATTCCCGCAACACACGTCGACCGTGTCATCGAGTTTCAGCGGCGATGGGGCGGACTGATCCTGCCGCCGGCTGCGTCCTATGAGGGCGGCCCCAAGATCCTGTGTGCCGAGATACCGAGCGAGGCGCTCGGGCGGGGCGGGTGGTTCGAGGCGGGGGTGCAGCGAGTGTCGATGGCTTATGCGTTCATGATCGGTCCCGCAGGAGAGTTCGGCATCGACGGCGATCGGTGGGTGCCCCTGCACGCGAGCATCGCAGGATGGATCGAATCGGTTGCGCTGGCTCACCATGCGTCCCGCTGGGCCCCGCAGATCAGCACAATTCGCGGTGATGCGATCGACGAGCTGCCATTGAGCACCTTCGAACCCGTGACCGAGACTCGCGGCCTGGCCGACACCTGGTGGCGAGGCCCGGATTCGCTGATCGCGATCCATACGGGAGAGGCCGAATGCTTCGACGCACCCGGGCTCCGTGTCGCCCGTATCTACGCCGGTCTCGACGAATGGGGACTGAGCGGAGGCTGACGGTGAACGCGCCGCGCGACCGCCACCGCGAATGCGTCCGCACAT
>NZ_BAGN01000380.1 GCF_000308835.1 Nocardia vinacea NBRC 16497 | reverse complement strand
TCGGGAACCTCATTTACGCAGGCCAGACACGGTCTACAAATCGCGAAGGAATCAGCGCGAACCAAATCCCCAGGTCAGGTGTCGCAGGTTCGCATCATAGGGGGTTGCTGTCAGCTGACGCCCCAGCTCGGAGCACCTATAGGGCAGCATGAACCAATTGCATGGTGCCACATCGCTTTATGTCACGGCGGTCCGCGACACCGCGGCGGCCGAACAGCTCATCAGCGACCGGCAGGCCTACGGAGCGATCGACCTCCGTTTCGGCATGCCGCAAGTCATCATCGCCTCCGCCGCGAGCACCGCGGTCGTACCGACACCGCAGGCGATGGCGACAGGGAACAATTCGCGAACAGCGGCATGAACACTGTGACACGCCGATGCCTCCGAGCGGTTTGCGACGATTCGGCAGTTCCGGCGCCTTTCGTCTGCGAGAGCGGCTTGCAGACTCACGATCCGGGGCACCGGTCGTCGCAAGCACAATCGAGTTGCCGTCTCGGTGCGGTGCACTTACGTTTGCGGAGGTGTTGTATGGCCGCGCCTCCGAAGAGCAACGGATTCGGGTATTGCTGGAGGAAGCCGTAAAGGGATCCAGTGGGTCTCTTGTCCTCACGGGCGAACCCGGCGCGGGCAAATCCGCACTGCTCGACGTGGCGTCCGGCCTGGCCGACGACAGCTGGCGGGTGTTGCGATCCACCGGGGTCGAGTCGGAGTCCGAACTGCCTTTTGCCGGGCTTCAGCTGCTGCTCGCCTCCGCGCTGGGAGGTCTCGACGCGCTGCCATCGAACCAAGCCGACGCATTGCGCTGCGCATTCGGGTACGGCGGGCCGCACCGCACGGCGGACCGTTTTCTCGTCGGTCTGGGCACTTTGTCGCTGCTTGCCGAATTGTCCGGCGCCGGGCCGGTGCTGTGCCTGGTGGACGATGCCCACTGGCTGGACCAGCCGTCCATCGACGCGTTGGTGTTCGCGGCGCGCAGACTGGGGGCCGAGGGTGTTGTTGTGCTTCTCGCCGGGCGCGAGGAGTTCTCAGCACCCGGTTTGTCACAGCTTCGACTGACACCGCTCGCGGCCGACGCCGCGCGAGACCTGGTGGTAGCCAATGCACCCGGGCTGTCACCGGAGGTGCTCGAGCGGGTGCTTGCGGAGTCGGCGGGCAACCCGCTCGCGCTGCTCGAGCTGCCGCGGATGGATCTCGACGCGCGCTCGCTGGGTCCGCTGCCGTTGCCGGATCGGCTGCGCGCCGGTTATCAGCGCGATATCGCGAATCAGCCGGAGTCTGTCCGCACCGTGCTTTTGGTGGCGGCAGCCGAGGAAACGGGCGAGCTGGCTCTGGTGTTGCGAGTGCTCGCCGACCTCGGGCTGACGGACGAGGCGCTGGCGGCCGCGGAACCGACCGGCATGCTGACGGTGTCGGCGCAGTCGGTCACGTTCCGCCATCCGCTCAGACGAGCCGCCGTCTACGACCTGGCGACATTCACTCGGCGTCGCGCCGTGCACACCGCCATCGCCGCTGCCCTCGCCGAGGAACCCGACCGCCGCGCCTGGCATCTCGCCGCCGCGGCGACCGGCCCGGATGAGCAGATCGCCGCAGCGCTGGAGGCGGCCGCCGAGAATGCTTGCAGCCGAACCGGTTTCGCCACTGCCGCCACCGCACTGGAGCGATCGGCGCGGCTCACGCCCGATGCGACCGAGCGAGTGCGTCGCCTTGTCCGCGCGGTCGAGGTATCCGCCGACGCGGGCCGCAGGGATGACACGCTCCGGCTCATCGCCGCGGCCGAGCAGTCAGCAGCCGACCCGCTCGCGAGGGCCCGGATCGCCAGTGTTCGGGCCCGGCTCGAGATCGAGGCCGGATCCTTGTCCGCGGCATACGAACTGCTGCTCGCCGCCGCCGGGACGGTGGCCGCGATCGAGCCGCGTACGGCGACCGCGATGCTGGTCGAGGCGGCCGTTGCCGCCTGGACCGCGGGAGATCTGAACGGCGTTGCCGCGGTACGGGCGCGAATGGTCGAAGTCGCCTCGGGTCCGGCAGACGCCGCCTCGCTCGCGTTGCTCGATGGGCCGCTCGGACTGAACTCACCCGACCCGGCCGCCGGGGTGCGGCTGATCCGCGCGAATGTCGCACACATCTGGTCGATGCCCGCCGAAATGCCGTCGATGCGTTTGATGGCGGCCCGACAGGCGGCTCTTGCCAGCGACGTCGATGACGCGCGGGCGATCCTGCTGGAGCTGAACAGGGAGTGCCGGGACCGGGGGATGGTCGGCTGGATGCCCGTCGTCGGCTGCAACCTCGGGGCAGCAGAGCTGCTCATCGGTAATTTCCGTGAGTCGGACGCGGTCGTGAACGATGCGCTGCGCACCGCCGAGGATATCGGGCAACCGGACGTAGTCCGCCGCGCCCGATCGATCCTGTCCATCCTCGCCGCGATCCGAGGCGAGGAGGAACGCTGCCGTGACCTCGCGGCGGACACCCTTGGCGTCAACGCCGTCGGCTCCGCCCAAGCGGGGTGGGCGCTGGCCCTGCTCGACCTCGGGTACGGCCGCTACGAGGAGGTGCTGGACCGCTTGGCCGCGCTGTCCCGAGTCGCGAATCACGCTCTCGGCCAATGGGTTCACCTGACGAGCGACTACGTGGAGGCCGCAGTGCGCCTGCGCAGCCCCGAACGTGCGACCGGACCGACTGCGGAGCTGGAACAGTGGTTCGCGGCCACCGGCTCGCCGTGGGTGCAAGCACATGTATTGCGCTGCCGGGCCATGCTGGACGATGACGGCGAGTTGTTCGCTCGCGCGTTGACACTGCATGCCGCGCAGGGGCGTTGGTTCGATCATGCGCGCACCGGGTTGCTGTACGGAGAATGGTTGCGGCGCGCTCGGCGCCAGCGGCAGGCCCGCTCCGAGCTGCGCAAAGCGCTGGAGACCTTCGAACGGCTCGGTGCGCAACCGTGGGCCGAGCGCGCGCGCAACGAGCTGCGCGCGGCCGGCGAGGGCACGGTTGGCCGGACCGCCTCCGATCTGACCGCCTTGCTCACGTCCCAAGAGTTTCAGGTGGTCCGGCTGGCCGCCGCGGGCGCGACGAACAAGGAGATCGGCGCCCAGCTGTTCATGAGCCCCAAAACCGTTGGGAACCATCTCTATCGAGCCTTTCCCAAACTCGGTGTTTCCAGCAGGGTCGCGCTCGCTCGGCTCGAACTGGACTGAGCCGACATCAGTACTCCGACCATCAGACGAGGAAGAGCAGGGCGGCGCTGATCAGCACGACCACCGCGGTAGCGAAGTGAATACCGAAGGCATCAGCCTTCCTGCCGCCGTTGCGCAGCACGATGGCGGTGTCGCCGAACGGCGTGAGAGCCACAGCCACCATGAACCAGCCCTCGGCGTGCGCACCGACGAAGGCGAGCAGCACCAGGCCGATGAGACCGGAAGTGATGTCGCGCAGGCCCTTGACGGTCAGGTATGGGCCCGCGTCACCCGCGGATTCCGCCGCAACCCCGTAGGCTGCCGCCGCAGCATCGGGCACCAGCATGAACCGCAGTCCGACAAAGATGATCATCAGGTCGAGCAGGATGGCCAGACCGTAGGCAATGGGGGTGAGCACGCTTCTCCTCGTTCGTTGTGACGTGGAAAAACGTAAATCGCGACCGGCCGGCCGCGGTATGAGGCGAATGCCTCTATATCGAGAAAAGAGTAGACATTCGCAACACCTCGAATACTCTTCCGGCGATTCCTAATTCGAATAACCGCTGATGTGGGAGGGTGCGGCCCATGCTGATCGAATACGGGGTGTGGGTTACGCGGTTGGCGCTCGCCGTGGTGTTCGGGTTGTCGGCCTGGGGGAAACTGGCCGATCGCGCCGGTACGCGGCAGGCGGTGGGGGATTTCGAGGTGCCGGTGCGGTGGGTGCCCGCCGTGGCGTGGGGGCTGCCCGTCGCCGAGGCGGTGTTGGCGGTCGGCGTCGTCCTGTCGTGGACGGCCGTCGCGGCGGCGGTCGGCGCGCTGCTCCTGCTGACGGTATTCACGGTGGTCATGGTCGGCTTGTTGCGGCGCGGCAAGCGCCCCTCGTGCTCATGCTTCGGCGCGGCGAGTACGACGCCGATCGGCGCGCGCAGCATCGTGCGCAACGGTGTGCTGATGATGCTCGCGGCGATGGTCCTGTGGGGCGCGTTGGCCCGGCCCTCGGTGCCCGCCGGACTGGCTGCCGATACCGCGACCGGGCTCGCGCTCGGTGCGCTGCTGTGCGGGGTCCTGGGGTGGCTGGTCGGCCAGGTCGGCGCGCTGCGGCGTCGGCTGGACGAGCAGGCGCTCTCGACGTTGGGAGCCGAGGGCTTGCCGGTCGGCTCGGTCGCGCCGGAGTTCGAGTTGCTCGACGTCGCGGGGGCCCGCACGAACCTCGCGGACCTGCTCTCGGGGGGCCGGGCAGTGCTGCTGGTGTTCGTGCACCCGGGCTGTGAGATGTGCGCCGCGCTGGCCCGTGAGCTGCCGCGGTGGCGGGCGCGCACGGCCATGACCATGGTCGTCGTCGGGAACGGCGATGCCGATGAGCAGGCCGTTTGGGGTGCCGAACAGGGTCTTGGCGAGATCCCGTCGCTGGTGCAGCAGGGCAACGAGGCGGCGCTGCGATATCGCGTCCGCGGTACACCGTCAGCTGTGCTGATCGACGCCGAGGGCCGGGTCGCCGCGCCTGTCGCGCGGGGCGCTATCGCGATCCGTGAGTTGATTCTCGCCGGGAAATCGATCCGCGCCCAGCTTTCCTCTCGAAGCAACGGCCACCACGCCACTAACCAGAGTCGGAACTGACCCCTCGGCCAGGTTACCTACGTCGGAAACCGGCGGACAGTCCAAATTGGTTGTCGCACAGAGAATTTCGTATACAACAGTGCTCTCTCGCCGATACGATGCTGAGTGCATCGATGCAGAACCGCGCGCGACCCCCCATCCACTACTTTTGGCAGGGAGATGTCATGGCGGACTTCGCATTCACTGATTACTCCGGCAAGGAATTCATCATCCGGCTCAATAACGAGCAGCGCATCGAGGAAGCGCGTCGGATCCTGGCCGGCGATGAGCAGATGTCGATCCATGTCATGGGACGCATCAGGAAACAGGTGGTCGACTACAACCCGGGTTGGACCTTCCACCTCGACCCGGACACGATCTCCTTCTTCACCATGGCGATCGAGGTCTGTGACTCGTCTATCTCCTACGTCGAGGATCACCTGGACGAGGCTTGCGGCGCATTCCTGCCGGGTTGCTTCTGGTGTCCATGGTCGTCCCGACTCACCCGAGAGATCCGCTGATCGCGACGCCGTAGGCGGCGGACCCCGGCCGAGTGCTTTCGGCCGGGGTCCGCGGGTTCAGCGGTTCGGCGTCTCACTCCCCAGCGAGTACCTGCCAGTGGCACTGTCGCTTTCCTGAAGCGGTGCCGGAGGTTGGAATCCCGCCGCGAGCAGTCGGCGCCTATAACACCGGTGAGACTGTGCGGCGCCGCTAAGGTAGGTAGGCGTGAAGCTGCCTTCCGCGCAGCGGGAGTTCTCCGCGTATGGGCCATCGCACTGGATAGTGCTGGCCGTGTTCGTGGCAGGGGCGGTGCTGGTCGTCTGGATCGGCCGCACGCACCAGACCAGTGGCGCCGCACGCCGTTTCAGCCGGGCCTTCGGTGTATCGACACTGCTGTTGTACCTGGCGATCTACCTCGCCGCAATGCTCCCGCCCACCCTCGGTCGCTCGGTTCCGCTGCGTCTGACCGACCTCGCGACCCTGGTCGCCGGCTATGCGCTGTGGTCGCACCGGCGCTGGGCGTACGCACTGACCTACTACTGGTGCCTCACCCTGAGCACGCAGGCGCTCATATCACCAGCGCTGCAGAGCCCGGATTTCCCGCATTACGAATTCCTGGCCTTCTGGGCGATACACCTGGTAGTGGTCTGGGCGGCGATCTACCTGACCTGGGGCATCGGAATGCATCCGGACTGGCGAAGCTATCGGGTCGCTGTGACAGTCACAGTGGCGTGGGTCGCGGTGACCTTCATCTTCAACTCCATCGCCGACACCAACTACGGATTCGTCAACGCGAAACCCACGACCCCCTCGCTCCTCGATGTGCTCGGCCCCTGGCCCTGGTACCTCCTCACAGTCACCGTCCTCCTACTCGCCACATGGGCCTTGATGACCTGGCCCTGGGTCCGGACGCGCCAGTTGGAGACGAAGTAGCGCAGCCACTTCCAGTGCCTGCCAAGCAGTCAGCCCGGCGGTCGGTAAGGCAGCCGCCTGCACGACGTCGAGGCCGGACGGCCGCGGCGCCAGCGAGTCGGCGCGGGGCAAATCAACCCTGGAGCTGATCGTGCTGGAAGATGACCATTTCGCCACTGATGGGCCGCCCGCGGACGTATCCGCCTCGGCCATGGAAGCAGCCATTGCCGAGGCGGACGCGAAGCCCGGCGGATTGCCACCGAAACCGACGCGGCATACATCGTCATCAGCGGATTCGCTCAGTTGACGAGCCCCGCCGAACGATCCAGAACGGCAACCGGACTGGATCTGCTGTCACATATCGCCGATGTATTGGACTTGCTCTCCGAGATCACCGAACGTCTGGAAGAACGCGGTGAACGGGTCCATCTGATGCCGTTCGGCTGGCACAAGCGCTCACATGCCGAGGTCTGCGAGCAGCGGGTTATTCACCTGCCCCATGCCACCGAACGCACCGGTGCGGAACCGGCCGATACCGTCGTGGCCAACTGCTCCATCGACCACCACCGCTCCCGCATCTGTCCGCGACGCGACGCGACGCGGCACTACGGATTTCACCGCTCGACCGGTCGACGTGCCATGTGAGAACCAGATTCGTACCCACCGCTGGCGGGGACTGCTGCCCTCGACGTCCTGACTAGGCTGCGAGGTGCAATGGTCCGAAAAGCGAAAGGTAGCAATATGATCCGGAAGGTTCTGCTGGTGGTTACGGCCGGTGTCCTGATCAGCACACCCGCGACGGCGTCGGCCGAAGTGGCCGTCGTCGACCAGCCCGCTACCGCACAGGAGGTGGCGATCAGCACCGGATCGGGCGTCGCGGACACCGTCATCAATGGACTGATCGCCATTATCTTCGGTCCGAACGATCCCTCGACCTGCAAGTTCCCCTACTGCTTCTGAACTTGCGCCGGTGGCCAGCCGCTGAATTTGCGTCGAATACAGCAATTCCGCTGTGTAGCAGATTCTTTCGACGGCGGCTGGAAGCAAGCGAAAGTATGCGAAAACGGGTACCGGGCGCACGGCCCGGTACCCGTTATCTGTTCATCGGTTCAGTTGAAACGCGCCGCGAGAATCGGCACGTCGGCATTGCGGAGATTACCCGCGATGCACGCCCCCGCCATTGCCACGGCATTGCCGATCGGACCTTGTTCGACCACCAGATGGCCACCCGAACCGGGGCCCTCGGTGATGGTCACGGTGTTGGACACCGACCTGGCGACACCACCCGGCACATGCCACGGCCCGCTGATCCGGCTGACCGCACCGTTGGACCAGTTGACCTTGCCGTCGATCTGACCGTCGGCACCGTTGCAGCTCCCGGTTCCACTGAAGGTGCCGCTGACCGTGGCCTCGGACGCGGGTGCGCCCGTGCAACCGGTGAGATTGCCGTTCCATGTGGCCGTGGTCGGCGCGACCGACATCCCGAGCGGGCTTGTGTTGTAACTGAATTGGCCGCCGGAGCAGCCGCCGGCAATCGGATCGGCCGCCGCCTGCTGGGTGCCGACCAATGCGGCGGCGAGTGCGGCGACTGCGACCGAAGCTGTGGCGATCTTCCGAGAAATTGCCATGACGAATACCTTCTCCTTTGATCGAACTGATCTGATGGAGCAGCTGACGACAAGCAAACGCGAAGATCGTAGACGGCGCGTCCGACGCAGGCTAATCAGCCCACACACATTCCCCGGGATACGCCCGTCGAGCATAGGTATTGGTCGGGTTGACGGTGATAACGTCACACGCCCGCACAAGTTCTTCCGGTCGATCGTCCAAATGCGCGAGATTCGGCATGATCACCGCTTCTGCCTCCGTCTCGCGGATGACTTCGCGCAATGCCGCGAGAATATGCGTGCCCGCGCCCTCCAGCCGCACGATCTCGGCGAGGTCATATCCGTATCGCGTTGCCAACTTACGGATCTGGGCAATGTCCCAGTCCATCGCATCGCCCGACACGTCCTGACGAAGGTATCCGATCGCGGTCGGCGTCGGCCTCATCGACTTGCCTCGTTCCGTCGTGTACCAGATCCTCTAATGCTCGATCCATACAGGTCGGGAGCAGCTACCGTCGTTGGCGCCCCGCCACCGCACACTGTCGCAGCAAATATAACGCAACCGTAGCAATTTACTCCGTCGAATACAACAGGAACGTATGTTCTCGACACCGAAAGTCGTGCGGTCGAACCGATTCCATATAAGTTACAAGATCTGCCACTATGAACCGGTGGAGGTGAGGCGGTAGTGGCGACATCGCGAACCGCGTCGAACCGGCCGAAGCGGCGTTATGCACCGCGCCTACCGCCCGAACAGCGGCGCGTCCAGGTGCTCGATGCCGCCTTCGCAGTGCTGCACCGCACCGAATTGCCGGAACTGAGCATGGAGGCGGTGGCCCAGGAGGCCGGCGTCGGAAAGCCGGTTCTCTACACCGTTTTCCGAACGCGCGCGGAGTTGGTCGCCGCCCTGCTGGAACGCGAGCGCGAGCGCGGATTGGACCAGGTCGTCGAGGCCATGCCGACCGATCTGATCGGCTCCGATCCCGTCGTGGCCGCCTCGGCGACGGTGGAGGCATTCATCGGTATGGCCCTGGAGAATCCCACCCGGTGGCGGCTGATTCTCGCCACCCCGGGTGGGGCACCCAGGGAATATCGTGAGGCACTACGCAATTCGCGCGCCATCATCCTCGACCACGCCGAGGCATTGGTGCGCATGGGCTTGGCGCTCGAACCCCGCTGGACGGGTGTCGACGCTGCCCTACTCGCCAATTCCCTACTGACCGTCGCCGAAATGCTCGGCCGACTAGCAGTCAGCGACCCAGTGCACTATCCCCCCGAACGCCTCCAAGGCTTCCCACGCACCCTGGTCCGCCTCGTCATGGGCGTAAACCCCAACGAATAACGCCGTCGCAGACCAGTATGTTCGAGGCACGGCGTTTCAGGCGGTGAGTCGCTATGCGAGGCGTGAACCGACCGCGTCAGCGACCGGCGGCCTTGGCGAGATGTTCCGGATAGCGCGCGCCGGAGAATGCGGTGGCGGGTGCTGCGGCATCGATGCGGGCGAGATCTTCTGCGGTCAGGGTGATCTCGGCGGCGGCGACATTCTCCTCGAGGTAGGTGCGACGCTTGGTGCCCGGGATGGGAACCACATCGTCGCCACGGCTCTGCACCCAGGCGAGCGCCAATTGTCCTGCGGTAATACCCTTTTCGGCGGCCAGCTCGCGCAGCGCCGCGACGATGGCGAGGTTGCTGTCGAGGTTGTCCTCAGCGAATCGCGGTAGACGGCGGCGCAAATCGTCGGCGGGCAGATCGGCCGTGGAAGTGATCGCGCCGGTCAGGAAGCCGCGGCCGAGCGGTGAGAAGGGCACGATGCCGATGCCGAGTTCACGACAGGTCGGCAGCACTTCGGCCTCGATATCCCTTGTCCACAGCGACCATTCACTCTGCAGGGCGGTCACCGGATGGACGGCGTGCGCGCCGCGGATGGTCGCCGCCGAGGCCTCCGAGATGCCGAGGTAGCGCACCTTGCCCGCCTGCACCAACTCGGACAGCGCGCCCCAGGTCTCCTCGATCGGGACATTCGGATCGACGCGATGCTGGTAGTAGAGGTCGATATGGTCGACACCGAGCCGGGCCAGCGATGCGTCACAACTCTGCTTGACGTATGCGGCGTCGCCACGGGCACCCATGCTCCCGTCCTCGCCCCACACGATGCCGAATTTGGTCGCGAGCACAACCCGATCGCGGCGGTCGGCGATGGCCTTGCCGACCAGGCGCTCGTTGGTCTCCGGGCCGTAGACATTTGCGGTGTCGAGCAGCGTCACACCCAGATCCAGCGCACGGTGGATGGTGGCAATGGATTCGTCGTCGTTATCGCGCACGCCGTAGGCCTGGCTCATACCCATACAGCCCAGCCCCTGTGCACCAACGGTCAACTGGCCGAGTTTCCTGGTCGGAATCATGCGAGTCTTTCCTCCTTGGTCGACGATTTCGCCATCGACGCTACGATCTGGAGTGCACTCCAAGTCAAGCACGGCGAACGATCACCTCGGCGCGACGGGCCGCCGTGGCCGCGAGCCAACCCCGTTCGCTGCCGTGCCGGGCGGGCGGGATGTCAGCTCGCGAACGCACCCATGACGACCGGCGCAACGAACTGCTCCAACATGACCCGCTCATCGGCCTCGTCACGACCGGGCGCGGTGAGCAGCGACATGATGATACGAGCCAACCAGCGGGCCAGCCGGGAGCGGTCCGGATCGGCCGTCGGCGGCAGCAGCCCGGTGGCAATGGCCTCGATGACCTCGGAGGATTGACCGATCTCATTGGCGATACCCGCATCACCCGCGGTGAACCACGCGATCAGAGTGGGGTCGGCACGGACCTCGCGCAGCGATGCGAGCATGACCGCGACGATGCGCTCGCTCGGATCGGTGATCGCGCGAGTCCGCTCGGCGACGGCGGCACCGACCCGACGAGCCTCGCGGTGCACGAACGCGATTCGCAGCACTTGGCGGTTTGGGAAATAGCGATAGAGGGTGGCGCGCGAGCAACCCGCAGCCTTCGCGACATCGCCCATCCCGGTATTCGTGACGCCGCGCTCGACGAAGAGCTGCGCGGCCGCATCGAGGATCTGCTCGGCCGCGATATCGGCACGCCTGGGGCGCAACCAATCCCCCGGCCTGCCGGTCATCGGATCGCTATCCGATGCGGCCATCATCGGGACACCCGGAACGGCACACGATCCGGCCAGCGCACATAACTGCCGGGGGCATAACGCACACGATCGATATCGACGACGAAATCCGGGCAGCGCACAAGCAATTCCTCCAGCGCGACGCGCGCGACCATGCGCGCGGCGGCCGCGCCGAGACAGTGATGGTTGCCGTGACTGAAGGTCAGGATCTGTTTGGGCCGCCGCAATACATCGAGTTCGCTTGCATTGGAACCGAATTCGCGTTCGTCCCGGTTCGCCGAGGCATACAGCAGCAGTACGCGACGTCCGGCCGGAATGGTGGTGCCGTGAATCTCGACGTCGCGCACCATGGTTCGCGCCAAACCCTGCACCGGCGAGGTGAGCCGCAGGAACTCCTCGACCGCATCCGGAATGAGCACCGGATTCTCGATCAGCAGTCGCCGCTGATCCGGACGCTCGGTCAGCAATTGCACCGCACCGCCGAGATTGCCGGTGGTGGTGTCGTTCCCGCCGGTGATCATGGTGAAGGCGAAGCCGAGAATCGAGATGATGCCCGCATAGTCGCCATCGGCGCCGAGGCCGGAAGCCACCAGATGCGAGATCGTATCGTCGGCGGGTTCGGCGCGGCGGCGTTCGATCAAATGGGTGAAGTACTGCATCAATTCGCCGATGGCCTCCTGGGCATCGAGCGGACTGCCGCCTGCGGAGGCAGTCATGATGAGATCGGTCCACTCGTCGAATTTCGGCCGATCCGGTTCCGGCACACCGAGATAATGCGCGACCACCATGCTCGGCAGCGGCTTGAAAAGTTCGACGACGATATCGCCCTCGCCCGCCGCCCGTAGCCGCTCCAACCGTTCGACGACGAACGCGCGCACCTGCGGTTCGACCGAGCGCACCTGCCGCGGCGTGAAACCTTTCATGACCTGTTTGCGGAAGCTGGTGTGATCCGGCGGATCGGTGAAGACGAACGGCCGCGGTTCGGGCAGCCCGATCTCGCCCAGGTCGCGGTAGTCGACCGTCAGACCGCCCGCCGACGAATAGGTCGCGACATCCCGTGCCGCCGCATACACATCCGAATAGCGCGACAGGACGTAGTAGTCGCTCGCCGGATCATCTTGGGGCACAACGTGATGCACCGGGTCGTGCGCGCGCAGTTCGGCATACATCTGCCACGGCTCGCGCCAGGTCTCCGCGGATCTCAATTCGAAATGCGGTCGGTGAGACAACTCTGTCGTCATGATCCGAGCGTAAGACAAAATGGCAACTCTGTCTAGAACGCGTTCTATCGACGGACGGGGGTTATCCGCGGCACCCCCACGCGTTCAGAGCAGCGTTATCACCAGCAACACCGCCACCACGATGAACAGGATCGCCAGCACGGCGGCCATGTGCGCGATTCTCGAGCCGTTGCCATGGCACAGCACGGCGGTACCGTAAAAGAAGACGCGGGGAGGCGACGATGGTGCAGATGGACCGGCCGCCCAGGGTGCAGACACCGGATGCGGATGCGCCGTGGAACGAGATCGTGCCACAGCTGTGGATGGGTGGGCATCATTACGGAAATGTCGATGGCGTGCGGGTGCCCGCGATCGTCGGGACCGAATTCGATGTGGTGATCAGCCTGTACCAGGCCGAGGGGCATGGGCCGGGACCGGATGTCGAACACCATCACCTCGCGATTCCGGATGCGGTGCTGCACGCGGAGCAACTGGCGGCGACGCGCGCGTTGGCCGGGATCGCCGCGGCCGCGGTCCGCGCCGAGCGCAGCGTCATGGTGCGCTGCCAGTACGGATACAACCGCTCGGGTTTGGTGGTCGCGCAGACGCTGCTCGATCTGGGGCATTCGGTCGATGACGCCATCGCCCTGATCCGTTTGCGGCGCTCACGTTATGCGCTGAACAACGAGTTCTTCGTGAAATATCTGACGATCGGGCTCGACGGAGGCTGAAATACCAAGTGCCCCAACCACATGGTCGGGGCACTCCGGTTCCGACATCAACGCGGCGCGTTGGCCGGGTCGGCAACGGTCGGGTGCGCGCCTTCGCGATGCGCCCGGCGCGCATCCTCGAAGAACTCCCGCGAGAACATTGCCGACAGCACGGCGATACCCGCGCGGTGCACCCGGAATTCACTGCGATTGCAGGTGCCGGTGAGCCGGATGACGCGACCCGCCGCGTCCTGTGGCCGCGCGAAATCCTTCACCCGGCCGCGACCGGTCCAGTGCAGCTCGGTCTGGTCGATGACGGCGTCATCCGGAACGAGCAGTTTCACCATGGCGTGGTCGAGATCGGCGTGGACAACGATCTCGCCGGTGATCTGCGGCGAACGCAGGTCGATCACCACGCTGCCGTAGCGGGCGGTGATATCGAAGGTGTCGGCGTCGGTCCAGTTGCCGAGGCGCTTGGCGGTCTCGTGGTCGACGTGGATGCGGGCGGCGGTCTTGGCGGTCATTTTTCGATCCTCTCGGGCGGCTTCCGCTGATGAATCAATAGTGGCACACAAACTAGTGTCTTTGCAACTAGTTTGTTGGTACCTAGTTTTCGGGACACCACTAGAATGGTCGGTATGACGGCATCGACGCAGTTCAAGCGCTCTCCTCTGGCGATGGCACTGCTCGGCATCCTGCATCTGGAACCGATGCACCCCTATGCGATCCAGCGCCGGATCAAGGAATGGGGCAAGGACAAGGTCGTCAATGTCACCCAGCGCGCCGCGCTCTACAAGACGATCGGCAGGCTGCAGGAAGCCGGACTGGTGACGGTCCGCGAAACCGGCCGCGATCAGCAATATCCGGAGCGGACCGTCTACGAGATCACCGACGCCGGCCGCGCTGCCTGCGCGAATTGGCTCGCCGAGATGATCGGCGAACCACGCAACGAGTACCCGGAATTCCCTGCGGCGCTGTCGTTCCTGATGCTGCTCGGACCCGAGGGCGCTCGCATGGAATTGGAGCGGCGGGCAAAGTCGGTGCGCGCCAAGCTCGCCGAGATGGATGCCGATGCGAAACAGGCCGCGGCGATGCAGCTGCCCAGGGTGGTGATGCTGGAGGACGAGTACCAACGCGCGGTCACCGAGGCCGAATTGCGTTGGCTCGACGCCGTTATCGCCGATCTGGCCGCGGGCACCCTCACCTGGTCCAGGGAATCCCTACTGCCGTACCAACAGCCGTAACCCACATCATCGGACAACTTCGGCATTAGACGCGCAAGATGGCGCGTGCGGGGCGACGATGTATTGCGTGGCAGGACAATTCGTTCCGGTCCCCGACTGGTTCGCATGGGAGAACCAGGATTGCGGGATCGCGATCGCGGATATCGATGGTGACGGCGCCCTGGATGTCGTCGTACTCATGGTGGACAATCCGGCTGGTCAGAACACCGCGTCATATCGGGTGGGCATGGGACTGGCCCCCGACGGCTCGACGAAGAGTTGGGGACCGTGGCTGCCGGTGCCGGATTGGTACGGCTGGGAGAACCAGGGCGCGGGCATCGCGATCGGCGATCTGAGCGGCAACGGCCGACCCGATCTCGTGGTGTTCGTCGTGGACAATCCACCAGGCCAGAACCAGGGCTGCTACCGGATCGGGCGCGATCTGGCCGAAGACGGCACGGTGACCGGCGGCTGGACACCTTGGATCACGGTGCCGGATTGGTACGGCTGGGAGAACCAGGGTGCCGATATCTGCCTCACGTCCGTCGATGGGCAGCTCACCCTGGTCGTTTTGACAGTCGACAATCCGCCGGGCCAGAACAGCGGACAGTTCCGGTTGGCCAAGGGACTGACCGCGGACGGCACGGTCGGCGAATGGACGCCGTGGGTCGCGGTACCCGACTGGTACGGCTGGAATAACCAGGGCGCAGGCATCGCAGCCGCCGATCTGGACGGCGACGGTAGGCCGGAACTGATCGTCTTCGCGGTGGACGATCCCGAGGGCGTGAATGCCGGTGTGTACACCATCGGCTGGGGCCTGGAAGGTTCCGGACACGCGGTCGACGGCTGGAGCGTGTGGGCGAAGACCGAGTGGGGGTTCGCCGAAAACCAAGGCGCGGCACTGGCTTTGCTGCCGCACGACGGCACACCTCCAGAACTGGTGGTCTGCACCATCGACGCTCCGGATGGCGTCAATGCCGGTTATGTGCGCGTGCTCGAACTGGAGACCGATCTGACGCACGCACCACATATGGGCTTGTGGCGCATTCTCGATTTCGGCACCGAGATCAACCCTGTGCACGCCGCCGTGCTGCATACCGGTGACGTGCTGTTCTTCGCCGGCTCCGGAAACGATCCGGACCGCCACGACGCCCACGAATTCCGTACGCGCGTCTGGCATTACCCGCGACCGGGACTGAGCGCACCCGAGACCCCGATCGATCTGTTCTGCGTCGGACACGCGTTCCTGCCGGACGGCAGGTTGCTCGCGGCGGGCGGCACCGAACGCTACGACCCGTTCTACGGACTGAAGGACGCACTCATCTTCGATCCGGCCGCGCTGACCTGGAATACCAAGCCGGATATGGCTTTCGGCCGCTGGTATCCGTCGCTTGCGCCGCTGCCGAGCGGCAATATCGTCGCGGTATCGGGTCTGGGTGCCGACAACTTCCTATCCGTCATTCCGGAACTCTTCGACGCGGGCAGCGAAACCTGGTCCCAGCTGCCATCTCCCGGTCCGATCCCGATGTACGGGCATCTCGTGCTACTCGCCGACGGCAGATTGTTCTACACCGGCGGCCAATACGGTGCGAACAACGGCATGCGGCCGTCGATTTGGGATCCGGCGACCGGCGCAACTGTCGAGGTGCCCGGTCTCACTGATCCGGGTTCACGCAATCAGTCGGCGAGCGTGCTGCTGCCACCCGCGCAGCAACAGCGGGTCATGATTCTCGGCGGCGGCGGATACGATATGCACAGTCCCGCACCGGCTTTGGCCGATACCAGGATCGTCGATCTGACCTCGGCAACGCCGGAATACCAGGCGGCGCCGCCGATGGATCATGCCAGGATGCATCTGAGCGCGGTGCTGCTCCCGGACCGAACGGTGCTGGCCACCGGCGGTTCGGGTATGGAGGAGATGGCGCACGACGCCCCGCCGCACGCCGAGATCTTCGATCCGGCGATGGGTACCTGGATGCACACCGCGCCCTGTCGGGTGCCGCGGCTGTACCACTCCGTCGCCCTGCTCACACCCGACGGCAAGATAATCACCGCCGGCTCGAATCCGGCGCGCAAGACCGAGGAATTGCGCATCGAAACCTATTGGCCGCCTTATCTTTTCCAAGGCGAGCGACCGCGACTCGCGCTCGCGACGGACACCGTCGCGTACGGCACGACCGTTACCGCGACTACCGCTACGGCCCTGCGCGAGGTGAATCTCGTCCGACCTGGGGCGTGCACCCACTCCTCCGATAACGAGCAACGCCTGATCGATCTCGAATTCACCAGCGCCGCACCGGATTCCGTGACGATCACGCTGCCGTCGAATCCGGCGCTCGCGCCGCCGGGCTGGTACCTGGTGTTCGTCGTGAACGACCAGGGCGTGCCGTCGACCGGACAGTGGCTGCACCTGAGCTGATTGTGACCGATCACAGTCCCGGACCGCGGCAACGGTGGCGGTGACTGCCACCTGGTCCGTTGCCGCCATGGGCGACCGCCCGGCCCGTAAGGTACCGATCATGGTTCCCACCGAGATATCCGAGCTGGTCGAGTCGGTCGTGGAGTCGTATCTGCTCGACGGACCGCGCCGCTACAACCGGACCGAGGTCGCCGAACAAGCCGGGACGACCACCGACCTGACCAAGCGGCTGTGGACGGCACTCGGCTTCCCGGCCGGTCTCGACGACGCCGCCGTCGACTACGCCGACGCCGATATCGCCGCGGTGCGCAATTTCCGCGCACTCAATGTGCTCGCCTCGGCGGACTCCCGTCAGCAGGCCGCGACCGCACGCACCCTCGGACAGGGCATGGCACGACTGGCCGAATGGCAGGTCGATGTGGTGCTCGCCGAAATCAGCGCTCGGATGGCCGCGGCCGCACCCGGCACCGATCCGGCCGAAATCGCGCGCGCCGCCACCGAGGTGGCCATCTCCACGCTCGAACAGCTCAATACCTACGCGTGGCGCCGTCACCTCGCCGCGGCCCTGGCCCGTTCCCTCGATCCGGGCACCACGGCGGGCGAGGCGGTGCGCGAGTTGGCGGTCGGCTTCGCCGATATGGTCGGCTACACCCGGCTCACCAGGCATCTGCACCCCGACGAACTCTCCATGCTGCTGGAGGCATTCGAATCCACCACCACCGCCGCGATCACCGAAAACGGCGGCTGGGTGATCAAGAATGTCGGCGACGAGGTCATGTTCGCGGCCGAGGATCCAACGGATGCGGCCCGCATCGCGCTGGCCATCCAGGAGAGCACGATGATGGTCGGCGGCACGCCGGAGCTGCGGGTCGCCGTGGCATACGGGCCGGTGCTGCAACGCTTCGGCGATCTGTACGGCTCGGTGGTCAATATCGCCTCCCGGCTCACCGGCGTCGCCCGACCCGGCACCGTTCTCGTCGATGACGACGCCGCCGCGGCCTTGGACGGCAATCCGGAGTTCGATATCCGCAATCTGCGCAGCGTGCGCGTCCGCGGCTTCAACCGCCTGCGCCCGCACACCCTGCGCCGCTGTGTCTGATTTGCAGCGCCTGCGGCGCTGCGTGTTCGCGGCCCCTGGGTGTCTCGCGTCCGAGCCGTCGAGACTCGCGACTACGTCGCATGCGCTTCGACGACTCGGACGCGAGACGGGCCGCGAACGGTCGCTCGTAAGACTCGCTCCGTTGGGGTTCAGGGTGGCGTGAACAGCGCTCTAAGCT
Organism: Nocardia vinacea NBRC 16497; assembly: GCF_000308835.1. Taxonomy (GTDB): domain Bacteria; phylum Actinomycetota; class Actinomycetes; order Mycobacteriales; family Mycobacteriaceae; genus Nocardia; species Nocardia vinacea. The sequence goes on along the minus strand of NZ_BAGN01000380.1, from coordinate 931 downwards.
CGTCCGGTGGAGTTCGATTGGGCCGAGTTGCGGGAGAGCTGCGTTATCGAGGAGGACGCGGCGGTGCTGGCGTTGAACAAACCCGCCGGGATTTCGGTGACCGGGGAGCGGCACGCCAGCGATATCGTCGAGGCGGCGGCAGCGGTGGGGGAAACGCTGTATCCGGTGCACCGGATCGACAAGGTGACCTCCGGACTGGTGCTGCTGGCCAAGGAGTTGGGCGCGCACGGGCAGCTGACCAGGCAGTTCAATAAGCAGACGGCCGAGAAGGCCTATCTGGCGATCGTCGAGTCGTCCGGCCTGCCCGATCGCGGCGTCATCGAACTGCCGCTCAGTGTCGGCCGCAAGAACCGCGTGCGAATCGCCGCGCCCCGCGAATCCATTCGCGAGCAGGCCGGTCGCTGGTTCGTCGATGACGCGGATCTCTTGGCCACCAAGAACTATCCGTCGACAACCCAGTTCACCACCGTCCTGCGCACGGCCACCCACACCGTGCTCGCCGTGCGCCCGATCACCGGCCGCCGCCATCAGATCCGCGTACACCTGGCCTGGATCGGACACCCCATCGTCGGCGACCCCCTATTCGACAAATCCGCCCGATACGACCGCACCTACCTCCACTCCTGGCAGCTCGCCCTCGCCGCCCCCTGGCGCACACCCCAAACCCTCACCCTCCGAGCAACCCCAACCCCCGACTTCTGGCACCCCCTCCAACCCATCCCCGACCCGGCCACGCTCCTCCAACACGCTGACAACCTCCTGCGCACCGCCCAATCCCCGCTCCCCCCAACCGAATAGCTCTAACCCACCCCCAAGCCTCGGACGTTCTGACGTGCCGCGCACGGAATAACTGGGCAATCCCAGCTACGGCACCAAATCGCGCAAAATCGCCAGAGCGGATATGCCGAGGGAAGCGTGCGAAGGAGACGCC
>NZ_BAGN01000381.1 GCF_000308835.1 Nocardia vinacea NBRC 16497 | reverse complement strand
AATCCGTAATGGGTGTGGATCAGCATCACCAGCATCGCGATCGCGATCGCCTGCGCGAATGACCACGCCACGTCGAGCGGATTGAGAAAGGTCGAGAAGTAGTGGTCGTACAGTCCGGGTGACTGCCCGAAAATCACCACTGTGGTGAACCGGCCCGCCAGGAACGACGCCGCCAAAGCCAGCGAGTACAGCGGAATGATCGTGATCATGCCCGCCGCGACCCGGGTGCTCACGACATAGGGCACCGGCCGGATGGCCATGGACTCGAGTGCGTCGATCTCCTCGGCGATCCGCATGGCCCCGATCTGCGCCGTCGCCCCGGCCCCGAGCGTCGCCGACAAGGCGATTCCGGCGATCACCGGCACCGCGATCCGCACATTGATGAAGGCCGACAGGAATCCGGACAGTGCCTCGATGCCGATATTGCCCAGAGAGCTGAAACCCTGGATCGCGATGGTGCTGCCGGTCGCCAGCGTCATGAATCCGACGATCGCGGCGGTTCCGCCGATCATCGCGAGAGCGCCACTGCCCATACTGATTTCGGCCACCAGGCGCAGGGTTTCGCCCGGATGTCTCGCTACCGCGCCGGGGGTTTGCAGAATTGCCTTGCCATAGAAGACGATCCGCGCACCAACGGCGTCGACTTCGCGGTTCCAGCGGCCCAGCCGCTGCCGGGTGCGGACGAATTTACCGGTTTCGGCGATATCCATCGATTTCACCTCCCCGAGAATCGGATTCCGGCCGCGGTCACCACGGTGTTCACCACGAAGAGGGCGATGAACGCATACACGACGGTTTCGTTGACCGCTTGCCCGACGCTTTTCGGGCCTCCGGAGACCGACAGGCCGCGATAGCACGCCACCAGTCCGGCGATCAGCCCGAACAGCATGGCCTTGACCGCGGAGATGGCCAGCTCGGTCGACCCGGTCAGCAATGTGACACCGGCGGCGAACGCCCCCGGATTCACGCCTTGCAGCAATACCGAGAACACGAATCCGCCAGTGATTCCGATGGCACACACCAGACCGTTGAGCAGAACCGCGATCATCGTCGAGGCGACCACGCGCGGAATGACCAGCCGCTGAATGGGATCGATGCCGAGCACCTCCATGGCCGCGATCTCCTCGCGGATAACTCGTGACCCCAGATCCGCGCACATCGCCGTCGCCCCCGCACCGGCGACGATCAGTACGGTCACCATCGGGCCGACCTGAGTGACCGCGCCGAATGCCGCACCCGCCCCGCTCATGGTGGCCGCGCCGATCTCGCGCAACAGGATATTGAGGGTGAAGCTCACCAGCACGGTGAACGGCACCGCCACCAGAATGGTCGGCAGCAGTGACACCCGCGCCAGCATCCAACTCTGCTCGACGAATTCGCCGAACCGGAATCGCGTCGTCACCAGGCCCCGGCCGACCTCGGCGATCATGGCGAAGAACTGACCGACTTCCCGAACCGGCGCGTGCAGCCGTTCTAGTTCCATCGATCCTCCAGCAGACCACTCGGCGCTGTGGACGATGCCGACACCGGCTGGTCGAATGTCTAACTATTGCTCTTACAGTGTGACCGACGATACATCACGGCAAGGGGCTAGCCCAGGAGTTTGCGATGAATCGTGTCCACGTGTTTGCGCGGAATTACGACAGGCGAAAGCGCAGTGTCTCCGGATGTGCGGGTCGGCAACAGGTCACGGCGACAGGAGATGTCGATGTGTGCTGGTCGAGCCGTGTGAGATGCCGTCGGTGAAACGGCTGGAAATCGCCGAGTTCCGACGGTGGGTGACTACTTCGCCGCGGCGGCCTTCGTCGGTCGGCGCGTGGCGGGCGACTTCGCCGCCGCTTTCTTGGCGGGCGCCTTTTTGGCAGGTGCTTTCTTGGCGGGTGTTTTCTTCGCCTTCGTGCCCGATCCCGACTCGAGCAACCGGCTCGCCTGTTCGAGAATGCAGTCGAGGCCGTACTCGAAATTCCGATCGTCCGGCGCCCCGCTGTGCAGGCCCTTCGAACCTGCCTCCGCCAGTAGCGGTGTGGTGTCGGGGGAGATGGTGAGGCTGTCGTAGTACGCGCCCGCCCCGGACTCCGATTCCTCGTTCTTATCGGAGAGGCGTTGCAGCACAACCGATCCGCGCACATGCAGCTGAACCGCGGAGTACGTCGCGACGGCGTCGTCGAGCGAAAGCCCGGCCTCGACCAGATTGGCGATGACCGACTCGGTCTGCCGCGCGCCCAACTGTGCGGCCTCCGGGCTCAGTGCCGACCTGATCAGTATCAGGTCGCAGAGGATGGGATTGCTGTTGAACGTCGCCCGCATGGTGCGGGCGTGATTGCGCAGCGATTCCCGCCAGTCGTTGGCGACGACGAAGGGGGTGACGAAGGTGGCGTACTGGCGCAGTGCGCGGTCGGTCATGGCGTTGAGCAGTTCGTCCTTCTTGCGGAAGTACCAGTAGATGCTCGTCACGCCGACGTCGAGATGTTTGGCCAGCATCGGCATGCTCAGGTTGTCCAGCGACACCTGATCCGCGAGCTCGAACGCGCCGTCGAGGATGTCCCCGGGATTGAGGGATCCGCGCTCACGCCGCGGCCGTTTCTCCGCGGCTGCCCGCTTCGCCATATGTGCGACCACCCTTCGTGAAGTCCGCTCCGACGCAATCGGTTCCCGGTTTCCGGGAACCGACAGCAATAGCCATCGTACCGATAACCGTAAATCCTACTGCGATGCCTTCTATCGGCGCGTCGCGGCCTGCGGGCGCGGCTATCGCCCGGTCCCGGCGTCGCGCAACATCGCCCGGTCCGGGCGTCGCGCAACGATACTGATGTAGATACAGTACGTATATCTATCAAGCTCACGATAGAGGCGGGTAGCGCGATGGATCTGGGATTGACCGACGCGGCAGCGGTGGTAGTGGGCGGTAGCCGGGGCATGGGCTTGGCCGCCGCCGGCTGCCTGGCCGACGAGGGCGCTCGGGTGGCGGTGATCGGTCGCTCCCGCACCGACCTCGATGACGCGGTCGCGGAGCTGACCCACCGCGGTAGCCCGGACGCCATCGGACTGGTCGCGGACGTGCGCGATGCCGACCCGATCGATGTCGCGTTCGCCGAACTCGGGCAGCGCTGGCACGGTGCACTCAATGTGCTGGTCAATACGGTCGGGCCGACAGTGCAGGGCCGCTTCGACATCCTCACCGATGATCAGTGGCTCGAGGCCGTCCAGGACGGCGTGCTGTCCATGGTGCGCGGCGTCCGCGCGGCGCTGCCGCTGCTGCGCAAGGCCGAATGGGCACGGATAGTGAACTTTTCGGCGCATTCGACGCAGCGGCAGAGTATTCCGCTGGCGGCTTACACCGCCGCGAAGGCGATGGTGACGAGTGCGTCCAAGAATCTGTCGCTGCTGCTGGCCGAGGAGGAGATCCTGGTGAATGTGGTCTCGCCGGGCACCTTCGTGACCCCGGCGCTGCTCGATTGGGCGCACTCGGTCGGTGTCGAAAGCGACGATCCCTATCGGCTGATGGCGGAGATCTCCAAGCATTACGGACATCCGGCGCAGCTGCCCCGCGCGGGGCGGCCCGAGGAGATCGGTCCGGTCGTCGCCTTTCTCGCCTCGCGCCGCAATTCGTATATGACCGGTGCGAATGTCAATGTCGACGGCGGCTCGGATTTCACCTGAGCCCGCGCCGGCCGCGTCAGACTCGCTGACCGTCGACGAGTGCGGTGAGTACCGCGAAGCTGTCATGCGCCGCGGCACCGGCGACGGCCCGTTCGACGCCGACCTGCGACACCTCGAACGGCTGCATCCGTTCCCCGGCCTCGGCCGTACAGACGGCCGCGAGAAAGAGTTCGGTGATACCGGCGCGATACAGCGTCCACAGGCGCTCGAGGTCGACTGCGATCCCGGCGGCGGTGAGCCGGGCCGCGTACCGCTCGACGAGTTCTCGTTCGATAGAGCGGAGCAGGTCCGGCTCGATCGAGGCGTTCGCGAAGTATGCGATATCGCGGATGCCGACCCCGGCCGTGGCGATCTGCCAGTCCAGGAAGCCTGGTCCGGCGTCGGTGAAGAAAAGGTTGCCCAGGTGCGCGTCGCCATGGATCAGGGTCTGCGGCTGCGCGGCCCAGAAGGCATCGATATCCGCGCTGCGCTGATAGAAGATCCGGCAGTGGCGCTTCATCGCTTCGGGTATCAGATCTTTGGTGTGTCCGGTGATGTCGTGAAGGAATCGACGGCGGATGAGATCGCCGAGCCGGATATCCGCGGTTGTGCGCACGGTGAGCGGTCGCAGGTCGTTCCCGAACCGTCCGCTGTCCCAGAACGCCGTGTGGAGATCGGCCATGGCGTCGATGACAGCCTCCGCCTCGGCGCGCGTGACAGTATCGACGACGGTGCGGAAGTATGCGGTTCCCGAAAGATCCTCGAGCACGAGGATGCTGCGCCGTCGGATCCGATCACTTTGTGCGACATAGCATCTCGGCACGCGGATCGGCGGATTCGGGCCCAGTGCGCGATAAGCGAGGATTTCGCGGGTCCCGAGGTGGAAGACATTCATCAGGACGTGCTGTAAGTAGTTGCGCGGCGGCAATTTCACGAACAGGTGCTCGGGAATCTCGCCGCTGTCGGAATTCACGGCGATGCGAGCGCGCGCCGCCGTGCCGGAATGCGCGTCGAGCACACGCACCGAGGTGATCGCGTTCGGCCGCAGCCCGAGTGCCGTGCTGAGCCACTGTTCGGTCACCTCGTGGATCCGCAGTGGAATCGCCGCCCGGCCGGGCACGGCTCGATCGAGTCCGGCCCGGATCGCTTCTCGCGCGGCCATGCCGAGGCCGAGCGCGGTATCGAGTGGTTGCAAGGTCTTACCGATGGCCCGATTGCTGCGCCTGTTCGCGGGCGATCCGCTCGTTGTGGATCCGGACGAGTTCGCGGTAGCCGATATGCTTCCATTCCGGTTTCGGCTGTACTCCCCATTGATCCTGGGCCGTAGTCTGGCCTGCGGCTTCGGGTTTGCCGCCGAGCGGTGGCGCGTTGAGCGCACCCGGGTTGCATGCAAGTGTGTCGTCGGAGTAGCGGACCTTCATCATCTCGTCGCAGATTTCTGTGAGCGACAAGGTGGGCCAGCCATACCAGAGGGCCAGGGCGGGCACGGTCAGTGAGCCTTCGATCACCAATGCAACCAGGCAGACGAGGATGCCGCGTTTGAGCCATTTGTGCATCCTCGCGAACGGGGCCGTGGTACCGAGCGGCAGCTCCGGCGGTGTGTCGGCCGCGGACGATTCAGTGGTCATGATGTTTCTCCTGGAGCCAGAGGCGATTCGGGGAGGTCAGTCGGAGAAGATCTCGCGATTGACCGTGTGGAGGTAGGGGATCGCGAGGAACGGCGTGATGTAGAAGATGTCGTACAACCACCACCCGGTCACCGGCAGCACGATGCCGTGAAAACGCACGTCGGCGTACATGGTCATGTTCACGATGTAGCCGACCCAGATCACTACACCGAACCAGCACGTGACGATCAGCCACTGGTGGCCCCAGCGCTTCATCTGGAGGAAGGCGATCGCGGCGGCGATCCGCATCGGGAACACGATGATGATGCACGCGACTTCCCAGCCTTTCTCGCCGGGTGCGGCGGCACCGCCGATCCACATTTCGTTGTAGTGCCAGAAGTATCCGGCGTCGACGAAATTGCCCCACGCGGTAAAGAACACGCGCGTGACGATGGTGTGGCTGGCGAACAGGTCCAGCACCCAGCCGATGCTGTTGAGGAAGGCGTCGAGAATGACCAGATAGCCGATCAGGGTGACGATGATCGGCCGGACGGACAGACCTTCACGCTGCGCCCTGCGCTGCAACCACACTCCGCGCAGGAAGATCGGCAATCCGATGAATCCGAATATGAAGGTGCCCATCAGCGCGGTTCCGGCGGTGAGCCACTGGTCGGCCCGTCGTTGCGCGCGGCGACTTTCCTCGTGATGTTCGTCGTAGGTTACCGAGGTGTTCCCGTTGGCTCCCGGCGCTGATTTTCCGGAGCCGCGGCGCAGGGTGAATGTCGGCATATTCACGATCGGCCCTACCAATCCCTGGTCATATACATGTGCATTTGGATGAGGAACATCGCCAGCAGAAATCCATATATGGCGATCTGGAAAACGATGAGCGCGCGGCGGCGCTGCCGATCTTGTTCATTCATCGAAGGGTCCTCCTCGGGGTGACTACACAGCCGGATCGTCGGCGGTGAGCAGGCTGGCCGCCGCGATCTCGCGTAGGCCTTCGTTGATGGCGCCGTCGCTGCTCAGCGGCGCGAGGACACATACTTCGGCCGCCTCGAGTTCGTTCGCGCCCGCGGCGATGAGTCGCGCCGCCGCCACCAGCACGCGTGTCGACGGCGGCTCGAAATGGAAGATGTCGTCGGCATGGCGAATGGTGTTGGCGCAGTCGACCAGTCGCCGTGCGACGGGAAGACCGATATCGGCCTCCGCGACCAGCACCTCGGCCTCGCGCTCGGGCGGCAGATAGGCCATGGCGATGGTGACGAACCGCTGTCGCAGCGACGGTTTCAAATCCTTCAGCGAGCTGCGGTAGGCCGGGTTGTAGGAGCAGACGAGCATGAACGAGGTGGGCGCTGGTACCACCTCGTCGGCACGATCGAGGAATAGCGTGCGCCGGTGGTCGGTCAGCGAGTGCAGTATGGCCAGCGAATCGTGCCGGGCTTCGACGACCTCGTCCAGGTAGCAGATCGCGCCGGACTTGACGGCTTTGGTCAGTGGGCCGTCGCGCCAGGCGACGTCGCCGCCGGATACCAGGAACCGGCCGACCAGATCGGAGCTGGTGAGATCGTCGTGGCAGCTGATGGTGACCACCGGGCGGCCGAGCAGGTGGCCCATGTGCTCGACGAATCGCGTCTTGCCGCAGCCGGTCGGTCCGGTGAGCATGACCGGCAGGTGCTGGCGGAAGGCCCATTCGAACAGTTGCACCTCGGTGCCGCTCGCGTAGTAGAGATCAGTTGTCATCGAAACTCCGGAATTCGCAACATCATCGGTCGACCAGTTCGCGGTGGATCTGGGCCAGTACGCGGGGCAGTTCCTCCACCCGACGGATCCGGCGCGACCGGCGTGCTCCGAAAACCTCGGGGAGGGGATCGACGCGGGTCGGGCCGACTGCGAGGTAGTAGATCGCGACCCCGGCGTCGTCGGCCTCCTCGACGGCGTGCGCGACGTCCGCCCACGCGTAGCGGCCCTCGTAGCCTTCGTCGGACATCAAGCCGTCGCCGATCACGATGATCAGGCGCCGTTCGGAAGGCTGGTCGAGCAGGCGTCGGGTCAGGTGCCGCAGTGGCGCGCCGAGGCGGGTGTAGCCGCTGGTGATCAGGCCGAGGCTGCTCGGGTCCACGAAACGGGCATCGTCGAAGTCCTTCAGACAGCGCACCTCGACCCGATGGCGGGTATTGCCGGTGAAGACGAACAGGCCGTGGCGTTCCCGGGCAAGTGCCATGGCTCGGGAAAGGGCGTCGGCACAGGCCAATTCGAGCCGAAAGATTCGGCCACCGTGCACACCGAGGGAGGAACTACCGTCGAGCAGTACCGCGGTGGTGACATCACGGGAACTGGGCAGCAGCTCGCGGAACACCCGTGGCTCGGCCGACGCCCCTGAGACCATATCGACGTAATGGCCGACGTACCGATCGATATCGAGATCCGACCCGTCCTCGAGGCCGGTGCGCATGGCGCGGTGGGTATGTTCTTCGAACCAGCGGCGGATATCGGGGGAGACAGGTGCGACCGGTCGCGGCCGGGTGGAATGTTTGCGTTCCAGCACCGCGACGTGGTCGCGCAGAAAGCTTTTCGTCCAGAGGTTCCATTCGGGATAGGGCAGTCCCGCGCGTTGATCGGCTCGGATTTCGACGTCTTCGTTCTCCGGTCGGCTCGGCGGGGGCAGGTTGGTATTGCGGCTGCCGCCGTCACCGCCGACGGGTACCGACATGGCGCGATAGGAGTCGCTGCGCGTCGACGTCCACGGCATCCGGGCGTATGCCCGACGTGCCGCCACCGCCAGGCCGCCACGTGCGGGAGCTGCCAGCGGGAGCTTGCCGAGCAATGGATGCCTCGGAATCTGCTGCCGAGAGCGCGCCAAACCCAATGCGCGGTCCAGTATTTCATCGCCGTCGAGGTCGTGGTCGGCGATCTCGAGGTGGGGCAGCAGCCGACGGAGTTCGGGCAGCAGGCCGGGCAGCCGGTCGGCGATCCAGCCCGCCGCCACACCGCCCTCGACGATCGACAGCGCGCCCAGTTCCCGGGATGACAGCTCATGCAACGGGTACCGCGCGATGCGGTCCTTCGACGGCGAACATTGCAGTGCGACACCGCATGTCAGCGTTGCCCTGGTCCAGTCCGGAGCCACGGGTGGATACGGGACCTGCACGATGCTGCGGGTGGTGTTCAGGCCGAAACTGCGCCGCTCGCCGGTCATCAGCCGCACGCCCTCCCGGCGACGTCCGGAGAATGCGACGGCCGTGACGGCGCAACTGCGCTCGATCGCCGGCCCCGGCATCACAGCGTTCATGACGAATATCCACTCCGGCCGGGACCGGACCTGTTCAGAAGGTGCCGATGTTCTTCATGATCCAGTACCAGAACGCGATGATCAGTAGCACCGCGCCCCACGCGAGGGCAATGCGCACGAGGTCCAACAGCATGGCCGTATCTCCATATTCGTCGGTTCGAGGTGGGTCGATGAGTGTCGAGTGTGGTCCGCGATGCTTGCTTCATCGGGGCTCCAGACTGCGCAGAACGGTGATCAGGTAGTTGTCGAGTGCGTTGGCACGCAACGCCTTCGAGCCCGAGGTTGTGGTCAGCAGGGCGTAGAGCCCGAGCAGAAAGAACACCGCGCTGTGGTAGGGATCGACGGCGATCTCGGCCGCGCCCTGATCGCGGGCACGCTGGATCTCCTCGACCACCAGGACGATCACGGGATGCTCGCGCCACTCGTCGTCCAGTGGCCGTGTCGGCGAAAAGTGAATCGCGAGTAGTTCTTTGAACAGCAGGCTGCCCAGGCGGCGTTCGAGACCGACTATCAGCTGAATCGTCTTCCGCAGCGCCGATTCGAGATCGTGCGGTGCGGTGAGAAAGCGGGACAGTTCCTTGGCGATCCGGGCTTCCTCGCGTGCCTCCAGCTCCAGCAACGCGTGCTCTTTGCTGGGGAAGTGGAAATAGAAGGTGCCGCGCGCCACGCCCGCCGCCTCGACGATCGTGCCGATATCGGCATCGGCCACGCCGACGTTCTTGAATTCGGCGATGGCCGCGTCGAACACCCGCTGTCGGGTCTGCAGCCGCTGGGCTGCACGGCCCTGGGGCTTGTCCTGAACTTCGCGCATGTGCCAATTTCTACTTCTGTCATTGACATGTGTCAATGAAGAACGACCCGCACAGTTCGGGAATGTATCGAAATATGCTCTCCGGCTTACGATTTGCTATCGCGGAAGCGAATCTTCGAAGTGCGGCTCAGAACATACTGACAGATGTCATTGAATTACGTCAATGAAATCGACAGATCAGCCCGCGTCAGGCGACCAGGCCGTCCGACTCGAACGGGGCGAAGAACGTGCTCATTCCGCGTCCGGTCAGCGCGTCGCCGAGCGCGACGAAGTCATAGGACGGACCCGGGTCCCCGCCGACGCGGCCGACTTCGGCCAGGGCGTCGTCGTCGGCCAGCAGCGCGCGGTGGATCCGGATGAGATCGGCATCGAGCGATCCCATCAGTCGCTCCGCGTACGCGACCATCAGGTACAGGCAGAGCTGCTGTGCAGGCGTGTCCGGACGTGGGTCGAGTCCGCGCGACAGTTTCGTTCGCAAAGCGTCGAAGGTCTGCTCGACGTAGTAGAGGAATACCGGCCGCGGGCTGTGCGGGAGCTTCATTCGCACCTGCTGGGCGAGCGCCTCGCCCGCGCCGAGCAGTGTCGCCGCGGTGCGTGGTGTGAGACCGGGGACTTCGTTGTCGCTCATATTCTCTCCTAGCGCAACGGCCCCGGACCGTGTTGTGGGTGCACCGGGGCTCCATGTCGAGCGTGAGCCGGCTCCACCGCTCTTGGGATATCAACTGTAAATCGCTCAGTATCTTGCCGCAAGTACGTGCCCAGCTGCCTGTGCAGTGATACAGTTGACATTACTGGATGGGCAACTATTTCGTACCGGCGCGCTCGGACGCGACGGCGGATAAGGGGATCGAGCTGGTCGGCCTTCGCCTGAGATGCTCGCTCGATCTCAGCTGAGCTCCGACTGGAAAGACGTCACGCATGAGCACTGGAACCACCGAGCAGTCGATCGGTGACACTGCATCGGACCGGCCGACCGTGCCCGCCGCAATCCTGGAACTGCAGCGGCAGGCCTATCTGCGGGAGGGGCCACCCCCGGCTGCGGTTCGGCGGCACCGGATCGATCGGTTGCTCGCTATGGTCCTGGACAATCTCGACGCGTATGTCGATGCGCTGGCTCGCGATTTCGGCACCCGCTCCCGAACCGGAACTCTGTTCGCGGAGATCATGGGCATGTTCTCGACCATCGAGCACACCCGCTCGCATATCGGCAAGTGGATGCGTTCCCGCAATCCCAAGCCGACGGCTCGCCTGTACGGGATCCGTGCCCAGGTGCAACCCACGCCGCTCGGTGTGGTCGGCATCATCGGGCCCTGGAATTTCCCGCTCCAACTGGTCATCGTGCCCGCAGCGGCCGCCTTCGCCGCCGGTAATCGGGTCATGATCAAGATGTCGGAGATCACCGCGCACACAGCGGAACTGACCCGATCGCTGGCGCCCGGCTATTTCGATCCCTCCGAGCTCGCGGTGGTGACCGGCGGTCCCGAGGTGGGCGCCGCCTTCGCCGAACTGCCGTTCGACCATCTGTTCTTCACCGGATCGACCCGAGTCGGCCGACTCGTGCAGCGGGCCGCCGCGGCGAATCTGGTCCCGGTGACCTTGGAACTCGGCGGGAAGAATCCGGTGGTCGTGGCGCCGAACGCCGATATGACGCGGGCGGCCGCCCGGATCGCCCGCGCGCGGATGATCAATGGTGGGCAGGTCTGCGTCAGTCCCGACTGTGTCTTCGTGCCCGAGGACCGCATCGACGCCTTCGTCGATGCGCTCGGCGCGGGCTTTCGGGATACGTTCCCGGCCATCGTGGCCAACGAGGACTACACGGCCTGCGTCGACCAAGCCAACTACGACAGGGTTCGCGCCCTCATCGACGAGGCGCGCACCCAAGGGGCGCGGGTCGAACAGATCGTGCCACCGGGTGAGACGCTGCCCGATCCGAGCACTCGGAAGATCCCGCCGACCGTAGTCCGTGACATCACCGATGACATGCGGATCGCCACCGAGGAGATCTTCGGTCCGGTTCTCGTCCTGCGGCCGTATGCGAAGCTCACCGATGTCATCGACCAGCTCAGTGGCGGCCACTCACCGCTGGTCGCCTACTGGTACGGGCCCGGCGGGCGGGACTTTCGCACCTTCGTCAGGAATACGCGCAGCGGCGGTGTCTCCCGTAACGACTTCGCGCTCAACATGTTTCCGGAGGACGCCCCCTTCGGCGGGGTCGGGGCCAGCGGTATGGGGGCATATCGCGGGAAGGCGGGCTTCGACACCTTCACGCATTACCGCACCGTGGTCGGCTCCGATCTTCCGTTCGTCGTCACCGCGCTGGCCGCACCGCCGTTCTCGCGGTTCATCCACCGCATCATCGATATCGCGCTGCGCGCTGCGCACCGGCGTACCCGTCGCCGTCTCGGCGCCCGTGGCTCCGGACGGTGAGTTTCATCGCCGGGCGCGAATCCCTGTTGTACTCATTACCGTATCACTTACAGTTTGACTGTCCGGCTGCGTGTACGCAGCACACGACCGAGGAGCCACTGTTGTCTCGTTCCGTGACCAGATCCGAACCGTCGACATCGCAATTCGCGCTCGCGGCGGCCGCCGATGCCGCCGCGGCCGCCATCCCGGATCGAGAACTGATCTGCCAGGGCGATCGGCGCCACACCTACGCGCAGATCGCCGAGCGGTCCAAGCGGTTGGCGGCCTACCTGCACGCCCAGGGACTGGGCTGCCACACCGAACGCTCGGCACTCGCCGACCACGAGGTGGGGCAGGACCTGCTGGGGATCTACGCCCACAACGGACACGAGTACGTGGAGGCGATGATGGGCGCCTTCCGGGCGCGTGTCGCACCGTTCAACGTCAACTACCGATATGTCGAGAACGAACTGCGGCATCTGCTGGCCGATGCCGGTGCGACCGCGCTGATCTATCACGCCGCATTCGCGCCGACGCTCGCCGAAGTGCTGCCCGAGCTGCCGACGTTGCGCGTACTGATCCAGATCGCCGACGAGTCGGGCAACGAATTGCTGGACGGCGCAGTCGATTACGAGACCGTCATCGTCTTGACCGCGCCGGAACCGCTGTCCGTACAGCCCTCTCCCGACGATCTCTACGTGCTCTACACCGGCGGCACCACCGGTATGCCCAAGGGGGTGCTGTGGCGCCAGCACGACATCTTCATGGCGGCCTGCGGCGGGCGGGATATGTTCAGTGGATCACTCATCGGGTCCTACGACGAGGTCGCCGCCCGGGCGGCCGCGAATCCCGGTATCCGAATCATGCTGCTGCCCCCGCTGATCCACGGTGCGGCACAGTGGGCCGTCCTGACCGCGATGATGACCGGGCAGACCGTCGTGCTGTCCTCGGTCGTGCAACATCTCGACGCCGACGAGATCGTGCGCGCCGTCGAGCGGGAGGGGGTAGCGATTCTGGTGGTCGTCGGTGACGCGATGGCCCGTCCGCTGCTCGCCGCGATCGAGTCGAGTTCGGCCGACGTATCGTCGCTGGTGGCTTTGGCCAGCGGTGGTGCCGTGCTGAGTCCGTCGGCCAAACAGCAGTGGATCGCCGCGATTCCCGGTCTGGTCGTGATGGACGCCGTCGGTTCCTCGGAGGGCGGCACCCAACTGAATCACGTCTCGTCGTCCGGATCCGTGTCGACCGGCACATTCACCCCGGGGGCGGACACCTGCGTGGTGGCCGAAGACTTCGGTTCGGTGCTGGCAGCGGGCCACGACGGTATCGGATGGCTCGCGCAACGCCGCTTCACACCGCTCGGGTACAAGGGCGACGCCGCCAAGACCGCCGTTACCTTCCCGGTCATCGACGGTGCGCGATACGTGCTGCCGGGCGATCGAGCACGGCTGTTGCAAGACGGATCCATCGAACTGCTCGGGCGCGATGCGGTCACGATCAACTCCGGCGGCGAGAAGATTTTCGTGGAGGAGGTCGAGTTGGCGATCTCGTCGCATCCGGCCGTCGCCGACGTCGTGGTGGTCGGCCGCCCGAGCGAGCGATGGGGCCAAGAGGTCGTCGCGATCATCGCGCCGGCCGAGGGGGCCGAGCCGAGTGCCGAGGAATTGATCGCCCATGCCGCGGAATCCATTGCGCGGTACAAGCTTCCGAAGGCAGTGGTATTCCGCGCGGAGATCGTGCGCAGTCCGGTGGGCAAGGCCGACTACCGCTGGGCTCGCGAACAGGCGATCACCGCAGGCTGAGCGGTCAGGGCCGGGAGGAGGCAGCTTGCGTCACCACGCAGGCACCCGCCCAGGTGAGATCGGAAACAGCTGATTCGCGACAGAGATAAGGGAACCGAAGTGGACTTTGCCAGGGTCGAGCCGACCGCCGACGATCAGGAATTCCTCGACCGGGCCCGGGATTTCCTCGCGGCCACCGTGACCGAGGATGTGCTGCGCCGCGCACACGAGTCCGGCGACGGATTCGTCGAGGAGTTGCATCTGGCTATGGGGGCGCAAGGGTGGCTGGAGCGGGAGGCGAGCAATGCGGCAGACGGGGGACTGACACCGGTGCAGCGCCGGATCTGGGATCTCGAGCGGCGCCGGGCCGAGGTGCCGCTGGTGACCTGGGGCGCCACCATGATGATCCTGCGGGCGGTGCGGGAGTTCGGCTCACCGGAGCTGCTCGATGAGGTGCTGCCCGGGGTGTATCGCGGCGAGATCCGGTTCGCCATGGGTTATACCGAACCCGAGGGCGGATCCGATATCGCCGCCTGCGCGACGCGGGCGGTGCGCGCGGGTGCGGACTGGATTGTCAACGGGCAGAAGATGTTCACCTCCGGCGCGCACAACTGCCGGTACGTATTCCTGCTGACCAACACCGATCCGGACGGGCGCAGACATCGCAATCTGACCATGTTCCTGGTGCCGCTGGATTCGCCCGGCATCGACATACAGGGCCTGCGAACCGTCGACGGTGAACGCACCAATATCACCTATTACCAGGATGTCCGGGTGCCGGACCGATACCGGCTCGGCGAGGTGAACGACGGCTGGCGGGTGCTCAACGGTCCGTTGTCGGCCGAGCACGGGGCTGGTGGCGCCGACCCGAACGGGCTGGCCGATATCGCGATCATGAGCGGCTTCGGCACCACCATGGCCGTGGCCGCCGACCGTGTGACGGCGGTGGCCGCCGAGACCGGCCCCGACGGCCGTCGTCGTCTCGACGACGGATCGATCGCCTACCGGCTCGGACGGGCCCATGCCCGCATCGAGGCGGCGCTGAGCGCGCCGAGCCTGTTCGGTCGCGTGGCCATCGCGCAGACCATGCGGGATATCGCCCCGGATCTCATGGACGTCCTCGGCCCGGGGTCGGCGGTGCCGGCCGGTGACGGGGGAGCGGTAGCCGAGGGCGCGGCCGAGTACCTCTACCGGTGGGCGCCGCTGATCGGTATCTATGGCGGGACCCTGGATGTATTCCGCAATATGATCGCGCAATACATTCTCGGGCTGGGGCGTCCGAACTACTCCGCGGCGAAATAGTCTCGCGATCCACGCCGAGCGGCGGGATCTAGGGCCTTCGACCCTCGGCTGTCCGATCACCCCGATCGGACATAGATGTCCGGTCGGGTCGCCGATATCGTCCCCGGTCGACACCATGGACAAGGGGACCAACGCTGTCAACGCCTACACGCAGACGACCGGAATCTATCCGCTGGAATCAGCCACTAGCCGTACAAGATTCGTCGTCCCGGCAGGCGGGTGCCCGGCCGGGACGACCAGCGGTATCGGAGGGGCCTACGAGGCCGGAGCGGCGTCACCGGGGCGGTCCGGCACGGCGGAATTCGCGTGCGCCGACGAATTCAACTGGATCAGCAGGCTCGCGTGATCGAGGATGCAGCGCAGACCGTATTCGAAATTCCGGTCGTCCGGGGCACCCGATCGCAGGCCCTTGGCCATGGCCTCGGCGAGCAGCGGTGTGGTCTCCGGCTCGACCAGAATACTGTCGTAATACGCTCGGCCCTCCGCCTCGAGCTCCTGGTTCTTGTCGTAGAGCCGTTGCAGCACAACCGATCCGCGGATGTGCAGATTGATCGCGGAGTAGATGTCGAAGGCCTGCTCGACCGATAGGCCGGCTTCCACCAGGCTGGCCACCGTCCGCTCCACCTGCTCGGCCCCGACCCGACCGGCGTGCTGACTCAGCGCCGATCTGACCAGAATCAGGTCGCACAGGATCGGGCTCGCCAGGAAGGTACGGCGCATGATGCGAGCGTGGTTGCCCAGCGTCTCACGCCAACTACCCGCCTCGACGAACGGGAAGGGCACGGCATACACATACAGTCGCAGCGCGCGGTCGGTCATCGCATTGAGCAGATCGTCCTTCTTGCGGAAGTACCAGTAGATACTGGTCACCCCGACATTGAGATGCTTACCCAGCAGCGGCATGCTCAGGCCGTCGATCGAAACCTGTTGCGCGAGTTCGAAGGCACCATCGATGATGTCCTCCGGATTCAGCGAGCCGCGTTCGCGTCGCTGCCGTCGCTCGACGGTGATCCGTTTCGCCATTGCTAACCTCCTGTGCCCCATACCCCGGTGAAGACCGGCTCGCGTTTTTCGGCGAATGCGGCGAACGCCTCGATGACGTCTGCGCCGGACAGGTTGATGGTCTGGGCGCGCGCCTCATTGGCGAGCGCCTCGCGCATCGTCCGATCCGTTCCGTCGTTCAACAGCGCCTTGGTCTGTGCGAGTGCCAACGGCGGCCCGGCGGCCAACCGCACCGCCAGCTCGTCGACGAACTTGTCGACAGCCTCGTCGGGCTGTATCCATGTCACGAGTCCTAGGGCGTGCGCTTCCTCGGCGCCGATCATGTCGGCCAGCAATGCCAGGCGCTTGGCCTGTTGCAGGCCGACGAGTTTGGGTAGCAGCCAGGAGCCTCCGCAATCCAGCGACAGTGCCCGCCGACTGAAGATCTGGCAGAACCGCGCGTCAGGCGTCGCCACCACCAGATCGCATCCGAGCGCGAGATTCCACCCCGCGCCCGCCGCCACCCCGCGCACCTTCGCGACGGTGGGCACCGGGAGGTCGTGCAGTTGCTGCACGACCTCATTGATGACGCGCAGCTCCCGGCTGGGATCCGGAAACTCGTCCATGCCCGCCGTGTCGGAAATGTCGGCGCCGGAACAGAATGTGCCCTCGGCCCCGGTCAGGACCACGGCGCGAACGTCGCGACCGTGCGCGACTCGGTGGAACTGCGCGCGCAGCCCAGCCCAGAGCTCGCGGGTGAGCGCATTCTTACGGTGTGGGCGATTGAGCGTCAGTGTCAGCACTGCACCTACCTGCTCGGTGAGCAATACCGGTTCGTCGGTCACAACTCCACCTCGCTGGCGCTCGGCTCCGCCGTGACCGGTGGTGCTGTGCCTATGGTTCCCTCGCTACGCTCGGTCACTATCTCGTCCTTTCATATCCGGATCAGCGGACGGGTTGGTCGGGACCGATGGCGCCCCGGTCACGTAGGCGGGCGATGTCTTCGGCGCTGAATCCAGCTGTGGCCAGGACGGTTTCGGTGTGCTGCCCCAATGCGGGGATCGCCCCCATGGGCGGTTCGTATCCGGTGATGACGGGCGGCGGCAGCAGGGCCGGTACCGGACCGGCGGGCGTCTCGATCGGGCGCCAGCGTCGGCGCGCCGCGAGGTGTGGATGGGCGATCACATCGGTGGGAGTGTTGTAGCGGGAGTTCCCGATTCCGGCCGCGTCGGCGCACAGCTGGACGGTGGCCAGGTCGTGGCGCGCGCACCACTGGGCGATCGTGTCATCGAGTTCGGCCCGGTGGCGCACCCGTCCGGCGTTGGTGGTGAATCTCGGATCATCGGCGAGATCGGGCCGGTCCAGAATGTCGCGAGCGAGGCGCTGCCATTCGCGGTCGTTCGTCGTGCCGAGCACCACGGTGCGGCCGTCGCCGGTGGGATACGCGCCGTAGGGCGCGACTGCCGGGGAACTCATGCCGAGCGGCTGCTGATCGATTCCGGTGTGCCGGGTGTAGTTGAGTGCGTACCCCATCAGTTCGGCTGCCGTGTCGAACAGGCTCACCGCTGCCGAGGCGGGTTTCGACGCGGCCTCGCCGGACGCTCGTCTGCCGCAGATCATCGCCACGATCGTCAACGCCGCGTATAGGCCCGAGCACACATCGGCGATCGGCGGACCGGGTTTGGCTGGGGCATCCGGGAATCCGGTGACCGCGCAGACTCCTGACTCGGCCTGAATCAGTAGGTCATAGGCTCTTTTATGGGACAGTGGCCCGCCGGGTCCGTAGCCATCGATTTCCATCGCGATCACGTGCGGATGTCGCGCCGCCAGATCGTCCGGGGCCAAGCAGAGTGCGGCCGTCGCACCCGGCGCCAGATTGGATACGAACACGTCGGCGGACTCCAGCAACCGGTGCAGGACCGCCATCCCCTCCGGATCCTTGAGGTTGAGCGTCACCGATTCCTTGCCGCGGTTCACCCAGACGAAATGCGCGGCGAGCCCGTCGACCACATCGTCGTAGTCGCGGGCGAAGTCGCCGCCGCGCGGATTCTCGATCTTGATCACCCTGGCTCCGAAATCGGCCAGGGTGCGGGTGCACATGGGTGCGGAGACGGCCTGCTCCAGGGCCACGACGGTGACTCCGGCGAGCGGACCCGCGGTCGGATCGGACATCACATCACCAGGCCACCATCCACCGGCAGTACCTGACCGGTGATGTAGGAGGCGGCATCACGGTGTTCGCGGCCCGCCCGCCGTCGGCGAGGATCTTGTCGGCCGTGGTCGCGGCTGCCGCGGCGTCGAGATCGGTGACCAGCACCGCGGCGCCCTGATCCGCCAGCGCGGTGGCGACGGCCGCACCTATGCCGCCGCCGGAACCCGTGACCAGCGCAGCGCGCCCGGATAGGTCGAAGCGGTTTCGATTTTGTTGCGGCTCAGGCGATGACATCGAAAGTCACCGGGAGTGTGTTGGGTGAACGGAACGGCTGCCCGAAGATATGTGGATCGCCCTCGGGTAGCAGGGTGAATCCGGTCAGCCGGCTCAGCAGGGCTTCGATGGCGACACGGGTCTCCATCCGAGCCAGATGCAGACCGAGGCAGGTGTGCGCACCGGCGGTGAAGCTGATGTGCGGAATGTGGGTCCGGAAGATATCGAATTCCTCCGGCCGCTCCCAGCGGGTCTCGTCGCGGTTGGCCGAGCCCAGGCACAGATCGAGCACCGCGCCTTGCGGAATGGCGACGCCTTCCAGCTCGGCGTCCTCGGTCACGTACCGCTGCACCAGTGTGAGCGGCGTTTCGTAGCGCAGCCCTTCTTCGACGGCCTGGGCGATCAGGTCGTGGTTGCGCTGCACCGCCTCGAATTGCTCCGGGTGCGTGAGCAGCAGATACAGCAGATTTCCGGACGACCGATACGTGGTTTCCAATCCGGCGGGCAGCAGCAGCCGCAGGAAGGAGTAGATGGCCTCCTCGGTCAGCTTCTCCCCGTCGACCTCGGCGGTCACCAGATCACCGATGATGTCGTCGGTCGGCTCGGACCGCCGCTGCTCGATAAGCCCGAGGAAGTACTCCTTCAGGTCGTTGGAAGCCTGCAGCGCCTGCGGAACCTTGTTGGCGTAACTGATGATCGACACCGCCGCCTGGCGGAAGAAGGGCAGATCTTCTTCGGGGAGTCCGAGCAGGCGTGCGATGACACGGGTGGGGAATTCGAAAGTGAATTCCTTGACGAGGTCGGCGCTGCCGCGCTCGGCGAACTCGTCGATGAGCGCGTTGCAGATCGGCCGGACGATCTCCGGTTCCCACTGCAGCAGTGATTGCGGCTTGAAGGCCGTGGCCACCAGATTCCGGTGCGCCCGATGCTGTTTGCCGTCCATGGCGAGAATGGTCGGGCCCATGAACACACCGATCGTGGAATCGTAGAGCTTGGAGCTGAATACCCGGCTGTTGCGCAGCGCGGTGCTCACCGCCGGGTAGGAGACGGCGGCATAGCTGTCCGACGGGCGCAGCGACTCCGGGGTCCGGGAGTAGTCCATGACCGTTCCGTGGAAGACACCGCCGTCGCGCCGTTTGGCGGCGAAGAACCGATAGGGATCACGAAGATCGAGGGTGTCTTCGGCCGTCGCCGATTTGTCTCGAACAGGGATATCCACAGCTCACCTCTACGTCGTCACAGCGCACGGCGCCTCGCCGGTACAAGATACTGTAATCGATACAGTATAGCTTCCGCACACT
>NZ_BAGN01000382.1 GCF_000308835.1 Nocardia vinacea NBRC 16497 | reverse complement strand
CCCCGTGAACAGAAACGCCGTCCGACCCACGACAGACGCACCCGGCACCACCGAACCGGATGTCAGATCCGCCAACCCGGCCAGCAACTGCTCGCGATCGCGGCCGAGCACCACCGCGCGCCGGTCCCACTGTGCCCTGGTTTCGATCAGCGAAGAGGCCACATTCCACAGGTCCGCATCGGGATTGTCGATCAGCCACTGCCGCAACCGCTTCGTCTGGCCCGGTAGCGCGTCGGCGGTCTTGGCCGACACCAGCAACGGCACCAGATCCGCACGGACGGGAACACCATTGTCGGTGGTCTCGCCATCGGACGGTGTGACCGTCGTGGGTGCTTCTTCGACGATGATGTGGGCGTTGGTGCCACTGATGCCGAAGGACGACACCCCCGCGCGCCGCACCCGGTCCACCGAGCCGGGCCACGGCTCCGCCTCGGTCAAGATCCGTACCGACCCCGCCGACCAATCCACATGCGGCGACGGCGCGTCCACATGCAACGTCCTCGGCAACATCTCATGCCGCAACGCCTGCACAACCTTGATCACCCCACCCACACCCGCAGCCGCCTGCGAATGCCCGATATTCGACTTCAACGAACCGATCCGCAACGGCTCCGCACGACCCTGCCCATACGCCGCGATCAACGCCTGCGCTTCGATCGGATCACCCAACGTCGTACCGGTACCGTGCGCCTCGACCGCGTCCACGTCCGCCGGACTCAGGCCCGCGGCCTGCAATGCGGCCGCGATCACCCGCTCCTGCGACGGACCGTTCGGCGCCGACAACCCATTCGAAGCGCCGTCCTGATTCACCGCCGAACCCGGGATCACGGCAAGTACGTTGTGGCCCAACCGTTTCGCATCCGAGAGTCGCTCCAACACCAGCACACCGACACCCTCGGCCCAGCCCACGCCATCGGCCGACGCCGAAAAGGACTTGCACCGCCCGTCCCTGGCCAAACCGCGCTGCCGGGAGAACTCGATGAACAGGAACGGGGTCGACATCACCGTCACCCCACCCGCCAGCACGAGTGACGTCTCCCCGCGCCGCAGCGCCTGACACGCCAGATGAATCGCGACCAGCGACGACGAGCACGCCGTATCCACTGTCACCGCAGGGCCTTCCAGCCCCAACGTGTACGACACCCGACCCGACACCACACTGCCCGCCGAACCGGTCCCGGCGTAGCCCTCGGCCACCGGACCCGCCGCTCTGGCCGTGTGCTCGTAGTCCGCGTACATCACTCCCGCCATGACGCCGGTGTCGCTGCCCCGCAGTGTCGCCGGGTCGATTCCCGCGTCCTCCAACGCCTCCCACGACGCCTCCAGCAACAACCGCTGCTGCGGATCCATCGCCGACGCCTCACGCGGACCGATACCGAAGAACCCGGCATCGAAATCCCCGACACCGCGCAGGAAGCCGCCCTCGCGTGTGTAGACCTTCCCGAACCGGTCCGGGTCGGGATCGAACAGCCCTTCCACGTCCCAACCCCGGTCCAGCGGAAACTCACCGACGGCATCCGCACCCGAGGCGACCAGATCCCACAGCTGTTCCGGCGATTCGATACCACCCGGGTAGCGACAGCTCATGCCCACGATGGCGATCGGCTCGTCGATCTTCTCCCGCAGCTGCGTCAGATCGTCGCGCGTCGTCATGAGCTCGACAGTGACCTTTTTCAGGTACTCCAACATGCGATCGGACGAATCGCCAGTGCTTGTGTCCACGTGTCACATCCAGGTATTTCGAGGTTGACGAAGGAACCCGGTGTCGCGAGCGGCGACACGGGCTCAATGCGCTATCGTCAGTGTTCGGTCAGAGGTCGGTGCGGACGCGGCGACTCAACGAGTCGGCCAGCGACAGCCAGTTCGCTGCGTAATGTCTCGCCAGCTCGGCCACCGCGGGCGCGCAGTGCGTCGGCAGACTTTCGGCCATCGCTGGCCAGTCGACCGCGTCGGGTCCAGAGAATTCCAACAATCGCAACAGCTTTCGACCGGACTCGGTGAAGCGCAGCGACGGATCGGCGCGCAGTCGGCGCACCGATGTCGTGAGATCGGGTGACGAACCCGCGGATACGGGCGCGGCCGGCCCGGACGTCACTCGATCATGCCGTCGATCGTGGGGCAGGGCAGCCGATTCCGTTCGCAGACACCGCCGCACGTCCTTGGCGGTGGTCGGTGATACCCCTGCGGCCGACGCGATTTCCCTGGTCGAGGCGGTCGGATTCGCTTGCAGGAACTCGCGCGCCCGACGGCGGCGCTCCCCGGCGTCGACCGGAAACGGTGCGCCGGCGCGTCCGATCCGCCGCATGGGCGGGTGCGGAATTTCCGCACCCGGCCGCCGTCGCAGCGCTGCGACGGTCTTATCCGAGAGCCCGGCGACTGCCCCGAGACGCCTATTCGACCATTCGGGAAAATCGGCGAGCATCCGTGCGGCCGCGGCCTTTCGATCTGCCAGCGACAAGGGGAGACCGCGGGCGCTGTTGAGTTCGACGGCGAGTACGAATGCTTCGCGCGGTTCACCGTCGAAGAAGACGGCGTTGATCGTGGCCGCCTTCCGCCGACGCGCGGCCATCAGACGGTGGACGCCATCGATCACCGTCATAGTGGCGCGATGCACGACAATCGGCGGCGGCGGTCCGGGTAATTGCGCGAGCAGGGCGACGTGTCGAGGATTCACTCCCCCAGACCGGACGGTATCCGATACGCGAAGCCTCTCGGTCGCGAGCTCTGTTACTTCCGACAGTCCCTGGTGGATGACGGCTCGAAAGCGCGTTTCAGCAGGCACAGGGTGCTCGACTGCTACCAAAACGTAGTCCATGCGAACGCTTCCCTCTACCGCGGTGAAAGGTGAGCTCGCGACGACGCCGTCGGTATCAGCACACTCGACACCCGCGACCAGCGGCCTACATCCCCCACCCCGACAATGAAATCAGTACTCACTCGACATCTCTTCTCGCTAGGCCGGCTCCTCGAATTGTGCTCGAGTAGCCGCCGAGCAACTCGCTCGTCCAGTAGCCTGCCAGCCTGGTCAGGTTCTCGCAACCGATGGGCGATCTTTTGTTGACGCTTCTTCTATCGGCTATATTCGGCGGGCAGACGGCCGTTGGGCAGGCCGAAAACCCGTCGCAGTCACGCCGGAAACAGCGTCGCGCTCACACCGGACGCCAGCGCCGTCGATACGAATCCGGTATCACTGTCAATCGTCGCTCCACAAATGCACGACGAAACGTCACTCGTCACGAAGAAATCGGCGATTCGCCCCTACACACCGCTGTCACCTGGCATTATCCATCGAATCGACATCCACCTCCTTCTTCCATACCATTCCATCCAGCCGTTTCCGGCAAGCGCACGAGCGTCCGACCCCGGCGCCTGGTGGGTCGAATATAATGCCGCGGAGAGAACGGCCTCTACCGATGGACGTGATATTTACGCACATATCATAATGCTTTTGGAATTGTAACCATGCGATGACCAAAACGATCTGCAGTCATTCTGAACCAGCAATTCCAACTTGCTATCACGGCAAACTGGCAGCGATCGGTGTCACCATTCTTCGCATGGTCGCCGGGACAGCACTGTGAAACTCATATGACGTACCTATTTCCGGCCCCGGCGCGAATTCGGTAGACTTTCGCGAACCAACTGGTGACGTTGCGCGGGTGCGCCGATAGGACGCCGACCGTTTCGTTGTGTTCGACGGCCGAAGCGGGTGATGGGCGATTCCGCTAGGAGAGGGCCGGATCAAGATCGAGACAGCGTCACGGAATGGGACGCGGCCTCTCATGGCCGGACGGTTTCGGACCAGTGGGCGGAGTTGTCATCATGCGGCCCCAAAGCTCTAGCGGGATTCACTGTGCGCAGGGGTTTCGGCTCGTGGTGTATCGAGCTTCGACCTGTGTATCGGATGCTATGGCGTGGCATGTATCGAAACATCCGCCATACCGGACAGGAATATCCGCATAGCAGCCAACGCTGCGCTCAATATGGTGTGCCTCGCGCTGCCGAACCCGGCGCGGTGCCGCACTCTGGCCCTGGCGGCTGATGGGGATCTATCACGGTGGTGGTCATGCTGTACTACCTCTATCCACGGCTACCAGCGCAGGCCGGCGGCGTCCACTCAGAGAATCCGGTCTTCCACGGTCATGTCGAGTTCGCCATGGCCGAAGTTCGCCAGCGCCTGCTCGGCGGCGTTGGCCAGATGCCGGCCGGCCCTATGCACGTCACGCCGATGTCGTTCCAGCACATCGGGAGTCCGGGCCGAGCGACCACCGGCGATCCGGGTTGACATCTCGACCGCGTCCATCGCGCGCTCGGTGGCTCGGCCCTGGTCGCGGCGGGCGCGTAGCCGCAGTTCGAGCGGAATGTCCTCGCCCGCTTCGGCATAGCGCAGTTCCTCGGACAGATTGCGATCCATCTGCAGGATCGCGGCGACGATCTCCGAGGCGGTGCGGGCAAGGCGCACCGCGACGGCGGCGTCGACGGTCCGCTCCCGCATGCGCTCGACGAAGGCCGCATAGGCGCCCTGCACGGCGCCGAGCACAGGCGCGGCGACCCCGGTGGACGGGCATGCCGCCGAGATGGTCCGAACGATCTCGAAGAATTCCGCCGGTGACGATTCGTCGCCGCCGAATTCCGGGGCTGCAACATGCGGAAGACGCCCGCTTCGACCAGGTCACGAATCGTCTGTTCCGGTACGCGCCGTTGCTGTTCGGCCTGCTCGGGTCGCTGCCGGATGCCAGGCACAAGACCACGAACCCGGTCAAGTGTCTTGTGGTTGGTCATAGTTGCCCTGCGTTGTATCGAAGCTGCGTCGTGGTGTCGAAGCGACCGGATGGCTCTGTGGACAGGCGCATCCTGTCACGACAACTGCAGATGTGCTCACGGAGCTCTTCCCAGCCGTGGGTCGCCGTCCATCTGTAGCGCGGACGGGCCTGGCCTGGCACATTCCTTCGAACCAGATGTCCCACGTCGGGTCACTCGGGAATTGCTGAATGCCGTGAGGGTTTCGCGGTATGGAGATACCCGGGAATAACGGCGCGGAAATATCAAGTCGGCCGGCCTACGGCTGCGATCCGGCCGACCGGGACCGGTTGAACCGGCTGATCGACGACACGACGACGACATCTTCGCACGCCATTCTGTCGGCGCTGCTGCGCTCGGCGGATAGCGACACCACGCGAGATCCGTTGTGGCGGCGGTGTGTTTTCGTTCACTGCGCGGCCAGGGTGTTCCCGTCGAACGCCGCGTCGGTGACGACGCAAAACGCGCGGATTCGGCTGATCGGTGACAGAGGTTTGCGCTCGTGGCAGCATCACGGGGGTGACCAACCATATCGCGGCGTTCCGTCGCGAGCGGGATACCGTTTTGGACTTCTGCGCCCAGCTCACGCCAGCGGAATGGGCGGCGCCGAGCCGGGCCGCGGGCTGGCGGGTACGCGATGTCATCGCCCATCTCGGGTCGGAGTGCCACCTGAACTTCACCCCGGATCTGGTCAAGGTCCTACGCTCCCGAAATATCGAGCGACTCAACGACGATTTCGTCGCCCGACGCGCCGACTGGGACAACGATCGCGTGGTCGGGGAAATGGCGAGGTGGAGTTCGCGGATCGCCACCGCGGCTTGCACGGCCCAACGGTGGCCGCTTGCATCGATCCGCATCCCGATCGGCGAACTCGGTTCCTACCCACTGCGTTTGCTACCGTCGCTGCTGACCTTCGACTTCCACACCCACCTGCGCCACGACATCGCGCCCGCACTCGACAAGCAGATCCCCGCCACCGACACCGACCGGATGAGTTCGATACTGGAATGGATGTTGGCTCTACTGGCCGACTTCGGTGCGAACGACAGGAACTGGCTCGACCAGCCGATCGGGTTGACGCTGACCGGAACCGGCGGCGGCACATGGCGACTCGAGCCCATCGGGCACGGACGGCTGCGCGTGGTGGTCGGCTCCGATGACCAGACAGCCGCGCAAATCACCAGTGCTGCGATGGATTTCCCGTCCTGGGCGACAACCCGCACGCCCTGGCGATCCCACAGCGTCGCCATCACCGGCGACACCGAACTCGCCGAACACTTCCTCGACTCGATCAACCTGGTCTGACCTCCGCCCCGCAATCGGCACGACTTCAGTCTCGTAGACCGGACAGGGTGACAGCGACCAAGCGATCGATGGCCGCCTCGCTGGTCAAGGTGGCCGCAGCGGTCAGGGCGTGCAGGCAGTAGTTGGCCAGTTCATCGGGGGCCACGTCGTCGCGGAGTTCGCCGCTGCGGGCGCCGTCGGCGATCAAATCGCCGATCATGCCGCGTAGCTGCTGCTGTGCTTCGGCGATCTGCTCGTCGGGATGCAGGAACTTCACGAGCTCGGTGTCGTGGCTTCGGGTCTGCTGGGCGATGTGTGCGTAGGTGGTGAGCACCGCGTGCAGACGCTTGCCGGGAGTGTCGGCGCTGTCGCGGATCTCGGTGAGTTGGCGTAGGTGACCGGTGATCTGGCGGGCATGCCAGGCGTGCAGGATCGCGTCCACGTCCGGGAAGTATTTGTACAGCGTCGCCCGCCCGATACCGGCCGCATCGGCGATCTGCGACATCGTCACCGCGCGCAACCCGTGCTCGAACACCAGCGCGGCGGTCGTATCCATGATCGCGGTGCGCACCTCGCGGCGGTGCATCTCGATCGTCTCGTTCCACAGCTTCGGCACCCACCAAGCATACATAGCGACATCACTGAGTACATCTTCTATTGACTGTAGACACAATGTATCGCAAAATCTGAGTGGAGGGATCTCGACGCAACAGACGGAGAGCCAGATGACTCAGTCACACAGCCACTTTCATCCCGACATCGCCGTGGCGGCGGACCTGTATGCCCAACGCCCACCCTGGGACATCGACCGACCCCAGCCCGCCTTCGTCGCACTCGCCGAGGCCGGTGCGATCGAGGGGCAGGTACTCGACATCGGTTGTGGAACCGGTGAGCACGCACTGCTCGCCGCCGCTCTCGGCCTCGACGCCACCGGCATCGATCTGGCCGACAACGCCCTGGATTGGGCCCGGCGCAAGGCGCACGACCGCGGCCTGACCGCAAGGTTCTTGTATCGGGACGCACTCACGCTCACCGAGTGGAACGAATCCTTCGACACTGTGCTCGACTGCGGACTGTTCCACATCTTCGACGCCAACGACCGTGCCACCTACGTCGCGGGGCTGTGGTCGGTGATCCGACCCGGCGGCCGCTACTTCATGCTCGGTTTCAGCGACCGCCAACCCGGCATCGGCGGGCCGCATCGGCTGACTCGCGACGAGATCACCGCCGCGTTCGCGCAAGGGTGGCGCATCGAGTCCATCGAAGCCGCCACCATCGAGATCACCACCGACCCTGAAGGCATCCGAGCCTGGCTGGTCGCGGCCACCAAGCCGGAACCGGCGCAGCAATGACCGCATCGACCGTCCAGGCGCGGATCGAAACCGACTGCGCGACAGGGTATCTCGCTCAACTGATCAAGCATGCCACCGCAATGGCGGGCACCGGCGGACACCGGATCTCAGGACACAAACCCATCACCGACGAGGTGGAGGTCACCATCGAATCGTCGGAAACCGACGGTGTCATCACGTTCGGCTCATGGGGCCGCTGCACCCTCCACGCCGGAACCGACGCCTTGACCGCACACATCGACGCCGCCGACGAGGAAAAGCTCGCACGGATCCAAACCATCATCGGCAGGAACCTCGATCGGTTCGCCCGACGCGAGGACATCACCGTCGACTGGCAAAGAACCGATGACTCAGGCGCCCCCGCTGCGCCTGATGATCCGCCGGCACCCGCCACGGCCGATCGCCGTCGACTCGTAGCTTTCGCCTTGCCCGCGGTCGTCGCGGCGCTGGCGATCGCACTACATCTCGGGCTCGGCGCCGCCGTGCTGACGAACGGGAACTGGATTCGCGGCACCGCCGGCCTGATCCTCGTGCTCGCACTGGCGAAAACGGCTGTTGTCCTCGGCGGCATCGCCTTTCGACGGAAATGGTCGCACCGGTCGCACCAGCACCGGAACTGAGCGAGGCCCCGGCCGAGGACCAAATCCACTCGGTCTCGACCAGGGATCGGATACAAGAACCTGGGCGCACCCGCGTTCGACTACCGATCCCATGCATGAACGGCTCCACCAAGCCGACGAGCGGCGAATATCGTCGCAGTAGATGATCGTCGGCCTGGCACCGCTACTGGACGCCTTCGGTCGGGATCCGCTGCGGCTCGGTCACCGGTCGTGTAGGGATTCGATTGCCGCGCGGAGTTTGGTGGCGGCTTCGGCGGCGATGGGTTCGAGTGCGGGTTCGCCGGTGACTTGGACCAGCAGATCCGGGTTCATGGCTTCGACGATGATGGTGTCCTCGGCTGTGGGGTCACGGCGGACGGTCACGTTGCAGGGCAGCAGAAGCCCGATCTGTCGGTTGATGCCGACCGCGCGGTGGGCCAGGGGTGGGTTGCAGGCACCGAGGATGCGATAGTCTTCCATGTCCTCGCCGAGTTTGGCTTTCAGCGTCGCTTTCATGTCGATGTCGGTGAGCACCCCGAATCCCTGTTCGGACAGGGCTTTTCGGGTCAGGTCGATGGCTTGGTCGAAGGTGATGGCGTGGAGGGTGGTGGCCAGGGCCAGGTTCATGGTGTGGTCTGCTTTCTCCTCGGTTCGGGTGTGGTCACCAGAGGTCACGCCTGAGGTGTCGGGCAGCTGGCCGGCTCGGCGGGGACACCCAGCCGCCGCAGCAGCAGTGTCGCCGGGCACCAGCCCACGGCGCTGTAGAGCAGTAGGTTCGCACCGACGAACCCGGTGAAGATAAGCCACCACGGCGAGAACACCCCGGCCAGCAAGACGCTGATCAGCACGAACGTGCCCGCCAGCAGCGGCACGACGCGCGCGATGGACCAGCCGTGATGTCGAGGTAGTTGCCGCATGGTGTATGTCATCCAATCTGTCGGGGTGCCCGATTCCGGGTTGATCAGGCGAGGGCGAGGAACAGTTTCTCCAGTTCGGCTTCGGACATAGGCTCCGAGCCGTCGGCGGTGTCGCCGGTGAGGCATTCGCGCAGGCCGGTGGCGACGATTTTGAATCCGGCACGATCCAGCGCTTTCGACACGGCCGCGAGTTGGGTGACGACGTCCTTGCAGTCGCGGCCTTGTTCGATCATCGAGATGACCCCGGCGAGCTGGCCGTGGGCGCGGCGCAGGCGGTTGAGTACCTGGGCGATGGTCTCTTCGTTGCCGACCATGGTGTGTTTTCCTTTCCTCGGTCAATTCAACCAACGATACCCGGTGGGGTATTTCCGGGCTCGGGGTGAGCCGAGCCCGGGACGGCGATGTCAGAGATGGGCGAAGCTGATCGAGGGCAGGGCCCTGCGCAGCCAGGCTGGCGACCACCAGGCGGCGTGCCCGGTGAGGTGCAGCAGCACCGGCAGCAGCACCAGGCGGACAGCGAACGCGTCCAGCAGCACGGCGACACCGAGGATGATGCCCATCTCCTTGGGCGGCAGTGGGTCGGCGAGGGCGAAGGTGAAGAACACCGCCACCATTACCGCGGCTGCGGCGAAGATCACGCGCCCGGAGTGGGCCATGCCGTCGATTTGTGCGGTCTTGGGGTCGTTGGAGTGTTCGTAGTGTTCTTTGGCGGTGGCGAGTAGGAACACGGTGTAGTCCATGGCGATGGCGAAGATCATGGCGAAGAAGAACACCGGTCCCCAGCCGTCGAGGAAGCCTTGCGGGGTGAAGCCGAGCAGGCCCGCGCCGTGGCCGTCTTGGAAGATGAGTTTTGCGACGCCGAAGGCCGCGGCGGTGGACAGCAGGCTGACCACGGTGCCGAGGGCGGCGATCAAGGGTGCTTGCAGTGCGATGAGGAGCAGTGCGAATCCCAGCACGAGGATGATCCCGACGATGAGCGGGAGGTAGTCGTTGAGGGCCTGCTGCAGGTCCAGGTTTTCCGCAGGAGCGCCGCCGACCAGTGCGGCGGACGGTAAGGCGTCGCGCAGATTGTGCAGGATTTCGCCCATGCGCGCATCGGATGGATCGACGCTTGGTATGGCTTGCATCATCACCAATCCGCCACCGTCGCTTGCTGGTTGGGCGGGGGTGACCATGCTGATCCCGTCCACGTTCGTGGCGACCGCCGTGACCGGTGCGGCCTCGTCGGCGGGGGCGATGATCTGCAGCATGCCCGGCGCGCCCTCACCCATTTGGGCCTGCGCGAGCTCATACCCTTTACGCACCGGCGCATCGGCGGGCACGACCTGGATCGAGGGCATCGCGACCTTCAGCCCGAACACCGGAATCGACAAGGCGATTAACACGAACAGCGCGCCGATCGCGAATGGCCACGGCTTGTCGTGCAGCAGCCGACCCCAGGCCGCGAAGCGGGGGGAACGGTGCTGCTGGCGCTTGGCGTACGGCAGCGCGCCCGCATTGACCCTTGCGCCCAATGCCCCCAGCGCGGCGGGCAGCAGTGTCATGGTGGCCGCGAGTACGAATGCCACCGCGAACATGATCCCGACGGCCATGGTCCGCACCGCCGGTGCGGGCACGATGAGCACCGCCGACAGGCTGACCAGCACCGTAAGTCCGGACAGCACAATGGCTTTGCCCGCGGTGTCCATGGTTTCGGCCACTGCCGCCTTGGCGTTGGGTGCGGTGGTGAGTGCGTCGCGGAAGCGGGCGACGATGAACAGCGCGTAGTCGATGCCCAGTGCCAGGGCGAACATCATGGCGAAGTTCATCGCCCACACCGAGATCGGTGTGATCTGGTTGAGCAGCACCAGCCCGCCGGCCGAGGCCACCAGCCCGGCCAGGGTGAGCAGCAACGGCAGCCCAGCGGCGACCAGTGAGCCGAACGCCAGCACCATGATCGCCAAAGTGACCGGCCAGGAGAACATTTCGGCCTTGATCATGGCGTCGTGATTGGCCTTGTTGAAATCACTCCACAACGCCGAAGCCCCGGTGGGGTAGACCTCGATTCCATTGCCGGACAACGCGGTCAGCGCATCCTTGTGCTCGTCGACGGCCTTGACCATGTCATCGGCGGAGGCATTCGCGCCCGCGATGAGGATGCCGGTGTGGCCGTCGGGGCTGATCGACATCCCCGGTTGCGGCGCGACGACTTCGCCGAAGCGTGTATCGCCGGCGAAGACTCCGGTGATTTCAGCGAGCACCTTCCGTACCTGCGGACTGTCGATCGATGCGGTGTCGGAATGCACCACCACCTGCACCGCCGCCGAGGAGTTACCGCCGAAGTGCTGCTGGGCGAGCTCGCGCACACGCACCGACTCCGAACCGTTGGCCTGCCACCCCGCCCCCGCGAGAGAGGTGAACACACTCGGCGCGGCGGCACCGAGCACGATCAACACCAGCAACCACGCGCCGAACACGATCCGGGCGCGCCCAGCCATCGCTGCCCCGAGCCTGCCCAATACCCCGCCGGATCGGTCCGGTAGCGAGATGTCGTGTGCCGGGGAAACCACCACCGAGTCGGTCATCGCCTTCTCCTTTCATACCCCCAGGGGTATATTGGATTCGAATTGAACTATACCCCCATGGGTATTTGACGGAAGGGTGGCCTCCGGCACAGCACGTGCGGGAGCGGCTACACGCCGACAGGAGGAGAGGAACATGGCCGCGATAGATCTCTACGTCGATCCGGTCTGCCCGTTCGGATGGGTGACCGCCCAGTGGTTGCTGGATGCGGCCCGCGACACAGGTCGGCAGGCGCTACGGCAGATGAGCTTGGCCGTACTCAACGAGGACGCTGCCGTCGACGCCCGCCACCAGCCGATGATCGACAGATCCCGGCGCGGCTCGGACGGCTCTTCGCGGCCGTCGGCCGGACGGATTCACGCGGCTGTATCACGCAGTCGGCACCAGCGCCCACATCCGGCGAGAAGAGATCGCCCCCGAAACAATCGCCGACACCCTCCTTGCCCTCGGGATGGACCGATCACTGACGAATACCCTCGACGACAACGAGCTCGACGAAGCGGTCGCCCGGGCCCACGACGCCAGCCAGCAGGCATTGGGCGGGCGAGGCGGAAGCCCGATCATCGCCATCGACGGCCACGCCTTCTTCGGCCCGGTGCTGGCCCGGGTTCCCGAGCGTAAGCAGGGCTCGGCCCAGACTTCCCCGAACCGGCGCCCCGGCCGAACCCCAGAAATATTGTGGCGTCAGCTTTCTCGGATGGTCAGTGGTAGTGGTGTCGCGGTCGCGGTGATATCGGGGGTGATCTGCGTTGTGGCGGTGGGTGCGCAGCACGCACATCCGTCGGCGGTCGGGTTGGATGGGAGTTGTTGCAGGGCAATGGGTTCGGATTTGGCGGTGCCAGGAAGTAGGCGTAGGCGTCCCGCGCGGATGCCGTTGCCGATGACGAAGACTTCGGTGACTTCGTGGATCAGGACCACCGTGGCCAACCCGAGGACACCGAACGCAGCGAGGGGACCAGTGAGAGCGCGATCGCGGCGGATAGGCCGATGTTCTGCAGCATGATGTGGCGGGCGTGGGCGAGTGCTTGGGGTAGGTGGCGCAGGTCTGTGCCCATGAGTGCAACGTCGGCGGTTTCGATGGCGACGTCGGTTTTCATGGCGCCCATGGCGATACCGACATCCGCGGTGGCCAGGGCGGGTGCGTCGTTGACACCGTCGCCGACCATCGCGACCGCGCCGCGATGGGTCCCGCGCAGCTGCTCGATGAGGGCGGCCTTGTCGGTGGGATGCAATTCGGCGTGTACGTCGGTGATACCGGCTTGGGCGGCCAATGCTGTTGCGGTGCGCAGGTTGTCGCCGGTGAGCATGCTCACCGACACCCCGGCAGCGCGCAGCGCGCTGATCGTCTCGGCGGCTTCGGGGCGCAGTTCGTCGCGGATACCGATAGTCCCCAAGACGGTGTGGTCGTGCTCAATGACCGCGACGGTCGTGCCCGCGTCCTGCAACCGCGTCACTTCGGCCTGTAGGGTGCCCGGGGATATCCAGCGGGGCTTGCCCAGCCGTGCGGGGCGTCCGTCGACGATGCGCACGACCTTGGCCAGCCAGTTGTCTTCAACGGTTGCGGTGGCCTCGATGGTCAGGGCTCCGGTGGCGTTGATGGAACCCGCGAATGCGGTATCGCCCGGTCCGATCTCGACCGGCATCGATTCGCCGGTGATCGCCGAGGTGTCTACCGCGGAGCGTCCCTCGCGCACGATGCCGTCGCTGGCGACCCGCTCCCCGCCCGCACCACCATCCGATCCCCCACAACCAGCTCACCCGGTTCGATTGTGCGCTGGGTGCCCTCACGCAGCACGATCACCTGCGTGGGCACCAGGGCCGGCAGGCCGCGCAGGCCGCGGCGGGTGCTGGTCAGTGAATAGTCTTCGAGGGCTTCGCTGATCGAGAACAGGAACGCCAACGCGGCGGCCTCGGCGAACTGCCCCAACACCAGCGCCCCCGATCAGCGCGATCCTCATCAGGGTGCCCACCCCGATCCGGCCACGGCGCAGTCCACACAGCGTGCCGGGCACGAACGTCGCGCCACCGATCACCGCGGCACCCAGATACGCCACCACACCCGCGATGTGTGAACCCGCCAGTCCGGCAACGAAACCCACGAGGACCAACAATCCGGCCGCGGCGGCGAACTGCAGGTTCGCCGACAAGCACCGACCACACTTGCCGAAATCGCATCCTTGATCGCGGCGTGGATTGGCGGTCAAACCCGAAAATCGCAGTCCGGCTGCTGAACGCTCCAGTCCGAGCCCCGGATCTTGTTCGCAGACAACAGCTCTCGGTACTGCTCGCACGAGGTCCGGCAGGCTGGTCTCCCAATCGCCAAGGACGAAGCACCCACGGAGATCCTCGGTTCGAGGCTTTCCCACAATAGCTCTGCCACTCTGCCCGCGTCGCTGAGGTCGACGTGGATGGCTGGGGTCCCTGGCAAGCAGTATCCCGGACCTGGTCGCTCGTTCGGAGTCCCTCCAGCAGCACAGCCACCGCGCCCGGGTTGTCGAGGGAGACATGGACGGCAGGGTCACGCGCAGGCTGTATCCGGGCCCGATCGTCCGGTCCACGAATCGACCTGACCGGCACCGGTCGCGAACGTCGACGACAAGATCGGCCACCTCGAGTCGACCCGGCAGGCACCGGTTCCGGCGGGTCAGAAGATCCCGGCGATGTACGGCGCGCCGCTGCGTGTCCAGCCGGTCAGTAGCCCCTGCAGTTTTTCCTCGGCATACGGGTGGCCCGCCGCGGCGGCGGCGCGAAAGAACTCCGCCGCCTCGTCTCGGTCCCGTACCTCGAGGACCACCGCCAAGTTGTACATGGAGGTGACATCGCCCGCCACGGCCCCACGACGCCACCACTTTTCGTACTCCGCGACCCGCTCGCGGCGGAAGTACAACGAGCCGAGGTTAGCCATCGCCGCACCGGAACCAGCGTCGACGGCCACCCGCAACCACCGCTCGGCCTCCTCCTCCCGTCCCAGCTCCGACAGCAGGTTGCCGAGGTTGCTGATCGCCTTCGTATCCCCCGCCTCGGCAGCCTGCGCATAGAATTCGACTGCCTCCTCTCTATCCCCTCGCTCGACCAGCTGCAACGCCAGATTGAATGCCGCGTCAGCATTCCCAGCCCCCGCCGCAGCCCGATACCAGCGTTCCGATTCAGCGAGCTGCCGCTGTTCGGATTTCAGAAACCCGAGGTTGTACATCGCTTTCGCATCCCCGGCCGCGGCCGCCCGCACCCACCACGTCTCAGCAGTGGACTCATCGTCGCGTTCGACAGCCCGCAAGCCCAACGTCCGCATCGCACCGACATGCCCCGCCGACGCCGCCACCCTATATTCCGGCTCCGCCTCCACCGCACGGTCCGCACGCGTCAACGCCTCAGCACGCTCGTACGCCGCCGCCCCACCATCACCATTCATACCGAACCTTCCCTGCGCTCACCCCCGACCGTATCGCGCTGCGCCAGTACGTATTCGCACCCCTGACAAGCGCCGCCGCACGCGACTCGGGCGCTACCTGACGTCCGAGCAGCACCCTACCCGCCGGTAGTCACCGAACGCGGGCACCGAGACCGCCGTCGGGCTCGGCTGCTCGACGGACATGGCTCAGCTCCGCCCCCTCGATCACGTTCGCGGCTGTCCAGCCGCCTGCACCGACACCGAGCACAGCCGTGATCGCGCACGTGCCGAGGATGAGACGTTGAATCATGTGTAACCCCTTTTCGATTCGAAAGCGGTACAGAGCTGATCGACAGCTCGGAAGCCGAGATCATCGGGAGGTTCCGAACGGAAACGTCATCGGTGGGACACGGCCGCCAAACGACCGGGGCGCTGGACCACGTTATAGGCGGTCAGCCCGGGGCTGTCCGGCGTGCGGCGCGTGCTGTCGCGCTCGGTCGTCGGTGAGGTGTGCGGGGTTCTATGCGTCGGCGGACAGTTGACGGGTGGCACCGCTTAGCGGTGCCACTCCTCATTTCGGGTTCGGTACGCGATCTAGCCGGAGTGGCGGCGTGCGACCTCGTTGAGTGCGGGGCCGAGCTTGTCGCCGATGAGTGCGGTTGCGTCGGGGTGTGCCTGGTGCCCTCGCACGTACGATTTGCGAAGTACGCGGGAGGCCTCGGAATCCTGGAGCTGGCCCCCGCCGCAAAGTAGCAGGGCTGCACGGTGCCGAGCTGGCGCGAGCCAGTGTCAGCGCGGTGAGAGGAAGCGCCAATTCTGTTGCGGCACATCGAGGCAGGTCCACTGATGGAGCGGGTCACCGTCGCCGTTTCCGCCATGATCAACGTCGAGGCATGAGTGGTTGTCGGTGTTGCCCGAGCGGAACTTCCACATATCGTTGCCGAGATAAACCGGCGTCCACACCTGCGCGGGAATGTTCTCGCAACCCATGACTCGAATGGGGGCGCCATCGGCACGGCTCCCATTCTCCACGTCGAGGCACAGCGCCGACTTTCCCGGCCGCTTCAGAACGAACTTCTTGTCGGTTCCCGGCACTCCCGCGCCGTCGATGAACCATTGCTGGGTGGTCGGCACGCTGCACGGCCGGAATCGGACGGCGGATGCGGGTGGGCGGGTTTAGGCTGCTGATATGGAGCGGGGTGGGGCGGCGCTGGTGGGACGAGAGGCCGAACTGCGGGCGCTGCGAACGGCGTTGGACGAGGCGGTCGCGGGACGCCCGCACATGGTGGTGTGCTCAGGGGAGGCGGGGATCGGCAAGACGCGATTGCTCACGGAGGTGGCGCAGGAGGCGGAGCAGCGAGGGCTGGCGGTGTTGTGGGCGCGGTCGTTGGAATTGGCCGACGCGCCGCCGTACTGGCTGTGGCGGCAGGTGTCGGATAGTGCAGGCGGGTCCGTCGATCGGGCGGGGCTGTTCGAAGGCATTGTCGAGAGTTTGGCGCAAGCCACCGATGTGACCGGCGGGCTGCTGGTGGTGGACGACATCCAGTGGGCCGATGAGCCGTCGCTGGTGGCGCTGTTGCATGTGGTGCGCTCGCTGCGCGGGCGGCGGCTGCTCATCTGTGCGGCGGAGCGACCGCACCGGGAATCGCCGGGATGGCGGGCGGTGAAGCCGCGCCTGTTGTCCGAAGGGGCCGTGGAAAGCATAGCCGTGCAGGGACTTTCGCTCGAGGAGACGGAGCGCTACCTCACGATCGTCGCGGGCCGGGAGATCGACACGCCGTTCGCGCGCACGGTTCGCAACCTGACCGGCGGCAATCCGTTCTATATTCGTGAACTCGGCCGGAGCGTGCCATCGGTGCCCGGCGCCACCTCGCCTGTCCTGCCGCCGCGGTTGGTCGATGTCGTGCACGCGCGGATCGAGGCACTTTCCCCCGCCACGCGGGAGTTGTTGGTGTCGACATCGATTCTCGGCGAGGAGTTCTCACTCGTCGTGGCGGCCAGCTTGGTCGAACGCACTGTGCTGCAGTGCCTGCCCGCGGTGGACGAGGCGATCCGTGCCGGAGTCCTCACTACGAACAGCGCCGCGGGCCGGGTCGCTTTCGCCCACGGCATTGTGCGCACCGCACTCGTCGCCGAACTGCCGCTGGAACGACGCGTTGGACTGCATGTCCGCGCGGCCCACGCGATCGAGGAACTGTTCGCCGACGACATCGCCGAGCATTTCGCCGAATTGGCGCGGCATTGGGGTGAAGTCGCCATCACCGGTGACCGTGAGCCCGCGGCGCGGTGGGCGCGCCGAGCCGCCGATCACGCCGCAGCGGGTCTCGCGCACGAGGAAGCCGACCGGCTCTACGGACTCGCGCTCGAATACAGTCCCGCAGCCGACTCGCCGGACAGGGCGCGGCTGCTGCTCGCGAAATCCCTCGCCGCCGTGCGCTC
The DNA here is from genome assembly GCF_000308835.1 of Nocardia vinacea NBRC 16497. Lineage (GTDB taxonomy): Bacteria > Actinomycetota > Actinomycetes > Mycobacteriales > Mycobacteriaceae > Nocardia > Nocardia vinacea. Next base: position 2,505 of record NZ_BAGN01000382.1, on the reverse strand, counting down.
GGGGCGACTGGCCGCGGCCGGCGCCGTGTGCGTCGAAGCCTTCAGCCTCGCACGCCGTCTGCAGGACGCGACGCTGATGGCCGAGGCCGTGCTCGTGCTGGAGCCGATCGGTGAACGCCGCTGGGATCGCGATCTACGCGATCGATGTGAGGAGGCGCTGGCCCACCTCACCGACACTCAGTCGGCCTGTTGCGCCCGCGTGCTGGCCCGCAAGGCTGAAACCCTGCTATACCTGGGCGAATACGCTGAGGTGCGGAACACCTCCGCCACCGCACTGCGGCACGCCTTCATCTCCGGAGACCGCGATGCCTTCGCAGCCGCCCTCAATGCCCGCCAATTGGCTTGCGGCGGACCGGAATACGTGAAAGAGCGGGAGACGCTCGCCGCGCGCATGATCGAAGTGGGCCTACAGTCCCGCAATCCCGCCATCGAGCTGCGCGGCCGACTGTGGGCGGCCGACACCCATTGGCAGTGCGGGCGACTCGACGAGGCCGACCGCACCGTCGCCGCGCTGGCCTGGTGCGTTGAACGCGTCGGCGGACCGGTTGCACGCTGGCATCTGCTCGTCGCACAGGCCGCCTGCGCTCAGGCCCGCGCCGATTTCGAGACCGCACTACGGCTCGGTGGTGAGGCATACGCCCTGCTCGCGCGCTTGGAGCACCCCGCGGCATATGGCGCCTACTCCTCCCTGCTCACCACGATCGGCCACCACTACGGGTACGCACACGACCCCGAACTGCGGCTGCCGTCGGATCGGCTCGACGATGTCCGCAACGAGTTGTTCAGCTCGATCGGACCTGCCTTCGCCATGCTGGGCCAGGGCCGGACCGCTGAAGCCGAGCAGCTGTACCGGCGGGCCGGTGCCCCGCCGAATTGGGTTGTGCCGCCATATTTCGCCCTCGACGCGCTCGCGGTGGGCGCCCACCTCGCCGTCGCATCGAACGCGACGGAGGACATCGAATACTTCCACCGGCGACTCGCGTCCTGGCGCGACCACCACATCGCCAGCGGCACCGGGGGCTCGAAGTATTTCGGCCCCGTCGAACTGGTGTTGGGCAAAACCGCTGCCGCCCTCTCGCGGTGGGAGGACGCGGAGACAGATCTCGTCGCGGCTTCCCGGATCTCGGCCGCAATCGGGGCCCCGGCGTTCGCGGTGGAAGCCGAGGCCGAGCGGGCATTGCTGGGCCTGCGGCGCGGCGATGCCGCGGCCGCCCGAGCCATCGCCGGGAACGCCCTGCCCAAGGCGAGGGTCCTGTCCATGACACCCTGGATCGCGCGCCTCGAACAACTCCTGGAAACTACAGGTGCACAACCGCTTTCACCCCGCGAGCAAGAGGTCGCCGCGCTTGTCGCAGCCGGTCACAGCAACCGCGAGATCGCCCGTACGTTGGTGATCTCCGAACGCACCGCACAGAATCACGTCCAGCACATCCTGGTCAAACTCGGCTACACCCGACGCAGCCAGATCGCGGCGTGGGCGGCACGAAGGTAACGAGAAATGCGCTCCCCCGTACCGGTTTTCGTCCAACTCATCACGACCCCCGGAATCAGTCTCGCCCAATACGAATCGGTGCAATCCGCCATCGGCAGCGACCGCATCGGTGGAATCCTGCTGAGCGTAGCCGGATTCATAGACGGCGACATGCACTCCATCGACGTATGGGACACTCCGGCCTCCGCCGAACGATTCGCCGCCGATCGACTCTTCCCCGCGTTCGAACGCGCGGGCGTCATCCCCGACCCGGACATCACCGTTGTGACCTACGACGCTCGCGTTGTCGTCTGCGGTGAGTAACCAATGAGCAGTCGATAAGTACTTCAGTCCATTTCGGACCCCGTGACCGCCCCCGTAGCGTCGGACGCACGGCATTCACCGCCGCACATCCACCTCGGGAGCACCGATGAAACGCCAGGTCCTGGTGGCCGCCGCCACCGCCACCCTGATCACCGGCTGCATGAGCAGCCTCGGTGGCACAGCCTCCGCCGCGCCCGCACGATCGCCCGAGGGGACCGTCTCGGTGACACTGCGCGGCACCCACGGCAGTTACGACGTGGCCTGCAGCGACATCAACACTGAGTTCAAAGTGTCGCCGAGTTCGGGGACTATCGATTGGGCCGCAACGGCACACGACATCGACATCAGTTTCGCCGCCCAGGACCTGCGCCGCGGCCTGCTGCCCGCTGTGGTCGTGACACCCGCCGCCGGGCAGCTCGGACCCGGCCAGAGCACTGTGGTGCGAGTGCGCGGATCGGTCGCGGCCCCCACGAAGAAGTTCTGGATCTGGGTGATCGCCCCGAACGGCACCGGCCGCGGCGGTGTGGGCGTCGAATTCACCTGCCGTGCCCGCTGAGCGTTCGATTAGGCTCGCGGGTCAAAATGTCGCTGTCGGTCAGGACTGCATGCGCCCACGGGACGCCACGGCGATCGGGTTGTCGCTCAACACGATCGGCAGCAGCAAGGCGTTTCAGATCCACACCACCAGCCGGCTGATGCTCATCGGCTCT
>NZ_BAGN01000383.1 GCF_000308835.1 Nocardia vinacea NBRC 16497 | reverse complement strand
ACCACGAGCACCGAGGTGCGGTATTCGCCCTGGCGCCTGCGGCGCTGTCTGGTGTGCAGTCGCCAGAGCAACCGGCTGACCATCAGTCCGACCAGACCCAGCGGCAGCGCGATCGCGAGATAGCCTCGCGCGAACTCGATCTGGAATATCAGCGACATGATCGCCAATGCCCCGAACAGTCGCAGAGTGGCCGAAACCAACCGCCGGTACTCCTCGGACCCACACCCCACCACCTGTGGTGATCGGGAATTGCATGCCGCGAGGAAAGCGAGCCAGGTGAGCGCGAGCAACGCCGAGACAACGGTGTAGCCGACCTCGTACGGCATCGGCCACGCCAGCGGCGGCGCGGCGGGGCCACCGAATCGGATCAGTTGTGCAAGGCCGACGGCGGCGCCGATCACCGCGAAATCCGTTGTGGCCAGACGCCGTACATACTCTGCCTGCCAACGTTCGCGCTCGGAGCGCGGCAGGGTCGGTGACGGGCCTGCGCTATCCAGGTCGTCGTCTTCGGTGAGCTCGAAGCCCATTGAACAAACACCTCCCCCTGGGAGTTTTTCGTTGCCCCCGATCCCCGTCGACCGGTCCCCTCGACACAATCCGGCCGCCCGGGGTTGTTCCTTCAGTCGGCGGCCCGAAGGCGATTGTTACAGAACACAATCCCCTGCACACACCGAACAGAAAGTGCCGCAGAGTATTCCACGGAGTAGCCAACATTCGGGCGGTCGGTTTTTCGAGTCTTGAAACAAATGCCTCTTCAGGAAAAGTCGGCAGGTGGCGCACCCGCGCACACACCAGATGGAAGTGACGATGGGGGCTCCGCCACCAACGAGAGTTGTTTGCCCACCAGATGCCAATGGTCGGAGCGCTCTCGAAATCGTCCGGAAACCGCTACCCCACAATCGGTTTCACGAGCCATACGCAAGCGATTCGCTGTAACGTCTCACTTGATCGCGCCGACGTCATGGGCATGCCGGTAATTCGCCGGGGTCGATCCGCGCGGCAGGAGGCAGGGGGCCAGGATGCGTTGTCGCCTTTGTGATTCCGAGCGTCTGTCGAGCGTGCTCGACCTCGGAGCCACACCGCCGTGCGAAAAATTTCTCGCGGTGGACGAACTCGATCTTCCCGAGCCGACCTATCCCCTACATCTGCGGATCTGCGAGGACTGCCTACTGTTGCAGATCCCCGCATTGATCACGCCGGAGGAAACCTTCACCGAATACGCGTATTTCGCCTCGTATTCCGATAGTTGGGTACGGCATGCCGAAGTCTTCGTTTCCGAAGCTGTCAAAAAGCTGGACCTCGAGACCGATTCATTCGTGGTCGAGGTCGCCAGCAACGACGGGTACCTGCTGCGGCATGTGGTCGCCGCGGGCATCCCGTGCCTGGGCATCGAACCCTCGGTGAATGTCGGCGCGGCCGCGCGCAAACTCGGCGTGCCGACCGAAACCGCCTTCCTCGACGAGGAATTCGCCAAGCGGATCCGCGCCCAGCACGGGCCCGCGGACCTGGTTGTCGCCAACAATGTCTACGCCCACGTCCCCGATCTGCGCGGATTCACCCGCGCACTACGCGAACTGCTCGCCGATGACGGCTGGCTCTCGATCGAGGTGCATCACGCGCTGAACCTGATGGAGTTCGGCCAGTTCGACACCATCTATCACGAACATTTCCAGTACTACACGGTGCTCTCGGCTCAGCGCGCGCTGGCCACCGCCGGATTGGCCGTAGTGGATGTCGAACTGCTTGCCACCCATGGCGGTTCGATCCGGCTGTGGGCACGGCCGGAGGCGGTCGCGGCCGCACCGAGCAGCCGGGTGCGCGAGGTGCTGCACCGCGAGCAGACCGCGGGCTTGCACCGCGCCGAGGGCTACCGGCACCTGGAGATCAGCGCGCGACAAGTCCGTCAGGAACTGCTGCGGTTCCTGCTCGACGCGCGTGCACAGGGCAGGCGGGTGGTCGGTTACGGCGCGCCCGGCAAGGGCAACACCCTGCTCAACTATTGCGGGATCCGACCCGACCTGCTGAGCTATACGGTCGACCGAAACCCCTATAAGCACGGGCGATTCACCCCGGGCACCCGGATCCCGATCTACCCGACCGCACGCATCGATCTCGATCGACCCGATGTGGTGCTGGTACTGCCGTGGAATCTCGAGGCCGAGATCACCACACAACTGAGCCATATCGCCGAGTGGGGCGGCGAACTGGTCTATCCACTACCGACTTTGCACAGCGCCGTGCTCGGGGAAACGAAGAATGCTGAATCGAGGGGAAGGCACGCGCGATGAAGGTTGTGCTGTTCTGCGGCGGGTACGGGATGCGGATGCGCGACGGCTCCGACATGCTGCCCAAGCCGATGCAACTGGTCGGTCCCCGGCCGCTGCTGTGGCATGTGATGCGCTATTACGCGCACTTCGGCCACAAGGATTTCATTCTGTGCCTCGGCTACGGGGCCGAGCACATCAAGAACTTCTTCCTGACCTACCAGGAGTCGGTGTCCAACGACTTCGTCATCCGCGACGGTTCGGTGGAGTTGCTGCGCACCGATATCAGCGACTGGTCGATCACCTTCGTCGACACCGGTCTCGACTCGGCCATCGGCGAACGGCTGCGGCGGGTGCGGCCATATCTCGAGGGTGAGCAGACCTTCCTGGCCAACTACGCCGACGTGCTCACCGACGCACCGCTCGACGAGATGATCGAGCGCTTCACCGCCTCCGGCGCGGCCGCCTCGATGATGGTGGTGCCACCGCAGCAGTCGTTCCACTGCGTCGATATCAAGCCCAGTGGCGAGGTCAAGGAGATCCGGCCGGTTTCGTCGATGCCGCTGTGGGAGAACGGCGGATACTTCGTGCTCGGCCACGAGGTACTGGATCTGCTGCCGCCCGGCGGAGATCTCGTCGCGGACGCCTGCGGGAGGCTGGCCGGACAGGGCCGGCTCTATGGCTATCAGCATCTGGGCTTCTGGAAGCCCGCCGACACATTCAAGGAACGCGCCGAACTCGACGCGGCATACCGATCCGGCATCCGCCCATGGATGGTCTGGGAGAAACAGTTCGCATGATCGCGCTGACCACCGGGTCACTGACCGAGATCGCGGTGCTCGGCGCGCACTGCGATGACATCGCGATCGGCATGGGCGCGACGCTACTAACGGTGGCGCGCAAGCATTCCGGGCTGCGGGTGCGCGCACTGGTGCTCACCGGTGCGGGCACGGTGCGCGAGGACGAGGAGCGGGCCGCGCTGACCGCGTTCTGTCCGAATGCGGATCTGCGCGTGACGGTGCTCGACCTGCCCGACGGCCGAGCGCCCGCGCACTGGGACCGAATCAAGCAGGCGCTGGCCACTTTCCGCGCGAGCACCGAACCGGATCTGGTCTTCGCACCGCAGCGCGGCGACGCGCATCAGGACCATCGGCTCCTCGCCGAACTGGTCCCCACCGAATTCCGGGACCAGCTGGTGCTCGGCTACGAAATCCTGAAGTGGGAGACCGATACGCCGACGCCGACCGTATTCGTGCCGATATCAACGGAATTCGCCGAGGAAAAGGCGCGGCTGCTGCAGAAGCACTACCCTTCGCAAGTGGGGCGGGACTGGTTCGACGAGCAGTCGTTCATCGGTCTGTCCCGGCTGCGTGGGGTGCAATGCCGGGATCGGCATGCCGAAGCATTCGTTGTCGACAAGGTTGTCGTCGATTTGGGTCTGTCATGACTACTGGAGCTCAATTGACTGCCGAAGACACGGGCATGCGTGTGCTGCTCACCGGATATCAGGGTTATCTCGGCACGGTCATGGCACCGGTGCTGCGCGCCGCGGGCCACGAGGTGGTCGGACTCGATACCGGATTCTTCGCCGATTGCGTCCTCGGCCGACTGCCCGGCGATCCGCCCGGTCTCGCGGTCGACCTGCGCGATGTGACCGTCGAACAGCTCACCGGATTCGATGCGGTGATCCATCTCGCGGCGTTGTCCAACGATCCACTCGGCGCACTCGATCCCGAAATCACCTACGCGATCAATCATCACGCGTCGGTGCGCCTGGCCCGGCTTGCGAAAGAGGCCGGGGTGCGGCGATTTCTGTACGCATCGACCTGTTCGGTGTACGGCGCGGCGGGCGAGGATCTGGTCACCGAGGACGCCCCATTGCGTCCGATCACGCCCTATGCCGACAGCAAGGTGCGGGTCGAAGACGATGTCGCGGCGCTGGCGGATGCCGACTTCACGCCGGTATTCCTGCGCAACGCAACGGCATTCGGCTTCTCGCCGCGACTGCGCGCGGATATCGTGCTCAATAATCTGGTCGGGTACGCGGTGCTCACCGGCGAGGTGAAGGTGCTCTCGGACGGGACACCGTGGCGGCCGCTGGTGCATGCCGACGATATCGCCGAAGCCTTCGCGACCTGCCTGACCGCGCCGCGCGCGGCGATCGACTGCCGGGCGTTCAATATCGGCACCGAGGCGAACAATCTCACGGTGGCCGATATCGCCGGGGCCGTGGTGGCCGCGGTGCCGGGCGCCCGGCTGTCCATCACCGGCGAGAGCGGCGCGGACCCGAGGTCCTATCGCGTCGACTTCTCCTCCGCCCGTTCGGTTCTCGGCTACCGCGCCACCTGGACGGTGGCCGCCGGGGCCGAGCAGCTGTATCGCGAATACACCGCCAGGGGACTTACCAGTGACGATTTCTTCCGCCGGTTCACCCGGTTGCCACATCTGGCGAAATTGCGGGATACCGGGGTGCTGGACGCGTCGATGCGTCGGATCACAGCGGCTCGGCAAGTTTCGTGAGCAGCTGGCGCCAACTGCCGGCGGCTCGGTCGCGGGCCGAGACCACGGTGACCGGCAGCGGCCACGCGATGGCCAGTTCCGGATCGTCGTAGGCGACGCCGATGTCCTCGGCCGGATCGTGCGGACGGTCGATCCGGTAGCAGACATCGGCATTCGCGGTCAGCGCCTGGAAGCCGTGCAGGAAGCCCGGCGGCACGTAGAGCTGCCGGAATTCGGTGTCGTCGAGCCGAAATGCCTGCTGCCGCCCGAAACTCGGCGAATCCGGCCGGATATCGACCAGCACGTCGTGCACCGCGCCGTGCGCGCAGCGCACCAGCTTCGCCTCACCCCGCCCGGACCGTCCGTGCATGCCCCGGATGACTCCGCGTGCCGAACGAGATTGCGAATCCTGCACGAATGCGGCCGCCGTACCGGGTGCGCCGAGGTGAGCATCGAAGTTCGTGGCGTCGAAGGTGCGGGTGAACAGGCCGCGGTCGTCCCGAAAGGGTTCGGGCACCAGCACCAGGACATCGGCGAGATCGGTGTGTTCGATACGCACCAGGCCATCGTGTCATGAACGGCATGGTCCCGCGTCGCGGTTGCCGCGGCTGCTCGAGTACCGAACTCACCCCGGTACTCGATCTCGGTAAAGTTCCTGCCGCCGACCATTTTCCGCTCGCGCGCAGTGCGATCGAACCCACCGAGATCGCGCATCCGCTGCGCATGGATGTCTGCGGTGCCTGCGGGCTGGCGCAATTGGCCGATGACGACACCCGCACCGCGGAGCCGCGCGGTATCGAACCGCAGGCGCTGCGTGATCAGGCCGCCGAGGCGGTGGCACGGGTGGCGCGCGCCGGTCTGTTGCGCGGGCGGACCGTGCGCGAATTCGGTAGTCCGCACGGCGGTACCTGGCTGCCGTTGCTCGCTGGGCGCGGGTTCGAATCCGTCGACGGGGTCGCCGATGTGGTGCTCGACTGCTTCGGCATCATGCACGAGCCGGATCAGCGGGCCGCCTTCGCGCAGCGGGCCGCGGCGACCGCGCCGGCGGGCCTGCTGCTGCTCCAGTACCACTCGCTGGCCACCATCGTCGCGACGGGTCAATGGAATGCATTGCGGCACGGGCATTTCGCATACTACTCGCTCGGCGCACTGCACCGATTGCTCGAGGCCGCCGGGATGAGTGTGGCGACGGCGTGGGAGTTCGATCTGTACGGCGGCACCGTCCTGATCGGCGCGGTGCACGGCACGGTCGAACCGGACCTTGCCGTGCGCGCCATTCGCGCCGCCGAAGCCGAATACACTGATCTCGTTGCGCTACAAGGCCTTCAGCGCAGGACCGACGAGCATGCCCGACTTCTGCGCCACTGGCTCGAGGCGATGGCGGCGCGCCGCAGACGGGTGTACGCCTACGGGGCGGCGTCGCGCGCGGTCGCGCTCTTCAGCATTGCCGGAGTGCACCGCGGACTGATCGCCGCGGTCGCCGATGCCTCACCCGCCAAACAGGGCCGCCGGATGCCGGGCACCGATATCCCGATCATCTCGCCTGCCGAACTCGTCTCCGCCCGACCGGATTTCGTGCTGCTGACACTGCGCGATCTGCTTTCCGAGGTCCGTGCCAGATTTCCCGAACTCGACAGCCGCTGGGTCGTCGACAATCCGGCCGGCCCTTCGGAAGGGCGGTGACCATATGCCGTGAGTTGGCTGCGTCGTAGTGGGATCGGCGGCGGCGTTGCGCGTTTTGCTGTTGAACATCTGTTAGTGGGGAACCTGAGGGGAAATACTGATGAGGGATAACACACTCCGTAGCCGGAGTCTGCGCGCGTTCATATTGGCCTCGGTAACGGCTTCGGGTCTGGCCTTCACCACCGGCACCGCATCCGCGGCAATCGATAGCACCAGTCAGATCGTCGATCGGCAGGATCGGACGGTCGAGGCGATTCAATCCGATACCCGGATCGATTTCGTACCACCGTTGGACGGCAATCCGCTGACCCGCGAGTGGTTCCACAACGGAGAGGCTTCCTACCGCGTCACCGGGCCGAACGCCCAGGACTGGTCTGGCCACATCACCATCGGCTATCAGGTCGGATATCCGGCCACACTGAACGGACGGATCGTATTCCAGTGGTATACGCCGGACCTCGGTGTCGATCTCGGCGGCGCCGACGGATCGGTGCTCAAGCTCAACGGTCTGATCCCGCGCGCAGGCGTCGAACTCGCGGTGGGTTTCGGTCCCGGGATCCAGACCGTCGAGTGCACGGGCGGCGATGTCTTCGGCGCGGAGGGTTTCATCCGGATGTCCGGTTTCCACGGCACCGTCACCGGTGTGCTCGGGCAGACAACCATTCGCCCGTTCGTGCGGGTGATCAGCGCCAACGGTGACGCGGTGTACACCTACGGCAGGCTCTGGACCATCTGAGTCGGCAGCGCGCGGCAGTGTGGCGTCCGGTCATCGGGCGCCACACTGCGGTGTGGGCACCCCGGGGTGAAAATTGCCCACCCCTCGGGTTTGCTGGGCGATCCCTGAGGTCCCTGTTTTCGGCGGGGCGGAGCGACGACAGTCATATGTAGTCCCGATGTCGCCTCTCCCCCCGAAGGAATACACACTATGCAGCCGAGTTACGTCCACCACGTCCGGCAGCAAGTATGCGAATACGGGGATACGAGGTCCTACACCTACCTGCGTGAGGCCGGTCGCGAGCTCGTCGAGGAGATCGTCAGCTATCGCGAACTCGATCGCGACGCCAGGGCCGTGGCCGCTTGGTTGGCCGACCGTCCGGAGTCTGCGCAGCCCGTTGTGCTCCTCTACCAGGACGGTATGGCGTTTCTGCGGGCATTTCTCGGCTGCCTGTACGCCGGCGTTGTGGCCGTTCCCGCGCCGCTGCCGAACTACGAGCGCAGCGCCGACCGGGTTGCGGGCATAATCGCGGACTCCGGCGCCCGGTTGGTGCTTACGACCAGCCAATTCCAGCCGCTGGTCGCGGCGACCACAACCGCGGTCGTCGCCGCCACCGACGGTCCGCTCGGCGACCCCGACGCCTGGCGGATGCCCGATATCGACTCCGGGACGATCGCATTCCTGCAATACACCTCGGGATCGACCGGCACCCCGAAGGGCGTCGTCGTGACGCACGGCAATCTCATGCACAACGAGGCGGCCATCGCCGCCGGCGGCGAGCTGGACGATACCGGGACCGGTGTCAGCTGGATCCCGAACTTCCACGACATGGGCCTGATCGGCTTTGTGCTGGGGGCGGTGTACTTCGGCACGAATCTGGTGTTCATGTCGCCGACGACATTCCTCAAGCGTCCGGTGCGCTGGCTGCAGGCCATCAGCAAGTATCGAGCAACCTACACCGGCGCGCCGAATTTCGCATACGACCTGATCGTGCGCCGAGTGACCGACGAGCAGCTGGCAGATCTCGATCTCAGCAGTCTGCGGTTCGCGTTGTGCGGCGCCGAGCCGGTTCGCGAACGGACCGTGGCGGCGGTAAACGAACGGTTCGCGGTCGCAGGATTGCCGCCCACAGCATTCCTGCCGGTCTACGGCCTGGCGGAGGTGACGCTGCTCGCCAGCTACGGACGGATCGACGCGACACCGGTCTACCTCGACGCCGGACCCGATACCCGGCTCGTCAGCTGCGGCCGCGCGGCGCGCGGTCTCGACATCCGCATCGTCGACCCGCACACGCGCAAACAGGTGCCGGACAACACCGTCGGCGAGATCTGGATTCGCGGCGAGAGTGTTGCGGCCGGCTATTGGAACCGTCCCGACGAGACCCGCGAGACCTTCGACGCGTACATCGGAACCGAGGGGCCGTTCCTGCGCACCGGTGATCTCGGTCTGCGGCACGACGAGGAGCTGTTCATCGCCGGCCGGCTCAAGGATCTGCTGATCATCAACGGCCGCAACCTCTATCCCCAGGACGTCGAGGAACTGGTGAGCGCGCTGCATCCGGCACTCGCCGTCGGCGTCGCCGTATCCGTCGACGCGGGGGGCCGGGAACGAATGGTCGTGCTGCAAGGCGTCAAGAAGGCGCTGCTCGGCGAGGCCACGCTGACCGAGCTGACCTCGGCGATCAAAATCGCGGTCGCCCGAAGGTTCGATGTGCCCGCGCCGAATGTCGTTCTCGTAGAAACCCGTTCGGTGCATCACACCACCAGCGGCAAGGTCCAGCGCAACTCGATGCGGGCGGCGTTCCTGGAGGATCGCGTCGAGGGTGTCCTGCACGAAGATCTCGAACCGGCGCTGAGCCGATCACTGACCGTCTGACCGACCCCTGTACCGCCGAGGAGCCGAATATGTTCGACACCGCTGCCGCCTGCCCGACAACGATCCAAGGCTGGCTCGTGAAGCGCGTCGCCGACTACACCGAACGCGCACCGCACCAGGTGGATCCGGCGATTCCGCTCGCCGAGCTCGGCCTCGACTCCGCTTCGGCGGTAACCCTGTGCGGCGAGATCGAGGACCGGTGGTCACTCGACGTCGACCCGACGCTGGTTTTCGACTACCCCACCATCGCCGATATCGCCGGATATCTGGCCGCCGAATTCGCTGTCGCCACATGACGGACATCGCGATCGTCGGCCTGGATTGCCGATTCCCGCAAGCACCCGATCCCGCCGCGCTGTGGCAGATGCTGCTCGACGGACGCGACGCCATTTCGGAGGTGCCCGCGAACCGCTGGCACGCCGACGACTTCCACGATCCGGCCGGTGCACCCGGCACCATCAATACCCGCAGCGGCGGATTCATCGACGACGCGGACGCCTTCGACCACGAATTCTTCGGTATCGCACCGAGGGAAGCCGAGGCGATGGATCCGCAACAGCGCCTACTGCTGCAGGCCACCTGGCGCGCCTTCGAAGATGCCGCACTCGATCCACGAGCCCAGTCCGGCACACGCACCGGGGTTTTCGTCGGTGTGATGGCCAATGAATGGGCGAACCTGCAGATGAGCGATTACGCCGCCATCACACCGCAGCACGGTTCGGGCAATGGGTATTTCATGACCGCGAACCGGCTGTCCTATCAGCTCGATCTCCGCGGTCCGAGTATCGCGGTCGATACCGCCTGTTCGTCATCGCTGGTCGCGGTCCATCTCGCCTGTGGTGCACTGGCTTCCGGCGAATGCGATCAGGCGGTCGCCGGTGGCGTGAACCTCGTACTCACCCCGGCCGTCGGTGTATTCTACACCCAGGCGGGCCTGTCCGCGCCCGATGCTCGCTGTAAACCGTTCAGCGGCAACGCCGATGGGATCGTGCGCGGTGAGGGTGTCGCCGTGCTCGTGCTGCGGCGTTTGGCCGATGCGGTGGCCGAGGGGCTGCCGGTGTACGCGGTGATCAAGGGCAGCGCGGTCAACTCCGACGGCCGCAGCAATGGCATCACCGCACCGAACCGGTGGGCACAGCAGCAGGTGATCACCGAGGCCTATCAGCGGGCCGGTGTACAGCCGGAGGACGTGGACTTCATCGAAGCACACGGCACCGGAACGATTCTCGGTGACATGATCGAGGTCAAGGCGCTCGGCGCACTGCACGGGGCGAACCGAGCCGAACCCTGCGGCATCGGTTCCATCAAGGGCAATCTCGGCCATACCGAGGGCGCGGCGGGCGTCGCCGGACTGATCAAGGTCGCGCTCGGTCTGCATCACGGTGTAGTCGCGCCGACGAGATTCGCCGAGCAGGAAAACCCCCAGCTGCGGATGAGTCGCCATGGCCTGCGCTTGGTCGCGGAACCGATGCCGCTGCACGGACCGGCGCTCGGCGGGGTGAGCAGCTTCGGGATCGGTGGTACGAATGCGCACATCGTGCTGGCCAGCGCGCCCGCGAAGCCGGCACCGGCGGCGTCCGGGGGTGGCGTACTCACGCTGTCGTCGAATGATCGGGCAGGACTGCGGCGCAACGCGCTTCGACTCGCCGACGCATTGGCGACGGTACCGGAGGATCGGTTCGCGCAGCTGTGCTGGACCAGTAACCAGGTCAAATCTTCCGGGCGCACTCGAACGGCGATCGTCGCGACCAATCGTGCCGACGCTATCGCACGCCTGCGGGGCGAACCCGAAATCGGTGTGGCACAAGCGGTCGGCACCGGTTGGATGTTCACCGGTCAGGGCTCACAATTCGCCGGTATGGCACGGGCGTTGGACGCGGCGAACCCGCTGTTCCAGCACGCCCTGTGGGCGGTCGACGATTGCATGATCGAGCACCTGGATCGCTCGGTGCGCGACCTGCTGCTCGATGAGAGCACCGATATCGACCGCACCGACCTCGCCCAACCCGCCATCTTCGCGATGGAATACGCACTCGCCCGGTCACTCGCCGAGGCGGGCGTGCGGCCCGCATGGCTCATCGGGCACAGCATCGGCGAATTCGCGGCCGCGGCGGTGGCGGGAGTTTTCGACCTCGACGACGCGTGTCGGTTGGTGGTCGCGCGCGGTCGGCTGATGCAGCAATTGCCAACGGGCGGTGCGATGCTCGCGGTACGCGCGGCCGAGAACCAGGTGGCCGATCTGCTCGCCGAGGAACCCTTGGTTGCGGTCGCCGCCGTCAATGGTGCGGCAGATCTCGTGCTCTCCGGTCCGGCCGCGGCGATCGAACGGATCCGGGCGGCACTCGACGCTCGTACGGTGATCACGAAGGCGCTCAACGTTTCCCACGCGTTCCACAGCCCGCTGATGGAGCCGATGCTGGCGGAGTTCGAGGCTATCGCCCGCGACTGCGTCTACCGTGCACCGAATATTCCCGTCTATTCGACCGTACGCGGACGCCTGCTCGATGCTTCCGAGCCGATGGACGCCGCGTACTGGACCGAACACGTCTGTGCCACCGTCCGATTCGCCGACGCCGTGGAGGCGGCACTGGGCACCGAGCCCAGCCATGTCATCGAGGTCGGCCCGCGAAAGCTCCTGGCGGCGCTGGTCGGCCGGATTCGGCCCGAGCTGGCGGCGCGCTGCCTCGCGCCAAGCCCCGGACCCGGTGCGTCCGGCACCGAATTCGCGCAGACCCTTGCCGCGCTGTACCGCGACGGTTTCACCCCCGATTGGGATCGACTCTACGCACCGGCGCAACGAGTCCGTCGCCGCCTGCCGACCTACGAGTTCTCGACCGAACACCGATTCTGGGTCGAACCCCCCACCCACACAACGACTTCCACAACCCTTGAGGCAACAACGACCATGGATCAATTGATCGCACTCTTCCGCGAGCAGGCCGCCGTATTGGCCAGTGTGGCGACCGGATCCACCGAGATCCGGACACCACTGCCGGACACCGAGCGGTCCTCGGTCAGCCCGGAGGCGGTCGCCGGCATCGTGCGCGCGGAGGTGGCCAGGGTCAGCGGCTTCCCCGCCGACCTATTGCGGGACGACCGGACGATCACCGACGGCCTCGGACTCGATTCGATCATGCTCACCGACCTGTTCGGCGGACTCGTCCGCAAACTTCCCGGACTGACCATCGATCCGAGCTGGTTCACAGCGATGACGACACTGGGTGATGTCATCGGCTATGTCGCGGATCAAGTCACCGGTGCGCCCGCACCCGCCGCGCCCGCACCCGCGCCCGAGCGCGTGACCGTCGCGCCGGAGTATCGGATCTCCGACTTCGCCGAGGTCCGGGCGATTGCCGATCGGCTCTCCGGCGCGGAGGCGCTCGGGCTGTCGAATCCCTACTTCCTGATCAACGACGGCGTCACCCGGGACACCTCGGTGATCGACGGCGCACCCGTGCTCAACTTCTCCAGCTACAACTACCTGGGCCTGTCCGGTCATCCGGCAGTTGTGACGGCGGTCCAGGATTCGGTCGCCCGCTACGGCAGTTCGTGTTCGGCCAGCCGCGTGCTCTCCGGTGAAAAGCCGGTGCACCGCGAACTGGAGGCCGAACTCGCCGGGTTGCTCGGCACCGAGGATGCGATCGCACTCGTCGGCGGCCATTCGACGAACGTCACGATCATCGGGCACATTGCCGGTCCGGAGGATCTGGTGATCCACGACAGCCTCGCGCACGACAGCATCCTGCAGGGCTGCAAACTGTCCGGCGCGACGCGGCGGCCGTTCCCGCACAACGACCATGCGGCACTCGACCAGCTGCTCACCGAAATCCGGCACCAGTATCGCCGCGTGCTGATCCTGATCGAGGGCGTTTACAGCCAGGACGGCGATATTCCGGATCTGCCCGCGATCATCGAGGTCAAGCGGAAGCACCAAGCGCTGTTGATGATCGACGAGGCGCACAGCATCGGTGTACTCGGTGCCGGCGGCGGCGGGATCGGCGAATACTTCGGCGTCGATCGCGGCGATGTCGAATTGTGGTCCGGCACCATGTCGAAGGCGCTTGCCGGATGCGGCGGCTATGTGGCGGGCAGCGCCGAGCTGATCCGCTTCCTCAAATACACCACACCTGGATTCGTCTACAGCGTCGGCATGACCCCGATGAATGCGGCCGCATCGGCGGCGGCGATCCGCCAACTGCGCACCGACCGCACACCGCTGGATCGCCTGCGGAACAACGCACAACTGTTCCTGCGCCTGGCTCGCGACGCCGGTATCGACACCGGTGACAGCGCCGACACACCGATCATCCCGTGCATCATCGGCGATTCGTTGCAGACGCTGACACTGTCGAATGCGCTACTGCGCCGCGGCATCAACGTCAACCCGATTATTTACCCGGCAGTCCCGGAAAACCTTGCCCGCCTGCGCTTCTTTGTCACCGCATGCCACACAGAGGATCAGATTCGCGACACGGTGAAGATCCTCGCCGAGGAGTTGGCCCTGCTTCGGTCAGCCGACCGAGCGGAACTCGCTGCCGATTTCGCCGAATAGCACCGGGGCATCGGCACCGAAGGTGAGTGCGGCGGTATGCAGTGCGGCTATCGCCGCGGCCAACGCATCCGGATTCGTCGCGTGCTCGATGGCGCTGAGGGCGAAGAAGGGGCGATGTACGGGACCGATATCGAAGGGATTCGCCTGCGAACGCGTCGATTCGCCCATAGTTGCGACGAGTTGGCGCGAATTGTCCTCGGCGGGGCCGAACTCCTCGCCCTCCAGCCGCTCGAAGGCGGTCGGCATGTCGTCGAACGGCGCGGGTAGCGGTTGCCCTTCGCGCAGGGCCAGCAATCCCATTGCTATCCACGGCCTTTCGGCGATATCGGCCAACTCGCAGGCCTTGACGGCGCACCGTCGAGCCAGCCGCCGCAAGGTCGGCTCATCCATCGCGGCGATCGCCTCGGCGAGCGGGCGGTCGAAGCGGGCCAGCTCCGCAGCCGAAAGATGTTCGCGCAGTTCCGGTATCGGATCGCCGCCCCATTCCACGCGCTCGGCAGCCGCGGTCTCGGCCACCAGCTCACCGGCTGGGATGTATCGGCTGCCGGTGGCATCCATGACGAGAACCCACTCTTCGGCATCCTCCGTCGTGGTCGGTTCGGGTATCGGCACATTTTCCGGGACGCCGTATCCCGGCATATCCCACTGCCGGTGCGGCAGCAGATCGTCGCCGTCGTCGGGCCACAACCGAATCCGCCAGATATCACCGGGCGTCGTGGTCCCCGGCCATCCGTAGTTCACGAATCCGCGACCACCGACTTCGATCAGATAATCGCCGGGCGGCACCGGACACGGGTCCGCCCACCCGTCGGTCGGCGACGAGATGCTCAGTGTCCCATCAGAATCCACACGGAGTCGGCCTTCGCTTACCTGCTGCCAGTCGTCGCGATCATTCGGCGGCCTGCCATCCCACACCTGCACCGCGATCGACATCTCGAAGTTGTTCTGATGCGGGCTGAGCACCAGCAGGACGGTGCCATCCCCGGCGCACGGCTGCTGCGCGAACGCCCGATCCAGCAGGTCGATTTCGTTATCCGGATCGCCGAGACCGCCGTCGATGCAGAACTGGCCGTAGTCCATCATCAGCTCGACCGTATGCTCGGCAACTCGGCTCGCTCCGTGGGTCATTCGGCCATCCTGGCATGCGGCATCCGTCCGGCGAACAGGTTATCCCGCCAGCCGCTCCGCTGCGATGGCGAGATCCTTATCGCCGCGACCGGAGAGGCCGAGCACCACGATCGAGTCGGCAGGCAGGTCACCGCGCTCGGCCAGTTCGAGGACATACCCGACAGCGTGGGCGGATTCGAGGGCGGGAATGATGCCTTCGGTGCGGGTGAGGGCGTGCAGGCCGCGCAGGGCCACGGCGTCGGTGGCGGTGCGGTAGGTGACGCGACCGATGTCCTTGAGGTAGCTGAGTTCCGGGCCGACGCCCGGATAGTCGAGGCCCGCGGCGATGCTGTGGGTCGGCGTGACCTGTCCGTCGTCGTCCTGCAGCAGATAGCTGTAGGCGCCGTCCATTTCGCCCGGACTACCCGCGTTGAGAGTGGCCGCGTGAACCCCGGTTTCGACGCCGAGGCCCGCGGCCTCGACACCGATCAACCGAACCTCCGGTTCATCGACGAAGGGGTGGAACAGGCCGATGGCATTGCTGCCGCCGCCGACGCACGCCACGAGGTAATCCGGTAGTCGGCCTTCGGATTTCAGGATCTGCAGTCGGGTCTCGCGGCCGATGACGGTTTGCAGATCGCGCACGATCATCGGGTACGGTGCGGGCCCGGCCGAGGTGCCGAACAGGTAGTGCGTGGTGTCGAGGTTCGACACCCAATCGCGCACCGACTCGCTGATGGCCTCCTTGAGTCTGCGGCTGCCGGTCTCCACCGGACGCACCTCCGCGCCGAGCAGCGTCATCCGCATGACATTGGAGGCCTGGCGTTGCATATCGTGCGCGCCCATATAGATGACGCACGACATGCCGAGCATCGCGCAGACGGTCGCCACCGCGACTCCGTGCTGACCGGCACCGGTCTCGGCGATGATCCTCGTCTTGCCCATCCGCTTGGCCAGCAATCCCTGGCCCAATGCGTTATTGATCTTGTGCGCACCGGTATGGGTCATATCCTCGCGCTTCAGATACACCCGCACGCCCGGCACCGCGAGCAACTCGGCGAAGCGCGGCACCTGATGCAACAGCGTGGGACGGCCGACCCGGGTGCGCAGTAATTCGCGGAGTTCGTCGCGGAATCCGGCATCGGCCCGCGCCAGCGCATAGGTCTGTTCCAATTCCAGCAGCGCCGCCATCAGACCTTCGGGAACATACCTGCCGCCGAACTCACCGAACCGCCCGCGCTCGTCCGGAAGTGTGCTCGATAGCAACGCGCCCGGCGACACATGATCAATAACCATCCACACCAACGCTTCCTGCCGCGAGTCCTCAGCACTGTCTACTTCGACTCACCGCAGAGCGCGCGCCCGCAACGGATTAGTTAACAGACTCTTTAGTTTGCCGATCCGGGATTCACCGCATCGGCAGCCCGGTGAAACTGCCAGTTCATGTGTCAGACCAGCAAATCCGGGCGGTTGCGGACGGTGGCTACCGTGCGCACTCGCAGGCGGTGCAATGCGGCCTTGGCCAGGCGGGCATCCCCGGCCAGCACATCGCCGCGGTGGACCAGCTCCGGGTAGTCGTTCGCGATGCGGTGATGGAAGCGATACATATCGGTCAGTTTGCTGACGGTGGAGGTCTGGCTGCACAGGTTGAACGACGAATTGCGCCAGGCGGCCAGGATTTCGGTCACGCCGAAGAACGCGCCGAAGGACGAGACCCGCGCGAACAGGTCGACATCCATGGGAAAGACCAGGTCACCGCGCAAACCGCCGACGCGGTCGTAGTGCTCGCGGTAGAACATGGCCGCCGCTGTCGGTCCGAAGTCGGCGGGGCCGCGGCGGACGATGGTGCGTGCCAAGGCACGTGGGGTCTGTCTGCCGAGCAGCCCGGCCAGCCCGAGTTCGGTCTCCAGCACCTCCCCCGCCTCATCGATCACCTCGAACCGGCTGGAGGAGATGGCGATCGACGGATCGGTCATCACCTCGAGTTGGGTGGTGATCGCACCGGGCCGCAGTACATCGTCGGCGCAGACGACCTTGATGAGTTTCCCGGCGCAGGCTCGGATCGCCTTGTCCCAGTTGTCACCGATGGCCAGCACCGTGTCATTGCGCAGTAATCGGATTCGTGGATCGTCGAACGATTTCGCGACCTCCGACGTATCGTCGGTACTCGCATTGTCCAGGACGACCAGTTCGAATTCCACGTCCTGATCGAGGATCGATCGCAGGGTGGTGGCTAGCGTCCGGCCGGAGTTGTAGGCCGGAACGCAGACCGACAGCGTCGTCACCACAGCTATCCCCCTGATCGTGGGACCGGCCGAACCGGTCCGTTTTCCACCAATCCGAATACCCGTGCCAAACCACTCCGGCCCGCATCGATCTGTTCGACGGCTCGCTGTTGCAGTGGATCCCGGAGCGCAGGTGCATCGTCCCACAGCTCGTCCAGCGCCATGGTCAATTCTTGTTCCAGTTTGGGATCGTTCAGGTGCACCACGCGCAGTCCGGTTCCGAACATCTGCGCCAGCCCGTGGAATTTGTCGTCGTAATACTCCGAGGCGGTGATGCCGACGGCCGGAATCCCCTGCGACAGCGCGAAGACCGCCAGATGATAGGCGCTGGTCACCAATACGCGACACCGCCCGACCTGCCGGGCGACATCGGCCGGAGTGCCGCCGCGACCGACCGGCGGCAGCGCCTTATCGGCCCCCACCAACAGCGGTAACGTCGAAAGCCGGTCCTCGGAGGCGTATTCGGAAATGATCAGCGGCAGCAGCCCGGCGTCCAACTCCGCGGCACGGGTGCGCACCACCTGCCCGACGATCCCCTGGGCTTCGAGGCTGACCTGCGCGTAATCCGCGACACGCAGACAGACGCCGATCTCGGTGCCGATCCTGGCATCGCGGCTGCGATAGGCGAATTCGACCGCATCGTCACCGGTGACCAGCACCCGATCCGACTCGACGCCGAATTCGCCGAGCAACTCCGGGCCGCGGCGCCCTTCGCGCAGCGCGACGAAATCGACCTTCGGCAGCACCTCCTCGGCCCGCCGGACCAGATAGGGGTCACGCATCGGTCCCATACCCTGACCGATCAGAGCCGTCGGAATGCCGTGCGCGGACGCGTATTCGAGCAGGTTGAGGGTGCGGTGCGCCTGATAGCGGTCGACATCGGTCATATAGCCGCCGCCGATCGCGAGTACCAGCGAGGCCTGTTCGACCGCCCCCGGAATCTCCACCGGGAATTCGAGTTTCGGCGCTACCGGATTCGTCTCGGTGTCATCGATCTCGCCGCGACCGAGTACACGGATTGCCCGCAGCCGATCCTTCGGTCCATCGGTGGTCGCCCGCCACCACAATGCCGCCGGGCCAACCACTTTCGTGCCCGCGGTCCGCGACAACACTCCTTGCCAGCCGTCGGATCCCCAACGCCAGTCGGGCCCGCAGATCGGCTCGGCCTCCGGCACCAAACCCCGTAGCACACCCGGCTGATAGGTCAGCACACCGATGCGCGCCCGCGGCCAATGCGCACGGATGCGCTCGACGGTGACCACCATCATCGCGATATCGCCGCGATTGCGCAGCCAGTACTCGCCGTTCTCGACGAGCACCCGAATCTCACGTTCGGCGATATCGATGCGCTCAGCCACAGACCCCTTGGTCCCCACTGTCCTAGTCCCTCCCGCTTGTCCCCCGCGGGTCGGTCCGCGCCCGGCACGAACTCGATGTGAAATCTACCCCACTCAATCGATGTGGGCCAGCTGGCTAATCCGTTGTCCGCTCGGCGATCTGGCCGCTGTAGACCGCGCGCAACGAGGCGCCGGCAAAGGCCGCGCAATAGTCGATGAGATCGTCCATCGGCACGTCCAACCGACCGCCCTGCTTCTCCACGATCACCCGCTCCAGCATCCCGACCACCGACAGCGCGAAGATATCGATGATCTCCGCGGGCGGCTGAACATCCGGCCGCGCCTCGGTGGCCGTGGCCGCGACCAATCGGGCGAAGCGCCACAGCGCTTCACGCATCCGATATTCGGCGCCGGCCGCGGTGGGTTCGACGAAAACGATGCGCAGTTTGCGCGGATCCTCGGCCAATGCGGTGAGATACGTGCCGATTCCGGCCCGCAACTTGCGCGTCCCGCGCGGCTTCGTCGCCTCGACCGCCGTGGCCACGGCGGCGAACAGCTCGTCGATGACATGGTCGAAGACCGCGGCGAACAGTTCCTTTGTGCCGGAGAAGGATTCGTAGAAGTAGCGGTCGGTCAATCCGGCCGCGCGACACAGATCCTTGACGCCGGTCGCCGAATATCCGCGCGTGCCGAACAGCTCCAGCCCGGCTTCCAGGAGTTTGCCGCGCCGCGCCGCGACTCGGTCCTCCGCGCCGATACCGCCATAGGTCCGCACCGGGCGTCGCTGCATCGTCATCTTCGCATTGTCTCCCATGCCGACCCGCGATCTGATAAATATGACGATCGAGATAGTCAGATTAGGGGTCGGCAGTGACAACTCAGCATCGGGACAACCAGATCAGCAGACGCTCGCTGCTACGCGGCGCGGCCGCGGTGGCGGGCACCGCGGGATTGACGACATCGACCGGAATCGCGGCAGCCGAGCCGACGCCGCGACGCCGAAACGGCCCGGCGCGCAATAGCGTCGCGGTGCTCGGCGCGGGCATCGGCGGACTGACCGCGGCGCATGAACTGGCCGAACGCGGTTTCGCGGTAACGGTTTTCGATCGCAAGGAACTCGGCGGCAAATCCCGCACGATTCCGCTACCGGGCACCGGGGTCGGCGGCCGCGCACCGCTACCCGGCGAACACGGTGCGCGCGGATTCACCTCGTTCTATCACCACGTGCACGACACGATGCACCGCATTCCGCTGCCCGGCACCCGAAAGTCGGTGTACGACAATTTGATTCCGTTCTCGGTGAGCGATCCGCGCTATCCGCGCGCGGGTGATCTGCCCGATGGCTTTCCGCTGATGTTCGGGTTCTATTTCGATCCCGCGCAGGCGCTCACACCGGAAGGTTTGCAACGCATCCTGGTCGAGGTGTTCTTGAAGAACAATCTCGTTCCGCTGCCGGAGGCCATGTATATGGCAGGGCGGGTCGTCACCTATCTGACCTCGTGCGAGGAGCGGCGCTTCGGCCAGTGGGAATATGTCAGCTGGTGGGATTATGTCGGCGCGGCAAGCAGATCCGCGCAGTTCCAGGCACTTGCCGCCACCGGTCTGACACGAGCGCTGGTGGCCGCCAAGGAATATGTGGCCAGCACCAGGACCATGGGCAACATGATGGAGGGCTTCTTCATCGCACTGCTGCAGGAACTGACCGGCGGCCCGAAGGTCTACGAGGTGCTCAACGGACCCACCAACGAGGCCTGGCTCGATCCGTG
>NZ_BAGN01000384.1 GCF_000308835.1 Nocardia vinacea NBRC 16497 | reverse complement strand
GCGCGGCTCGCCCCGGGACAGTCGGTGCACCTGCCCGACGCGCCGTTCCTGCACCTGTTCGTGGCCCGCGGCGCGGTGACACTGGAGGGTGCCGGCCCGCTGCATACCGGCGACGCGGTGCGCTTCACCGCTACCGGCGGCCAGCAGGTCACCGCGAGCGAGCCCGCCGAGATCCTGGTCTGGGAAATGCACGCCAGCGTCCAGTTCTGACCGTCAGGGAGACCGTTCCGCGCAGCCGGCGTGGCAGACATTGTCGAGGCGGAGTGCTCCCTGACGTAGGCACCGCCGCCCCGCGTCGCGGTCTTTCGCCGAACACATGGGTATGGAGATGCGCCTCAGTGGCAGAAGGTCTCGACAAAACTCTTGACCACATCTGGCAGTACCGACGTGGTTCGCGATTCAGTCAGCCGGCGGCGCCGAAGGCGCATGTTCAGACACCGCAGCGACAACCACAGCTGGGCCCCGCTCATCAAACCCAGCGAGGACGACCGCTGCCGCCGAGCGGGCTCGTTGTGCGCGTTGGATCGGCACGCGCAGCCACTGCTGCCCCGACGATCCCCGCGGTGTTCTGCAACGCGGCGGCCACCACCGGTGTGCGGTTCTTCAGCAACGGAATCCATTTGTCGCCCTTGCGACTGACCCCGCCACCGGCGATGAACAGGTCGGGCGAGATCGCGTTTTCGATGGCGACCAGCACCTTCGTCACCTCCGGGGCCCACCGCTTGTAGCTCCAGGCGTGCCTTTCCTTGGCCGACGCGGCGCCCCGACGCTCGGCCTCCATTCCGCCGACCTCGATGTGACCGAATTCAGTGTTGGGCAACAACACCCCGTTATGGATCACCGCCGAACCGATGCCGGTACCGAACGTCAGCAGCACAATGACGCCGTCGTTGTCCTTGCCGGCACCGAACTCGACTTCGGCCAATCCCGCCGCGTCGGCGTCATTGAGCAGGGTCACCGGCTGTCCGCCGAGTTCGGCGCTGATCACCTCCTGGGCGTTCACTCCGATCCAAGACTTGTCGAGGTGCGCGGCGGTACGGGCTACGCCGCCGCTGACCACACCCGGATAGGTGACGCCAAGCGGCGCGTCCCACTGGAAATGCTTCACCACCTCGCGGATCGTGTCGGCGAGAGCCTCCGGAGTAGCCGGCCGCGGGGTCGGGAGTTTGAAGCGGTCGCCGATCAGCTGCCCCGTGCCGAGATCGACGACGCCGCCCTTCACGCCGCTACCGCCCACGTCGATGCCGAAGCCCCAGCAATGCGGCCTAGCCTGGCTCGGCTTTTCGGTGACCGAAGCGGTGGTATCGGTCATGGACACTCCCGAGTACGTGGCGGCGGCCCGAGGCCGGCTCGCTCCACAGATTCCGGGCGGATCGTTGCCGTGGGATTCATCGAGTCCCCCTGGTCACGAATCGGATATCGAGGCAGAGATTTCGGGAGGCTGCCCGTTATTCCAACAAAAAGGGCGCAAAGGGTTCATTCACAACGGCACTGCCCGCTTCGGGCACCCCGCCGAACGGACACGGCGCATGTCAGGGACATACCCAAATACTGATACTGCACATAACATCAGGCATCTATTCTCTCCCCCGCACAGGTATTCCCGCTACCTGCAAAAGCGACCGGTCCCCTTGCAGTTCGGCAGCGTATGTCAACACTGCAATACCCGCGGAACTGCGGGTGAAGCGTTCGCGGTTACGGGACTCGGGTGCCACGAGCGCCAGCGTCGACATGTGAGCCGACATCTCGCCACCATTCGTGCCCCAGGAGTTCCTGAATCGCCTTTATATCCATACCGCGCGAATACAACAACGAAGCGCAGAAGTGCCGCAGCACATGTGGTGTCAAGCGCCCCTCCCACGCCGGCAGCCAAAGCCTCACCACCCCAGCCAGTCCGCTGCGCAGACCGTCTCACCAACACGCAGACAGCGACCGCCTTCTCGATCCCGACGCTGCTGCACCAGGAACCGATCCGCATCCTGCGGCTGAGCCGTCCACACATCAGCCGTTGACGCCGCGCCGTTCCCGCCCACGCTGCCCGCGGGAACTCAACCACCGCCTGTTGCCGCCATTGACCTACTCGTCGGGTGGAACCGGGATGACAGTTCGGCCTTCGGAGTCCCGGCCGAGGTCCTCCCCGCCGTGGTCGACCGCAGGTTTGCCGGGCCCTGGGAACCGCGAGCCCAGGCGTACGAGGACGTCGGCGGGACGGTCACCGGATACCGCTTGGATTGGCGCCCTGAAGGGTCGCCGTTCGGCGCGACACATTGCGTCGAACTTCCGCTCGTGCTCGGCAACGCCGAAGCATGGGACGGGTCACCGATGCTCGGTCAGGAGCAGTGGGCCACTGTGGAGCACCTGGGCAAACAACTCCGTCACATTTGGATCGAATTCATCCGCTCCGGCCGAACGCGGCAACCTCCTCTTCCGAGTCAGCGCCTTAACGTACCTGGGTTTCTCCTACGAACTGCGCAACAACACCTCCCGGGCAATCGAGGTTTATGAGTACGCGCTCGCGATCACTAAAAGGCACGGAGAAACGGTCTACCAGTCATACCTGCTGTGGTCGCTTGCCGTTGCGTTGTGGCGGCAGGGCGATCCGGCGCGGGCGACTCGACTACTCGCCCAGGCACTGCGGGTGAGTCGGACGATGGACGACCGCATCAACATCAGCATGTGCCTACAGACACTGGCATGGATTGCCGCCGAAGAAGAGAAACCTGAGCGCGCGGTCGTGTTGACCGCAGCCGCGGAGCAGATCGGCCGATCTGTGGGCATTGCACCGATAGTGTTTTCGGAGTTGCTCGTCCATCAAGAGGAAAGCGAGTGCCGGACTCGACGGGCAATGAAAGAGCAGACCTACACCGCGGCGCAGCGGGAGGGGGCCGCGCTCAGTCTCGACGCCGCGATCGCCTATGCCCTGGGGGGAACACGTCCCGTCTGCCCAAGTGGCCACTGCTGGTGGCAAACTGACCAAACGCGAGCGTGAAGTCGCCGAACTGGTCGCCGAAGGACTGACCAACAGACAGATCGCCGCTCGTCTGGTGATCTCGCCACGCACCGCAGACGGACACCTCGAACACCTGCTGACCAAATTGGGGTTCACCTCGCGGGCACAGATCGCGGCATGGATCGCGGCATCGCGACACAACCCGTTATCTTCTTCGCGGCCCTTGAGCGAGGGCCCCGGTCGCCAGGCCCGGTATGACTTCTTGCCCCTACTTATCTGCGAACGACGGTAGATAGGTCGCACCGCGGCAACTCGGCCCGCCTGGCTCTACCCGTTCAGATCTTGCTCGGTGACTCCCTTCTTGCCCTTGGGCCGGCTTCGACGACGACCTGGCCGGAGAAGCTACCCGCACCAGCAACCGCATCCGCGGGCTGCTCACCAGCATCCACCCAGCCCTCGAACGGGTCCTGGGCCCACGCGTCACCCATCCAGCGGTGTTGGAGATCCTGTCCCGCTGCGGCGGGCCCGCCGGAATCCGGGCCGCCGGGCGCCGAAAACTCACCACGATCGCGGTCAAACACGCCCCGCGCATGGGTGCTCGGCTGGTCGAGGAAATCCTGGCCGCGTTGCCCGCGCAGACGGTCACCGTTCCCGGCGCCAACGCTGCCGAGATAGTGCTGCCCAGACTCGCCGATTCCCTGAAAAACGTTCTGTTGCAACGGAAATCCATTGCCGAGGACATCGAGAGGATGCTCGATGACCACCCTCTTGCCAAGGTCTCGATGCCCGGCGTCGGAGTCAGGACCGGAGCCCGCATCCTGCTCGAAGTCGGCGACGGCTCCGCGTTCGCCACCGCCGGACACCTGGCCGCCTACGCCGGCATCGCCCCGGTCACCCACCGATCCGGCAGCTCCATCCGCGGCGAACACCCCGCCCGATCAGGCAACCACAAACTCAAACGCGCCTTGTTCTTGTCCGCGTTCGCCGCTCTGCACGACCCAGCTAGCCGCGCCTACTACACGCGAAAACGCGATGAGGGCAAGAAACGCAACGCCGCCCTCATCTGCCTCGCCCGCCGTCGCTGCGACGTCCTCTACGCCATGCTCAAGACCAAACAGCCCTACCGCAATGCCCGCCCGACCGAACGATCAGGCCGCAGCGTCACCTCCTGCCGATAGCCTCGAACGATGACCGACCCGCGCCCGCTCACCGAATCCAAATCGCTGACGCTGGCACGCCAGTTCCTCGGCCGCACAGTCGACCTCACCATCGACCGACCCTACGGAAGCCACCACCCCACCTGCGGATTCCTCTACACCGTCAACTACGGATTCGTTCCCGGCACGCTCGCACCCGACGGCGAGGAACTCGATGCCTACTTCCTCGGCCCCACCGAGCCCATGACCTCCGCGACCGGGGCATGCATCGCAATCATCCACCGACTACACGACGATGACGACAAGCTGATCGTCGTCCCGACCGACCACCTCCACCCCGATGACACAGCGATCGCCACCACAGTCGAGTTCCAAGAAGAACCCGGGCGCTACATCATCGTCCGGTCATGACCACCCCACACACCGAACCGGCACCTCCGAATCACCAACACCCTTGACGAAAACCATAGGGACCCCCCCGGAAATACCCCGGGCTATCGATCCGTGAGATCTTTCGTCGCCTCGCACGAGTTGTCTTCACGATCGGCCGCGAGGTTCGGCGAAACACATTGGCTCACAACCGGGCTGCTACGAAGCCGACTGAACGGGCTTTCTCGGCATGTCAGCCATGGACTCACCGGATTCGAGGATATCCATTGGACGTATCGCGGATAGCCTCCAGACATGGATGCCTTGGTGGTCCGATTGTCGCAATTGGATGTGGAAGCGGAAGGTGCGCTGCGTGTCGTGATGTTCTACGACACCCTGATGCGCCGGCGGGTGGATCTCCCGGCGCTGGCTCGGGCCTCGGCGGTACTGGCCGAGTGCGTGACCGGGATTCGACTGCACGGCACGGGACGAGTGATCCGATTCGCATCCGACGGGCGGGAAGTGTCGGGTCCGCCGCCGTCCGCGTCCACCACTGGGCCGATCATCCTCGACGAGGAGGAGATCGGCACGGTGTGGCTGGAACGCACCGGCACCTCCCGCTCGCTCGACGAACTGCTGTTGGAGCGGCTCGCCATCGCCGCGGCGGCGGTCGTCGAGCGATATGGCCCGGCACGCACCACCATGGCCGACCCGGCCCTGGTCGAACTGGTGATCAGCGCCGACGGCGACGAGGCGGCCAGGGCTCGGGCATTGCGGCTCTTGGGTTTTGCCGCCGACCTGCCGGTGCGCGTCGTGGCCGTTCGGTCTCAGCTTCGGCTCGACCAGGTCGGCGGCCTGATCTGCCCAGCCCGCCCGGTGAAGGCGGCACCGCTGGCCGACGTGGGCGTCATCCTGGCCACCACTGTGGACCCGGCCCGGTTTCCGGCAGGCGTACGCGCGGGCATCGGCACAGCAGACCGGCCCGACCGGTCATGGCGGGAAGCCTGCACCGCCCTGCGCTTCGCCACCGCGCGCAGCCCGATCGTCCACTTCGACGACCTCGGGGCGCTGGCCTTGATCGCGCAGGTACCCCAGGACGCTGCGCGCGATAACGTCGATGTGGCCGCGATCGCCCGAATGGCAAGCACCCCGGAGGATCTGGAGACACTCGACGCCTACTGTGCCACCGGCTCGCTGCGCCGGGCGGCGGAGTTGCTGCACCTGCACCACAGCAGCGTCGCCCGTCGCCTCGAACAGATCGAAAAGATGACGGGTATCGAACTCGCCGAGCCCACCGGACTGTTGCGGGCCAGGCTCGCGCTCACAGCGTGGCGGCTGCTCGATGAGCGAGCTTGACCAGCAGCTTTGCGGAAAAGAAATCGTTCGTCCCAGACGGGCCCATAATTGGTTGGTGACGTCTTCGCCCGAATCTCCGATCGTCGAGACCGCGGTTGCGTCGCCCGGACAGTCGGGTGCGCGGTCCGCGGTCGGTAGTTTCCGCTTCTGGTTCGCCAGTCGCCGCTGGGAGTGGTCGCCGGAGGTCTACCGGATGCACGGTTACCGGCCCGGGGAAATCGAGCCGACCACCGAACTGCTGCTGGCCCACAAACATCCCGACGACCGCGAACACGTCGCCGAACGCATCGCCCGTTCAATCGACCGCGGCGAGCCGTTCTCGAGTCGGCACCGGTTCATCGACACCTCCGGTGTCGAACACAACGTCATGGTGGTCGCCGACCGGATTCTCGACGACGACGGCCAACCGGTGGGCACGACCGGCTTCTATATCGACCTCAGCGCCACCCTCGCCGAAGCCGAACGTGAAGCGCTCGAGGTGCGTTTGCCGGAACTCATCGAGGCGCGTGCGGTGATCGAACAAGCCAAGGGTGTGCTGATGCGGCTGTACGGCATCAGTGCCGAGCAGGCGTTCAAGGTTCTGATCTGGCGCTCGCAGGAAACCAATATCAAGCTGCGTGTGCTGGCCGAACAGCTGATCGCCGAATTGGCCATGGTCCCAGCGCCCGAGCCCGCGATTGTCGCCACCTTCGATCACATTCTGCTGACTCTCCACGAACGCATACCCAAGGACTGACCGCACCCTATTTCCCAGCAGCGAGAGGTTGCGCCGCCGATGCCGGGCGTTGGCGAACTACGGTGTGGCGGTGGTAGTGGAACCGAATGACCGGTTTGCTGGATTCGTTGTGCAGGCTCGGCTTGGTCATGGCGGGAGCAGTGATGTGTATCTGGCCGAGGATGTGGAACGGGCGCGGTCGGTATCGCTGAAGATTCTGGGTCCCGAGGACAGTCGGTCACCTGAGGCGCGTGCGCGATTTGTGCACGAGTTCGACATCCTGTCCGTGCTGCGGCATCCCAATATCGTGCGGATGTACACGCACGGTGAAACCGACGGCAGGCTGTGGTCGGCGCACGAGTACGTGGCAGGCACAACAGGGGCGACATTGGTGCCGATGCCGCACCGACAGCCAGACCTGCGGCGGGTGCTGCATGTGCTGGCTCGGGTCGCGGCGGGTTTGGATTTCGTGCACGCCAACGACATCGTCCATCTCGACGTCAAACCGGCGAATCTCTTGGTGGGCACGGACGACCCTGCGACGGTGAAACTTTCGGATTTCGACCAGGCCCGATGGCTGCACCGGCCCGAACCGCCTCTGGCCACAAATGGTTTCGTCGTCGTCTCGGTGCCGTACGCCGCGCCTGAGCTGCTGCAGGCAGGCGCTGTATGCCCGGCGACGGACCAGTACGCGCTGATCTCCACGGCCATCGAACTGCTCACCGGTCGCCCGCCGTTCCCCCGCGGAAATCTCATGGCCACCGCGCAGGCCCACCTGCACGATCCGCCCCCCGATATCTCCCTACGCCGACACTGGATCCCACCCGAGGTCGACTCGATCGTGCACCGTTCGCTCGCAAAGGATCCGAACGCCCGCTACAACACCTGCACCGAACCCATCGCCCTACTCACCGAGGCCCTCCACGAGACCCGGCCGGGCAGCCCCTTCCTGACGCGATTGAACACGGCGTTCACCCGATCGGTGCTACGCCGGTAGCGATATCGGCGAAATTCCCGACAGGGCCGGGCTGAATTCGAATCACCGTGATTTTCACGATGTGGAAAAGGCATTGCTTATTTCCGCATGCGTCCGCAAGGTGAGTCGAAATATTCGCCCGGCATAGTCGTATTCCGGTGCGTCGTCCACCGAGAGAAATGCGGGTTATCGAAAAATATGACGACCTGCCGACAAGATGAGATATCGGATGAACTGAGCTCGCTGCGGCCGCTGTTGTTCACCGTTTATGTACCCGCGGCGGCGTACGGGATCGGTATGGGGGCTGCGGCGCCGGTCATGACATTGACAGCGCTCGACTTGGGCGCATCGGTGGCGGTAGCCGGATTCTGTGTCGCCCTGGTCGGGCTCGGACAGATAATCGGCGACATTCCCGCTGGTCAGGTCGTATCCCGGCTCGGTGAGCGGGTGTCGATCATCGGCGCGAGCACTGCGGGCGTCGTCGGTGTCCTATTGTGCGTGCTCGCGACCACGGTGCCGATCTTGTGCGGGGGACTGGTGATCGTCGGGCTGTCCAATGCGATCTGGGGCCTGGCCCGGATGAGCTATTTGTCGGAGGCCGTGCCATTCGAACGCAGGGCGCGGGCAATGTCGCTGTTCGGCGGTTCCATGCGGTTCGGCTTCTTCGTCGGTCCATTTCTCGGTGCTGCCGCGATCACGGGAATCGGCACACGCGGCGGATTCGTCGTCCAATTGATCGCGATAGCGGTGGCCGGATGGCTGATGGCCCGGCTTCCGGACCCGCGAACCTCGGCCGCCGGGACGATCCGGCAACCGCCGCTGTCGTTACTCGGCGTCGGCAGAGCTCATCGCAAACTATTGCTGACCCTGGGCGCGGGTTCGTTGCTGATGGGTGCCGCGCGTTCGTCGCGGGAAGCCGTGCTGCCGTTGTGGGCCGATCACCTCGGCACCACCGCCGCCACGGCCAGTCTGATCTTCGGCATCGGGGCCGGTCTGGATGTGCTGTGCGCATATCCGGCGGGCCATCTGATGGACCGGTACGGCAGACGATTCATCGCCGTACCGTCGCCGACCATCCTGGCCCTCGCGTATTTCGCTGTGCCGCTGACTGATTCGGCACTCACTCTCGGCATCGTCGCGGTGGTCATGGGGATCGGGAACGGGATCGGCAACGGCGTCATCATGACCATCGGCGCCGATATCGCCCCGGCCGCCACCCGTGCCGAATTCCTTGCCGCGTGGCGGCTCACCCATGACGGCGGCTTTTTCGCCGGTCCGCTGGCGATCAGCGGATTGGCGGCGGTCGGTCCACTGGCTGTCGCGGTCCTGACCATCGGCGCCGTATCGGCGCTCGGCGCCGTCGTCATGGGTCGATTTATCCCCGTCTACATCCCCTGGCCCAACCAGATCGACCGAAAGGTGGCCGCACGATGAGTGCGAGAGTGCGTAGCAGGCTCTTCATGGGCGCGGTAGTCGCCGTAACCGTCGCAATGGTGTTGAGCGCCTGTGGTGGTGGCGAAGTTCGTAAATCCGGTGGCGTCCCGCTCTTTCGCTACCAAGGCTGGGCCTCGCAGGTCACGATTCCCGAACTCGCCGAGGACCTCGGCTTTTTCGAAGGCAAGGTGAAGCTGGACTGGCAGGGAAACACCATCAGCGGTCCACAGGATATCCAGTCGGCGGCTACCGGTCAGGTCGACTTCGGGGGCGCTTTCGGCGGTGCGGTGGCGAAGCTGGCCCACGCCGGTGCGCCGATTACCGCGGTGCTGAACTACTACGGCTCCGACGACAAGACGTTCACCGGGTTCTACGTTCCCGAGAACAGTCCGATCACGACTCCGAAAGACCTGCTGAACAAGAAGATCGGCGTGAACACGCTGGGTGGCCAATCCGAGGCGGATATCCACGATGCGCTGAAGAAGAGCGGATTCGACGAGGAACAGATCAGATCGGTTCAGTTGGTGGTCTTACCGCCGCCGAATACCGAGGACGCCCTCCGGCGCGGACAGATCGATGTCGCCGCCTTGAGTGGACAGTTCCAGCAGCGGGCAATCGCGAACGGTGGACTCCGTGCGGTATTCACCGACTACGAGGAATTCGGTCCTTTCAACGGCGGTCAATACGTGTTTCGCAATGACTTCCTCGCCAAGAACCCGGCCAGTGTCGAGGCATTCGTCAGTGGAGTCGCCAAGGCGATCGAATGGCAGAAGACCACACCGCGTGCCGAAGTCATCGCCAGGTTCACTCAGATCATCGAGAAGCGGCAACGTCCGGGCGAGGATGCTTCGTCGGTGAAGTTCTGGCAGTCGGTCGGGGTGCCCGCCCCCAGCGGGGTAATCGCCGACACCGATTTCCTGCGCTGGGAGAGTTGGTTGCGGGATACCGGCGGGATCACCGGTGCCTTCGAGCCGTCGAAGTTCTTCACAAATAAGTTCAATCCGAACGCGCCGAAGTAATACGCGATCATTCAGTGGGAAAGACGAAGTCGCGGATGAGTGCTGCGAGTTCCAGGGGGCGGTCGCCCTGGACCGAGTGTCCGGCGCCGTCTACGACCGCGACCTGGACGCGAGGGCGGCGGCGCCGCAACTCCGCGACGTCGGCGTCGTCGACAACCGGTGAGCGTGCGCCGCGTACGAGCAGTAGGGGTGCTTGTACGGCGGAGACGTCGTCCCACAGGGGGCTGAAGTCGAGCGAGCCGTCGGCGGTGGGGCGGAGTCGGTCGTAGCGCCAGATCCAGCGGCCGTCGTCGCGTGGGCGAGCGTTGTGTAGAACTCCGCGGCGCAGCGACTGGACCGACCGGCTCGGATTGTGCGCGACGGTGCGCTCCAGGATCTCGTCGAAGGATTCGAAGTCGGTGGGGCCGTTGACGAATGCGACTATCGCCGCGGTCTTGTTCGGGTTGTCACCGGTGCCGGGGGTGACATCCACGATGATCAGGCGGCGCACCAGGTCCGGGCGGCGCGCGGCCAGTCGCACTGCGGTGAGCCCACCGAGGGACATACCGACGACCGCCTTCGCCTGCGGCGCCACGGTATCGACGGCAGTGGCGACCGCATCGGCCAGCCGGTGCGGTGTGTACAGATGGTCGGGCCACCAGTCGGAATGGCCGTGGCCGGGCAGGTCCAGCGCGACGAGTGGGCGGTTCAGCGCCAGTGCCACGGTGTCCCAGGTGTGCGCGTTCTGCGCGCCACCGTGCAGCAGCACCAACTCCGGCTCGCCCTCACCCCAGCGCAGACCACTGATATGGCGACCGGAGCCGATGTCGACCGAGAACCGTTGCACCTCGGGCGGACCGGACCAGGGGAGCCCGGCCTCGGCCGCATTCTCGGCGAACAGTCCGAATTCGTCGTAGTCCGGTGTTGTCATCTGAGCACGAAACCCTGTTTGTCGAAGGTGGATTCAGCTGAAGTGGACGATCGAGAGCAGTCCGACGATCAGTGAGTACGTTGCGAACGGTAGCAGGGTGCGAGTTTGGAAGTGCCGCTCCAGGTAGCGCACGGCCAGCCAGGACGACGTCCCGGACACGATGGCGCCGACGAGTATCGGCCCGCGGATGCCGTCGGTTTCCGGTCCGAACAGTTCCGGTAATTCCACGATCCCGGCCCCCAGGATTGCCGGAGTAGCAAGCAGGAAGGCGAATTTGGCCGCGTGGGTGTGTTCGAGACCGCGCCACAATCCGCCGACCATGGTCAGACCCGCGCGGCTGAACCCGGCCAGCAGGGCGCCGGCTTGAGCGAATCCGATGCCTACGGCGTCGCGCGTCCCGAGGGCGGCCAGCGGCCGGTCGGATTGCCGGGACGGATGCGATGCGGAGGTGAGCGCGAAGCGTCGCCCGTATTCCGCCAGCGTCGGCTCATTGCGCCGGCGCAGCCCCTCACCGATCACCAACACCACGCCATTGAGGGTCAGGAAGATGGCCGCATCGATGGGCCCCTCGAACAGTGCGTGCAGCGGATGGACGAGCAGCGGCCCGAGGATGGCGACCGGCGTGGATGCGATCACGATCAGCCACGCCAATCGTTGCGGGACAGTATCGAGCCGCCGGGTGCGCAGCGTCGTGACGAAACCGCCGATTATCGCGCACCAGTCGCGCCAGTAATACCCGAGCAATGCCACGGCTGTCGCCACGTGTAGCGCGACCACGAACGCCAGATAGGGATTACCCGTGCCGGACTCGTTCTGGACCAACAACTTCCGCCAATCACCGCCCACCCATGCGGCGATCAGCACGGAGTGACCGAGGCTCGAGATCGGAAACAGCTCGGTGACCCCCTGCACCGCACCGATGACAGTTGCTTCAAGATAGGTGATCATCGCGGACGATTCTTGCACGTGCGCGACAGTCCTTCCGGCTGGGAGTAGCACACGCCGATTTGTCCGAATACCGGTTCCCGCAGCATCTTTCGTGGGCGTGTTGCCGTCCGGCATCTTCACCCGGATTCGCGCTGTTCCACCGCCGGTGGGCACAACCGGAGTCTGCTGCGCGGTGATACTCCAGCCCTGCTGGCGGCGTCATGTACGGAAAGACCTGCGGTGCCCAGCAACTCATCGGCGAGCATCGAGCGAACTTCGTCGACTACGTCGTAGAGCGAGGTGCACTCGGGGAGAGAAGGTTTCGACTACCGTGCGGCGATACTCACAAGGAACGCGGCGATTCAGTGCGCGCTCGGCCTCTGGGATCAGGGCAGAGGTGCCGTGTGTGGAGCACGGCACGAGGAGTTTTCGAACCGCCCGGCGACACAGAGTGCCGCCGGGCGGGTTCCTTCCCCGATCGCTGCGCGAACGCCGCCACGTCGCACAGCGCTGCCATGCTAGCCCAACCGTCCCGCAGATCTATGTCGCCACGCCGACATCGGCGTGTTCGGCGTGTTCGAAGCCGAAGCGTAGACGGTGCGCACTTCGACGCACCAGGTCAGCGCCCGGCGACCGATGCATGAAGCCGGCAGTGCAGCGCGACCGCGGTAGCTACTGCGCCACAGCAGGTTCGGTCCCCGGGGTCGGCAGTCCGGCGAGGCGGTGCGGCGCCAGTAGGGATTTCACGGTTTCGGCGGGCAGCAGGCCGAGCTCGGTGGCGATTTCCTCGACGGGGCGGCCGGTGTGCAAGGCCTGCTTGGCGATTCGGGCGCTGGCGGCGTAACCGATGTGGGGGGTGAGGGCGGTGACGATGCCGATGGAGCGGCGGACGCCCTGTTCGAGATGGTCGCGATGGGCGGTGATGCCCGCGACGCATCTGGTTGCCAGGGCGTCGATAGCGGCGGTGAGGTGGGCGGTGGTGCGGAGCAGGCTGTAGGCGATGATCGGCTCGAAGGCGTTGAGCTGGAGCTGACCCGCCTCGGCGGCCATGGTGACGGTTATATCGTTGCCCACAGCCGCGAATGCGACCTGATTGACGACCTCCGGGATGACCGGATTGACCTTGCCGGGCATGATCGATGATCCGGCTTGCACTGGGGGAAGCGAGATTTCTCCCAGACCGGTTGTCGGTCCCGAGGACATGAGCCGCAGGTCGTTGCAGATCTTGGACAGTTTGACCGCGACGCGCTTGACGATGCCGGAGACCTGTACGAACGCGCCGCAGTCCTGGGTGGCTTCGATGAGGTCGGCCGCCGAGGTCACCGGAATCCGGGTGATATCGGCGAGATGGGTGCAGGCCAGCGCCGGATAATCCGGATGGCCGTTGATCCCGGTGCCGATCGCGGTACCGCCGAGATTGCATTCGCGCAACAGTGCGGTGCCCTCGTCGAGGCGAGCGCAGTCCTCGCGCACCATGATCGCGAAGGTGCCGAACTCCTGCCCGAGCGTCATGGGTACCGCATCCTGGAGCTGGGTGCGGCCCATCTTGATGATGTCGGCGAATTCGATTGCCTTGCTGTCGAATTCGGTCGCCAGTCGGCCCAGTGCGGCGACCAGATCGTGGATGTGGTGCACGATGGCGAGTTTCACCGCGGTCGGGTAGACGTCGTTGGTGGACTGGCCCAGATTCACATGGTCGAGCGGGTCCAGTTCGGTGTAGCTGCCACGGTCGTGGCCGAGCAGCTCCAGCGCCCGGTTGGCGATGACCTCGTTGGCATTCATATTCGTCGAGGTACCGGCCCCGCCCTGGACGGGATCGATGGGGAACTGGTCGTGCAGTGCGCCACCGCGGATCTCGTCGCAGGCCGCATCGATAGCGTCGGCACGGCGCGAATCGAGCAGGCCGAGGTCGCGGTTGGCCCGGCAGGCGGCCTGTTTGACCGCGGCGAGCGCGGTGATCAGGGCCGGGTAATTGCCGATACGGTCGCCCGTAATGGCGAAATTGTCCAGCGCGCGGGCGGTGTGGACGCCCCAGTAGGCGTCGCGTGGCACTGCGCGGGTGCCGAGGGAATCGCGTTCGGTACGAGTGCTTTCGGTCATCGGATTCCTGTTCAGTTGGATGTGTGCGGGAACGGCTGTGTCACGGGGTGATTCGAGAGTTCGCCCAGCAGGTTGGTCGTCATCCACCGGCGCAGTTCGCTACCGGCCAGGCCGATGTCGACCAGATAGCCGAGTTTCGCGAGTGCGGCCTCCCTGGTCATATCGCCGCCACCGATGGCACCGGCATCGCGCATGGCCCGGCCGGGCTGATAGCGGTCGAGATCGACTGTGCCGCTGTCACAGTGGGTGATGACGACTACCGGCGTTCCCCGTGCGGTGGCCGCGCGGATGGCCTCGACCGTTGCCGATCCGTGCAGTGGCAGTGTGCCCGAGCCGTAGCACTCGAGTACGAGTCCGCCCCGGTAGTGGCGCAGTGCCGTATCGAGCAGGTCCGGATGCATTCCGGGAAAGACGGTGAACAGGCCGACGGATGGGCTGTCGATGCGCGGTCGCGTCTCGGGCAGTCGCGGTGGTGCGGGCGGCGGTGTGTACTCCCGGACCGTGGTGAATCCGTCGTAGTCGTCGCAGGCGCGTTTGCTGGCCCGCACGGTCGGATGCAGCGACTCGCCGAAGGCGATGAACGTTCCCGGAACTGCCTGGGCGGCAATGCTGTTCAGCGCTAGCGTCAGGTTGCTCGGTGCGTCGCTACCGGGAAAGCCCAGCGGGATCTGCGCTCCTGTCAGCACGACGGGCACCTCGACACCGCGCAGCTCGAATGCCATCCGAGCGCCCACATAGGCCATCGTGTCGGTGCCGTGCACAACGACGATCCCATCCGGTTGCCGCTCCGCGATACCGGATCGGACCTGTGCGGCGATCCGGCGGGCGGTATCGGGCCCGGCATCGGCACTATCGATGACCTCCTCGAGTTCGGTGTAGTCGAACCGAACCGCGATGCCGTTCTCGCGCTCGAATCGCGCGATGGTGTTGGCGATTTCGCTGCCCAGACCCCGGCGGGGCCGCAGTCCGGCACCGTGATCGGCCATCCCGAATGTGCCACCGGTGTAGAGGATGTCGACACTGATCTGCGAAAGACGGTGCGGCACCGTGGCGATCGAGGTCACGAGGTCTCCGATCCGGTTTCCGGCATCGGAGCGAGCACGTCCGGATCCAGGCGACCCCGCACCCGGAACCAGCCCACCACCATCGCGATGATGACCAGCAGGAATGCCGCCAGCGTGATGCGCCCGATCTCTTCGTCGAAGAACATCAGCAGAATGACGGCGAGTAGGAAGCCGAGCGTGAGGATATTGAGCACCGGTGCGAAGGGCAGCCGGAAGGCGGGTCTGCGGTAGTGCCCCTGCTCGGCTCGGCGCACGAAGATCCAGTGGCAGATCATGATCGACGCCCAGGTGCCGACGATGCCGAGTCCGGCCAGATTCAGCACGATCTCGAAGGCCTTGTGCGGCATGACCAGATTGAGCACCACGCCCGCGATGCCGACCACGCTGGTGATCAGAATGCCGCCGTACGGTGCGCCGTTGCGGTTCATGCGCTGGGCGAAACGTGGTGCCGCACCGGCCACCGCCATCGAGCGCAGGGTGCGACCGGTCGCGTAGAGCCCGGCGTTGAGGCTCGACATCGCGGCGGTGAGCACCACCAGATTCATGACGTCGGCGGCGTGCGGGATGCCGATCGAACTCATCACCGTGACAAACGGACTTTCACTGGGGGAGTAGGCCGTCCACGGCAGGAGCAGTGTGAACAGGATGACCGAGCCCGCGTAGAACAGGATGATCCGCCACATGATGGAGTTGACCGCGCGCGGCACCACCAGTCTGGGATTGTCGGCTTCACCCGCGGCGACGCCGATCATTTCGGTGCCGCCGAAGGCGAACACCACACCGAGGGCGATGGTGAGCATGGGTGCCAGGCCGCGGGGGAACAGGCCGCCGTGATCGGTGATCGTCGAGATGCCGGGGACATTGGCGCCGACCGAGGTGCCGGTGACGATGAATCCGATGGCCAGCGCCATGAATACGACGATGGTTCCGACCTTGACCAGCGCGAACCAGAATTCGAGTTCGCCGAACAGTCGCACCGACATCACATTGAGTGCGACGACGACCGTCAGCGCGATGAGCGCCAGTACCCACTGCGGCACAGGCACGAAGAACGACCAGAAGTGCGCGTAGAGCGCGACCGCCGTGATGTCGGCGACGAGGGTCGTCGACCAGTTCAGGAAGTACAGCCAGCCCACCGAATACGCGCCGCGTTCACCGAGGAATTCGCGGGCATAGGACACGAACGCCCCGGACGAAGGTCGGTACATCACCAGTTCACCGAGTGCGCGCACGACCATGAAAGTGAAGATTCCGCACACGATGTAGACGAGGGCGAGTGATGGTCCGGCGAGCGACATCCGGCCGCTGGCGCCGAGGAACAGCCCGGTGCCGATCGATCCGCCGATCGCGATCATCTGCATATGGCGCTTGCGTAGCCGCTTCTGGTAGCCGAGGTCCCCGATATCGATCCGCGGTGCGGGCGTGGTGGTGGCGGTCGACTGTTGGTCGTGATGTTGCATCGAAAACCTTCCATGGGCCGGATCCAGCCCCGAAGAAGTAAGGCTGTCAGGCTGTAAGACAGGTTGACTGTAATGGTGGTCACAGCTGGTGTCAATGCCATACTGGGTCGCGTGACGGTCGAGGAAGGGTACGTGCAGCGCATCGGCGCCACCGAAGCGGTCTTTCGTCGGCTGCGGAGCCTCATCCAGAGCGACGATTACGCGGTGGGCGATCGCCTGCCCGCGGAGTTGGCGCTGGCCAAGCAGTTCGGGGTGAGTCGGCCGGTGGTCCGCGAGGCGCTACATGCCTGCGCCATCCTCGGACTCACCGAAACCCACACCGGCCGAGGCACTTTCATCGTCTCCAAGAATGCCGATACCCAGCCGACTTTCGCGGGTGTCGGTGCCGGTGATCTGATCGAGGCGCGCCGGCTCGTCGAAATACCGGCCGCCGGATTCGCCGCCGAGCGCCGCACGCCGGAGCAGGTGCGGCAGCTGTTCGAGATCCTGGACAAACTCGCGGTCGCCCCGGATGCGCACGAATGGGTGCGCTACGACGGCGAATTGCACACCGCGATCGCCGCCGCGAGCGGCAATACGATGCTGACCGCCATGGTGGCCGACACCCGCCGCGCGCTGGACCTGCAATCGGAGTTCTTGAACCTGACCCAGGACCGTCGCACCGATTCCGACCGCGAGCACGAGGCCATCGTGCGGGCCATCGAGGCCGGTGCGCCGGAGGCCGCGCGTGCGGCGATGACCGATCACCTGGAGCGAGTCGCCGAGACGGTCGCCCGGATCGGCGCCTGAGCGACCTACTGTCGCGGTTCGGGCGGCTGGTGCGTGCGCTGGATCGTGAGTGATGCGGCGAGCAGGCGTGAGTTGTTCGGGTCGGTGGGATCGATACCGGTGAGTTCGGCAATGCGGCGCAGTCGATAGCTGAAGGTGTTGGGGTGCACATGAAGTCGTGCCGCCGCGGCTTTACGGTCGGAGCCGTAGCGTAGATGTGCCTCCAATGCTTCCAGGAGATGAGGGTTGCTCAGCAGTGGGATGATCCGCTCGGCCAGCCGGTCGCGGGCGTGGCCCGGTCGGGTGAGTTGGTATTCGAGCAGCAGATCGTCGAGTCGGTAGGTTCCGGTCGGGCGGCCGAGTAGACGTGCGAGCGTTGCGAGTTCGGCGACTTCCGCCGCGGCCTCGGGCAGTTCGGCGCGCGGGACCGCCGGGCATTCGGCCAGATGTGCCGACGCGCCGAATTGTTCGGCCAGCTCGGCCGCCAGCCCGGCATAGCGAGTCGACTCGGGTTCGTCGGAATACCTTGGGAGCAGGGCGATTCCGGTCGATCCGTCGAAGGTCACCAGGGCGGTGCCATTGCTGATCGTGTCGAGGGTGCGGTGCAGGATCCGTATCCGTCGCCGGGCCAGTAGATCGGCGACGGAGGTGGGCTGGTCGTCGGAATCGATATGGATGCCGAGCACCGTGTAGCGGTCGCTGAGCGGGGTGTCGGCGCGGGCGGCCTGTTCATCGGCGGGTTGGCCGCGCAGCAGTGCCGAACACAGTTCGCGGCGGGCTTCCCGCTCGGCGTTGTAGATGGATTGTTCGACCGCAGTGTAGGTCTCGACGACGATGATATTGATGTGCTTGAGCAGATCGAGCAGGCGGGAGCCGACCTGGACCAGATCGGCCATTTCATCGGGCGTTGCGAGTGCGGCAGCTTCGGCGAGCACTGATTGCGCCGAACCGTGGATTGCCTCGATCAGGATCGACAGCGGGAAGCGGTCTTCGGCATGCCGCTCGGCGACCGGTGCCACGAAGGTCGCGACCTCGGCTCCGGTGAATTCGCGGTCTTCGCCGATGGCATGCAGTACGGCGCGGCCGCAGGCGTAGATGGCGGGCAGCACCTCCGCGGTGAAATGGCCCTCGGGCAGATCGGTCGCGGGCGGCGTCGCGCCGAGGCCCTCGGCGAGCATGCGCTCGGAGATCTGCGGCCACCTGGTCAGTAGCCGGGTCACCAAGGGAGCGTCTCGGGTGGCCGAGGTCGTAGCGATTGCCATGCGCCGATTGTTGCCGACGACAGTGGGCACTTCAACGTTTCGGTTTTCTCAACCAGAACTTTGTCGTCGACGACAAACCAGTGCGGAGTTTATTCGTCATGCCGTGTAGTGACGTCGTCTAATGACCGTCCTAGATTTCGTATACCGCGTAATCACAATGGCGGCCATCACATTTCGATCGAACTGTGACCCATGGCATAGCGACCGGCGTGACGTGGAACCGATCGGGATGGGAAGTACGAAATGTTTGCAATGAAGCAACGCGGGTGCCGCGCCTTCGCGGGTGCCGCCCTCATCGCTGGACTGGCCGTGGCGCACGGGCTCGGTATCGGTACGGCGGGCGCGGAGCCCGCCGGATCCGATCAGCAATTCCTCGTCGAACAGATCAACGCGGGGCTGGGGCCGGCTCCGGACGGGCGGCAGCCGCGGGCGATCGTGGATACCGGAAGTGGATCCGGCTGGGCCAAGAGCATCGCATCCAATACCGTCGGTGAGGGGCCCGAAATGACCGCGGCGCTTGCGGCTTTCGCGTACGGTCTCACGCACCCTGACGCCGCACCCGCGGGTGCGAACCGGTGGGACTGCAAGCCGAGTGCCGAACATCCGAACCCGGTGGTGCTACTGCACGGCACCTGGCTCAATGCTTTCGACACCTTCGCCTTTCTCTCGCCGCAATTGGCGCGGGCGGGATTCTGCGTATTCGCCTTCAATTTCGGGCGATCGGGACTGATGGAGGGTGGCGGAATCGGTGCGTTGCTGCCCGGTCGCTACGGGGTCGGGCCGATGGCCGAATCCTCGCGTCAGCTGGCGGATTTCGTGGAGCGGGTGCGTGCGGCCACGGGCGCGGAGAAGGTCGACATCGTTGGCCATTCGCAGGGTGGAACGGTGGCGAATCAGTATCTGAAATACGACGGAGGTGCCGATAAGGTCGGCAAGCTGGTCACTTTCGGTGCCACCCACCACGGCACGTCGTTGATGGGCATCGCGTTGCTGGGGCGGGCCATCAATAACCTCGGTGTGAATATCCTCGGGTTCTACGAGCCGATCGTCGGGCTGTCGAATATCGAACAGGCGGTCGGGTCTTCGTTCTATGCGCGGCTCAACGCGAACGGGGATACCGTCCCCGGTGTCGAATACACGGTCGTGGGGTCGCGATACGACGAGGTCACCAACCCCTACAATTGGACATTCCTGCAGGCCGGGCCGGATGCCACGGTGGACAACATCACGCTGCAGGACGGCTGCGAACAGGATCTGTCCGACCACCTGACCATGATGTATTCACCGCGCTCGGCCTCCATCGCGCTCGAGGCCCTGGATCCCGCGCACCATTCCAATCTGGACTGCAGCTTCAACCCATGGTTGATCGGAGGTGGCGGCGCCCTCTGAGTTCGACCGATGAACCTTGCCCGAACCGGCCGACCCGGGCAAGGTGTGGACTTCCCAATCTCGGGAGGTTTGACGACCTGAGTGAAAATTGACTGTGCCACTGTCCGTACTCGGGTCCATGCGGATCGGACCGTGGTTACGGGTCAGCACACCCGGTTGCACCTGACCGCGGTAACGACACAGCAGGAGACCTCGGTGAATCAGCGGTCGCGGTTCGACCCGGGCGAACTGCGGGCGATGGTCACCAGGTTGGAACGCCTCATCGCCGAAGCCAACCGAACCGTCGTCGAGCTGAAGGCCGCGATCGAATTCGCGGAGGTGGATTCGGTCGGTGTGTCCGAAGAGGCGCGGTCGGACGTGGTATCTGCGGAGGTGCGGTCGGAGGCGGTATCTGCGGAGGTGCGGTCGGAGGCGGCATTCGGGGAGGTGCGCTCGGTCGGTGCATCGGCGAAGGTGCGGTCGGCCGTGGCATATGGGGCTGCGCAGTCGGATATCGCGTCTGTTGCGGTGCGCCCGGACGCCCCACCTGTTGCGGTGCATTCGGAAATCACATCTGCGGCGGTGCGCCCGAACATCGCAACAGGTCAACCGACGGCAGACCAACCCACCGCCGGTCGACACCGCCCATTTGCCCGCGAGCCCGCACCAACTCCGTGGTCCCGCCGCAGAGTGGACACCCCGTGGTCCCAACGCACGGTTCGCCCCCGCCCAGCGAAACCGAACGCACCCTCCGCATCCCCTGCGCCGGAACCGCTCCCACTCGCGACCCCCGTCCCACCCATAATCGAGCGAACCCCGCCCCGGCAGCCGATTACGGTCTACGCGGGCCCAGCCGCCGCGGTGTCGACACCGACCGGTCCGCCGAGCGACACCGCGAAGCCGGAGCCGATTCGACCGACATCGGATGTTTCAGCGCCGGAGGCAGTTTCGCCACCGGTGAATGTTCGGCCG
This sequence comes from Nocardia vinacea NBRC 16497, assembly GCF_000308835.1. Taxonomy (GTDB): domain Bacteria; phylum Actinomycetota; class Actinomycetes; order Mycobacteriales; family Mycobacteriaceae; genus Nocardia; species Nocardia vinacea. The sequence goes on along the minus strand of NZ_BAGN01000384.1, from coordinate 492 downwards.
CCAGGCCCTGTGCCGCAGTCGGCGGATCCCGCGGAGCCCGTTGCAGTGGCGGTGCCGATGGATGGTGGGGAGCCGGCGCTGAGGCCAGAAGTTCAGGAGCCTGAGGCTCTTCCACTACCGGTGGATGTGCGGGAACCGGAAGCCGTGGCGGCGCCGAGTGGTCCACTGGGCGATACCGCGAAGCCGGCGGCGTTTCGACCGTCGTTGGATGTTCCAGCGCCGGAGATATTTTCGGCTCCAGAGGATGTTCGGCCGCTAGCGGCCCGCCCGATGTCGGTGGAAATTGCGGCAGTGGCGCTGCCAACGGATGCAGGCGAGTCGGCGGGTGTGCCGCAATCGCTGGATATCGCGGAGCCCACGGCCGTGGCGATACCGGCGGATGATCGCGCGACGGAAGCAGTATCGCTTCCGGCCGACGTTTCGGAACCCGAGACGCAACGAACCGCCAGTGGATATCGAGGCGCCTGCGGCTGTGTCCGTTGCTGGCGGATG
>NZ_BAGN01000385.1 GCF_000308835.1 Nocardia vinacea NBRC 16497 | reverse complement strand
CAACCGGACCTTCGTGGCCTGCGTCGGCCAACCGGCTCGCATAGGTGGCCAGCGCACACAGCAGAACGGCGATGACCACATCGACGGCACGGCGATGCCGACGCGGCCATTGCGACCATTCGGCGGTCATGTGCGTTCCTCCTTGTCGTCGAGAACCCTAATCGCCAGGTACCGAAGTCACCGGTAGGCCGCCCACCTGAGACGGCCTACCAGTGCGTTTCCATTCAGGCGCGGGCCGATTCGAGTTCCCGCACCGGTTCGACGGCCTCGATGCGGTTCAAGCTCTCGCCCTCCACGTCCACGTTCGGCAGGATCTTCGCCAGCCACCGCGGCAGCCACCAGGCCTTGTCGCCGAGCAGCGCGAGCACCGCCGGGACCAGCGTCATCCGGACGATGAAGGCGTCGAAGAAGACCGCCGCCGCCAGCCCGAGGCCCATCATCTTGATCATCGGTTCGCCGCCGCCGATGAACCCGGCGAACACCGCGATCATGATGGCCGCAGCGGCCACCACCACCCGGCCGCTGTGCCGGAATCCGGTGACTATAGCGTCGATCGCGCTCTCCCCGTGGGCGAAGGCCTCACGCATCCGGGTGACGAGGAAGACCTCGTAATCCATCGCGAGTCCGAACACCACGCCGATCAGGAAGATCGGCATCATGCTCATCACGGGTCCGGTCTGCTGGACTCCGATGAGATCGGCGAGCCAGCCCCACTGGAACACCGCGACGATCACACCGAAGGCCGCACCCACCGAGAGCAGGAAGCCGAGTGCTGCCTTGATCGGGACCGCGATCGAACGGAATACGACCATCAGCAACAGGATCGCCAGCCCGACCACCACCGCGAGATAGGGCAACAGTGCGTCGGCCAACTTCTGCGAGACGTCGATATTCATCGCGGTCGCGCCGGTGACCAGCATGGTCGCACCGGTGGCTGCCTTCAGATCGCCTGCCTCACCGCGCAGTGCGTGCACGAGATCTTTGGTCTCGGTGGACGACGGACCAGTAGCGGGCACCACGGTGAGTATGGCAGCGTCACCTGCCTGGTTGAATATCGCGGGCGCTACCGAGACGACGCCCTCGGTCCCCGCCAGAGTCCTGCTCGCCTGCTCCACCGCGGCCTTCGGGTCGCTGACGCCCTTGACATCCACGGCCACGGTGAGCGGCCCGTTGAAGCCGGGGCCGAACCCCTCGGCCAGCGCGTCGTAGGCGCGGCGCTGAGTTGTCGAGGTCGACTGCGATTCGTCGCCGGGCATACCCAGTTCGAGGCTCCGCACCGGCAAGGCCAGTACACCCAAACCGACGAGGCCGATCAGCAGTACTGCCACCGGGCGGCGCACGACGAATGTGGCCCAGCGAGTGCCCCTATTGGGTTTCGTCGCTTGAATCGGGTTGGGCACCAGTACATTTCCGTCAACCGATGGCTGCGCATCATCGGCCTGTGCCTTGCGGAACGCTCGCGGCATAACCGCCCGCTGGAAGAATCCGAGCAGCGCGGGCAGCAGCGTCAGCGCGATCGTCACGGCTACGGCGACGGTGCCCGCAGCGGCCAGACCCATCTTGGTGAGGACGGGGATACCGACGACGGCCAGTCCGGCCAGCGCGATGACCACAGTGAGTCCGGCGAAGACCACTGCGGATCCAGCGGTGCCGACGGCCCGGCCCGCTGCTTCCTCGGCGCTGTATCCCTCGGCACGTTCGGTCCGGTACCGGGACACGATGAACAGCGCGTAATCGATACCGACCGCGAGCCCGAGCATCATCGCGAGAGTCGTTGTCGTGGTCGACATGCCGATCGCCACGATCGCGGCGATACCGACGCCGATCCCGACCAGCGCGGTCAGCAATGGCAGGCCGGCGGCCGCGAACGCACCGAAGGTGACCATCAGTACCACGGCCGCGATGGCGATGCCGATGGCCTCGGTGGCGCCACCCATTTCCGGCTTGGCCTGCAGCGCGGACCCGCCGATCTCCACGGTGACCCCGGCGGCCTTTCCGGTATCGACCGCGTCGGTGAGCGCGGTCTTGCTGGCGTCGCTGAGGCTGTCGCTGGTCACGCCGTAGCTCACGGTCGCGTAGGCGGTGGTGCCGTTCTTACTGACCGCACCGGTCTGGAACGGGTCGAGTACGCCCTTCACCTGCGCACCGCGCGCGACGTCCGCGACGATCTGCTCGACCGCCGCCTTGTTCTGTTCGGAACTGATTTGCTGGCCGTCGGGTGCTACGAACACGATTCGTGCTTGTGCGCCATCGGATTTGGTGCCGGGGAAGCGTTCGCCGAGCAAGTCGAACGCCTGTTGGGATTCAGTGCCCGGGATCGAGAACGTATCCGTCGGGGCCGTCGGCGCATTGGCTGCCCCGGCCACCAACGCCGCCATAACTCCCAGCCAGAGCAGCACAACCAGTCGCCGCTTCTCGAACGCGAACCGACCGAGCCGGTACAGGAATTTCGCCATGCCGCCATGGTCGTTCGACGGCTCTGTAATCGGCATCGTGCGAGTGGAGGCCGTTACGCGTACTGCGGATGCAGTACGCGCACCCGCCACATACTGCAACCGCAGGCTGGGTGCGGCGAAACCGGCGACGATATTGCATGAAAACGGCCGGTCAGCGCGAAAATCGCAGCCGACCGGCCGTTTCCCTGGGGCCACCAACCTCGGATACGGCGAGATAGAACCGAAAGGGTGCCCCAAAACCTGCTCGACATCATCGCCCAGGCAGGTTCCACGTGACTTTCAAGATGACCAAACGTCAAATGTTCGGACGAGCAAGACCTGATCTTGTCCACAACGAATCCTGCTGAGCGACTGAACGATCCATACAACGCAACGTGCTCGACCGCCGTCGCTGGCCCACCCGCAAGGATCTGCGATCGGCGATCGTCGGCTGCATCGGACGCACCTACCACCGACGCTGTCGTCAACGCGGGCCCACCGGAAGACAACCACTGGAAGGCGATAGGGAGGGCACCGACGAAAGATCGTCGCCGACGATGGCCGGCCCCCTATGGAGGGGGCACGGAGACCGGCTGTCGCTCAGAACTTGGTTATCGCCGCTGCGGCGACAGCTTCCTGGAACAGGATGTTGCTGAGGACCAGGGTGCCGATTGCCGCCACCGAGGCGGCCAGACGTTTGATGCCCATGATGTTCTCCTTGACGTTGGTCCGCATATGGTGGCCTGCGGATTCTGATTCTCCGACACTGGAATTGTGTGTTGCGCGCAATCCGCGTGCCAGCCGGGGAACGTAACTTGAAACTCTCTTAAGATTTTCCGTAGCCGGGAATTTACATACTCGCCTGCATTCTTCGACCTAAGCGCGAGCTGGAGTCACCTCAGCCCGATGCGCTACCCGAGAATTTGAATGATTTTCAACGCTCCGACCTCGTGCGAATGCGACAACGTCGGCTGGGAGCACGGTGCCCGTAGTTAAAGAGCAAGCTAAGAAATCCCTCGTGTGCACCGAGGACGTTGGGCGTGTATTGCGGCCTCCACCTGGGGATTTGCGGGTTTCTGGTATCTGTTTCATTCACGATTGAGCATTGTTTCGGGATTTCCGATGGTCTACCGTCCTCGCTATCGGTTTCGAGGTCGGAAGGTAAGCGATGCTGTTGCTACGCGACGATGGTGCTCGCGCCGGCATGGTCGCGTTGGCGGAATGTCACTTGGCAACCATCCGGGATGTTCATGCCGGGCGTGGCGACCTGCGTGCACTGCAGGCAAGGAAGCTGGTGGACACCCTTGCGGCGGCGGCTCATTCGAAGTTGTACGCGGACTCTTTGAGTGAATGGCGTGATGACACGGTTATCTCGCAGGCCAGGCGGATTCCGGCCGAGGAACTACTGTATGAAACGTTCTCCAGCCTCCCGATGCTCGGCCGGGGCGAGCTGCGGAAACGTTCCCGCGATGCTCTCACGCGACAGATCGACAGTTTCGTGCATTACTACGAATCGTCGGGCACCACGGGTGACCCGGTGGCGGCGCCGAAGGCGGCCGACGATCTTGTCGTGAATACGGTAAATATCGGGGAGATGTGGGCGCGTCTGATCGGTCCGGGGGATTCGGCGCTGATTTTGATCAATGGTCCGTTCGCGCCGGCTGGTTATCAGTTCGAGAAAGTACTCGAGTATCTGGGTGTGATGTCGGTACGGCTGTGGGTCGACAACGTTACGGGAGACTACACCCGTGTTTTGCGGTTGACCCGTGAGCTTTCGGTGAACACCTATGTGGGATCTGCGTCACGGCTGCTCGAATTGCTACATTTCGCGCTACGCCGCGGTGTGCTGATGCCGCGTTTCGACCAACTGTTGCTGATGGCCGAACAGACCGGTCCCGACTTCTTGCGCCACCTCGAGAAACTCACCGGGGCGAAGGCATATGTCGGCTGCTATGGCTCATCCGAAACCGGGACGACCGCGGTGACATGTGAAATGGGACGTCTGCACCTTCAGACGCAGAGTTTTGTGTTCGAACTCCATGACGAGCGGGCCACCCGGTTGGTGGACGGCGCCGTCGGCGATACAGGCGAATTGGTGGTCACCACACTGGATTTACCGGCAAGACCTTTGGTGCGGTATCGGACCGGCGATCTCGTCGAAGTGACCGGCATCCCCTGCATGTGCGGGCTCGCGACGCCGGTGGTGCGGACACTGGGACGCGAGCAGGACGTATTGCGGCTCGCGGGCGACGGGGTACGGCAGGAGGACTTCGAAGCGGTGCTGTGGAGCGACAACGATGGGCCGTCGGTATTGAACTACATGCTGGTCCATCGCGGAATCGACGTCGTGTGTCTGGTCACCACCGATCGGGAGCCGGATAAGGCGTGGACCGCGGCGGCGACCCAGCGGCTCGGCCCCCTGTTCGATGGGCACCGTTTCGCCGTGGCGACGGTGGACACGCTGCCGCCGCTGGCCGCGCAGGGGTCTTATGTCGGGTGGAAGCTGTCGCGTGTGCTGGACCTCGATGACAGCGGCATGTGGGATCGGCTGCCACCCCCCATCGACGCCGTGGTCGCGGCGACGCTCGCCGATATCGAAGCCGTTACCGGGTTGCGGCCCGCCCAGCTGACCAAGGCCAGAGAAGGAAGCTGATTCACTATGGCCCTCACCGATCCGATGTCCGATGCCGAGAAGACGCAGTTCGTGCTCGGCGTCTACTTTCGCACCCAGGCCGCCATCGAGCGGTTTCTCGGCCCCGCAGCACTACCACAGTGGACAGAGCATGTGGCGGCCATCAATGCCGAGGCCACCCGTAAGCGCCTGCCGGACCGCGCCGGTCATGCCCGCGACCTTTTGGTCGGCCTGGCGACCATGCTGGAGGTCTACGACTCGGAGACGACCTGCACACAGGACCCCGACCAGTTCGGTCTCGAGGTCCATCGTTGCGGCATCTACGACTACCGGGAACGCGCACAGCGGCAAGGGGTCGAGCTGACACTCGCGCGTCCGTGCGAATTCTGTGTCGACCTGCACCACCGCACGGCCGATCACCTCGGTATCGCGGTAGAGCATGAACTCGGCGAGCGCAGCTGCCGATGGGGCACCCACGTACCAGCCGAAGACGGGAAGCCGACGTCGTGACCGCGAATTCCACGCTCCCACTGCCGTACCGCCGTGATCCGAGCAGCCCCATCGATCCCGATCAGGAATTCACCCGGCTGCGCGCCGAGGAACCGATCGTCCGTGTACAGCTCAACAGTGCGGACTGGGTGTGGCTGGTCACGCGGTTCGACGACGCCCGGCAAGCGCTCGGCGATCCGCACTTCAGCAGCGAACTCACCCCGCTGGGCATCGTGCTACCCGAACCCGAGAACCGCACGCTCGCCGAGGAACTGCGCTCCCGACAACCGGGCACGTTCATCGAATGCGACCCACCCGAGCACACTCGGCTACGCCAGATGGTGGCAGGGGAGTTCACCGCGGCACGGATGTCGCGGCTGCGACCGATGGTCGAAGAAGTCGTCGACACCTGTCTGGACGCGATGGCGGCCGCTGGGCCTCCCGTCGATCTCATCGACACCTACGCGCTGCCGGTGCCATCGGGCATCATCCGCGACATGCTGGGCATACCCGCCGACGAGGAATTCGACTTCGCCGGACTCACCGCGATCATGACCGATGTCATGTCGGACCTGGAGACGCTGATTCCGGCACGCGACGCCCTCCGCTCCGGAATGCGTGAACTGGTAACCCGAACCCGTACCGACCCTGGCGACACTGTGCTGGGTCGGATCATCACCGAATACCGTGACAGCGTCACCGACGAGGAACTTGTCGGCATCGGCAATCTGCTGCTCGTGGCCGGCCACGAGACAACTGCGAACATGCTCGGCATCGGCACCCTCGCGCTCCTGCAGCACCCCGACCAACTCGCGATGCTGCGCGACGGGCACGTGGATACCGACGACGCGATCGACGAACTCGTACGCTACGTATCCATCCCCCAACACGGAGAGATCAGGACCGCCACCCAAGACGTCATCATCAACGGAACCTTGATCCGCAGAGGGGAACAAGTGCTGGTGTCGATACCGTCGGCCAACCGCGACGCGACCCGGTTCCCCGACCCGGACCGCCTCGACCTCGCCAGGGCGCCCCGCACCCACCTCGCCTACGGCCACGGCCTGCACCACTGCATCGGCAAATCACTGGCCCGCCTCGAAATGCGCATCGCCTTCCCAGTCTTGCTGCGCCGATTCCCCACCCTCCGACTGGCCGCCCCGGTCGACGACATCCCCTTCCGGCGGTCCAACGTCACCTACGGGGTTCGCGCCTTACCGGTCACCTGGTAAGCCGCCCATGTCCAACATCACCGCAGTGATAGCCAGGGTCGTCGTCGCCGACCTCGACCAAGCCATCCCGCTCTACCAGGGCCTCTCCGGCTCCGAGAAGGTCAACCGGTTCGGTTTCGCCGGTGTGGAACTCGCAAGCATCGGCCCCTTTCTGCTGCTCGCGGGCCCAGACGCCGCCGCATACGCGAACCGGACGGCGACGTTGCTGGTCAAACAGATCACCCCGGTTATCGATGAGATCGAACGCGCAGGCGGCCAGATCCTGGAAGGCCCGGCTCCCGGTCCCAACGGCGACCGGCTGATCGCACGCAACCCGGACGGGGCGATCTTCGAGTACATCCAAGTAACCGCAGCCGCAGAAACAACCCATCATGGGGAGTCGAGATGACAACAGACCTGACCTCCGCCGCCTTTCTCGACATCTTCAACCCGCAGTTCGACTTCGACAGTCCCGAAGTAGCGCGGGCACGAGAGCAGAACTGGTACGCCGACAGCCCTATCGGGCCGATCGCATTACGGCATCGGGAAGTATCCGCGCTGCTCAGGGATTCCCGGTTCCGGCTCGGCGGCGAGGCCTACATGGCGCTGCACGGCATCACCGAAGGCCCACTGTTCCATTGGTGGATGAACACCTTGATGAGCGTGGACGACGACAGCCACACCCGCCTGCGCGGGTTGGTCGGCAAAGCGTTCACCCCCCGCGTCGTCGAGAACCTCCGCCCATTCACCCGAACGACCGCGGCCCGTCTTGCCGACCAGATCGCTGAACAGGTATCGCTCGACTTCGTCTCGGCCTTCGCCGACCCGCTGCCTGCCCTGGTGATATGTGAGCTGCTCGGCGTGCCGACCGAGGACTACGACCAGTTCCATGGATGGTCAGCAGATATCGGTCTCGCGTTCGCGACCGGCGGACTCGATGGCGAGGTGTTGGCCAGAGTCGATCACGCGGTCACCGAGATGAGTACCTACATAGCGTCGCTCATCACGCGCCGCCGGGCAGCGCCCGGCACCGATCTCATCTCCGCCCTGATCGCCGCGCAGTCCGACGGAGGCTCACTCAGCGCCGCGGAGCTGCACAATCTCGTCCTGCTCCTGGTCTGGGCAGGCCAAGACACCACCTCGCGCCAACTCGGACGGGCACTCGTCGCCTTCAGCGAACACCCCGATCAGTGGGAACTCCTGCGTGCCGACCCGAGCCTGGTACCACACGCCGTCGCGGAGATCTTCCGCTGGACGCCACAGGCACGAATGATCCAGCGGTTCGCCAATATCGATTGTTCCCTGGGCGGCCTGGACTTCTCCGCGGACAGCGTCGTATTCAGCTGCATCCCAGCCGCCAACCGCGACCCACGCGTATTCGAGAACCCCACCTGCTTCGACATCCGCCGAACTCCTCAACCACGCGAACTCGTCTTCGGCGGTGGCACCTACCACTGCATCGGCGTGGCCCTGGCACACTTGGAAATGGCCGAAGGATTGACCGCTCTGGTCAATCGCCTCGGGCCCCCCGCAGTGACCGGCCCCGTCCACTGGCGGCCTCATCTCGCCATGATCCACGGGCCGGACTCCCTACCGATCACCTTCGGCGGGTAGGAGTTCCGGTTGTCGCGGCGGGCGGTCACCAGTGGGAGAGCCGACGATCGGTGCGTCAAGGACGCCTCAGAAGCGTGAGGGCCACAGTGCGCGGATGCGCGACTTCCATCGACTGGGAACTCGCCGCGCCTCGGCGGTGTCGCCGCTGGGTATGAGCGTGCATTCGCCTCTTTTAAGAGAAGGTCAAGAGCTATTCCCCGACTGGCGGCACCCAATGCGTGGAACACACAATTGCCGGTGCTGGAGAAACGGATCCGCCGGGCCTGGCCTGGATCCCCAACAGGAAGGAAACGACGATGAAGATGATCACCGCGAAGATTGCGAGCTTGACCACGGTTGCCCGGATCGCCGTTATTGCCGCGGCGGGCACGGGACTGGCCACCGTCGCGACCGGTGTCGCCAGCGCGATCGTCGATAGCGATAGGTCGATAAAGCGCGATTTCGCCATGGTGATGTGGGACCGCTGAGAGTGTTCGGTCTACATCGGGGTCGGCGTGGTCGGGCGCCGGCCCCGCAGATCCCGTCCGATTCCGTGAGCGAGCCGACGCTGGGCCACCCGATGAACGGGCACGATGTCCTCGGGGAAGTCGTGAAACTGCCGATCAGCACTTGGCGGTACGAATGGGAACCGCCTGACGTGCGCCATCTGGGGCCGATGGCCCAGGATTGGAAAGCCGCCTTCGGCCTCGGCGATAGCGACAAAGTGATCTACAACGTAGATGCGAGCGGTGTCGCCCTGGTCTGCATTCAAGCCCTGCAACGGCAGATCGTCGAACTTCGCGCGGAAATCGACCGGCTCCGCGACCGCGCACAGCACCAAGATCTGGACGCGGAATCCGCCACGGCGACGTAATCGGCTGTCGTTCAGGCCGATTCACGTATGAGCGAAGCATACGACCGCGTCGGGGTCGGCGTTTGCGAGCGCCGACCCCCGCGGATCCTCCCCGCACTCAGGCGTGGCGTTTCTCGAGGGTCAGGAGCAGGTTGCGTGGGGTGAACGTGGTTCTGGCAACCTTCTCGACCGTCACTCCTGGCGTGGCGATCAAGCGCCACCGGGCTGCGATCGTCGCGAGCGCCAACGTGGCCTCGATGACCCCGAAGACGTCGCCGATGCATTTACGAGCACCGCCGCCGAACTGCAGTATCGAATCGCGGTGGATCTGACCGGCCCGCTCCGGTGACCATCGATCCGGGTCGAACGTGTTCGGATCGGCGAACAGCCGCGGATCTCGTTGCACCACATACGGACTGATGATCACCGATGCGCCGGCGGGAATCCGGTGTCCCGTGAGTTCTACCTCCTCGGTGGCACGGCGGGTGATTATCCAAGCAGGCGGGTAGCAACGCAGCACCTCGCTGATCACCTGGGCGGTGTAGGTCAGCTGCCTTGCGTCGGCATACTCGGCGGGCCGCCCGTCGAGCACCCGGTCCACCTCGGCATGCAGCCGCCCCTCGATGTCCGGATGCTCGGTCAGCACGTGGAACACCCACGACAACGCTGCCGCCGTGGTCTCCGATCCCGCCATCAGGATCGCCATGATCTGGTCGTGGATCTCCTTGTGCGACATTGCTTTTCCAGTCTCGGCGTCGCGCGCGTCGAACAGCATGGCAAGTAGGTCGGGTTCGCCGGTGTCGCTACCGCGATACTCGGCGACGACCTTGTCGATCATCGGGTGCAGCCTCGCAAGCAGTGCCGCGTATTCCCGGTTGCGTGCGAGCGGGAGCCTGTTCAGCACCGGCAGACTGGTCAGCCGCTGGTGGATCAGGTCGAATATCCGTGGCATGCTGTGCTGCATCTCCGCTACCAGCTCTTCGCCGAGGTCGGACGAGATCAATGTCTTGCCGGTCACCGCCAGTGTCAGCGCGGTCATTTCGACCCGCAGGTCGAGGACTTGCCCAGCACACCATGCATCGGTCTGCTCGACAATCTGCTCACGCATGATCTGCGCGTACTCAGCGATCCGGTCACGGCGGAACGCCGGCTGCATCAGTAGCCGGTGCCGTCGGTGGACATCCCCCTCGGAGCTGATCAGGCCGTCTCCCAATAGACCACGAGCGGCTTGGATTTGCGGGCCCTTGTCGAAGCAACGTTGCTTGGCGACGAGCACGTCACGCGCGAGTTCCGCGGAATTGAGCACATACGCACGTTGCGGGCCAAGCTTGATCTGCACGATGTCGCCGATGTCACGCAGCGATTCGAGGAACGGTAAGGGATCGTCGCGAAGCGACAGAGCATGACCGAGTAGTGGAATTCCGCCGGGGGCACCGGCAACTACGGGAGCAGACATCGAACCCTCCAAGAGCTGGACGCGCCTGCGCAGCACGTCTCTTCGAGAATCATGTCCCGAGCCGGAAGCAGCCGAAGACGTCCGATGGACTTCTTTAACGTCCCTTGAAGCTGTCGTCCTTTATAGTTCCGTCGTCTTCGGCCGCCCAGCGCCGCTGGGCGCGCCGGAATGCCCTGGCATCGGAATAACCTAGTCGGCGGGCCATCCCTGCCTGGTTCAAAGAAAGTCGCGAACTCGGATCCTCGAGTTGTGCGTGCCGAGCGCGGTCGAGTTCACGCCGCCAAGTGGTTCCTTCCTCCTCGAGCCTCCGCTGCAGGCTGCGCCGACTCGTGGCCATTCTGCGTGCCGCACGGTCCAGGGTGACCGGGCCGTCTCCGAGCATTTTCAGCAACAGGTAATGCAATTGATCCGACCACGTAGTGGCCGGTGCCGGCATTGCTGGCACAATCTCTGCATACCGGAGCAGGATGTCCGCAAGCACGGGGTCGGAAGTTGCCAGTGGCAGCGCCAAATCGGCGGTGCGGAAGGTGATTTGGTCTGTCGGAGCACCGAAATCGACCCGGCTGGTACCGAACGCCTCGATAAAGCGGTCGTGCCGTCGCGGCGCGGTCTGCCGCAAACGGACCCGAACCGGATCGACCGCCGTACCGGTTGCCCGCGCAGCGCGGGCAGCCAAACCTACAAGTCCGACCTGTATCGTCAGATCTCGGCCACGTCCCTCACCGCGCAGTGACCCGATGTCGAAAGTCAGTTCCTCTTCGGTCTCCTCGGCAAGGGCGAAAGTGAAGTAGGTGGTGAGGGTATTGAGGTACGCACCTTGTCGAGCGAACCCTTCGGCTACCGTGGGCGCCGTCATGAACAGATAACCGGTGAGGCCCAGGCCCCGGGGATCGTGGGTTCGCCCAACCCGCAGTGCGACATGCGGGTCGTTCAGCTCATGCTCGACAAGTTCCCACACCCGCAGGCTGCGGTCACTCGGTACCGCCGCCCGGCTGTTGGACAACATCCAATCGGGTATGTCGGCCGCACGAGCAAGCCGGTGGCGTACCGCTTCCGTCAGCCCCGCGTTGTCAAGGGCAATCCTGGGCACCAGGACTAAGTCTTCCGCATCCATTCTCTAGCTTTTCTTACTTCTGTCGGTCCTCGGCCGCCCAGCGCCGCTGGGCGCGCCGGAATGCCCTGGCATCGGAATAACCGACTTGGCGGGCTATTTCGATCCTGCTCATCAGAAGTTGCAGGTTCGGGTCCTCCACTCGCGCACAGCGGGCACGATCGAGTTCACGCCGCCAGGTAGTTCCCTCCTCGGCGAGTCGTCGCTGCAGGCTGCGCCGGCTCGTGGCCATTCTCCGTGCAGCGTGGTCCAGGGTGATAGGGCCGTCGCCGAGCATCTTCAGCAATTGATGGTGCAGTTGGTCCGACCACGACGTGGGCGGTGGCGGCGCTGTCGGCAAAGTCTGCGCGTACCGAAGCAGTATGTCCGCCAGCATGGGGTCGGCGGTTACAAGCGGCAGTGCCAGATCCGCGGTGCGGAAGGTGAGTTGGTCTGTCGGAGCACCGAAATCGACCTGGCTGGTACCGAACGCCTCGACGAAATCGGCCTGCCGCCGAGGCGCTTTCTGTTGAAGACGGACCCGCACCGGATTGACCGCCCTGCCGGTTGCGCGCCGTGCGCGTTCGGGCAACCCCGCCAGTCCGACTTGTATCGTCAAGTCTCGGCCACGTCCTTCACCGCCGAGCGACACCATATCGAATGTCATTTCCTCTACAGTCTCCTCGGCAAGGGCGAAGGCGAAGTTGGTGGTAAGGGTATTGAGGTGTGCACCGGTCGTCGCGAACCCTTCGCCCAGCGTGGGCGCTGTCATGAATAGATAGGCGTGCAGGCCCAGACACAGCGGGTTGTGGGTCAGCCCGACACGCAGTGCGACATGAGGGTCGTTCAACTCGTGCTCGACGAGTTCCCACACCCGCCGGCTGCGGTCGCTGGGCACGGCAGCCGCGCTGCCGGCCAGCATCCAACCGGGCACGTCGGCCTCATGCGCAAGCCGCTGGCGCACCTGCTCGGACAGCCCTACGTTGTCGAGGGCGAGTCTGGGCATCAGGATCGAATCCACCGCATCCATATACACGCAATCCTGATTGGAAAAAATGGCGCGTTGGAAGCTTACATCGGCGCGTTCGGTCCGTATTCCTAAGTGTGACAATCGAAACACCGCCGCGGTCGGCGCCGATCAGGTCTCACTCGGACGGGCATTGTGTTCGGCCCATCACCCCACCCACCTGTAGCCATTCCGGCGCCTGTGCACGCCCGCCCGACTTCCAGCGAGATTGGCACATTCGGAGCGCATTTCGGCACATTCGGTCCTTTTTCCCGACCCCGGCGCCGGGAATCATTTTGCGTACCCAGTGGCCCCGCGGAAATCATTCGCAGACCTGCTGGTCATCGAGATGACGGTCAGGAAGGTGAGATATATGCGGCTGATCATGATCGACGATGACGACGACAGCGGTGCCGTGGCGAAGGCACTCGAGCTCCAGGGCCACGAGGTGGATCGCAAGCGTCGAGGGGCCGACCTACTGCTGAAACACCGCGGCTATGACGCGGTCCTACTCGACCTCTGCCTACCGGATATGGATGGGCTGCTGGTGGTACGGAAGCTGCGTGAAGTCAGCTCGGTGCCGGTCGTGATCCTCGCCGCGCGAACCGACGAGCGCACGATCGTGCTCGGGCTGCGCAACGGAGCCGACGACTATGTAGCGAAACCCGCGCGCGTCGAGGAACTGGCGGCCAGGCTGGAAGCGGTCACACGACGCGCCGACCATCGGCAGTCCACATCGAGTGCGCTGATCGTCGCCGGAGACGTTCGCGTGGATCTGGCGGCACGGCAGGTCGAAGTGGCTGGGCAGATGGTTACGCTGACACGGCTCGAGTTCGAGCTGTTGCGGGTCCTGATCGAGCGGCCCGGTGTCGCGGTCAGCCGTCAGCAATTGATGGACTGCGTCTGGGGCGACGCGTTCGTAGGGGTGTCACGGACGCTGTATGTGCATATGGCCGCTCTACGTGCCAAGTTGAACCGCCCCGGACTGATCACGAATGTCCGTGGGTACGGCTACCGCTGGGTCCCGGATCCATCCCCGGCAAAGGCCGGGGCGAAGATGCTACGAGCAGGATAGGCATGGGCTTGCGATGACACTGAATGCATCCGAATTGGCATGGCACCGGAAAACCCGCCGCCGCCTCGGTTTCACCGCCTGATCGGTCAGGCGAGTTCATCCACGACAGGTGGGAGAAGCCGACAGAGGGCCTCATGCCTCGCCTGTTCAGTGTCCTCTTCGTGGACGGGTTGGCGCACGTAGTCTCCGGTGAGGTCGTCGCCGGTACGCAGCCCGATCAAATCGGAACCGGCGCCGCTCTTCTGATTGCGGCACCAGGCAGGGCTGGTCGAACACCGCACGCAACCGACAAATTTCCAGTTCCTCTGCACCCCTTCGCGTTTCGATAACGCGTTCGATCAGCTCGAACGCTCGGTGGAGCTGAACACATCCAGCGGGAAGGTCTGGGCGGGCGCCGTCGACCGCCTGCTGGCTATCAGCACCAGGTTTGTCGGCCCGGCGGGCAACAACAGAAGCACCTGATCCGCGCCGACCGCATTGTCCAGCAACACCGGTATGTTCTTGCCGTAGAGCCGGTCCCGGTACGGTGAAGCCCGTCGAGGAGGCGCAGACGATGTTCGCCGCCATCGACGAATGACAATCTCATTGTGCCGCAAGAGGTTTCCCCATACCAACGTGCTCTTGGTCGGCGAATCCTGCCGCCATTTCTACGGTGAGTCGATCACCATCGCGAGTGGCATGAGCGCGGGCAGCATCCTAGGCTAGAGCCCGTCCGGTACGAACGGTGCGGTGATGACGAGCGCCCCGAGAAACCAGCAGCGCCGCAATCACATTCGCGATACGCCACCCCATGCGAGGCGGCATGGGCGCGCGCCAGCCGATACGCGTCCGCCGTGACTGCCGCACCCAGTAAGAATGAAGAGTCATGTTCCGGCTCGCATTCCGGCTCGCCCGCAAGACGAGAATCACACGTCTTCAGCCAGGGCTCGACGGCTGGATCAGGCGTCACCAGGCGACGTACAGGTCGGATGGATTGCTCGACTTCACGCGTCGCGGTGTTACGCGGTCGAGCCCCGGGGGGAATCGGGGCCCGACGTTGACGGCGGTTTCATGGCCTCGGCACGAATAACGCAAGGGCGTCGGCCATCGAGATGTCGCGCTGGAGGGTCGCCCCGCAGAGCACAGCGATTTCGGCGGCCCGCCACCGGCCGATCCCGGCCATGACATGTCGACGGCGTACCCGGTTGAGAACATCCAGCGCGGACTCGGTCAACTCGGTAATACCTCTGTCGTTCGGGACGGGGACAGCGACCGCCGCTGCGTCCTCGTCTCGTTGTCGGTTGGGCTTGTAAAGGTACTTCTTCGCCACCATCAGGTGTGCAGCCGACAGCCGCGCGTTGAGCTCCAGTAGCAGGTAGCACTCACCGAGGGCCGGATACCGACGCAGCTTGTTTGCCAACTCGGAGTCGGACGCAGTGGCCACGTCGACGGTGGACAGCCCGGCCTCGTCCAGCAAGACCTTGGGTAGTGAGGGTCGTGCGGCCGCGTCGGTGACCAGTTGTCGCTCGTCCGCCAGCAATCCGGCGTGGATCCGCTGGACGTGGCGGGTATAGCCGGGCAGGTCGATTCCGGTCATCAGGTCGCGCATGATGAATTGAATGTCCTGCGGGCCGCTGGGCGGGACATCATCGTGATCCCAATGCACCGCGTACTGGCGAAAGACATCGATGAAGTGAGCCACCGACAATGTCCCACGCTCGTCGCCTCGATGGAATTCCAGCAACAGCCGCCGAACACCGGCCAGCATCAGTCGAGCCGTAGCGAATCGCTCGGCGAGCTCATCGCTACTCATCGTGGATGCCCCACCGGCCCAGATCGGTTGCAGGGCTTGGTTTGCGGCCAACTCGAGGGTTTCGCATCGCTTGAACAGCTCGATGATCAACGTTTCGCCGATCTCGGTGGTATAGGTGCGAATACGACCGTCGTCGAAGACGCTGGGTAGCGTGCAGATGCGGCTGCTGCCCCGGTATGCACTCATTTCCGGCGCGTTCCACCGGATGAGAGACGCATAAGCATCTCGGTCCGGATGTCCCGTACCCGAATGGGCGACAAGGGTGCTGAAATAGGCCCGAAACGGTGTTCCCCATTCGCCGACGCGCAGTAGTTCCAAGCCACGTCCAGGGTCGCGGTCGGCCAGCTCGAGGTTCTCCCGCTGGCTGTAGCTGGTAACCGAGGAACCGACAATCCCCAACTCGACGATCAGTCGCCGCGCCTCGCATGGATCGTTGGTAGCCGCCGACGGCAGGTGGGCAAGTGCCTGGTTCGCCAGACCGGTGAAGGCAGAGGCAGTCAGCGTGCCTTGGACGACACGCGAGCCAAGAACAGGAAGCTCATCGCTGACCCAGGCCGAGAACGTGCCGCCATACGCTGGACGCGGATAGGGCTGTTCGGACATCGATCGACCCACCACGCCACCAGTCATCCAGGAATCGGGCAAGATCATCACCGGTTCCGATGCGCCACAGTGCTGGCCAACGCGACCAAGTCCTCGACGTCCGATCGTCCATGTAGCGTCTCGATCGCGACCAACGCCCTGCGCTCGGCCTGTTGTTGCGCATATCGTCTGCCCCCGGCGGCCTCGACCAAGCTTGTGGCCCGAATGACATCGGCTGTGGTCATTGGTGTTTCGGATGCGTAGAGTGCCGCCAACTCGACAGCCGCATCGCATTCCGATGCCAGCGCGGACACCACGGGCAGGGAACGCTTGCGCCGGGCCAGGTCATTGCCGACGGGTTTGCCCGTGACGGTGGGGTCGCCCCAGATTCCGATCAGGTCGTCCGCGAATTGGAAAGCCAATCCGAGTTCGCGGCCGAAGGTGTCCATCGCCGATACGGTCTGCGTATCCGCGCCGGCGCGAAGGGCACCCAGCGCACAGGCAACGCCCATCAGTGCCGCGGTCTTACCGGTGGCCATCCGCGCATAGTCTTCGACGCTTACCTGTTTGCGGGTTTCGAATGCGGTGTCCTCGTGTTGGCCCGCACACATTTCGACCACGGCGTCGGCCAACCGAGTGACCGCCGCACCCGCCATCACCTTCGGCAGCGTGGATATCAGCACCGGCATCGCCAGGGCGTGCAGGGTCTCACCGAGCAGGATCGCGTCGGCAATTCCCCAGACCTTCCACACGGTCGGTCGTCCCCGCCTGGTGGGGTCGGCATCCATGACATCGTCGTGGATCAAGGAAAAGTTGTGCACCAACTCGACTGCGGCAGCCACATGCACAGCACCGCGGAGGCGTAGGCCGCACGCTTCGGCCGCGCCGATCACCAAGGCTGCCCGGAACGACTTACCGGAGTCAGCGCGGGCCGCCATTCCATCGGCATCCCACCACCCGAAGTGGTAGCCAGCCATCCGGCGCAAGGGCTCAGGCAGCGCCCCCACTGTCTCTCGCAGCACCGGCTCGCACGCATCCCGAGCCCGAGCCAGCACCGTGCCGGCCCGACTGTGATCGGTCGCCGAGGAAATTGTCACCGACAGTGCACCGTATGTATTCAATGGCGGACGATGAGCCGCATGCGGAGATCCCGGGCGCGCAGCACAGTGCCTATCACCGGACGCGGGTCTATGCCGGGGATAGGACGCAGTCGCCAACGAGCAGCGATTGTCGCCAGCGCGAGAGTGGCTTCGGTGAGGCCGAAGGTGTCGCCGATGCATTTGCGCGCGCCTGCGCCGAAGGGGATATAGGCCTCTCGTCGAATCGGCGTCTGATCGTCGCTCCATCGGTCGGGGTCGAAAAGTTCCGGGTTTTGGTATTGGTCACTGCGATGGTGGATGAGGTATGGGCTGTAGATGACGGTGGTTCCGCGCGAAAGCGAATATCCGCCGAGCTCGGTGTCGGCGGTGACGGTACGGGTGAGCATCCATACCGGCGGGTACAAGCGGAGAACCTCGGCAATGATCTGCCCCGTGAACGTCAGCTCGGGCAGCCGGTCCAGAGACGCGGTGCCACCATCTGGCAGGACACGGTCGACCTCGGCGTGCAGGCGCTCTTCGATGTCGGGATGGTCGGCCAGAAAGTACAGAGCCCACGCCACGGCGTTTGCTGTCGTCTCGGAGCCAGCGATGAAGAAAATCACGACCTGGTCGCTGATTTCGGCGTCGCTCAATCCCCGGCCGTCGGTGTCCCGGGTGGTCACCAGGGTGGACAGCAGGTCACCGTGTTCGACACCCTCTTCCGCACGGCGCTTCGCGACATAGGTATCGAGCATCGCGCGCAGGTTGGCGCCCGCTTTGCGGTAGCGCCGGTTGCCGGGCGTCGGCACCCGGTCCAGTACGGCCGGCCTGACCGTTCGCGCCAGAATTCCGTCGGCGATGATCGGGACGGCGTGCAGAGCCAGCTGCATGTCGGTCGGACCGAGTTCTCCGGAGAACAGCGTCTTCATGACGACTCGCGTGGTGATCTCCGACATCTCCACCGGAACATCGAGAATTTGTCCGTCGGTCCACCTGCCGACCACGGCCTCGACCTGATCGGACATGGCCTGTGCGTAGCTCGGCAGCCGATGGCGGTGAAAAGTTGGTTGCACCAAGCGCCGCTGCCGGCGATGCTGGCCGTGCGGACAGGTAACCAGATTATTGCCGATTACCCGTCGACCACTGATGAACAGCGGTCCGCCTTTGTCGAAGGTGCGATCGTCACGCAGAACCTGATTGCTGAGGTCCGGATCGCAGACGACGACCACTGCCAGGGGGCCGAGGCGGACCTGCACCAATCCGTTGTCCAAGGCTGCCAGCGAATTCAGAAACGTGAATGGATCACGCAATACCGGCAGTGCGTGACCGAAGAGTGGCAGTCCCGCGGGCGCGCACGGAATCATGCGCTGATCAGTAGTTGTCTGTGGGTCCGCACGTAGCGTCATGATGCCAATTCCTATATCAGGTGAGCGTGAAATGTTCCCACGCGTGCCAGTATCTGGGTGTCACGCGGTGCCATTCATAGCTTCCAGCCATCCATCTATCCACCCCGCGGATCAGCGCTTGGCAGGCAGGGCTGAGTTCCGGAATTATTTCCTCCGCGAGCAGCCAGAAATCATCGTAGGCTCGTTGGGCGCGTTTGCCGGTTTCGGTGACCGCCGCTGACATGCTCATGCCTCGAGCTTGCAGCATCAACGGATAATTCCAGAATACCAATTGCTCTTCGAGTTCCATCGGCAGACTGAAGATATCGTTGACCCACGAAATAATATCGTTTGCCAGTTCGAGGAGACGTTGGACGTCGGCCCGATACCATTCCTCGTCCGATACGTATCTGCGCGAGCTGCACTCCACGAATGTCAGCGCCATCGGCACTCCGGATATTCCGCGGCGCAGAACCTCGTACTGCTCGGTTTCCGGAACAGATCCGCTCGCACGCATCGCGCTCTGCACCGGCAACGCTTCCAGAAATCTGATGGTCGCCTGCTCGAATCGAGCACCGGATCGTCTTCCGTGCTCCGCTTCCAGCCGACGTACCAGGTCGATGTATGCCAGTTCCGGGCCGCTGGCAGGAGTCCTCGCACAGCGTGCCACGGCTACGAAGTGTTCTACGATCGGGGTGACGATCTCAGGTCCGCCTTCGGCCTTGTCGATGATGATGTCATCGATGAGCCATAACCAATGGAAAAAATCTGATATGAGCTGCATGGTTATCGAAGGGGTTTGCGGACCATGCGTCAACCCGCCGAATGCCCCGAATTGTGCGGCGACAACTTTCCGGCGAACGACTTCATCTGTGATCAGTTGAAACCCTTCGGCCCACAGCACCGAATTCGAAGTGAGATCGTCGGCCCTCGGATGCGGCTCGGCGGCGGTTCGATAGTGGAATTCCGGCAACCGCATGGAACCTCGTCCTTCATCAGTCGTCCTACGGCATAGTCCGATCCGCATGATCGAATGGATTCCCAGCCGTGACAATATATTGACATTGGATCGATGCCATAAAGCAACTACTGCTTCTGGCGGCGGATGAGGCCGACAATCTTCGGGGCGCCCTCCGCATCTTGGACGGCGGCGTTTACGGCCCCTCGGCAGGCTGCTGTCCAACGCGTTGTATCGTGCTACGAGAAACGCAGCGAACGAGCAATACGTCTGACGCCGAAGACCGCCTGCGGAATGCGATTCATCGATTCCTCCTCAAATACTTTGGCCACCGTGTTGATCCCTGAACCGCGGTCGGACAGATACGTTGTGACTCTGCCGGTCTTCTGGGCGTAGATTTGTCCAACGCCTTGCGCCGACCGTGATAATCGTCGCATTCACGAAGGCCGCGATGGCATTGATCCCGGCAGCCAGATATGCGCCCTTGACGGCGAAAACGGTGTTGGCGGTCAGCCAGGACGCCCAGGACGCAATTCTGGGCTGCGTACCATCGTTAAGCATCCCTATTATATAGGTGATAGCACCATACAGCGAGATACCTACACCCAGGTAAGCCAACAGGGAACCAGGGCTCGCAAATTCAGTCATCTTTACATTCCTGACAGGTGTGTGTCTACTATGGAAGCCCCCCGGAGTTAATGGTTCAATCCGCAGGCGTTCATAGCGAAGGCAGGTCCGAATCGGCGGTGATAACCGGATCTCGCCTTGCGCCGACACTTCAAATTGGAGTGATGTAGCAGTCGGCGCAAGACATGCCGTTATCGTGACATGACGATCTTGGCACCCACAATTCGGCGGGCACTACTTGACCATTACTTGATTTTGGGGCGCCGCGCGCTTGACGAGTGGGTGGTCGCAAAGAACACCAGTTCCACGTCGTCGGCCGAACCCCAGTCCTGGACCTCGGCTCGCTTGTGCAGGGAGAAGTGGTGGAGCAGATCACCCGGCGTATCTCGATGGCGAAATCGAGGAACGGGTCACGGTGACCCCGACCGCAGCGTAGATCGGCCGATTGGCAACTTGACCATCCCTGACCTTGGCTCTGTCGCACTCTTCGTGATGCCGTGGTTCGGCGTGTTGTTCTCCGGTCCCGGCTGTTGCTGGTAAGTCGGTCGATCTGCTCGAAGGCCGTGATGGTGATGCCCTGGCCACCTGGCTGCGCGAACAGGCGCGACCGCACATCATCTGCCGAGACCGAGCCGGCGGCTATGCCGAGGGCACCCGGCAGGGGGCTCCGGACGCACTGCAGGTCGCGGACCGATTCCATCTCTGGCAGAACCTCGGCCAAGCCGTCGAGAAGGATGTCTCGGCGGCCCGCCGTGACCTTGCTGCGGCCATGGCCGTCCGGGCTACCGCCCAAGCAACCAGCCCGGCACCCCTGGTGGTCAACCATCACGAGTTGAAGGTCGTCACACGAACCCGCCAGCACTATGCCGCGGGGCCGACGAAAAGTCGTGCGTCGGGATCCCGGTTGGCGGCCTGAATCCGTTGGAGCACTAAGGGGCGAATGTCCTCGATGATCGGAATCCTGCGGGAGCGTTTGCCTTTCGTTCCCTTGTCCTTCAGCCCGCCCGGCCCGGGTGAGGTCTGGCGGCGCAATCGCCAAATCCATTGGTCGGTGTCGATGTCGCGGACACGGCATCCGGAGACTTCCCCGATCCGAGTCGCGGTGCAGGCTGCGAAGACGACGACATCACCCCACCCCTGGTAGTTGTCCCTTGACGCGGCGACCAGCGCGTCCGCCAGCCTGGTCAGTGCCGCCCAATCGGGCAGCGCGAGCGAGCGCGGGGCCGTGGGATAGTCGGCGAGGCCGTTGTCAGCGGCTGGCAACGCCAATACGAGCGGTACGAGGACGAACTCGACGACACCTCCCGTCGGCAACTGCGTGACGTCCGTTGATCGGTCCCCTTGTGCCCAAGCGCCGCAGTGCGCGGCGCGCCGCGACGGTGATCGTCACGAGATATGCCATGGCCAACAGTCTCGAACACCCATCAATGTCTTCTTGAAAGGAGACACGCCTCATCGACCCCATCGACACTGGCTCGCAGAGGTTTTCGAACCCGAAAGGGTCGAATACACGCTGACTCAGTTGGAGGCTGCTCAACCCCGACCCGACAGCGACATCGGACCCGCTACGCCGATCGATCGCCGAACAAGCACCCGCCGCCTGGCC